>NZ_JAMBLS010000032.1 GCF_023336905.1 Bacteroides sp. ET71
ATACTGATGATTCCCGAAATTCGCGTGCCGAAGAATTATTATTTCAAGCATGGGACGTGGCAGGGTATCATGGACAGGCTGGAGCCGATTTTTATCCTCGTACAGCTCGTGAAACGGAGGAGATGGATCGTCTTTTGAAGCAAGCAGAGGCAGCAGTGGAAGATACGAGTGACAGTGAATTGATGGAAGCACTTTATGAAACTCGTGGTGTGGTGGATTGGTCTCGTCAACGTCATTGGACCTTTGCGTGGTGGGTCGTTATCTGCGTGGCGATAATGGGAGTTTATTATTTGTTCTCGGTCGGGGGGGACGAAGATTTAGTGAAACAACGTCAGGCGATGAGCGACGAACAAGTGCGCCAGGAATTGGATGAATATATTGCCAATTTGCAAAAGAATAGCGCTCAATATCAGGATACATTGGCCTGTGACACTATTTCGCAAAAAAAACGTGAACGTTACGAAGAATATTTGAAGAGTAATGAGGAGCGCTTAGAGGAACTGCAAGCGTATGATGTGGCAGGATACCGTGAACACCTGGTGGATATGGCAAAAGCACGTGCTTCAGATACCCGTTGGGCAGGCATCTGGTGCTTTATCTGGATTGCCCTTTATATCTTTGCTTGTCGGCCTAAGGGGTACATGATTACAAAGAGGCGTCGTGAGACTGCGGTGGCCAGTGGGGCTAAGAAAGTGCTGTTTGCCATAGCTGGTGCTTTGGTTGGAGCGGCTGCCAGTTTGAAGGTGACTACTACTATTACTACCTGGAGCGATGGCTCGAAAACGAAAGAAGATGATTCAATGATAATCACCTTCATGCGTTTGGGCTTTATCGCTGTTGCCATTCTTATTGTGCTGTGGGCAGCACGCATCGTTATTGTTATTGCTACGCTGTTGGCTTTGTTGCGCAATTATGAATGGGGCAAGGTTATAGCCGACCCGAAAAAGGCAGTCCGGGAATTTAAATGATTCTTACAGGTTGTGCTGTATGCGCCTGATGCCTTCTTCGCTGTCTTCGTGGCTGCCAAAGGCTGTGAGGCGGATAAATCCTTCACCGCTGGGGCCAAAACCAACACCCGGAGTGCTTACGACATTGGCTTCATAAAGCATTTGGCTGAAGAATCTCCAAGAGCTTATGCCATCGGGCGTTTTCACCCATAGATAAGGGGCATTGATGCCTCCGTAGACAGTAAGTCCGGAGGCTTCAAGCCCTTTTTTCATCATCCGGGCATTGTCCATGTAATATTCAATGTTGGCTCTTGTCTGTTGTTTGCCTTCGGGTGTGTAGATGGCTTCTGCCGCCCGTTGTGTGATATAGCTGGTCCCGTTGAACTTGGTGCATTGCCGGCGGTTCCATAAGGGGTTAAGGGCAATGCGTTCCCCTGTCAGTGTGGTGGCGGTTAGTTCTTTGGGCACAATGGTGTAGCCACAGCGCATGCCGGTGAAACCTGCCGTCTTTGAGTAGCTGCGTATTTCGATGGCTACTTTCTTGGCACCTCGTATTTCGTAGATGGAGTGTGGCACGTTTTCTTCATGGATATAGGCTTCGTATGCTGCATCGAAAATCAAAAGTGTATCGTTTTCCAATGCGTAGTCGACCCATTTCTTTAGTTGTTCATGCGTCAATGTCGTGCCGGTCGGGTTGTTGGGATAGCAGAGGTAGATAAGGTCTACGCGGTGGTCGGGCAATGCCGGTTCGAAATGGTTTTCGGCGGTGCAGGGCAAGTAGGTGACGTTGCTCCATTTCCCGTCTTCCCCCAATATCCCGGAGCGTCCGCACATGATGTTGCTGTCTACGTAGACCGGATAAACCGGGTCGGTGATGGCCATGCTGTTGTCCCAGCGTAGCAGTTCGCCGATGTTTCCAGTATCGCTTTTCGCTCCGTCGCTGATAAAGATTTCCGAAGGGGTCAGGCGGATTCCGTGCGGGGCATAGTCGTTTTTGATGATGGCTTCGATGAGGAAGTCATAGCCTTGTTCCGGGCCATAGCCATGGAAGGTGCGGCTGTTGGCCATTTCGTCTGCTGCCTTGTGTATGGCTTCGATGCAGGCTGGTGGCAAAGGGCGTGTGACATCGCCGATTCCCAGGCTGATGAGGTTTTGTTTGGGATGTGTGGCCCGGAAGGCGTTTACTTTCTTGGCTATCTCTGAGAACAGGTAGCTGCCGCGCAATTTGAGAAAATGTTCGTTTACTAAAGCCATGTTATATGTCGTTTTTTAGATTCATGAATATTCATCAGTATAAAGCCGCTGTCTTTCCGGTGCTTTGATGTTGCCAGGCTGCCGGAGGAATGTAACATCATGTACGGCGTTGATTAGGCATCATGCACGATGATGGTAGGAATCATGTACGATGATGGTAGGCATCATGTACGATGATGATAGGCATCATGTACGATGATGCTATCCTTATCCCGGCCTTGAAGTGACTATGGTGCGGGAGTGGAAGGCCATCTTGGCCGGTTGTGTGCAGCTATTCATCTGGAGCGATACATTATATTGTTTTATGGTCATCGGTTTCAGTCCTTAATTTCTATTTCCCCGTCAAATACTTTTGTGGCTTCTCCGGTCATTAATACATGGTCGGTCGTGGTGTCCCATTCGATTTGAAGGCATCCTCCGTCCATGTGTATGTTTGAATGGCGCCCGGCACGTTGGGTAAGGCAGGCTGCCACGGCAGTGGCGCAAGCTCCGGTGCCGCAAGCCTGGGTAATGCCTGAGCCCCGTTCCCAAACACGCATCCGGATGTCGCCGTCTGACAATACTTGGGCAAATTCTACGTTCGTACGTTCCGGAAACCAAGGGTGATGTTCCAATAACGGGCCTATGGTTGGCAAGTCTATCTGGCTAATGTCGTTGGTGAAGATGACCAGATGCGGATTTCCCATGGAAACACTGGTGGCGTAAAATGTCCTTCCTCCGGCAGTGATAGGTTGTTCACGTAAATCCCGCACTCCGGTGGCAGGTGTACCCATGTCGACAGTGACAGCACTTACTTTCCCATTTTGAATATGTAATTGGAGTTGCTTGATGCCCGACAACGTTTCGAGTGTGAGGTGGGTCTTTGTAGTCAATCCGTATTCATAGACATATTTCCCGATGCAGCGTGAGGCATTGCCGCACATGCGGGCCTCTGAACCATCTGCGTTGAATATGCGCATTTGGAAGTCTGCTTTATCTGATGCCCCGATAAGTACCAGTCCGTCGCTGCCAATGCCTGTGTGGGCAGGGCTCCACCGCCTGGCCAAGAGCTCGGGATGATGAATGGGGTAGCGCGTGGTATCGACATAAATATAATCATTCCCCGCACCATGCATCTTTGTAAAATGAATAATATTGGACATTATGCTCTATTTTATTCTTTATTTATGTCTTTTTGACCTATTGTCGTGCAAATGTATGGCATTTTGTTTAGAAGGGAATGAAGAAGGGAACTTTTTTCTATATTTTTTTTGATTTATAACGATTGTGCGGATTATCCTTTTGTTTTGTTTTAATTTATAAGTGCATTTGTGCGTTTTCTGATTGATTTGATACATTAAAGGCGCTTCACTGTTTCTCAATGAAGCGCCTTCGGTTGTCAATGTTTTTGTTAACCTGTCCGTTCTTACATTTTCAGTTCTTGCTGCAAGAGGACGGGTTCGTTGGTTGTGATGAAATCAACTTTGTGCTCAATCAGCCATTGCATGTTTTTGGCATCATTTACAGTCCATGCATTGACTTTCATGCCAAGTTTGTGGCATTGCTCAATCCATTCGGGGTTCTTTTGGAAAACACTGAAATGATAGTCCGGACCTGCACATCCCCAGCTTTTCAGCTCTTGAGGCGTGGCATCACCTGATAAATAGTAGACCGGTGTGCCTTTGGGAGCCAAGCGGATGAACTCTTTGGTAGCATGTTTGGAGAAAGAAATATATTCCACACGATTTTCCAGGTTGAAGTCTTTTATCATGCGTACAATGCCTTCAATGGCCTTCGTCTCTTGTTCCGGCGTACGGTGCGGTTTTAGTTCAAGAATAAGACGGGTTGTCAATTGTTGTCCCCTGCTGAGGTATTGTTCAAGAGTAGGCAGTTGCTCGCCATTGTTTAAGCGGACCGCAGTACAGACAGCAGCAGTTGCGTCTTGTATGGTAACTCCTTTGAATGTCTCATCGTGGTTTACCACAAGCTGTCCATCAGTAGTAATCCATACATCAAATTCTGAACCATAACAATGGATTGAGTCAGCCTTCACTAATGCAGTAATGGAATTTTGAGCAGAACCAGATGTCTTCCAGAAACCACGATGGGCGATAACTTTAGTTTGTTGAGCCTGTATATTGGCATAAGAAGCCAGCATCAGGGCGAATACCGATAGAATGTTTTTTAATTTCATGTTGTTGATTTTATATTACGGCTTCAAAATTACGATTATCAAGGATATGTGGCGTATGTCGAGGCATTACATTTATGTGAATTTTCAGAAGGAAGGTCTCTTGGGGTTTATTTTCAGATTACTTTATTTATTATGATGCAAAAAGACCTCCCGTTCAACGATGTAATTGTTGCAGCGGGAGGCCTTATTCTTAACTTATTGCCAATTCAACTCTTTTTGTTCCTATTGGCTCGTCTGCGTCGGATTTCTGCTTTCATTTTTGCTGCCCCCGATCCATGCAAGCCGGTGATATAAGTTTTCTTTTTGGCTTTTGTTTTGACTTTGGGCTCTTCTTTAGGACGTTCTTTCTTACCACGAAAAACAATCCCTCCCATCATTGCTTCTTCAATGCTCACTGTTTGGATGATTTAAATTCTGAAATAAGAAATGTTTTTGTTGCTGGACTATTGAAAGGCGATTGCTTTTACAATTTCTCCTACATACGTCCGTGGCATTCCTTCTGGTACTTCTGGTGAAGGCATTTTACGGCATTGCAGTTCTATGCTTGGTTGTGTGGCACCATTGGGATAGAAACGTACATTGTATTCTGAGGCTTTATCCAGTGCTGTATGAGGTTGTTCGGGTGAGAGTATGGTAAAGATTACTGCCTTCCCGTCTACCTCTCCCAGTGAGCCGCCTGAATTGGCAGTCATTATGGTCTGATTGAAAAGATCTGTTCCAATGACGATTACTAATTTCCCAGTGCCTACGGGTATCATGTCGGTAGTTAATTCTTCTGGCTTCAGTTCATGTTGTGTCGTTTGTTGTGGAACTGTTTTTTGTTCAGATGCAGTGGTTGACGGCAGTGCTTGTTGAACTGTTTGTACGGATTCCGGACTTAAAACTTCTCCTAGTTGATTGAAATATGTGTCTACGAAATCTATGGTTTTCCGCCGCCATTTGGCCAATCCTCGTACTAGTTTGGTTTTCGATTTGTTTAGGGCATACTTGTCTGTAATCCAATCTTCTGCTGTATATTTTTCTTCGCCTTCGCGATATTCATATCGAATTTTCTCGATACTGAAATTACAAACATTAGGTTGGCAGGTTACGGTCAGTTGATAAGTGATGAATGTCCGATCTAATGATAGGGCACTTTTCTTGAAGACAATCCACTCTTCTCCGATGCCTATAATTTGTCCTTTTTCTTTATTGGTGTATAATATGCGGCTGTTGTTTTCGTTCTTTTTCAGCCTTTGCTCCATCCATGCCAGTACACTGTCATAAATTTCATCTTGCGACATTCCTTTGAGGGAGTACTCATGGCTAAAAATTACTTTACCGTTTACTAAAGGGACTGCCCCTTCCAAGTAACGGGTATCGTTCTGTTCTTGAGCCATTGCAGTCAGACTAATGAAAAGACATATCAAGCCCGCTGCCATTTTTGTTAGATTGTTTACCATATGTAATTCTATGTTTTTTGATTAATAAGCTGCAATATTACGAAAATAGCTTCATAAAGCTTACATTGCTCTTGTTATTTTTTGGTAAAACAATGCCGCTCGCCTTTTGGAAATGTAGATAGAATTAAAAAATGTTATAGAGAGAACAATCTCTGCTTAATCTCGTTACTTTTGCAGCGTCATCAATTAAAACTGATAGATTTATGATCACAGAGAAATTACAGAAAGCAATCAATGACCAGATCACGGCTGAATTGTGGTCGGCCAATCTTTATCTTTCAATGTCCTTCTATATGGAAAAAGAAGGATTCAGTGGTATGGCATCTTGGCTGAGGAAACAATCTGCCGAGGAAAATGATCATGCTTGTCAAATGGCTTCTTATTTGATTAAGCGTGGTGGTACGGCCATGGTTGACAAGGTAGATGTGGTGCCTAATGAGTTTGGTACTCCGTTGGAGGTTTTCCAACAGGTTTATGAACATGAGTGCCGTGTGTCTAAGATGATTGACGATTTGACCGACATCGCTTCTGCTGAACGTGATAAGGCCACGCAGGATTTCTTGTGGGGATTTGTCCGCGAGCAAGTAGAGGAAGAAGCTACTGCTTCTGGCATCGTTGAGGTATTGAAGAAAGCCGGTGCAGCCGGGATGTATTACATCGACGATAAGTTGGGTGCGCGTAAGTGACATCCGGCTTTTCCTTTCACCTGAAAGGACATTGGCGTACTGAACCGCTCTCTTTATTGAAATTGTAAAGCCCTGGCTCTTTGTGGAGCTGGGGCTTTTATTTTATTTGTGTGTCCCTTTTTCACTTTCCCCCATAATTCGTTGCTGTCTCAGCATATGCCCCGTTGTGCCATTCTTTGCATGGCTTGTACACCACTGTCTTCTTATTAGATGTGTTAAGTTGGCGTTTAAGCGGTGTCGGCAGCTACGGGCAATGAAGGTATATGCTGAGGCATCGGCAAGTTAGGATGGGCAGGTTACTGAGATGTTCCTTACTTTTCTTTTGCTAGGGTGAATACAAATTCCAGCCCGCCGCCTTGATTGTTTTTGGCCGAGATGGTACCGCCGTGGATGAGCACAGCGTTTTTAACGATGGCCAGTCCGAGACCTGTGCCGCCCAACTTGCGTGAACGGCCCTTGTCAATGCGGTAGAAACGCTCGAACAACCGGTTCAGGTGTTCGGGGGCTACGCCTACGCCCGTATCTGCGAAACTGAAATAGTAATAGTTTTCGTCTTCGCGGAAGCATGAAATGTTGATGCGGATGTATGTACCTGCATAGGCTATGGCATTGTCCATCAAGTTGCGGAAGATGGAGTATAGCAGTGAATAGTTTCCTCTTAGCTGGATTTTGGGGCGCAGCGAATTGACTACGGTAATATGCTTTTCTTCCAGTTCCAGCGATACCTCGTTTACGATATTGGCTACCAGTACACTGATGTCTACCTTTTCCATATCTATCATGTTGGCTGCTTCGTCCATGCGTGTCAATACTGAGATGTCACGCAGTAAGCGGGTCAGGCGGTTGCTTTGGGCATAACAGCGTTCGAGGAAGAGCATCATTTTTTCGTGTGGCAGATTTTCGTTGCTCACAATGGTTTCCAGATAGCCTTGTATGCTGCTTACTGGCGTTTTTAGCTCGTGGGCGATGTTCTGCGTCAATTGTCTTTTCAGGCGTATTTGTTCTTCTTCCTGGCTGACGTCGTTGATGGAAATCTCAAAGCAGAGGTCTTGGAAGATGATACATTCGACGATGAATACCCGGCCGTTTTTGTTGATATTGATGGACATGCGCTTTTCTTCGTTAGACGGGCGCTTGGGCATCTTGTCTATAAAGTCCGTGATACTCTTGAACTCGTTGATGGTGAAGATGTCTTCGGTCTCTTCCAGGTTGGAGTCGGAGATGAGGTTGCTGTACTGAGTGAACAGGTTGTTCACCAGTATTTCTTTTTTATCTTTGGTAAAGACTCCTAGGCCTTCACGCGAGGTTTGCAGATGTGTGATTAGTTTTTCGCGCTCGATGTATAAGGCTTCTTTGGTTTCTCTTAGCCGTTTGTAGATTTTCACGATATGTTCGGATATTTCTCCTAATTCGTTGTGAGGAAATTCGGAGTCCATGTCGATGGGCTCGTTCTTGTCGGCTCTTTTGGCAAATTCGCGTAATTGGTTGATGGCTTTTCCCAAGCGAGCAGTGAAACGGTAGAAGAAGAATGCCAACAGCAGGGTAATGGTTATGGTGAACCAAATGTAATGAGGGTCGGCCGAAAGATGGTTCAGGAGGTTCAGGTTGTAGGGAAGGGCCGAGCGTATAATGAACTTGTCGTAGAGGGTAGCGGAATAGAAGTAGGGCACTCCCATGGTTTCCGACAAGCGCCGCACGTCATATCCTTTGCCGTCTTTCAGTGTTTTTTGTATTTCTGGGCGCCCGATGTGGTTTTTCATTTGCAGGCTGTCTCCAAAGTTGTCATACAGCACCTTGCCTTGCAGGTCTATGATGGTGATCCGCAAGTCTTTGTTGACGTAGCGTGCGATGTACTTGTCCAGGGCTTGTTTCCATGTAGTTTCGTTTTGGTTTCGCAGTTCCATGTACAAGCGTTCGTTGTAGTCCTGCAGTTGCATGTCCAGTAGTTCTACTTTGTATTCTTTTTCACGCTGATATTGGTAGGCAATGAAACACAGGGCAAATACGATGAACAGCGAGATGACCAGTAGGAACAGTTTCCAACTGAACGAGATGCGGTGGCTGTGTTTATTCGGCTTCAAAGCAGTATCCATATCCTAAGCGGGTTACAATGCACTTGCCGTATGCGCCTATTTTCTTGCGCAGGCGGGTTATGTTTACGTCAATGGTACGGTCTAATACATATACTTCGTCACTCCAGATGCGGTGCAGGATGTCTTCGCGGGAGAAAACGCGCCCTTTGTTTTGCAGTAGGAGCAGGAGTATCTCGAACTCTTTCTTGGTCAATGGAGCCTCTTCGCCGTCGATGCTGACTTTTTTCTTCACGATGTCCAATACCAGGGTTTTGTAGGTCAGTTGCTCGGGCACTTCGGATACTTCTTCTTGCTTGGTGCGGCGCAACACTGCCTTGACACGGGCCGTGACTTCTCGCAGGGAGAAGGGCTTGGAGATGTAGTCGTCGGCTCCCAGATTGAATCCGGTGATGGTGTCGTTTTCGGTGTCCTTGGCTGTGATGAAGATGATGGGGATGTTGGCGGTTTTGCGGTCTTTCTTCAGAATGTTGGCCATTTTGAATCCCGAGATTTCTCCCATCATGACATCCAGCAACAGCAGGTCGTAGCTGCTGATGTCCATTTTCAAAGCTTCTTCGGCCGAATTGGCGGTATCGATTTCGTATCCTTCGTTTTCCAGATTGAACTTCAAGATTTCGCACAAATCTTCTTCGTCGTCTACTACTAAAATTTTATAATTGCTCATCGTCGCATGTAAATTAAATGGTGTGAGACTCTTCTTTGCAACGCAAAGGTAAGTGTTATTTCTTTTGCACGACAAAAGTGCGATACTTTTGTTACGTCAAGATGAAACAGAGGTTACATTTGTGTTACAAAATGCGGGAAGAGGGAGGTCTTGTAATCGCTGTGGCTTGTGTTCGGACGAGGCGTGGCTCGTGTTCGGAAGGAAGACGGCTTGTGTTCGGAAAGAGTGGCGTGTGTTGCCGACAGGAGGACGGATACTTTTCTTTCGATTGTTTTTCAGGTGAAATGGGCGGGCTATTCGGAAAAAATAATAACTTTGCATCCGGCTTTATCAGATTAAAACCTTATGGGCATGAAGATGGAAAAAGACAAAAGATATATTTCGCCGGGAGGCTGGTTCAGCCTGTCTTATCCGGCTGCATGGAGTGAATTTGAGGATGGCGAAGATTCCTTTCTGTTTTATAATCCTGATGTTTGGACAGGCAATTTCCGTATATCGGCCTACCGTGGCGAAGGGGCTTATGCGGACGAATGTCTTTTCCGTGAATTGAAGGAGAATCCGCAGGCTCGGAAAGTGCAGGTCGGCACCTTGCCTTGTGCTTACAGTACCGAAGATTTTGAAGAAGATGGCGAAGCTTACACGACTCATTTTTGGGTGACTGGCCGGAAGGACGTTTCGTTCGAATGTTCGTTTACGGTGAAGAAAGGTGGAGCTGTGGACGAAGCGGAGCGCATTATCCGCTCGTTGGAGGTGCGCGATGCGAATGTGAAGTATCTGCCGGAATTAATACCCGTTCGCCTGTTGGAGATATACCGAATCAACGAAGCCTATGAATGGCTCTCGGGCAAGGTGAAAGATGTGTTGAAAAAAGATTTCCAGGGAGAGGAGAGTGACATTGACTCGATGCAGCAGTTGATAGACAAAGCTCTTTTCGCACCGAAGAAGCGGGATGCCTGGCTCTCCATCGGCATTGTCTTATGCGTTATCCTGGCCAATGAGGTGGACGGCATGGAATGGCGCACATTGGTGGATGGCAACCGCGAGGCTCCCGTATTGTTGCAAGTGGACACCGGCGTGGTGATTGACCCTATGAAGTTGGTATGGAGCAAAGTCCGAGTCCAAGAAGAGATTCATTTGGCTGCCATCTATGAAGATGCCTGGCATCAGTTGGAACATTAATATTCATTTGAAAAAAAGACGAACGTGACCCCGATATTGCAAGTTGAGAATCTCACCAAATCTTTCGGTGACTTAGTATTGTATGAGAACATTTCTTTTGGCTTGTCCGAAGGGCAGCGGGTAGGGCTCATTGCCAAAAACGGCAGTGGGAAATCTACCTTGCTGAATATCCTGGCCGGACACGAGGCTTACGACAGCGGTACCATCACTTTCCGTAAAGACGTCAAGGTGGGTTATCTGGAACAGAGCCCCCATTATCCGGCAGGCATGACAGTGCTGGAAGCCTGCCATTATCATGCCAATCGGGCCGGTATCGTACACCACCGCGTGGCAGATTATGAGCTGGAAGCCAAACAAGTGCTTACACAGTTGCATATCTACGATTTGAACCAGCCCATCAATCAATTGTCGGGCGGACAACTCAAACGGGTGGCCTTGGCAAACGCCTTGCTCATGGAACCAGACTTGCTTATTCTGGACGAACCGACCAACCATCTGGATCTTGATATGGTGGAATGGCTGGAAGATTACCTGCGTCGCACGTCGCTGACTCTGCTGATGGTGACACATGACCGCTACTTCCTCGACCGCGTATGCTCGGAAATCATAGAAATCGACAATCGGAGCATTTACCGTTACAAAGGCAATTACAGCTATTACCTGAGTAAAAGGCAAGAACGTCTGGATGCGAAAGCAGCCGAGGTGGCTCGTGCTAACAACCTGTATCGCACCGAGCTGGAATGGATGCGTCGCATGCCCCAGGCGCGTGGGCACAAAGCACGTTATCGTGAAGAAGCTTTCTATGAACTGGAGAAAGTGGCCAAGCAACGCTTTAATGACAGTGGGGTACGCCTGGATGTACAGGCCGGATACATCGGCAACAAGATTTTCGAAGCCCATCATCTCTGTAAAGCATTTGGAGATACGTGCATATTGCAAGACTTCAACTACATCTTTGCCCGCTACGAGAAAGTCGGCATCGTAGGCAATAATGGTGCCGGAAAATCGACCTTCATCAAGATACTGATGGGGTTGGAACAACCCGACAGCGGCCAGGTGGATGTGGGGGAGACGGTCCGTTTCGGTTATTATTCGCAAGAAGGCTTGCAGTTTGACGAGCAGATGAAAGTGATAGACGTGGTGCGGGACATAGCGGAAGTCATCGATTTGGGAAATGGCCAAAAATTGACCGCTTCGCAGTTCCTGCAACACTTCCTTTTCAGTCCCGAGCAGCAATACAGCTATGTCTACAAACTAAGTGGTGGCGAGCGCCGGCGTCTCTATCTCTGTACAGTCCTGATGCGCAACCCCAATTTCCTGGTCTTGGACGAACCTACCAACGACCTGGACATCATGACTCTCAACATCCTGGAAGAATACCTGCAAGGGTTCCGAGGCTGTGTCATTGTGGTCAGTCACGACCGCTACTTTATGGATAAAGTTGTAGACCATCTTCTTGTCTTTAACGGACAAGGAGACATTCGGGACTTTCCGGGAAACTATACTCAGTATCGGGCATGGCGAGATGCCCGTGACCGCAACATGCGTGAGGAGCAGAAGCAAACCCTTAAGGCGAAGAAAGAACCTGAACGGCGGCGTCCAGAAAACCAGAAGCGGAAACTTTCCTACAAAGAACGTAGAGAATTGGAATCGCTCGAACAGGAGATAGAGATTATGGAACAGGAAAAAAAACAATTGGAGCAAGAACTTTGCAGTGGCACCCTTTCGGTGGCCGAGCTGACAGAGAAGTCTAAACGATTGCCGCTTTTGTCTCAAGAGATAGAAGACAAAACAATGAGATGGATGGAACTTAGTGAAGTGGAGGGCTTATGAATCAGACCAATTACCATAGTCATTGTACGTACTGCGACGGCAGGGCCGATATGGCAACATTTGCCCGTTGGGCACGTGCGAAAGGTTTTTCTGCTTACGGTTTTTCCAGCCATGCTCCTTTGCCTTTCCCCACAGCATGGACCATGGAATGGGATCGTATGGATGATTATTTGGCTGAGTTGAACCGTTTGAAACGACGTTATGAAGGAGCAGTCGAATTGTATGCAGCCTTGGAGATAGATTACCTGAATGATGAGTGGAACCCAGCATCAGAATGGTTTCAAGCATTGTCTTTGGACTATCGCATCGGTTCAGTGCATTTATTGTACGATGCCAAAGGAAATGTGGTGGACGGAGACTTGCCGGCTCCTAAGTTTGCCAAGATGGTTTTGCAACACTTTCAAGGAGACATAGAAGCTGTGGTGAAACAATATTTCGACCGTGCAAACCGGATGTTACAGTTAGGTGGCTTCCAAATATTGGGACATGCCGACAAAGTTCATTATAATGCAGAATGGTATTCTCCACATATCGTAGAGCAGCAATGGTACGTCGACATGGTACAGGCTCATCTTGCAGAGGCTGTGAGACAAGGTTATTTTATAGAAATTAACACAAAAGCTTATGACGATTTGGGCGTGTTCTATCCCGATAAGCACTATTTCTCTTTCTTACATGCTTTAGGGGCACGGGTAGTGGTGAATAGCGATGCACATTATCCCGATCGTATTGAGTCAGGACGGACGTCTGCCTTACAAGCTTTATCGCGGGCAGGCTTTTCCCATGTGGCTGAATTGCATAACGGAAAATGGAGCGATGTACCTATCGCTCCATTTGTTTCGGTTCTACTTTAGTAGATATTCTTCAATAAGCTGCGCATATTCGCTTTGAGGGGAGAGCCCCAATATGCTTTTCGGTTCTCCTTCCATGGGGATGAATATGACCAATGGGATACTGCTGACTTGGAAAAAGGTTGCCAATTCTTTTTCTTGATCTACATTGACCTTGTAAAAGTCTACTTTCCCAGCATATTGTTTAGCCAATTCTCGTAGGATAGGGGCCACGCGGCGGCAAGGACCACACCAGTCTGCATATAAGTCGATGACTGCGGGTTTATCTCCTCTATATGTGGGCGATGGGGTTACTTCGTAGTTATATACTTTCTCCAGAAAAAGGCTTTTGTCCATTTGTACTACTTCCTGAGCAGATAGGCTTAAGCCAATCAAAGTGAAAGCAATAAGCAGGATGTTGTGTTTCATACTTTGTTTATTTTATAATGTCAAGTTCTTTAATGATATGTTGTGCATTTGCATATTTGTCTATAATAAATAGAGTGTAGCGTATGTCTACACACAATGCCCGTTGTAGAGTTGGGTGAAAAGCTATGTCCCCCGTCAGCCCTTCGTAGTTGCGGTCAAATCCGGTACCAATCAGTTCACCACGTGCATTGAAGACAGGGCTACCGCTATTGCCCCCTGTCTGGTCAGTATTGACTATGAAACAGACTGGCATATCTCCGTTGGGCAAGGCATAAGGCCCATAGTCTTTTGAGAGATATAGTTTTTTAAGTTTGTCTGGCACGACGAACTCCCAGTTCGTAGGGTCTTCTTTTTCCATTACTCCACGCAAAGTAGTATAATATTCATATACCTCACCGTCTTTGGGACTGTATGGCAAGATTTGCCCATAAGTTAATCTTAAGGTTAAATTGGCGTCGGGATATATCGGCAATCCTTTCGCTTGCCGCATGTCCATCATGCCTTTTACCCATACGCCGTGCGCATAGTTATAATTTTGGTTAGTGTCCATCATAGCTATGGCTGTTTGCAGTAATCCATCGGTGATGGAATATTTAAACAATACCATCCAGTCATTCTCTATTTTGTAGAGTGCCGGCTTTTCGATGAATTTGTCAAAGTTTGCTTTAGAACCGAATATGGAATGTTCGAAGCAAGCGTCTATAAAGTTGTCTGTACTGCCTTTAAAACGTTTTTCTATGGCTTTGAATATGCCAATGCGCTGTTCTACCGGGATATATTTACAATATTGCCGCATCATTTCTTTTGCTACTTTCCGTTCTACATCAGCGAAAGGTATGCTGGAGAAATAGCGTTCTGCAGCAATGCGCAGACTATCTGTTGCACGTTGAATATGGCGCTTATTCTTGTCTTTTAGTGCGGTGACTAATGCTGTGGTCGACGGGATACGCATGAATTCCATGCCTGTGACGAAAGCTTCTTGTAGGCATTGTTGATGGTAACGTGCATCGTGTCGTTGAGCCACTATATTTTCAATGGCACGATAAGCTGCGGCACACGTTGTATCGCCTTTTGCAGCTTCCCATTGCAACAGTTCTTGTTCTTGTGCGTGTTTAGTGTCGAATACATGCAGCGAAATAAGTCCTTCATTCATGCCTAAAGCATTCTTCCAAGCGTTGGCACTGCGGGCATAGATGGATGCATAGTGTATGCGTATGGCGTCGTTGCTTTGCATTTCTTTCATAAGCAATTTTTGGCGTGCATCGCGGATGTGTATTCGCATGAAGTTTGTGGTTTCCATCCGTTCGCGGACTTCATCACTGATCATGTAACGATAGGTTGTTCCTGGGAATCCCATGACAAATGCGAAGTCTCCTTCTGAGTATCCTTCGAGGCTGATGCGTAAATGTTTCTTGGGGCGTAATGGCATGTTGACGGTTGAGTAATCTGCAGGTTCTCCTGTAGGAGTGGCATAAATGCGGAACAAGCAGAAATCTCCTGTGTGTCGAGGCCACATCCAGTTGTCAGTATCTGCCCCGAACTTGCCGATGCTGGAAGGTGGGGCCAGTACCATCCGGATGTCGCGGTATATTTTCTTGACGAAAAGGTAATAGCGGTTTCCACCGTAAAAAGCTTTTAATTCTAGATCGCCTCCGCGTCCTAAGGCGATGCCTTCTTGTAGGGCAAATTGTTCGGCTAGTTTTTGTAGATATTTGGGAGACAAAGATTTGACCCCTTGCGGGTCTGATTCTTTTTGCAACTGTTCGCGGACGTATGATGTGATATCCAGGATGCGGTCTATGAATGTGACGCTCAATCCCGGGCAAGGCAGTTCTTCACGTTGTGTGCGGGCCACGAATCCTTTGGTCAAGTAGTCGTTGTTTACGTTACTGTGCTGTTGTATGTATGCATATCCACAGTGATGGTTAGTCAGTACAAGACCTTGTGAGGAAATTACTTCGCCGGTACATCCTTTTCCAAATTGCACTACGGCATCTTTAAGGCAGAGTGAATCGGTGTTGTAAATCGTTTCGACGGGTATTTGCAATCCGAGTGCCATCATTGCTGCTTCGTTCTGTGTCTTCAGGTCTGTGAGCATCCACATGCCTTCATCGGCTTTCGCAAGGGGGGAAGCTATGAAGAGCAGGATGGCAAATAGAATTTGTTTCATAAGAAAATGAATGTATTAAGTGTGAATATGGATTTGTTGTTTGTCGGCAAATATACAGTTTTATTTCAAAAGAAAGAAACGGAGAGCGAAAAATTACCTCGCGATGAAGGAGAGCCCCAATGAATATTATTTTCCTGCTTTTTACTGACTTTTTCCATTTGATGTAAAGCCTACAATTCTCTTATCTGGAATAAGACCAGTAGCGAAGGTGAAACGAAGGTGAAACGAAGGTGAAACGGAGGTGAAGCGAAGGTGAAACGAATGGATAACGGAAAGGTAACAGTAAGCAAAGGGGCGGACGATGGCAGGGGAGTGTCTTCTGTCCCGTCCGCCCCTGAGTCTGTGAGGGGGTAAATGCGGATTATATTATTCGATGATGGTCATTTCGTCAATCAAGTGCTTACAGCCACCCAGTTTGTCGAGAATGAAGAGCATGTAGCGGATGTCGAGGGCAATGCAGCGTTGCAGGTTGCTGTCGAAATTGATGTCGCCGCTCAATGATTCCCAGTTGCCGTCGAAAGCTGTGCCGATAAGGCGTCCTTCGCCATCAATGACGGGGCTGCCGGAGTTGCCGCCCGTGATGTCGTTGGTGGTCAGGAAGCAGACGGGCATGGTGCCATCGGCCATGGCATAGCGGCCAAAGTCTTTTTTCTGAATCAGCTCTTTCAGTTTGGCTGGTACTACAAATTCCGGATTCGTGGGATCTTCTTTTTCCAGGATGCCGTCAGTGGTAGTAAAATATTTGTAGCGTACGCCATCTTTGGGGCTGTATGATTTTACGTTGCCATAGGTCAGACGTATGGTGAAGTTCGCATCGGGATAAGAGGGGACGGGCAGCTTCATTTCGCTCAAGCCGCGGATGTAGGCTTTGTGCAAGAGACTGAGTTCGTCGGCGTGCTCGTTTAGTTTGGCGGCTGCTTCTTGCATCTTGGCCAGCTTGGTGCGGCTGTAGGCAGTGGCCATGTCTTTGTCAATGGCTTTCACTGTTGGCTTCTTCATGAATTTGTCGAAATTTTCTTGGCTCCCGAGGATGGATGTGTCGAACAGGTCGTCCACGTAGGCCGAGTAGTCGCCCTTATATTCCTTTTGGATGGTTTGGTAGAAAGCGGGCAGTTCTTCCGGCTTCAGGGCTTTGGCCAAGGCTGGTAGGATGGCTTTGGCTACGGCGCGGTCTACTTGTGGGTCGTAGTCTTTGTTGTAGATGTCTTGGAATACTTCTGTCAGTTGTTCCTTGGCTGCGTTTAGCAGAGAATCGTTTTTGCTTTCCAAGGCTTCTTTTATCTTGTCCATCACGGCAGGGGGGCAACCGAACTCGATAGCGCGGCTGAGGCCTTCGCCGAGGTATTCTAATTGGCGTAAGGATGGGGTCATGGCATCTACCAGGGCATCGATTTTCTCTACCACGCCTTCGTATTCAGGTTTGCCTTGGGCGAAAGTTGCGAATTTTTTCTCTTGTCCGGCCTTGGTATTCAGCACGTCGTTGTCTACGATAGCCTTGTTCATGCCGATGGAGTTTTTCCAGTAGTTGCTGCTTCCAGCAAATTTGTTGGCGTATTGGATGCGTGTTTTGTCGCTTTGTGCCATGTATTTCTTCAATACGTCCAGGTAGACGGTACGCATGTCAATCATGGCTTGGTTGACGGCGGTCATGCGTTGGCGCACTTCGCTCTGCGTCAAGTAGCGTTCGGTAGAGCCGGGGAAACCCATAATCATGGCGTAGTCGCCTTCGTCGAGTCCTTTGATGGAGATGGGCAGGAATTTGGGTGTCTTCAGGGGAACGTTGTCGGCGCTGTATTCGGCGGGTTCGCCGTTCTTGTCGGCATAGATGCGGAAGATGGAGAAGTCGCCCGTGTGGCGGGGCCACATCCAGTTGTCTGTCTCACCGCCGAATTTGCCTACGCTCGAGGGGGGGGCAGCTACCATGCGCACGTCGCTGTACACTTTATAATAGATAAGGTAGTACTTGTTGCCGGCATAGAAGGGCAAGGCTTGTGCCACGATGCCCGGTTTGCCGTTCGGGTCGCTTTTGGCCAATTCTTCCTGGGCCAGATTGCGTAAGAAGGGGGAGGTCATGGCGGTGTATTCGTCTACTTCACCGGATTTCACTTTGCTGTTTACCAGGTCTGTGATGTCGACGATGCGATGGACGAAGCGGAATTTCAGCCCCGGAGTAGGCAGCTCTTCGGCACGGCTCATGGCCCAGAATCCGTCTGTCAGATAGTCGTGTTCTACGCTGCTATGTTGTTGTATGGAAGCATATCCGCAGTGATGGTTGGTGAGTATAAGTCCTTCGGGGGAAATGATTTCGCCCGTGCATCCACCGCCAAAGATGCCAACGGCGTCTTTCAGCGACACGCCGTTAGGGGTGTACAGGTCATCGGCTTCCAGCTTCAGACCTTGTTTCTTCATCATGTCAATGGAGTTTTGCTGCTTCATCAGTTGGAGCAGCCACATGCCTTCGTCGGCTTGTGCCGACCAGGCTGTCAGAGCGGCAAACGCCGCCACGAGGTACTTCTTTACGTTCATAAATGCTCTTTTATGTTTTAAAATGAATGTCTGTTCATTGGGAGCACGCTTCTCCGTTGTCCGGAAGAGCCATCCTTCGTCAGCAGGAGGCGCGGCTCTCTGTCGGCAAAGAGCCGCGCCCGTTGTTTTCGGTTAGCGACGCTCGTCGTTTCTGGTACACGGGGCCTTGCCTGTTTTTTTGATTGTGCAAAAATACGTAAACCACCTGAAAATACCTTTCTTTCCTGCCCGTTTATAAGGAATATTAATACCTTTGCCCCGACTAAACCAATCATCATGTGCTGCAATATGAACAAAATAGGTGTGAATGTGCTATTACCTCTGCTGCTGTTGACCGTGCTTTTCTCTTCGTGTAGCCGCAAATATCGGGTGGAAGGCACTTCATCCATCATAAGCTTGGATGGTAAAGTCCTTTATCTGAAAATGCTCCAGGACGGCGTTTGGGTGCCAATCGATTCTGCCGAAGTTATTCACGGAAGTTTCAAGATGAAAGGGCCGGTCGATTCAGTACGTATGGTTACTCTTTATATGAACAATGACGCGCTGATGCCCTTGGTGCTGGAAGATGGCAAAGTCTTTGTATCCATTGCGCCAGGCAGTTTGGTGGCCAAAGGAACTCCCCTCAATGACCGGCTTTATGGCTTTATCGAACAACGGAACGATTTGGAGCGCTCCATCGAAGAACTGGAACGCAAAGAAGCCCAAATGGTACTGGATGGTGCGGACATAGATGAGATACATGACGACTTGAAGCAACAAGTGGACAAGAAATTGAAAGAAATGGACGACTATACCCACCGTTTCATTACCGATAATTACGAGAATGTCTTAGGTCCCAGTGTGTTCATGATGATGTGTACTACATTGCCCTATCCGATGATGACAGAACAGGTGGAAGACATCATGCGGACAGCTCCCATGTCTTTCAAAGACAATCCGCTGGTGAAAGATTTCCTTTCCAAAGCCAAGGAGAATATGAAGCTGATGGAGGAACACAAACGTTTGCAAGAGAATATGGCTGTAAACAGTCATTGATAAGATTAAAATAGAAAAGGCCGGGACAGAATTATGCTGCCCCGGCCTTTTCTTATAATAAGCAATTATTCTAAACAGTCATCCAACGCCTTCGTCAAAGCTGCTTTGTCTAAATGCTGCCCGATAAACACCAACTTAATCATACGGTCACCGTATTTTTCGTCCCAGTCGCGCAACAATCCGGGTTCTTGGCGCATCAACTCAATCAAGTCTTCTTCAGAGGCAGTAGCATACCATAGGCCGGCTTCTTTAATTTGTTTTTGCCTGCCGGCTTGTTCAAACAAGAAAGACATATCACGGTTGTGGCTGAAGTAGCAGACTCCTTTGGTGCGGATGACGTTTTTAGGCCATTGGGTCGCCACGAAATAATCAAACTTATGGATGTCGAAAGCCGGACGCCGGTAGTAGACAAACGTTTCTATGCCATATTCTTCCACTTCACCGCCTTCCGCATGGTGGTGATGGTGTTCCCCTTCTTCTTCATGGTGGTGATGGTGGTGGATAAGAGCTTTGGCTTCGCGTTCTTCTTCGGCAGTGGCTTGGCGCTCAATTTCGCGTACCCATCCGGCAGAAGTTGCGACACGTTCGAAGTCAAAGAGGTGCGTGCCGATAATTTTGTCCAAATCTACTTTGGCATAATCACACTCAATGATTTGGGCTGCCGGTTGTAAGGTGCGTATAATTTGCTTAATACGCGTCCGCTCTTCAGGCTTCACTTCCGAAGCTTTGTTTAACAGAATGATGTTGCAAAATTCTATTTGCTGGATGATAAGATTTTCGATGTCTTCTTCGTCGATGTTGGGACGTGTGAGAGTATTGCCACAAGCAAATTCGTCCTGCAGGCGTAAAGCATCTACTACAGTGACCACACAATCCAGACGGCATTTACCATATTTGGTATAAGCTCCACCCAGTTGAGGAATAGAACAAAGAGTCTGGGCAATAGGTTCTGGCTCACAAATACCGCTGGCTTCGATGACTATGTAGTCAAAGCGTTGCATTTTCATTAGCTCGAAGACTTGCTGGATAAGGTCAGCTTTCAGCGTGCAGCAGATGCAACCATTTTGCAGCGCTACCAAACTATCATCCTTTTTACCAACGATACCTCCCTGTTGAATAAGGTCTGCATCTATGTTTACCTCACCTATATCGTTGACAATGACAGCAAATTTAATGCCACGTTCGTTGGATAAGATGTGGTTGACTAAAGTGGTTTTTCCGCTGCCCAGATAACCAGTCAAAAGCAGTACAGGAATTTCTTTTTCATTCTTCATAAGAATTTTGTTTTTAATTCAATCCACTGGCAATAGCTTTGTAAGTTTCATCCATCAGTATTTTTACGTTTTCAGGTCCTTTACCGTGAGACGGAATGGGTTGGTGGATGATTAGCGTTAATCGGTGACGGCGTACCCATTTGGCGTTTCGTGGCAGTACATCGAATGAGCCATTAATGGTGACTGGTACCACAGGCAGTTGTAAATCGTCTGCCAATTGGAAAGCACCTCTTTTAAAAGAACCCAAATGCCCATCTTTTGTACGAGAACCTTCGGGAAAGACTACTAAAGATACTCCATTTGTCAGTGAGCGTTCTGCTTGGCGGATAGTGGTCAACATTCCTTTAGGATTGGTGCGGTCTACAAAGATATGGCCGGCACTTTCGCAGGCTTTACCCACAAATGGAATTTTTCTCAGACTCTTTTTCATCATCCATTTGAAATTGCGTCCCAAGAAACCATAAATAAGGAAAATGTCGAAGGCTCCTTGATGATTAGGAGCAAAAACATATGAGGTACACTTATCCAGCTTCTCTCGTCCCTTTACCTGTACGGGAAGTAGCAGCAGGTAACAAGTCAGTTGTGACCATATTTTACCGGGATAATATCCCCATACGTGAGCCCCTCCTATCAGGGAACCGATAATTGTGGTGAGGGCAGTTAGCAAAGTCAGCACCAGGAAAATGGGCAGGACAATACATAATTGATAGATTCTGTAGAGTATCTTCATAAAGCTCTTCTTTTGTTGCGGCAAAGATACATATTTATTTCATAGAGTAGAGGAGAGTAAAGGGCATTATTCCTTTTTTAATGTAATCACTGTGATTTCTGGCCATGCTCCGAAGCGGAAGGGTAGGCCTACGTATCCGATGCCAATGTTGACATAGAGTGCACGTTTACCTTCCCAATACATGCCTTTCCATTCTGGATATTTAAGTTCTGCCAGTGAGTGTCCGAACAGAATACCTTGCATGGCATGCGTGTGTCCTGCCAGCATCAGGTCTATGTCTGAAGTGGAAAGTACTTCGCGGCGCCAATGGGTAGGGTTGTGGCTGAGCAGAATCTTAAACATGCCGTTCGTTCCCTGTAAAGCGCGTGGCAGGTCGGCGTATTGAGAGAAAGGAGGTTCACCGTCATTCTCTACACCAATCAATGCGATACTGTCGCCGTTGTGATGGATGATTGCATGGTCGTTGTTCAGCATTTTCCAACCCATGTCCTTTTCTTGTCTGATAAGATTCTGTAGGTTCGCTTTCTCTTCTTGGGGACTCTTCCAATGATAATAGGTTCCATAGTCGTGATTGCCCAAAATGGAATAGACGCCGTCTGGTGCTTGAAGTTGTGAAAGAATATTCAGGAAAGAGTTTAGCTCATCACTGCGTTGGTTTACCAGATCTCCGGTAAAGACTATTAAATCTGGTTGCTGGCTGTTGGATAAGTCGACGAGTTCTTGCACCGATTCCGGATGTCCTTGCCAGCTTCCGATATGAATATCTGAGAGCTGTACGATACGATAGCCGTCGAAACCGGCAGGTAGAGTTTGTGAGGCATATTCTACTTCTTTTACATCGAAACGTGTAGTACCGATGAATGAACCGTAGGCAATGCATCCGAAACTGATAATGGCGAGGATTATGCCGAGTGTGGTGAACGGACGGCGTGGGCATGGATGGATGAGAAAATGCAGCAGATTGCCTGTTGCGGAAACCAGCATGAAAAGCAGTTTGGGGACGGCAAACAGCATGATGGCAATGGCCAGTCGTCCGATGCCGAGAGGGTGGTGGGACAGGGCATTGTCACCCGTAAGAAACATGAAGTATATGTAAAGAAGTCCCAACAGCAGAGTCGGAATCCAGTAGGAAAAACGCAGCAGGGCATTTTTGACCTTCCGGATGATGTAGGTGAAGTAAATGTACAAGTCTGGGATTAGCAGAACAATGAGCAGGAGCAGGGTTATTCGGTGCATATGTCTTTTAACTCTTCAATGTTTTTGCGGATGTCATTGATGTATTTGTACATGACCTTTTTGTAAAGGATGTAAATAATAAGTATGTCTGCCGCTAATAGGAGGGCGATGACTAATGCTTGCGTGCTGGGGGGAGCCTGATGATAGCCCATGACCCAGAAGTAGAGTGCGTTGAAGAGAACTATCCATATGCCGGCGGCGATAGTCTCGTAACGCATGTGGCGTTGGAATATGTTCATGCGCCGGCTTACCTCTACGATGCTCATTTCGTCAATGCGTATGGATTTGAGGTGCTGGAATGTTTTCCAGTCCCAGAGCAATCCGGCAATCAGGCTGATGGCCAGGAATGTCAGTAGGATGATGACTTTCCGCGTGAGGTGGCTTTGGGATTCCATGAAATCCGGTGCCCATATCCATGCCGGTATGAGCAGGAGTAGCAGTCCTCCCCCCACGCATAGTGAGATGCGCTGTATGAGGCTGAGATGCCCCAGTTGTTTTTGTGTATTGGCTTTCCCGCTAGAGATTAGCTTGGCCATTTCTTGTTCATCTACTAATGCCTTTTTGTCCAATTGTGTATCTACCACATTCCATGATTTTTTCAGTTCATCTAGTTCCATGTTTAGTCCTCCTTTCTCATTTTCCTCAGTTTGTCTTTGATACGGCTCAGTTTGGTGGCTACGTTGGTTACTGTCAGACCGGTGATTTCGGCTATCTCTTCGTAGCTTTTGTCTTCCAGGTAGAGCAGAATGATGGATTTCTCGAGTTGTCCGAGACGGTTTATCATCTGGTAGAGCTGCCGTAGCATGGTTTCCGTTTCGTCGTCATCCTCCGTCCGGTCAAAAGCCGGTGTCAGGGTGACGATTTCGGGTGTGTTCTTCCCTTTCCTGATAAAGCTGATGCAAGTGTTCAGCGCGATGCGGTATATCCAGGTGGATATTTTACATTCATGCCTGAACTTGCCAAACGCTTTCCACAAGTTGAGCACGACCTCTTGGTATAAGTCATTCAGGGGTGTGTCGGTTGTGGCGTACATATAGCACACCTTGTAGATGACGCGCTCATAGGTCCGTATCGTGGCTATAAACTCTTGCTCTATGTTTTCCATCTTCTTGTTAAAGAATTCCTGTTCCCTATGGGTTATTTTTACTGTATAAGTCGCCCGGAGTGTTGATAAATCACAAGCCTGTGCAAAAATAATCAGATTTGGTGTCATCCAAGTAGAGCGGCCAGGAACTTTTTCATTCTTTCCACTGTGAGTCCGCGGCGGCGGGCGTAATCCTTCAGTTGGTCTTCGCCGATGCGGCCCACAGCGAAGTAGCGGGCGGCAGGATGGGCCAACATCAATCCGGAAACGGAGCTGTGCGGATGCATGGCTCCGTTTTCTGTCAGGGTGATGCCGATGCGTTGCATGTCCAGCAGGTTGTCCAGGATGAAGTTGACGGACTGGTCGGGCAGGGAAGGGTAGCCCACGGCGGGGCGGATGCCTTGGAAGCGTTCGGCCAGCAGGTCGGGGATGGGCAGGTCCTCGTCCGGAGCGTAGCCCCAGGCTGTCTGGCGGACGTATTGGTGCATCTTCTCTGTGGCGGCTTCGGCCAGGCGGTCGCCGAGGGTCTGGATGAGCAGGTCGCGGTAGGGGTCGTCCGGAGCGTGAAGGGCTTCAAGCCCGTTGACGGTAGAGGCGAACAGTCCCACCGTATCTGCCTTGCCCGACGACAGCGGCCGCACAAAGTCGCTCAGGCAGAGGTGGGGAGCTCCCTGTGTGTTGGGTTTCTGCTGGCGCAGTAACGGGAAGACGGTGCCGCCTTCGATGAGGAGGTTGTCTTCGTCCGCATTGGCGCGGCAGAGGCGGAAGATGCTGGACGTGGCAAGCTCGCCTTCCAGTTCGTCCAGCAACTGCCGGGCGTCTGCTTGCAGTTGCCGTGCTTCCGGCGTGTGCGTGGCTGTGAGCTTGAATCCCCAGGCATGGAAGAAGTACGTCCAGTTGATGTAGGGGGCTACTTCGTGAATCCGATAGGTGAGCAACTGTGCGTCAGGCATGGAAGCGCAGCTCCTCTCCGCGGTAGGTGTCGTCCACGCCCGTGGTGTGGTCGTAGACAAGGTGTCCGTTGGCAAAGGTCTTTTCCACCTGCCATTCGAAGGTGCGGCCTTCCAGCGGGCTCCAGCCGCATTTGCTCAGAATCTTGTCGCGGGTCAGTTGCCAGTGGGTGTGGGGGCGGACCAGTACCAGGTCGGCCCGGTAGCCTTCGCGGATGAAGCCGCGGCCTTCGATGCGGAAGAGGCGGGCGGGGGCGTGGCACATCTTCTCTACCACGAGTTCGGGGGTGAAGATGCCTTCGTCGGCCAACTGCAACATGCTGACCAGCGAGAACTGCACCATCGGCATGCCCGAAGCGGCCCTCAGGGCGCCTCCGGTCTTTTCGGTCAGCAGGTGCGGGGCGTGGTCGGTGGCGATGAGGTCTATCTGCCCCTCCACGACGGCCCGGCGCAGGGCGTCGCGGTCGGCCTGGCGTTTGACGGCGGGGTTGCACTTGATGCAGGCGGCCAGCATCTTGTAGTCTTTCATCTCGAACAGCAGGTGGGCCACGCAGGCTTCGGCCGTTATCTGCTTCGTCCCGTCCAGGGGGGCGTTGCTGAACAGTGGCAGTTCCTTGGCCGTGGAGACGTGCATCACATGCAGGCGGGCGCCGGCTTCGGTGGCCAGTTGGACGGCCAGGCGCGACGAGGCGTAGCAGGCCTGCACGGTGCGGATGTAGGGATGTTTGTTGAGGGGGATGTCGGCCCCTTCGATGTAGGCGGCCTTGTATTTCTCGGTGTTGCGGCGGATGATGTCCTGGTCTTCGCAGTGTGCGGCGATGAGCATGTCCGTGCCGCCGAAGATGCGCCGCAGGCTGTCCATGCGGTCCACCAGCATGTTGCCCGTGCTGGAGCCCATGAAGAGCTTGATGCCGCACACGCGCGTCCGGTCCAGGCGGGGGAAGAGGGTGTAGTTGTCATTGGTGGCGCCGAAGTAGCACGAGTGGTTCACCACGCACTTCTCTGCCAGCAACGCCTGTTTCTGCTCCAGGGCTTCGAGGGTCACGGTGGGCGGGTTGGTGTTGGGCATGTCCATGATGGAGGTCACTCCGCCCGCGGCTGCGGCGCGGCTTTCGCTGAAGATGTCGGCCTTGTGCGTCAGTCCGGGGTCGCGGAAGTGCACGTGGTCGTCGATGACGCCGGGCAGCAGGCAGCAGCCAGTGGCGTCGATGGTCTCGTCGCACGGGGCGGAGAGGGGCCGGCCGTCGGTCAGTATCTCGGCGATGCGCCCGTCGGCGATGACGAGGGAGCCTTGCTTGCGCTGTCCCTCGTTGATGATGGTTGCGTTGTGTATCAGGGTTCGTTTCATTGCTATATAAATCTTGGTATTAATCGTTTTACAATCCTGCACCCCCGCAGGGTTATGCCCCAGCGCCCCCGCAGGGTTAACCCTCCCGGCGCCCCCTCCGGGTTATAACCCCCGGTACCCTCCGGGTAGTAACCCCCGGCACCCTCCGGGTAGTAACCCCCCGGACCCTCCGGGTAGTAACCCCCCGGACCCTCCGGGTCGGGCTATGGGGTTAGCGTTGGTATTTCCGCCACAGGCTGTCCCACTTCAGGCGGATGACGCCGAAGACGGCTTCGCCGAAGATGCTGGAGTTCATCTTCGACGTGCCCAGCTCGCGGTTGATGAAGATGACGGGCACCTCGTGGATGCGGAAGGCGTACTTGTAGGCGGTGAACTTCATCTCTATCTGGAAGGCGTAGCCCTTGAAGCGGATGCTGTCCAGCGGGATGGTCTGGAGCACGCGGCGGCGGTAGCACACGAATCCCGCCGTGGTGTCGTGGATGGGCAGGCCGGTGATGAGGCGCACGTATTTCGAGGCGAAGTAGGACATCAGCACGCGTCCCATGGGCCAGTTGACCACGTTGACGCCGCTGACGTAGCGCGAGCCGATGCTGACGTCCGCCCCCTCGTCATGACAGGCGGCATAGAGGCGCGGCAGGTCGGCGGGGCTGTGGCTGAAGTCGGCATCCATCTCGAAGATGTATTCATAGTCCCGCTCCAGTGCCCAGCGGAAGCCGGCGATGTAGGCCGTGCCCAGTCCCTGCTTGCCGGGGCGTTGCAGCATGAAGAGGCGGTCGGCAAACTCCTCGCGTTGCAGCCGCTTGACGATGTCGGCCGTTCCGTCCGGCGAGTTGTCCTCCACCACCAGGATGTGGAAACCGTGCTCCAGTCCGAAGACGGCGCGAATGATGTTCTCTATGTTCTCCCGCTCGTTGTAGGTGGGGATGATGACGATGCTGTCCGAAGTAGTATTCATAGTCTTTATTAGCTCGTAGCTTGTAGCCGGATTATCACTTGCAAAAGTACAGCTTTTCCCTCACATCCCGCGCAAGTTGGGCGATTATTTCGTACTTTTGCGCCCGTAAACCGAAAGAGTATGACCCTAAGCGAACTGCAACAACTCTATGCCGCCCATCCCAACGTGGAGGCCATGCGGCGTCTGCTGGACACGCCGTCCGTTCATCATATCTATTGCGGGGGCCTCGTGGGCTCGTCTGCCTCGCTCTTCGCCTCCGTGCTGGCCGGGCAGGCCCTCCGTCCGTTTGTCTTCATCCTGGGCGATGTGGAAGAAGCCGGCTATTTCTACCACGACCTGGTGCAAGTGCTGGGCGACGCGGAAGTGCTGTTCTTCCCCTCGTCTTTCCGCCGCGCCATCAAGTACGGGCAGAAGGATGCCGCCAACGAGATACTGCGCACCGAGGTGCTGAGCCGCCTGCAACGGGCCGACTCGGCCCTCTGCATCGTCACCTATCCCGACGCCCTGGCCGAGAAGGTGGTGTCGCGCACCGAACTGACCGACAAGACCCTGAAGCTCCATGCCAACGAGCGGGTGGACATGACCTTCGTCACCGAGGTGCTGCACAGCTACGGCTTCGAGCGCGTGGATTATGTCTACGAACCCGGCCAGTATGCCGTGCGCGGCAGCATCATCGACGTCTTCTCCTTCTCCTCCGAATACCCCTACCGCATCGACTTCTTCGGCGACGAGGTGGAGAGCATCCGCACCTTCGAGGTGGAGACGCAGTTGTCGAAGGACCGGAAGGACGGCATCGTCATCGTGCCCGACCTCAGCCACGACCTCGAGCAGAAGGGCACGGGAGGCATGGTCTCCTTCCTCGACTTCCTGCCTGCCGACACCGTGCTGGCCATGCGCGACTTCCTCTGGCTGAGGGAACGCATCCAGCAAGTGCACGACGAGGCGCTCACTCCGCAGGCCATTGCCGCCCGCGAGGCCGAGGAGAACGGCGCCATCTCGCTGGACGGCAAGCTCATCGACGGAGGAGAGTTCACCGTGCGTGCCCTCGACTTCCGCCGCCTGGAGTTCGGCACCAAGCCTACGGGGACGCCGGATGCCACACTCGCCTTCCATACCTCGGCGCAACCCATCTTCCACAAGAACTTCGACCTCGTGGCGCAAAGCTTCACCGACTATCTCTCCCGAGGCTATACATTATATATATGTAGCGACAGCCGCAAGCAGACCGACCGCATCCGCGCCATCTTCGACGACCGGGGCGACCGCATTACCTTCACCGCCGTCGACAAGACCCTGCACGAAGGCTTTGCCGACGAGACCCTGCACCTCTGCATCTTCACCGACCACCAGTTGTTCGACCGCTTCCATAAGTATAACCTCAAGAGCGACAAGGCACGCAGCGGCAAGGTGGCCCTCTCCTTGAAGGAGCTGAACCAGTTCACCCCCGGCGACTACGTGGTGCACACCGACCACGGCGTGGGGCGCTTCGCCGGACTGGTGCGCATCCCCAACGGCAACACCACGCAGGAGGTGATGAAGTTGGTCTATCAGAACGACGATGTGGTGTTCGTTTCCATCCACTCCCTGCACAAAGTGTCCAAATACAAGGGCAAGGAGGGCGAGCCGCCCCGCCTGAACAAGCTGGGCACGGGGGCTTGGGAGAAACTGAAAGACCGCACGAAGAAGAAGATTAAGGACATTGCCCGCGACCTCATCAAGCTGTACTCCCAGCGCCGCGAGGAGAAGGGCTTCCAGTTCAGCCCCGACAGCTTCCTGCAACGCGAGCTGGAGGCCAGCTTCCTCTACGAAGACACGCCCGACCAGAGCAAGGCTACCGCCGAGGTGAAGGCCGACATGGAGAGCGCCCGCCCGATGGACCGCCTGGTGTGCGGCGACGTGGGCTTCGGCAAGACGGAGGTGGCCATACGCGCCGCGTTCAAGGCCGTGACGGACAACAAGCAGGTGGCCGTACTGGTGCCCACCACCGTCCTGGCCTACCAGCACTTCCAGACCTTCCGCGAGCGGTTGAAGGACATGCCCTGCCGCGTGGAGTACCTCAGCCGTGCCCGCACTTCGGCTCAGGCACGTGCCGTCATCAAGGGGCTGGCCGCGGGCGAGGTCAACATCCTCATCGGCACGCACCGTATCCTGGGCAAAGACGTCAAGTTCAAGGACCTGGGCCTGCTCATCATCGACGAGGAGCAGAAGTTCGGCGTCAGCGTCAAGGAGAAGCTGCGGCAGATGAAGGTCAACGTTGATACCCTCACCCTGACTGCCACGCCCATACCCCGCACCCTCCAGTTCTCGCTGATGGGGGCGCGCGACCTCAGTGTCATACAGACGCCGCCGCCCAACCGCTATCCCATACAGACGGAGGTGCATACGTTCAACGAAGAGGTCATTACCGACGCCATCAACTTCGAGATGAGCCGCAACGGGCAGGTGTTCTTCGTCAACAACCGCATCGCCAACCTGCCGGAGCTGAAGGCACTCATCGAGCGTAACATCCCCGACTGCCGCGTCTGCATCGGCCACGGGCAGATGGCTCCCGAAGAGTTGGAGAAGATTATTCTGGACTTCGTGAACTATGATTACGACGTGCTGCTGGCCACTACCATCATCGAGAGCGGCATCGACATCCCCAACGCCAACACCATCATCATCAACCAGGCGCAGAACTTCGGCCTCTCGGACTTGCACCAGATGCGTGGCCGCGTGGGCCGCAGCAACAAGAAGGCTTTCTGTTACCTGCTGGCACCTCCTCTGTCCAGCCTGACGCCCGAGGCCAAACGCCGCCTGCAAGCCATCGAGAACTTCAGCGACCTGGGCAGCGGCATACACATCGCCATGCAGGACCTCGATATACGCGGGGCGGGCAACATGCTGGGCGCCGAGCAGAGCGGCTTCATTGCCGACCTGGGCTATGAGACGTATCAGAAGATTCTGTCCGAGGCTGTGCGCGAGCTGAAGACCGATGAGTTTGCCGACCTCGTGGCCGAGGAGCAGCAGGCTGCCGACGGCTCGGGCAAAATCAGCGGCGAGCAGTTCGTCGAAGAGTGCCAGGTGGAGAGCGACCTCGAACTGCTGTTGCCCGCCGACTACGTGACCGGTAGCAGCGAGCGCATGTTGCTCTACCGCGAGCTGGACGGCCTGACGCTGGACAAGGATGTGGAGGCTTTCCGCGACCGCCTGGTCGACCGCTTCGGCCCTGTGCCGCACGAGACGGAGGAACTGCTCCGCATCGTCCCCTTGCGCCGCATCGCCGCCCGGCTGGGTGCCGAGAAGGTCTTCCTCAAGGGCGGGCGCATGACGCTCTACCTGGTGAGCAATCCCGACAGTCCCTACTATCAGAGCCAGGCTTTCGGCCGCCTCATTGCCTACATGATGAAGTACACCCGCCGCTGCGACCTGCGCGAGCAGAACGGCAAGCGCTCGATGTTGGTGAAGGAGGTCACTACCGTGGCCGAGGCGCTGGGCATCCTGCAAGAGATGCTGGCCATGCCGGTGAATGAACAGTAATCAATCTAAGGAAAACGATATGAGTATCATAGAACGTAAACATCAGTTGCTCCAGCGTTTGTTTGTGCTGGATGACGAGCTGAAGCTGGAGGCCATTGAGGCTTTCATGGACGCGCAGTGTCCTGATGCCCCCTGTATTTCTCTGCTGAATTGAGGGCGAAGGTAGATGCTGCCCTGGAAGAGATGGAACAGGGGAGTGTATGTATATGTAGCACGGAGGAGATGGCGCACAGGTTGTCGTTATGGAGCGTGGAAAAGCCACGCGACTTTGATCCTTTTGGCCAACTAGGATTTGCCCC
>NZ_JAMBLS010000033.1 GCF_023336905.1 Bacteroides sp. ET71
AGCTCATACCATAGAGTTATATGGTGAAAGTATGCGAAAGTTAAGGGCTAAGAAAAACGGGAAATTTTAAAAGGGTAAAATAAAATTGACCCCTAACACCAGGACTTTAAAGGGGCAATCATATTGTAGCCAAAGGGGGGCAAATCCCGCTTGGCCAAAAGGGTCAAAGTCGCGTGGCTTTTCCACATTTCCCAAACTTCCGTGATTTTCTCCTAACTGCTTAAATTTCAGTTTTTATTGCATTAATCTGCTGGTTTTGTTCGATTTTTCCAGCGATATTCCTTATTTTTGTATAGTTGATTGACACATTAAACATAGGCAAAATGGTGAATCTCTATGGTTTCTAAACCATTACCTATTTTCTTTTCGCCAGATGGTAACTTTCTGATTTGCAATCACATTCTGTTTAGTGCAACATTTGTGAACGAGCAGAAGATGAACAGGTCGCGTACCAGCCCGTAGTTCTTTCGTTTGAACGAGCCGTTAATCATCTGCGTGATTTCCTCTTTCGTCAGGTAGCCCCGTTTCGTTTCCTCCTTCGTGATGTGGTAGGCATAGAACGGATCGCGCTGCAACCAGCCGTTGTTGATGGCGGTGAAAATGATGCTGCGGAAAGGCATCATGTATGACCATACTGTGTTAGTGCAATGTCCTTTCTCCACTCGGAGGAACAGCTCGAAGTCCGTGATAAAGGCGGACGCAAGCTCTTTCAAGGCGATGTCTTCCACCTTGTACCGGGTTTTAATGAACTCCGACAAGTGCTTGTAAACCACACAGTATTTCCAATAGCTGCGTTGGCTCTTCATCTTGCCCACTAATTTGGCGTAGTCCTCGTTGTGCTGCCGGAACACGGCAAGCAGCGTCTTGTGGTTCATGCCCATGCCGAGGTATTCGTTGCGTACCTTTTCCGCCGTGACATAACTGTCACGATCGAACACGTCCTGATAGGCCTTGTTCACACCCACGCGGATTTTGTCCAGCATACGGTTTCCTTCCAGAGCCACGTTGCTTCTTCCGGTCAGCCGTCCGGTCTCCACGCTCCACATCTTTTCCTCCACGTCCAGCTTGCAACTGAACTGTGCGATTTTCCCGTTCACCGTGATACGGCACATGACCGGTATCAGCCCGTTCTTCTTCGGCGCGTTGCGCTTCAGGCAGAATAAAATTTTGAATGTCGCTCTACTCATAGTTACTACTTTTTTATGTTTGCAAAATTACCTTGTGTAGAGCTGTTTGCCTGTATGTAAACCGCAGCGGACCGCGCAATCGAGCCTGCCGCAAGACTTTTTTATCCCGAACCTCGCCAACCGTCTGTATGACTGCCGTTTCTGACTCGTTTTGCCGGGCTTTTCCATTCCGTTACCCGTTCCGATTTCAGGTAACGGGCTGGTAACGCAATTACGGTTCAAGTTGGCTTTTTCCCGGTTTCAGTTGGCACTCACCCGAATCGCCAAAATCCCATAAATCATTAACTTTCAATCATATTTCCGTGATTTGCTCAGTATCTCACTTTTTTGTATTATCTTTGCATGCAAATCAACGTTAGAAACAATGCGCATTAGACACCTTTTTTTCATCGCCTTGTGCACCCTGTTGGGTATAACACCCCAAACACAAGCCGAAGCTCAAACGACACAACATCCTAAACGCGAATTTCGTGCCGCATGGATACAAACCGTCAACGGACAATTCAAAGGAATAGCTACTGAACAAATAAAACGTACACTCATCACGCAACTCAATTCTCTGCAAGAAGTAGGCTTTAACGCCATTATCTTTCAGGTACGCCCTGAAGCAGATGCACTCTATGCTTCACGCTTAGAACCATGGAGCCGCTATTTGACTGGTGTACAAGGACAGGCACCTTCTCCTTATTGGGACCCACTGCAATTTATGATTGATGAATGTCATAAACGAGGCATGGAGCTACACGCATGGATAAACCCCTATCGTGCCAGAACATCTCAAAAGAACACGTTTGCTCCCAATCATATCTACAACATCCATCCGGACTGGTTCTTACCCTACGGTAACCAGCTTTTTTTTAATCCCGGACTTCCCCAAAGCAGACGGCATATTTGCATGGTAGTAGCTGATATAGTAACACGCTATGACGTAGACGGTATTCACATGGACGACTATTTCTATCCATATCCGGTAGCCGGAAAAGATTTCCCCGACGATGCCACATATGCCAGTTATGGAAGCGGGTTTGCCAATAAGGCTGATTGGCGGCGCAACAACGTAAATCTGCTTATCAAAGAACTGCATGACATCATACGAGAAGCCAAACCATGGGTAAAATTTGGAGTCTCACCTTTCGGCATCTACCGCAACCAAAGTAGCGACCCCTTGGGCAGTCGCACCAATGGACTGCAAAATTACGATGACCTCTACGCCGATGTCCTGCTATGGGCACGCGAAGGATGGATAGACTACAATATCCCGCAAATATACTGGGAAATCGGACATCCCGTAGCTGATTACGAGACACTGCTCCGGTGGTGGGCTCTACACTCGGAAAACCGCCCTCTTTTCATCGGACAATCTGTGGAAAACACCATCAGCCATGCCGACCCTGAAAACCCACGCATTAACCAACTGCCCCGCAAGATTGCCCTTCAGCGCAGCTATCAGTCTATCGAAGGAAGCTGTCATTGGTATGCCGCAGCAATTGTAGAAAATAAAGGAAGATACCGCGATGCACTCATGCAGAACTATCAAAAATATCCTTCACTCATCCCTGTGTTTGATTTCATGGATAATGAAGCGCCCAAAAAGATTCGCAAGTTAAAGCCTGTATGGATGGAAGACGGATATATCCTTTGCTGGACAGAGCCTAAATACCGTAACGAAATGCAACGTGCTGTACGCTACGTAGTCTATCGTTTTGAGAATAAGGAAGACATCAATTTGGATGACCCGAGCCACATTGTAGCCATCACTCCTATCCCATTTTACAAACTACCTTATACTGATGGGAAAAAGAAATACCGCTATGTAGTCACGGCCTTAGACCGGATGTGGAACGAGTCGAAGCCGGTGTCGGAAAAAGTCAAGCTATAACCTTCCCCATCCCTTTCCATGTCAGAAGCAAACACTTACACAACATGTCAGAATCTGATTACATTCTAATAAAAGGGGCCCGCGTCAATAACCTGAAGAACATTGACGTGAAGATACCCCGCAACAAGCTGGTTGTCATCACCGGACTGAGTGGCTCGGGCAAGTCGTCGCTGGCGTTTGATACCCTCTATGCCGAGGGGCAGCGTCGCTACGTAGAAAGCCTCAGCAGCTACGCCCGTCAGTTTCTGGGACGCATGAGCAAGCCGGAATGTGACTACATCAAGGGCATACCGCCTGCCATCGCCATCGAGCAGAAGGTGAACAGCCGCAACCCACGTTCTACCGTAGGTACTTCTACGGAAATATACGAATACCTGCGCCTGCTTTATGCACGGGTGGGACATACATTCAGCCCGGTGAGCGGGCAAGAGGTAAAAAAGCACTCTCCCGAGGATATTGTCAATTGCATGTTGGAGTACCCTGACGGAACCCGTTTTACGGTGTTGACTCCTATTGTGCCACGCGAAGGACGTACACTCTCCCAACTATTGGATACTTATCAGAAAGAAGGATTCACACGTTTGGAGGTGAATGGCCAAACCGTCCGTATCGACGAATACCAGCCGGAGGAAGGCGACACTGTTTTCCTGATGATAGACCGTATGACAGCCGGGCACGACAAGGATGCGATGAGCCGCCTGGCTGATTCGGCTGAAACGGCCATGTATGAAGGAGACGGGGCATGCCTGCTGCGCTTTTACCAGGCAGACGGAAGTACCAGTCTTTTCCGCTTCAGCACCAAATTCGAGGCAGATGGCATCACATTCGAAGAGCCTACCGACCAGATGTTTTCGTTCAACTCACCTATTGGCGCCTGCCCTGTGTGCGAGGGGTTTGGCCGGGTCATCGGCATCGACGAGCATTTGGTAGTGCCCAACCGGGCTTTGTCCGTTTATGACGGTGCCGTGGTGTGCTGGCGAGGGGAGAAGATGGGCGAATGGCGCGACATGGTCATACGGGGAGCAGAGAAGGCGGGATTTCCCATCTTCACCCCCTATTATGAGCTGACCGACGAGCAACGCCGGATGCTGTGGGAGGGCACGCGCTACTTCGAGGGTATCAATGCCTTCTTCAAGATGTTGCAGGAGAACCAGTATAAGATACAATACCGTGTGATGCTGGCCCGGTATCGTGGAAAAACCATCTGCCCGGCCTGCCACGGCACGCGCCTGAAGCCAGAAGCCAACTATGTCCGTGTGGGGGGCAAGAGCATCTCCCAGTTAGTGGACTTGCCTGTGACTGAGCTGAAAGTGTTCTTCGACCACCTGAAGCTGAACGCCCACGATGCCCAGGTGGCCGCACGCATACTGGCGGAAATCAACAGCCGCATCCGCTTCCTGATAGATGTAGGGTTGGGCTACCTGACGCTGAACCGGTTGAGTAACTCGTTGTCGGGTGGTGAGAGCCAGCGTATCAACCTGGCCACGTCGCTGGGAAGCAGCCTGGTGGGGAGTCTTTATATATTGGACGAGCCAAGCATCGGACTGCATAGCCGGGACACGGACAAGCTGATACGCGTATTGCGCCAGCTCCAGCAGTTGGGCAATACGGTGGTGGTGGTGGAGCATGATGAGGAAATCATACGCGCTGCGGACTACATCATCGACATCGGGCCCAAGGCCGGACGCCTGGGAGGCGAGGTGGTGTATCAGGGAAATATTGACGAGTTGACAAGGGGACAAGGGGACGAGTTGACAAGGGAACGAGTTGACGAGGGAACAAGGGAACGAGTTGACGAGGGAACGAGGGACAAGTCTCTTGCAGCCTCGTCAACTTGTCAACTCGTCAACTCGTCAACTGATACCTCGTCAACTAAAACCAGCTACACGGTGCGCTACCTGCTGGGCGAGGAGACCATCGCCGTGCCTGCCGTGCGCCGCCCGTGGAACAGCTACATCGAGATACGGGGCGCACGGGAGAACAACCTGAAGGGTGTCGACGTACGCTTCCCGCTGAACGTGATGACGGTGGTGACGGGCGTCAGTGGCTCGGGCAAGTCGACCTTGGTGCGCGACATCTTCTACCGCGCCCTGAAGCGGGAGCTGGACGAATGTAGCGAACGCCCGGGCGAGTTCGTCTCCATAGGGGGCGACCTGCAAAACCTGCGCAACGTGGAGTTCATCGACCAGAACCCCATCGGCAAGTCGTCGCGCAGCAACCCGGTGACCTACCTGAAGGCTTATGACGACATACGCAAGCTCTACGCCGACCAGCCGTTGTCGAAGCAGATGGGCTACACGCCGGGCACGTTCAGCTTCAACAGCGAGGGCGGACGGTGCGAGGAGTGCAAGGGCGAGGGCACCATCACGGTGGAGATGCAGTTCATGGCCGACCTGGTGCTGGAGTGCGAAGCGTGCCACGGAAAGCGGTTCAAGCAGGATGTGCTGGAGGTCCGCTTCCACGACGCCAACATCTACGACGTGCTGGAGATGACGGTCGACCAGGCCATCGAGTTCTTCGACACCCACAAGCAGCGGAAGATAGCCCGCAAGCTCCAGCCCCTGCAAGACGTCGGCCTGGGATACATCAAACTGGGCCAGTCGTCGTCCACCCTGTCCGGCGGCGAGAACCAACGCGTCAAACTGGCCTACTATCTGGCGCAGGAGAAGGCCGACCCCACGATGTTCATCTTCGACGAACCGACCACGGGCCTGCACTTCCACGACATACGCCGGTTGCTTGAAGCCTTCGACGCCCTCCTGCGCCGCGGCCACAGCATCACCATCATCGAGCACAACCTGGACGTGGTGAAGTGTGCCGACCACGTCATCGACCTCGGACCCGAGGGGGGCGACGGCGGGGGCAACCTCGTGGTGGCAGGCACACCGGAAGAGGTGGCCGCCTGCGCCGCCAGCTACACGGGGCAATTCCTGCGGGAGAAACTGGAGGCAGACAAAAAACGCTGACGGATGATGAAAGATTGCCGCTACATACCCATAGCACGAGGCTGCTACATCGCGACAACAACCAACATACTTATTATAAACATTTAATTACAGAGAACCATGAAACAGTACCTTACCATCGGCCTGATGGCCATGCTCGGCTGCACGGTGCAAGCACAAACGTTCACCGAGTGGCAAGACCCCGGCGTCAACGCCGTCAACCGTGCCCCGATGCACACCGACTACTTTGCCTACGAATCGCCCGACCTGGCCCGCCGGGGCGACCGTACCCAATCCAAGTACTACCTCTCGCTCAACGGCATGTGGAAATTCAACTGGGTGGCCGACGCCGACGCCCGCCCCACCGGCTTCTGGCAAGCCGACTACAACGACCGCGCCTGGGGACAGATGCCCGTGCCCGGCGTATGGGAACTGAACGGCTACGGCGACCCGCAATACCTCAACATCGGCTACCCCTGGCGCGAACAATACAAGAACAACCCGCCACAAGTGCCCGTCGAAGGCAACCACGTAGGCACCTACCGCCGCACCATCACCGTGCCCGCCTCGTGGAGCGGCAAAGACATCATCGCCCACTTCGGCTCCGTCACGTCCAACATCTACCTCTGGGTCAACGGCCGCTTCGTGGGCTACAGCGAAGACAGCAAGCTGGAGGCCGAATTCGACCTCACACGCTACCTCCGCCCAGGCCGCGAGAACCTCATCGCTTTCCAAGTCTTCCGCTGGTGCGACGGCACCTACCTCGAAGACCAAGACTTCTTCCGCTTCTCCGGCATCGGCCGCGACTGCTACCTCTACGCACGCGACAAACGCCGCATCGAAGACATCCGCGTCACCCCCGACCTGGACAGTGACTACCGCGACGGCACCCTCAACGTACAAGTCAAACTGAAAGGCAACGCCCGCGCCACGCTGATACTGAAAGACGCCGAAGGACGCGAAGTAGCCGCCACCACCACCCGCGGAAATGAAAACGTGACCCTCAACGTCAGCAACCCACACAAGTGGACAGCCGAGACACCTTATCTATATACACTCTACGCACAGATAGGCGAACTGGCACCCACGGAAATCATCCCCATACGCGTAGGCTTCCGCAAAGTCGAGCTGAAAGACGCACAAGTCCTGGTCAACGGCCAACCCGTCCTCTTCAAAGGAGCCAACCGCCACGAGATGGACCCCGACGGCGGCTACGTCGTCTCCCGCCAACGCATGGAGCAAGACATACGCCTCATGAAACAACTCAACATCAACGCCGTGCGCACCTGCCACTACCCCGACGACCCCTACTGGTATGAACTGTGCGACCGCTACGGACTCTACATGGTGGCCGAAGCCAACATCGAGTCACACGGCATGGGCTACGACGAAGCCACCCTGGCACGCCGCGACGACTACCACCTGGCACACATGGAACGCAACCAACGCAACGTGCAACGCAACTTCAACCACCCCGCCATCATCTTCTGGTCACTGGGCAACGAAGCCGGCTACGGCCCCAACTTCGACACCGCCTACGAATGGGTCAAAGCCGAAGACCCCAGCCGGCCCGTACAATACGAACGCGCCGGATACAACGGCAAGACAGACATCTTCTGCCCCATGTACTACAACTACGATAATTGCCGCGCCTATTGCGAAGACAACTCCAAGACCAAACCCCTCATACAGTGCGAATACGCCCACGCCATGGGCAACTCCATGGGAGGCTTCAAAGAATACTGGGACCTGGTGCGTAAATACCCCAAATACCAGGGCGGATTCATCTGGGACTTCGTAGACCAAAGCATCCACAAAGTGGGCAAGAACGGACGACTCATCTATGCCTACGGAGGCGACTTCAACCGCTTCGACGCCAGCGACATCAACTTCTGCAACAACGGACTCATCAGCCCCGACCGCGTGCCCAACCCGCACGCCTACGAAGTACGCTACTTCTACCAAGACATCTGGACCACACCCGCCGACCTGAAGCAAGGCAAAGTGAACATCTATAACGAAAACTTTTTCCGCGACCTCTCGGCCTACTACCTGGAATGGCAAGTACTGAAGAACGGACGTGTAATGCGCAGCGGCCGCATAGAAAACATCGACGTGGCACCCCAACAGACAGCCACCATCCAACTGCCCATCGGTGCCACATGCACCTGCGCCGAATGGCTGCTCAACGTATCCTACAAGCTGAAAGCCAACGAAGGGCTCCTGCCCGCCGGCTACACCGTGGCCCGCGACCAACTCGTGCTGAACCCCTACAAGCAGCCCGCCCTCACCCTTGAGAACCAAGCCGGAAGCAACGAAACCATCATCCAGCCCGCCATCCGCGACAACGATACGCACTACCTCATCGTCACAGGCGAAGCCTTCCGCATCGAGTTCAACAAAGAGACAGGCTTTCTCAGCCTCTACGAAGCAGACGGGCTCTCCTACCTGAAAGAAGGCAGCGTGCTGAAGCCCAACTTCTGGCGAGCACCTACCGACAACGACTTCGGAGCCAACCTCCAGAACCGTTACCGCGTATGGCTCAACCCCGAGCTGAAATTGACCTCACTCAACCAACGCATGGACAACGGACAAGCCGTGGTAGAAGCCTCCTACGACATCCCCGCCGTCAACGGTAAGCTGGCACTGACCTACGTCATCAACAACCGGGGAGCCATCAAAGTGACCCAGCAGATGACAGCCTGCAAGGGGGGCGAAGTATCCGACCTCTTCCGCTTCGGCATGCAGCTCCAGATGCCCCGCTCATTCGAAACCATCGAATATTACGGCCGTGGCCCCGTCGAGAATTATGCCGACCGCAACCACAACACCTTCCTGGGACGTTACCGCCAAAGCGTGGCCAGCCAGTTCTACCCCTATGTCCGCCCACAAGAGAACGGCAACAAGACCGACCTGCGCTGGTGGCGCGTGCTGAACATCGGCGGCAACGGACTGGAGATTGTGGCCGAAGCCCCCTTCTCAGCCTCGGCCCTGCACTACACCATCGAATCGCTGGACGAGGGACCGCGCAAGATACAGCGGCACTCCAACGAAGTAGAACCGGCCGACCTGACCAATGTCCTCATCGACAAGGCACAGATGGGACTGGGCTGCATTGACAGTTGGGGAGCACTGCCGCTGCCAGAATACCGCCTGCCCTACCAGGACTACTCGTTCACCTTCACACTTACTCCGGTGCAACACTGCCTGGGCACAGAGCAGGACGACTGCGCGAAACTCTAACGGAGAACCACAGATGACGCAAATGATACAGATTAAACACTGATTCATAAGAGTTTAAAAATCGCTCTCTCTGTCATGTTGAGCAAGCGAAGCGTAGTCGAAACATCTCCCTAATACTTTTCAGGCGCATAGTGAGATCCCTCGACTACGCTCGGGATGACAGGAAAATGAATTTTAAACGCTCTAAACAGGTAAATTACCCGTGATAATCATTATAATCTGTGTTATCTGTGGTTTAAATTCCACTACAACTTCATCACCCTCTCCTCAAACGAATCTTTATCGCCCTTGGCGCGATTGCGCATCTTGCTGCGATAATTATATACCGTGGTAAGTGAACAACCCAAGAAATGCGAGATGCTGCCAGTGTCATCTACTCCAAGACGCATCAGGGCAAAGATACGCAGTTCGGTGCTCAGCATACCATCTTGGCGGAGACTGAGCCGGGCGTCATCTTCCAGCAAAGAATTAAGGTCTTGCACAAAATTAGGGAACAGGCTCAGAAACGTACGGTCGAACTCGGTGTAAAACTCCTTACGTTCATCCCGCAAATAACTGTCGTCACGTATCAGTTTGAACAATTCACTCAGCTTCGAAGCCATAGCCAGCTTCTCCAACGAACGACGATATTGTTCCTGCTTCTCCAGATACTCCACACAACGGTTCAGGTAGCAAACGATGTAGGCATTCTTCACCCGTCCCTCTTCCTGCAAGGCGTCATTCGCTTCAGACAATTCCCGGCGCGTTGCCTCCAGTTGCTTCATCCAACGGACCAGGTAAAACGTGGCCAAGACCAGCAGCATGAACAAAAATCCCACCACCGCCAGCATTATCGTAGTACGCCGGTGCTCTGCCTCCTTCCTCACGGCGAGGGTCTTTTCGATGACGGGATACACCTTTCCGCTCTCCAACAGACGAAGCCGTGCGTTGCAAGCCATGGCATCTTCCAGCGAACAGGCCACGTAGCGGTAGGCACGTTCTGTATCATTCTCCAAATAGAGCAGCCATGCCAACTCTTGCAGGGCGGCATACTCACGCACAGACGTTTCCAAGTCCAGCATGGCCGTCCGTGCCAAGTGATACATCTGCCGCAAAGTGTCTCCGGAGGCAGCGTATGCTTCAGAGAGCGTATAATGCAGATAGCTTTGCGCTTTCTTGTCTGTTTCCTTGTCCAAGTTTGCTTTCAGGCGGGCAATCACCTCATCGGGGGTCTGCGAACGCAACAACTGCTCGCCGAACACGATATCATGGTTGACGCCCGGCGGCATCAGCATCAGGATAGAATCCCGGTATTGGGCAGCCTGCTGTAAATAAGTGGCATGCAAAGCCTTCTCGGAAGTATAATCTGCCTTCCAACCATAATAACCGCAGAACACACCATAGTAATATTTGCGCATCCCTACTTCCATCTTGGCAGGCGATACGGACTGCAACTCCTCCAGGGCCTTGTCATACAATCCCATCACACCATACACTTCCGCCCGGTTGATGTGTATCTCGGCCTTCATGTCAGGACGGTTCAGGAGAGGCAACAGTTCCTCCTTCTTGCCCACATAATATAAAGAAGAGTCAGCCTGGTAATGCAGGTATTCATAAAAGAGCGTGCCGCACAAGTTGTACTTCTTCCACACATCCGTGCTTCGGCGCATCTCCACCTTTATGCTGTCCAACCGTCGCTCGTGGCAAGTGTGTACATACGCCCGTTGCATCACCAGATGGTCTACGGCGTTCAGCACATTTCTCAAACTATCGGCCATTGTCAAGGCCGCTGCATCCGCCGGGAAGCACGTGCACCCCATCCATAATAATAAAAGAAAAGTAAGGGTCTTTTTCATCGGTATATTCATTCAAGTCCGTAATATCCGGGACAACCCCGGGGTTCGTTTTGCTTACAATCGGCTGCAAATATATTAAAATACCCCAATATACAAGAAAAAATTACAGAAAAAAAGAAAACCTCACTTACCAATCTACTCTTTAAGCGATGATATACATCATTGTCTCACAGTGTTTTGTAAATAAAAAGCATTTACCAATCGCATCAAACCTCGAAGAACGGGCGGGAAGTACGCCCTAACTTTGCGGCATCCTTCCGGACGATGGGTTTCACCTAGAGAAAGACACGCCCCGGCAAGAAAACAAACAAGAACTAAAAACGCCTATAAACACTGAAATGAACCATAAAGACATGAAACGTATTCTGAAAAACTTGTGGACCTGCGGGCTGCTGGCGATAGCCTTGCTGGCAAGCACGCCGGCGGTGGCCCAAAGAGTGGTGGCAAAGACCAATCTGCTATACTGGGGGACAGGCACACCCAACCTGGGCCTGGAAGTGGCCACCGGACGCAAGACCTCCTTCTCGCTCCACGCCGGCGTACAGCCGTGGCAATATTCGGACACCAAAAAGCTGAAGCACTGGCTCGTACAACCTGAGTTCCGCTTCTGGCCGTGCGAAGTATTCATGGGACACGTGATTGGCATACAAGCCTTGGGCGGACAATTCAATGCAGGAGGGATAGACCTGCCACTGGGCATCCTGCCTACGCTGGACGACAACCGCTACCAGGGTTGGGCCGTGGGCGCCGGCTTGTCCTACGGCTACCACCTGTTGCTCAACCGCCGTTGGAGCATGGAGTTCGGCCTGGCCGTGGGCTACCTCTACGTAGACTACAAGAAATACCGCTGCCTGCACTGCGGCGACCCGCTGAAGAAGGGACACCGCAACTACCTGGGACCCACGAAGGCAGCCGTCAACCTGATATACAACTTCTAAAACCATCGGAGCCATGATACAGAAATACTATCTCTTCTTGATAATCATGCAGGTGCTGGCAACAGCCTTCCTGCAACCGGCAAAGGCCGAAGGCCGCACGCCGGAATACATCGCCACCGCCACGGACCGGAGCGTCCGCCTCAGCAAAGGACAAGTAGAAGTGTCGTTCATGCTCGACCTGGGCGAACGCATCGTCTACGCCAACCACCAGCGCAGGGTCACGCCCGTACTGGTGTCGGCAGACGGCACGCGGCAGGCCGAATTGCCCGCGGTGGTGGCCAACGGACGCAACCGCGCCATCAAGCTGCAGAAAGAACCACAAAACAACGATAAAGAGGCCTACGTGACCTTGCGGGGCAACAAGGAGGAGAACCGGCACGTCAGCTACCGGGCCGCCATCGCCTACGAGCCGTGGATGGACAACGCCCGGCTCAGCCTGCGCGAAGAGGTGACGGGATGCAACTGCGGCGACGTGCTGCAAGCCGAACAGACATTGAAAGAGCAAGCCCTCTACCAGCCGCTGCTCCAGCCGTCGGCCGAGGCCGAGTGCCCGCGCACCTTCACCCCGCGCAGCCGGCAGTGCGACGCCTTCCTCATCTACCCCGTCGACCAGACGCGCCTCTACCCCAACCGCTACGGCAATGCCGCCGAACTGGCCAAGATTGACTCGGCCCTGCACTTCGTCCGGCAGAACCCCGACTACGTGATCCGGCGCATCTACATCAGCGGCTATGCCTCGCCCGAAGGAAGCCTGAAGCACAACCGCCGGTTGGCCGAAGGACGCGCCGAAGCCCTGCGGCAGTACGTGACCCGGCAATACGACGTGGCCGACACGCTGCTGGAAGTCACCGCCGGCGAAGAGAACTGGCACGACCTGCTGGAAGCCGTCCGCCGCATGGAGCTGCCCTACAAGAACGAACTGCTGGACATCATCGCCGCGACCGACGTCGACCCCGACCAACGCGAAGCACGCCTGCGTGCCGTGGGCGGCGGACAGCCTTACAGCATACTGCTGCGCACCGTCTACCCCGGCCTGCGAAAGAACACATTCCGCATCCAGTACATCAGCCGCGAGCGCACCCCGGAAGAAGCACGCCGCCTCTCCGAAGAAGCGCCGGGCGAACTGAACGCCTACGAGTTCTACACCGTGGCACGCACCTACCATGCCGACGACCCGCAGGCATACGGCAACCTGTTGCTCCGCGCGGCCGACACCTATCCGGACAACCCCACGGCCAACCTGAACGCCGCCCGCGTCTGCCTGCTGCGGGGTGATACGGAGCGTGCCGCCCGATACCTGCAGCACACGGCCGACGAACCCGCAGCTTGGAACAACCGCGGCCTACTGCTCTGGCAGCAGGGCAACCAACGGGAAGCCCTCTACTGGTTCCGAAAGGCTGCCGATGCGGGCGATGCACAGGCACAGGAGAACCTGAAAGAGATTGAGAAACGAGGAATATGAACCACTGAATGAAACCACTGATAACACAGATGATATGGATAAGCACTGATGCCTCTGTCACCCCGAGCATAGTCGAGGGGTCTCACATACGGCCTTCTCATGCACTACGTGAGATGTCTCGACAAGCTCGACATGACAATTCAGTGATGATAAAAGAATCTGTGAAACAGTGGACGAGGAAACAAGTTAACAAGACCACAAGGACAGGAATTATCCCTTGCCAACTACAACAAGACCTTGTAGCCTCGTCAACTTGTCAACTCGTCAACTCGTCAACTCAAAAACTTATAAACTTAAAAACTTAAAAACTTAAAAACTCAAATATCATGAGCAAAATCCAAGAACCCAGTTATGACCTTCCGCTGAAGGCATACCCCAACGAACTGACGCCCGACGTCGACAGCGACTACATCGTCCGCGTCAACACCCAGGAGACACCGCTCACGCTGGAACACATCGCCCTGCGCGTAGCCAACCGCTTCGGCGACGAGTACAGCACCGTGCTGGGCCACCTCCAGGCCGCCTGCGAAGAGACAGCCGCCTACGTTGCCTCGGGCTACTGCGTCAGCACCCCCCTGTTCCGCCTGCGACCCATGGCCAGCGGCGTACTGAACGAAGAGGAGCTGAGCGAAGCCGTCGACCGCGAGAAGGTGAAGGTCTATGGCAGCTTCACCCAGGGCGACACCCTGCGCGAAGCCTTCGACAAGGCCAACCTCAAGCTCTTCCTCCAGCCCGCCGTCACCGGCCCCTACATCGCCGGCATGGTCAGCGCCTCGCCCGTCGACCCCGTCACGCAGACCCGCGCCCCCATGCAGGCCGGACGCATGGCCGTCCTCAACGTGCGAAACGGCAAGATCGTCGGCACCGACCCCTCGGTGGGCATCACCCTCACCTCGGTCAGCGACCCCGACACCTCGTTCTTCATCGGCCCGAACGACATCTCGCCCAACACGCCCAGCAAGCTGCAGTTCATCCTGCCCGCAGGCGTGACCGACGGCGAATGGACGGTGAAGATTACGACGCAGTACGCCTCCGGCGGCATCACCAAGACCCCGCGCACCTTCCAGATGGAACAGCCCATCACCATCGGCGCCACGTCCTCCACCACCCCCGGTGGCAATGAAGGCGGCGGCGACGACGACAGCGGGCAGGGGACCTTCGGATAAGCAAGGGAATCGATTAGCCTCGGAATTGACACCCCATTAGCCTCGGAATCGACACCCCATTAGCCTCGGAATCGACACCCAATTAGCCTCGGAATCGACACCCAATTAGCCTCGGAATCGACACCCAATTAGCCTCGGAATCGATTGCCCATTGTTAATTGTCAATTCCCCTGTCATGTTGAGCATTGTTCTCCCCCGACAAACGGGGGAGGTAAGAGGGGGTGCGAAGCGGAGTCGAAACATCTCACGACGAGAACGACACACACTTAGTGAGATCCCTCGACTGACGCTCGGGATGACAGAGCAAAAGAAAAGAAAGACGCTCCCTGTCATGTTGAGCATTGTTCTCCCCCGACAAACGGGGGAGGTAAGAGGGGGTGCGGGGCGGAGTCGAAACATCTCACGACAAGCACTGCGCACTTAGTGAGATCCCTCGACCGACGCTCGGGATGACAGAGCAAAAGAAAGATGACAGAACAAAAGAAAACAAAAACAAGAAACGAACAACCAATTTATTCACTAATAAAAACAAAAGAGAAATGAAAACAAGAACATTATTCGTAACAGCCCTCCTGGGTCTCGGCATGATGGCATCGTGCTCGAACGACGAACTGGAAGGCGTCGACAACGGACAGAACAACAACGGCGAAACAACGCTGACGCAGATTGCACTCACAGTGTCCAGTAATGCCAACACCAGAGTAAACGGCAACACAGGTGAAGAACAATACGGCGAGGAGTACGAATACACAGTCGAGGACCTCACAGTCGTATTCGCTAACGAAGCCGGCATTGCGCAACAAGTCATCCAACCACCGATGAAAACAGCCACCAATACTGATGAGAATGATGATAAAACAATTCGCGTCAGTGAACCTTTCTCTGTTACTCCGGGCAATTATTACATCTACGTGCTGGCCAACTACAACAACAGCCAAAGTGCCTTGTCTCCTATTATCACCAACCAAACAGACATGAAACAGGTGTTCAACATCAGCAATCCAAGCACACTGTCTACAAATGGTAAGTTCCTGATGGCTAACACTACCGCTCCTACTATAACCACCATCGCTAAAGGAGATGATACTGCAAATGAGGTAAAAGACGACGGAACCGAAGTAACCAATAACCCCAAAAAAGTAAAGTTGATAACTGTTGATATCGAGCGCGTTGTTGCCAAAGTTACTTTCGACCAAATTACGACTAGCTTCGAAGTAAAAGAAAGTGAAGAGCCAAGTGCCACCAAGGTAGCCGATGTTACGTTGGACGGCAATGGTCTGATCAACCTCAACAAGAAGATGTATCTGGTGAAGGGCGACGAAAAGAGCACCAACAAGCCAGTAACAGGCAAGGACTGGGCTTATCCCGAAGACCCGAACTACAGCACCGTGCTCTCCGAGTCTACGGACAACAGCACTTGGATAAACGATAACTTCTCAACCCCGGAAGCCACCATCAGCGACGGTTTCGACTCCAAGTTCTACTGTCCCGAAAACACCATGACAGCACAAGCCCAGCAGCAAGCCCAAACTACCGGTGTTGTCTACAAAGCTACATGGACACCCGCTTCAGGCAGTTATACTGAACTTGCCGCATCGAACGGAACAAGCACATTTGATGCACGTTATGAAGCTGTGTTAGGATTGAGCGGTAAGAACGCAGCTATCACAAATAGCATCTTTACCACCAAAGAAAGCCAAGAGTCAAAAGACTTCTATACTTACAACGATTTAATTTTCATCAGCTACAACGCAGCTTGTCTCTACAAAGCCATCGCCGAATATTCCGGAGACGATACCAACATGGCATCAACCATCAACACTAATTTCGGAACTTATTCAGCCCAAAGCAATGTTACCACACAAGAAAACACCTACGGAATCTATAAATACACCGACGGTACCTGCTACTACACGGTATGGATCAAGCACAACCCTACTACGGAAGTCAGCATGGAACAGGGAAAATACGGTGTTGTACGCAACCACTGGTATGACCTCACCGTTACAAGCATCAGCCAACTTGGCTATAATAAACCTACTTACGAAGGTGACCCTGAAGATCCGGACGATCCCGAAGAAGTAAAAATTCAAGTAAAAGCCAAGATCAAAAAATGGATGTTGGTTAAGCAAGACGTCGAACTCTAACCCCAAGATTCCATAACAACCCAGATAGCCTGTTTAAAAACCGTTCTCTCTGTCATGTTGAGCATTGTTCTCCCCCGACAAACGGGGGAGGTAAGAGGGGGTGCGGGGCGAAGTCGAAACATCTCACGATGAGCACTGCGCACTTAGTGAGATCCCTCGACTGACGCTCGGGATGACAGAGCAAAAGAAAGCAACAAGACGCTTCCTGTCATGTTGAGCGAAGCCCGAAGGGCGAAGTCGAAACATCTCACGACGAGCACTGCGCACTTAGTGAGATCCCTCGACGGTGCTCGGGATGACAGAGCAAAAGAAAGCAACAAGACGCTTCCTGTCATGTTGAGCGGAGCCCGAAGGGCGGAGTCGAAACATCTCACGATGAGCACTGCGCACTTAGTGAGATCCCTCGACGGTGCTCGGGATGACAGGGGCAAAGAAAGCAACAAGACGCTTCCTGTCATGTTGAGCGGAGCCCGAAGGGCGGAGTCGAAACATCTCACGATGAGCACTGCGCACTTAGTGAGATCCCTCGACTGACGCTCGGGATGACAGAGCAAAAGACAGATTTTCGCCGATTCATTCAGCAGAGAATCTACAAGATATAATCAGTGGTCATCTGTCACATCTGCGTCATCTGCGTGCCATCGACAGAGAGAACGATTTTTAAACGGCAAACCCTAATTACCAACAAACAATTAAAATGAAGTTCATCCGGCGGGAGGGCACGAGCCCCCGCGGCATCACCCTCCCGCCCCATTTTTCAGGTAACCAACAGATAGCTCACAGGTTATCATGACACAGTCTTCAATAGGTTTTCAGATATAACACCCTTTATTTAACATACCAACGAAACAATGAACCGTTACCTCCGACAGATACCCACCCTGCTGCTCTGCGCAGCGTTGACACTCAACGCCGCCTCGTGCATCTACGAAGACATGGAGCCGTGCCCCGTGGAAGTGCGCTTTGTCTACGATTACAACATGCAGTTTGCCGACGCCTTCCCCCACCGTGTGAAAGACGTCCGCCTCTACATCTTCGGACAAGACGGACAACTGCTCGACACCCGCCAGGCCAGCACCTCCGAAGCCTTCGGCGAAAACTACCGCATGGACCTCGGCCTCGACCCCGGCACCTACACCCTCGTGGCATGGGCCACCGACGACGCACAGGCAGCCACGCAGACCTACGCCTTCGACCAGTCGCCCGCAGCAGGCTCGCAACTGACCGACATGCACCTGCACATCGACACCGATGACACCCGCACCGGACAATGCGCCCTCTACCTGCCCAACCTGTGGCACGGATGGGTGAAGGACTTCACCATCGAGCCCAACCAACCGGCACTGGCCACCGTCAACCTCGTGCAAGACATCAAACGCTTCCGCATCCTCCTGCAAAACGGCGACGGAACCCGTCTGGCCGCTGCAGACTACTCGCTGAGCATCACCGCCGCCAACAGCCGCCTGGACTACGACAACTCGCCGATGGACAGCGAACCCCTGCGCTACACCCCGCACTACACGGAAGAAGCCGTGCTGGACAACGGCACGGACGCCGACCGCCAGACCCCGCTGCACGCCCTCGTGGCCGAGATGAACACCCTGCGCCTCACCGAAGGCAGCGAAACACGCTTCCTGGTGCGCAACGAACGCGAAGGACGCACCCTGTTCGACATCGACCTCCTGCGCTACCTCGAACTGATGCGCCTCGAACAATATGCCGACATGCCCCTGCAAGAATACCTCGACCGCGAGGACAGCTACCAAATCATCCTCCTGCTAGGACAAGACGAACACGTCATCTCCATACAAATCAACCAATGGATAATGGTATTCAACGAAACCGAACTTTAATACCCTCGTAACCATGACCAGAATATACCTGCCCATACTCACCTTGCTGCTCTGCCTGGCCGCCTGCACCGACGACCTGGCCCGGACAGACACCCCGCAGCCCGGCCCCGGCGAAGGCCTCATCAGCCTCAGCCTGCCCGGCATCGTCTACGACAACGCCGACGCCACCTCCACCCGCACCCAGACAGACGGCGGCGAGACCGACGCCACCCGGGACGAACGACGGGTCACCTCACTCTGGTTCATGGCCTACCCCACCCCGGACGGCGGCGGCGAGGCCCTCGTGCAGCTCCTCCGCCCCTCCGACGACGAACTGACGCACGACTACAAGACCTTCAACATCCGCATCAAGGCGGGTACCTACCATATATACGTCGTGGCCAACATGTCCGAGATTGACCCGACCTACACCGAACAGCAGTTGAAAGATTGCATCCTCAGCTATCGCAACGGCACAGGCGAAAACGCCACCCTCGTCCTCCCCTCGCCCAAATCAACGGACGGCCTGCCCATGGTCTACGAGAGCACGGACGCCGTCAACATCACCGCCGCCCAGTCGCAAACCATACAAGCCGACCTCGTCTTCACCTGCGTCAAGGTGCGCTGCACCCTCTGGTTCGACAACACCGACGGCGGACACTCGAACGCCGTCTTCGGTCAGAACTACCTGCAGATGCAAAACATCACAGGCCGCAACATTGCCACCCAAGCCCCCCTGCTGCCCACGGGACAGGCCATCGAAAACCTGCCGCTGCTCGACACGGCAGAAGGCGCCCTCAACGGCCATTATGCCGACGGCGTATACAGCGAAGACGCACACGAAACCCTCGACTTCACCTCCGACGACCCGCAGGCCAAAGGCCAATGGGCCTACCGCACCACCTTCTACCTGCCCGAACACTACGTGAAGCAGAACAGCGACCAATCCTACCTCGACATCACCGCCGCCCTGCACGACGCAACGGACACGAAGAAGGCGAACCTCCAATACACCCTCCCCCTGGGCGACGAACCCACCGATAGCCAACCCCTGCGCCAACTGCCCCGCGGCAAGTACTACGACATCGTGGGCAAGATAGTCAACCTGGGCGGCGAGATAGAGTCGAATGTCGCTATCATGGACTGGACACCGAAAGAGGTCAACACGGAACTGGAGTCGCCGTACCATCTTTGGGTGAAGGAGACTGTCATAAAAGAACTGAAATCAGGCACGCCGGTCACCATCCCCTGCCGGACGGACGCTCCCCGGCTGGAAGCTTTCAGCACCGATATAAAAATAGAAAGCGGAGGAGTAACTATACTCCCGACCACTCAAACCTATCTCGTCACATTCAACGAAGACTATACGGCCTTTACCGTACAGATAAACCCCGCCATTCCTCCTTCAACGAGCTTGGAGGAGGAACGATTCAGATACATTCTCATCCGCATCCCCGACCCGGAGAATGAGGGCAAATATTTGCTGAGCAAACGGATTGACATCGAAAAGGTAAGCACAGATCCCTATTTCCACGTCACGCCGAAGGAATACACCGTCCGCATCAGTGACATCGGCAACCTGCCGGAACATACGGTTATCTTCAGCTACGAAACAAACCTGACAGAAGTAAACGTAAAGTGCGGCGATAAAACCATCACTACCGACGGTATCTCGTGGAGTGAAAACCCAAACGTCACCATCACCGACAGTGGTCTGGAGAACGGCAAGGGCACCGTGTCCGTCACGCTCAACAAGCCCTACGAGCCCGCCAACTATACCCGCACGCAGACCGTCACCTTGGACTACACAGCGACGTACGACCCGTCTGGGGAGGTGCAATCCACCATCACCCGGGAGGACCACACCACCGTCACCATCATCCCCAACGCGCAGACCTACCGCCTGCACTTCCGCCCCGTGGACGGCAGTTGGACGAATCCGCATATCTATGTGTACGAACCGCTGTATGGCATGGACGGCAAAGAAATGCGTATCCAAAACTCAAGCGGTGGAGACGACGGCGAACACGCCTTGCAATACAGCTTTACCGGCAAACGTACTTTCAAGGGATGGACTGAACAGGGAGGAACAATCTCATGGAGCAACCAGCAGAAAGAAGATAAAGGCAATTATTGGTTAGTCGACTATGGCTGGGATCCTATCCGTACCGAACTATACGTTTATTACGACAACATCGACTACAGTCCCGACTTCCGCACCGACTGCTGCGCCAGCGATGTAAATCCTAAATGGCCGGGCGTGAAGATGAAAGAAGACACTGAGAACCCCGGTTGGTTCTACTTCGACCTGCCTGCCCTGGCCGAGCCAGACAAAACGCTCATCATGTTTGCCGAAGGACACGACGGCAACAACGATCCGCAAGAACGTTATCCTGCCCACATGGTGCCCGGCGTACCCCTCTACGACTATACTGACAAAGACGGCTGGTTCTTATATGACTGGAATGAAAGCGACCAGAACGAGTTTGTGGATGATAAACCGAGTGTACCCGAAATAGAATACTTAAATGGGAATACTCTTCCAGATGGCATCTATCGCATATATTCCCGTAGAACACACTTTTGGTTATGGATTGATGGTGGAGGCAATTATTCCACCGGTGCCTGGCCGGGAGAATATTATGTGGGAACAATGGGAAAGGATGGTGATAATCCATATTATTATTACTATGAAATGGTAGTAAATAGCAGCAGCCGACCCAGTTGGACACCTGGCACCATACAATGCGCATGTACCAACAACGGCGATACCGGTAGCCGAATCGACAAAACAATCCAAGTTTCCGATTGGAAACGTGTACAGGGTTCTAATTATTACTATTATGTCATTAACTAAAGTATAGCAGCCCATATGAAGAAAATATTCAATATAAGCCTCTTTCTCCTCTTCTTCCTCCTCGCCGCCTCGTGCGCCGACGAAGAACTGATACAAACCTCCGGCTATCGCGACGGCGAGGCCGTGACCCTCAGCTTCAACATCAGCGTGCCCGACGAGACGGAAGTGGCCGTCACCCGCGCCACCAGCAGCAGCGAGAAGTGGGTGGAAAACCTCACCCTACTTGTCTTCTCCAACAACTCGGACGACGGCGTGCTGGAGCAAGTCTGCACCTCGTACAGCGGCGCTGGGGAAGAGTTCAACAAAGGCACCATGACCCCCGTAAACGATACGCACAAGAAGTTCACCGTCACCCTCACAGCCTCCACCGAAGAGAAGGCCATCTACATACTGGCCAATGCGGGCTACCTGCTGTTCAAGAAACTCGATGATGACTTCACGTTGCAACTAAACAACACCACCCTCAAAGACCTGCGCGACCTACAGACCTACACCACTCCGCCCAACTTCATCATGAGCGGATACAAGGTGCTGCCCATCCCCCACGCCGACCTGATGACGCAGGACTTCCCCATCTACCGCAGCCATGCCAAGGTGACGGTAGACGTGGCCAAGGAGCTGCAGGAGAAGTTCACCCTGCAAGGCTTCTATCTCTGCAATGCCCAAAAGGATGCCAGCGTAGTGGCCTACCCGCTCTACGAACAGTCTTCATCTACCCTTACCCTGCCCGAAAGCACGGACGACCCGGATGAAGAAACGATAGACCATGACGGATGGAATCGGTTTGAAAGTAAACCTACAATGGACGAAGAAAAACCAAAGAAGACCCAGTACCCCGCCCCCACCCGGAACGAGGCTGTGGCCAACGACCGGAACACAAAACTGTTCCTGCTCGTCAAGGGTGAGTACACGGAAGAGGGGCAGTCCGTCACCTACTACTACCACGCTGACTTCAAGACAGAGGACGACCCGCTGGACGTGCGCCCCAACCACCACTACAAGGTGACCATCACCGACGTGGACCGCATCGGCTACCGCCATTCGCTGGAGGGGCTGAAGGGCGCCATCGCCGGGGCGGAGAACGCAACTGTAGATATCAAAGACATCAACCCGGACAGCCACAACATGGCCAGCGACGGCGTGACGGAGATTGGGGTGGAAAGTGATACGCTGTATATCACCGGCACGGAGGAAGAGGGACCGAAAGTAGAATTTCCGGTGACGGTTTACCCCTCCATCAAGAACGATAACGCCACGATCAACATCGATATCGAAGAAGAAGACCAGTCGTGGCTCGCACTCGCCACCACCAACGGTTTTCCAACCGTAGAGAATGAGGTCAGTATAAACAACCGCCCGGACAAGTATTCCATCTCCACCGTCACCCTCAAGACCAAGTTGGCCAACATCTCCGGCGAACGCCGCGAAGCCCGCGTGGGCATCTCGTGCAGGGGTGTCCTGACCTACGTCACGGTGGTGCAAGACCCGGAGTTCAGTGCATGGAAATTCGGCACGGTCAGCCTGAAGGTGAAGGAATATGAGAGAGACAATGACTGGGAACCTACTCTTTCAGAAACTTATGGGCCATATCCCAACTATTGGGATTTTCTAAAAAATGATAATGTCTACGGCATCAACCCCGAGGCCATGGGCGGCAAGGTGCGCACCGAGGGCTTCCATGCCCCAATGTCCGACTTCCAGCAGTTTGTCTATACGTTCACCGTGCCCAAAGGCAACGACAGCGATGGCTATAAAGGATGCACGTGGCGCATCGAGCTGGCTCCCGGGTATGAAGAAAAGCTGCTGTTCTGGATCGGGAAGGATTCTCCTGCCAATGACGGAATGCCACTGTCTGAGTTCAACTACCGCACAGACCAGGAAATGAACGGCCAGACTTTCACCTTCACCAACAGCCTGCTGAAGCTACATAACGATGGGAAGATCACCAAGGATGCTTACCGTTATGGGGAGAAAGCGTTCCGCATCGTCGTCACCCACCCGGACGGCACGAAGGAAACGTATGCCTACGACTTGTATCACACGGGGGTGTTCAATTATGACGACGGTAGCAATGCTTACCAGGCCGGCACCCAGACTGACAAGGGCTGGTACTACTACGAGGTCATCCTGATGGGGCGCAATTACTGGCTGGACCGCAACCTGGGCGCGAAATCGTCGGCATACTACTCGAAGGCGATGAGGGGAAGTGATGAGGATGCGGCGGGGGGACTGTACCGCATAGCCAATGCCCCGGACGGGGACGGCGAGGTGAACATCATCAGCGGCAAGGAGCTGGAGAAGATTGCCCCGAAGGGCTTCCGGGTGCCCTACATGTCGGAGTTCCAGGCACTGACGACAGACAGCCGTTTCCGGCAGGAGTTCGTCTACGGCACGGGCGGCGGCTACTGGGATGCGCGCTACGAGACGGGCAACCCCGACCAGGGCACGGTCTACTTCCCGAAAAACGGGATGTGGTACGGCGACGCGGCAGCGGGCACGGGCGACACGGGTTACTACTGGACGCAGACGGCCGCCCTGGGGGCCAGCGGAGACGAGCGCGGATATTGGCTGCAAAACATGCAGTTGTCCGGCAGCAACGCCTCGGCAAACCGCTATCGCATCTACCAGAATGGGACACAGAACCCGACGGGCATGTCCGTACGCTGCGTCTACAACAGTCGCGTGGTGGAGATGGCGCAACGCGTCGAGTTCTACGTGAAGGGCTACACGCACGTCTACCTCTTCAACCTGGAGGATGACGGTTCGCACACGCCCCTCAACACCTGGCCCGGGCAGATGATATGCATCAACAATGATGCGGCACTTGGCATGTACCATACCTTCACCTTCGAATCGCCTATCACCTACGACAACCTGCACGTGGTGTTCAACATCGTGGCGGACGAAGGCATCACGAGCTATCCCACCGACGGCCTCAACAGCGATGGAATAGCGCTTGACGAAAACAATAAGTTCTTCCAAGGAACGAACTGGACCAACACAGCCCAATGAAACAGAGAGAGAGTGAAAGCCACCCGGCAGAGCAGGGTTCCTGCCTCCGGGGGCGATTGTCAAATAGTAAATTTTTGTTTGTTTTGTTTGCTAACGGCACATTAATCTGGCAACAACCTAGTAAGAGTACTAAACGGATGAAAGGTTAATATGTCAACAGGCCGGACCACTTGCGAAAGCAGTCCGGCTTTTCTTATGAACATTCACCGCATAAGACACTGTAACGCAACACCTTACCGCATATCACTCCCCACCTCATCAACCCTCACCCCCCACCTTATACATATAAAGTATGATACCTTTCTATATAAAGTATGATACTTTATCCATTAAAGTATGATACCTTATATAGTAAAGTATGATACTTTATGCCTTAAAGTATCATACTTTATCAACCTAAGTCCGGGGGTGATGTGGTCTAAGATGGGGAGTGACATAAGGAAAGGCCGGTAGTGACACCATCACACCCCCCACCGGAAGACACAAAAACAGCGGGGCCGGGACATCTCCCACCCTCGGCAGGCAGACGTCCCGGCCCCGTCAACACGACGCCGGACCCGGCAAAAACCATCAGAAATACAGCCCGAAGCCCAGCTTCAGCCCGAACTTAGACCAGTCGCCATTGACATTCCAATAGGCAGCAGGCTCCAGCGTCACCGTCTTCGACAGGAAGAAAGCATAGCCCGCCTCCAGTCCGAACGAGAACTTCGTGTCGTCATACCGCCCCCAGTCCCAGCGGTCCACGTTCACATTGGCGCCCACGAAGACACCCACCTTGTGGAAATAATAGCGCGTCCCCACGCCCAGCGAGTAGACATCGGCGTCGCCCCCGTTCTCATTCCACGCCAGGCCGCCGCGAATCAGCAGCGCCAGATTATCGGCCACAAACGCGCCGCCATTCACATCCAGGCCGAACGTCGCCTTGTCCGTCTGCGTATCATAAGACAAGCCCAGCCCCGTGGCCGACGGATTCACCAGCCACGTCCCTTTCTCAAACTGCGCATGAGCCGAAACAACACCTGCCAAGAGGCACAATAACAAAACAATCTTCTTCATATTCAATCTATTTAGTTAAACAATTACGATTCCTCGCATACCACACGCCAAACCACATCCCCGCCACGGCCAACGCCCCGGCAGCAATATACGGCGACAAGCCCGGCGCCAGGCCCATCCCCTCGGGAGCCACACAGATGTACGTCGTACACACCGCAGTCATGAACATCGCCGGCACCAACGTCACCCAGAAGACACCGCCCCTCCCGGTCCGCACCAGATACACCGTCAGCGCCCACAACGTAAACACCGACAACGTCTGGTTGGACCAGGCGAAATAGCGCCATATAAGGTCGAACCCCGCAGCATCACGCAGGCTGTACAGCAACAACCCGATGGCCAGCACAAACATCGGCACACAGATATACAGACGCCTGCGTACAGACCGCTGCTCCATCCCCAAAAAGTCCGCCACAATCAGGCGTGCCGACCGGAAAGCCGTGTCACCACTCGTGATGGGAGCCGCAATCACCCCCAGCACAGCCAGCACACCACCTACCGTGCCCAGCCACTCCTTCGTCACCGCATCCACAATGACAGCCGCGTTCGACTCACCCATCCCGTTCTCCCGGAAGAACCAAGTAGCCGCCGCAGCCCAAATCAAAGCCACAATCCCCTCCGTGATCATCGCCCCGTAAAACACCGGACGACCCCGGCGCTCACTCTTCAGGCAACGCGCCATCAACGGACTCTGCGTGGCATGGAAACCACTGATGGCCCCACACGCTATGCTGACAAACATAATGGGAAAGATAGGCAAGGCAGCAGCATCAGGATGCGTATTCCCCAACCCGTCCCACAACTCCGGAAGAGCCGGATGATGCACATACAGCATCACCAAGATACCCACCGCCATGAAAAGCAAAGCCACCGCAAAGACAGGATACACCTTACCGATAATCTTATCAATAGGCAACATCGTCGCCAATACATAATACAGGAACACCACCACAATCCAGAACGTAGTGTCCAACACCTCCGGAGTCAGCTTCGCCAACAGACCGGCAGGCCCCGCCACAAACACGGCCCCCACCAGCACCATCAGCACCACCGTAAACACACGCATCACCTGCTTGGCACCCACACCCAGATAACGCCCAATCAACTCCGGCAAGCTCTCACCGTCATGACGCATCGACAGCATCCCCGACAAGTAATCATGCACAGCCCCCGCAAAAATACTCCCCAACACAATCCACAAATAAGACGCAGTCCCAAACTTAGCCCCCATGATGGCACCGAAAATCGGCCCCAACCCGGCAATGTTAAGGAACTGTATCATAAAAATCTTCCACGTAGGCATCGGAATATAATCCACGCCATCCGTCCGCGTCAAGGCAGGCGTCTTCCGGTCATCCGGACCGAATATACGCTCCACCACACGCCCGTAAATAAAATAACCGGCCACCAGTGCCAGCAAGCAAAGTGTAAATGTAATCATGGTTCCTATATATGTTTAACACGTGCAAAAGTAGTAGTTTCCCCGATATTTGCACCAATTAATCACAGCTTTTATGTAACTTCGCCGCAAAATAGACAATAATGAAGAAGAATCACGTCATTACGATAACACTCACCACCCTATTCCACTGCCTGGCCATCGCCTGGCCAAACACACCAGCCCTGTCCCAGCCCAAACAAGAAGTGCGCGCCGCCTGGATTACCGCCGCCTACGGTCTGGACTGGCCACACACACGCGCCACCTCAAAAGCAACCATGCTCCGGCAACAAGCCGAACTGACAGAAATACTGGACAAACTCCAGGCAGCCCACTTCAACACCATCCTGTTCCAGACAAGGACACGCGGAGACGTACTCTACCGCTCAGACATAGAACCCATGAACGCCATACTCACCGGAAAAACCGGAGAAGACCCCGGCTACGACCCACTGGCTTTTGCCATAGAAGAATGTCACAAACGAGGCATGGAATGTCACGCATGGATTGTCGCCCTGCCATTAGGCAACCGGAAACACGTCGCATCCTTAGGCAAGGCATCCGTCACCAAAAAATATCCGGACATCTGCCTGACCTACCGACGGCACATGTACCTGAATGCCGGGCATCCCCAAACCAAAGTATACCTGATGAAACTGGTACAGGAAATCGTCGGGCGCTATGACGTGGACGGCGTACATTTCGACTATCTGCGATACCCCGACAATGCCCGAAGATTCCCGGACACATACGATTTCCGCCAATACGGAAAAGGACGAAGCATCGACCAATGGCGGCGCGACAACCTGACCGAGATTCTACGTTATATATATAAAGGAGTAAAAAAAATGAAACCTTGGGTCAAGGTAAGCAGCAGCCCCGTAGGCAAATACCGCGATACCACCCGCTATCCATCACGAGGATGGAACGCTTACAATGCTGTCTATCAAGACGTACAAGGATGGTTAGGCGAAGGTATACAAGACCAGATATACCCCATGATGTATTTCAGAGGAAACAGCTTCTACCCCTTCGCCCTCGACTGGCAGGAGCAAAGCAACGGGCGTCATGTCATTCCCGGTCTGGGCATATACTTCCTCCATCCCAGCGAAGGCGACTGGGACATGGAAGAGATTGAACGCCAAATCAACTTCATCCGAGCCGAAGGCATGGCTGGCGAAGCTCATTACAGGGTAGCCTTCTTATTAGGACAAGACACACAAGGACTATACAATACATTGAAAGAGAATTATTACACATGCCCGGCTTTACAACCGGCAATGACTTGGCTGGACGATGTATCTCCGACTGTACCATCCGCACTCCAAGTAGAACAACAAGCCAACGGCTGTGCAAACCTGACATGGCAAGCGGCAACAGACAATGATACCCAAAACCAGCCAACCTATATCATTTATGGTTCTGATACATATCCCGTAGACACAAGCAACCCACATCACATCATAGCACAAGGAATACGTACTACCCATTATACTTATCGCCCGAACTTTCCCTGGGAAATGTATCAATACTTCGCAGTTACAGCGATTGATCGTTATGGAAATGAAAGTTCTCCATGCCAAGAGGACTTGCCTTAATATAGGCACGATAGTGACTAACAGGCGTAACAGGCACTAAAGATAAATAACCTGAGACTACACGGCTGTTCTTTACCACAAGAGGAGCTGCCATTTCATCTTGCACATGACTTTCATAAAGACTCTCTGAAGAAGAATAGTATTCGATATAGAAACGTCCCGTTGTAGCAGGAGCCAACAAATTCTTATATAGTTGACAAGCTATTATCCCCATATTCATCCGCAAATTTATCTCTACACAAGGATGAACAAGAAACTTTTCGGCACGGCAAACCATCATATCTACCCCTAAAAAACCAATATAAGAGGCACACAATTTTGCTAATACGTTCTGAACAGCAACTCTTATCTGCAACAGAGTCTTAACAGATATATACTGTGCCATCCATTTCTCAAAATCAGAATCAGATAGAAGGATATTGCCTCTATATGCTCCTCGAGCATTAGTTTGAAAAAGAGAATAACCTACAAATCTGATATTACCATGACCATCAGATTGAAACTCCATTGCAAAATCTTCCACTTTATCATATACCGGAGCTGCCACGACACAGCCCTGACGGCACAATACATTGGAACACCATCCAGCCACTGTCTGTGTATAGCCTCTCTCACACCATAATAACCCTCGTCCACTGCCAGACCAAGGTGCTTTCAATACAGCATGTCCATGATTATCCACATAATTCTGGCAGTCTTTCAGATTGTATAGATTTACACTTTCCCCGCAACAGGATGGCATGTGTAATAATTCAGCCAGACATTCAGCTATCCGCTCCCGTGAAGCCATCATCCGCCAACGTTTCAATTCATCATCGGAAGGAAGCGCTATTAAAGGAACACCTTTTTGATACAGATATCTACACACAGAAGCATTCCAGCCCCATGGAATAGGTGTTATATTGTCATACTCACAGACTTCTGGCTCCGTCACCAAAAATATATCTTTATTAAATAGGACTTTCATTTGTTGGAAAAAAACATCATTATAGGCAGATGCTGCCAAGATACCATCGCCTGACATTGCATACCACATGGGCAAAATAGCCAAATCCAACGCCATCTGATGCGCAGAAGAAGGAGGCAAATAATTGGCCCTCCCATCAGCTAAAGCCATATCCGTATCAGGATTAAACAAATGAAGTCTCATGAAGGCAAACGTACGAAGAATACCTCAAATTTCCAAACAACGCAAATGGAGATATTATACTTTGCGCGGTATAGAGCA
>NZ_JAMBLS010000034.1 GCF_023336905.1 Bacteroides sp. ET71
TTGATTTCTGCCATATTCTCAGCTTTTCGGATTGTATTCTTATAAAATGATGTTTATTCGGATAAAAAACTTATTAATTTGTTTGCAGGCTATGAAATAATCCCTACCTTTGCGGGCGTAATAGCAAAAAGTAAGATGAATCAGAACTTTTCCTATATTCTACTGTGCGGTATTATTATTCTACTATCAAGCGTTAGTGGAAGTGAGTACTGTGCGTGACTATATGTAAGGACCTGAAGATATACGAAAGCCTTTCTCACTTCCGAGTGCGAAAGGCTTTTTTTATGAGCAAGACGTAATTATATAGATAAGTATAAAGAGACAATGAGCGACAGATTATTCATCTTTGACACGACACTCCGGGACGGTGAACAGGTGCCCGGATGTCAGTTGAATACGGTAGAGAAGATTCAAGTGGCCAAGCAGTTGGAACTGCTGGGCGTGGATGTGATTGAGGCGGGTTTTCCCATTTCCAGCCCGGGTGACTTCCATTCGGTGATTGAGATCTCGAAGGCGGTGACGTGGCCGACGATTTGTGCCCTGACGCGTGCTGTGCAGAAGGACATCGACGTGGCGGCGGACGCCTTAAAGTTTGCCAAGCACAAGCGTATCCATACGGGCATCGGTACGAGCGACGAGCATATCAAGTATAAATTCAATTCGAACCGGGAGGAGATTATCGAACGGGCGGTGGCCGCGGTGAAGTATGCCAAGAAGTATGTGGAGGACGTGGAGTTCTATGCCGAAGACGCCGGACGTACGGACAACGAGTATCTGGCCCGCGTCATTGAGGCTGTCGTCAAGGCGGGTGCCACGGTGGTGAACATCCCCGACACGACGGGCTACTGCCTGCCCTCGGAGTATGGCGAGAAGATTAAATACTTGATGGAGCACGTGGACGGCATCCACAACGCCGTCATCTCCACGCATTGCCACAACGACTTGGGCATGGCTACGGCCAACACCATGGCGGGCGTGCTGAACGGGGCGCGTCAGGTGGAGGTGACCATCAACGGCATAGGCGAGCGGGCCGGCAACACGTCGCTCGAGGAGGTGGCGATGATTCTGAAATGCCACAAGCACATCGGCATCGACACGAACATCAACACGCAGAAGATTTACCCCACCAGCCGCATGGTATCCAGCCTGATGAACATGCCCGTACAGCCCAACAAGGCCATCGTGGGGCGGAACGCCTTCGCACACAGCAGCGGCATCCATCAGGACGGCGTGTTGAAGAACGTGCAGACGTATGAAATCATCGACCCGCACGACGTGGGCATTGACGACAACAGCATCGTCCTCACCGCCCGCTCGGGCCGTGCCGCCTTGAAGAACCGCCTGCATGTGTTGGGCATCGACTTGCCGCAGGACAAGCTGGACAAGGTGTATGAGGACTTCCTTAAGCTGGCCGACAAGAAGAAGGACATCAACGACGACGACATCCTGTTGTTGGCCGGTGCCGACCGCAGCCAGAACCATCGCATCAAGGTGGACTACCTGCAGGTGACCAGCGGCGTGGGCGTGCACTCCGTGGCCAGCCTGGGACTGAGCATTGCCGGCGAGAAGTTCGAAGACTGTGCCTCGGGCAACGGCCCCGTGGATGCTGCCATCAAGGCGCTGAAGAAGATTATCAACCGTCAGATGACGCTGAAGGAGTTCACCATCCAAGCCATTAGCAAGGGCAGCGACGACATGGGCAAGGTGCACATGCAGGTGGAGTACGACGGGCACGTGTACTATGGATTCGGCGCCAACACGGACATCATCGCCGCCTCGGTCGAAGCCTATGTGGACTGTATCAACAAGTTTAAGCTGGACTGATTTGTAAAGATTGGTTGTTCCCTTGAAAAATGCCGTCCGACAGCCGATTTAAGAACGGCACCCCCGCCAGAAGGTATTGTAGCGGGGGTAGGGAGAGGGCATTGACACTTAGCACAAGTATGGCCGACACTTAGCACAAGTGTCAGGGACACTTAGCACAGGTGTCGGGGACACTTAGCACAAGTGTCAGCCACACTTAAGGGAAGTGTCGGCGGGGAGAATAATTGTACATAATATTTATCATCAGAAATAACAGAAAGACATGAATACCTTATTCGACAAAATCTGGGACGCCCACGTGGTTCAGCAAGTCACGGACGGCCCCACACAACTCTACATCGACCGCCTCTATTGCCACGAGGTCACCAGTCCCCAGGCTTTCGAGGGCCTGCGCAGCCGCGGCATCCGCTGCCTCCGTCCGGAGCGCATCTTCTGCATGCCCGACCATAACACCCCCACGCACGACCAGGACAAACCCATCGCAGACCCCGTCTCCCGCGCACAGGTCGACACCCTGGCCCGCAACGCCCATGACTTCGGCCTGACGCACTTCGGCATGATGGACCCGCGGAATGGCATCATCCACGTCGTCGGACCGGAGCAGGGACTGACCTTGCCGGGCATGACCATCGTCTGCGGAGACTCGCACACCTCCACACACGGGGCGATGGGCGCCGTGGCCTTCGGCATCGGCACCAGCGAGGTGGAGATGGTGCTCGCCTCGCAGTGCATCCTCCAGACGCGGCCCAAGACCATGCGCATCACCGTGGACGGACAGCTCGGCCGCGGCGTCACCGCCAAAGACCTGGCGCTCTACATGATGATGAAGATGACTACCTCGGGTGCCACGGGCTACTTCGTGGAATATGCCGGCAGCGCCGTGCGCTCACTCACCATGGAAGGCCGTCTCACCCTATGCAACCTCTCCATCGAGATGGGCGCCCGCGGCGGCATGGTGGCGCCGGACGACGTCACCTTCGCCTACCTGAAAGGCCGTCCCTATGCCCCGAAAGGCGAGGACTGGGAGCGCGCCGTAGCCTACTGGCGCACCCTCCGCAGCGACGACGACGCCGTGTTCGACCAGGAAATCCGCTTTGATGCCGCCGACATCGAGCCGATGATTACCTACGGCACCAATCCCGGCATGGGCACGGGCATCACGCAGTCCATTCCCACCACCGAGGGGATGGGCGAGGCAGCCCGCGCGTCTTTCGAGAAATCCCTCGGCTACATGGGCTTCCACCCCGGCGAACCCTTGTTGGGCAAGAAGATAGACTACGTCTTCCTGGGCGCCTGCACCAACGGCCGCATCGAGGACTTCCGTGCCTTTGCCTCCATCGTCAAGGGGCGGAAGAAGGCGGACGGCGTGGTGGCCTGGCTCGTTCCCGGCTCGTGGACGGTGGACAAGCAGATTCGCGAAGAGGGGCTGGACAAGGTGCTGGCCGAGGCAGGTTTCGAAATCCGCCAGCCCGGCTGCTCGGCCTGCCTGGCCATGAACGACGACAAGGTGCCCGCAGGCAAGTATGCCGTGTCGACCAGCAACCGCAACTTCGAAGGCCGTCAAGGTCCCGGCAGCCGCACGCTCCTGGCCAGTCCGCTGACCGCTGCCGCCGCTGCCGTGACCGGGGTGATTACTGACCCGCGCGAGCTTCTATAATCGTACGTCGCGCAAATGGTATCTGTCATCCTGAGCGAAACGAAGTGAAGCCGAAGGATCTCACTATATGTGCTGCCCTTGGTAGGATGCTTGTCGGGAGATGTTTCGACTGCGCCCTGCGGGCTCCGCTCAACATGACAGATGCTCTTTGCGTACAATTATCTTCAATCACATCATAAAATAGGATTATGAAACAGAAATTCGACATACTCACATCCACCTGCGTCCCCCTGCCTTTGGAGAACGTAGACACCGACCAAATCATCCCCGCCCGCTTCCTGAAGGCGACGACCCGCGATGAAAAGTTCTTTGGCGACAACCTCTTCCGCGACTGGCGCTACCGTCCCGACGGGACGCCGAACCCGGACTTCGTGCTGAACAATCCCAAGTACGGCGGGCAAATCCTCGTGGCCGGGCAGAACTTCGGCTCGGGCAGCAGCCGCGAACACGCCGCTTGGGCCATCGCGGGCTACGGCTTCCGCGTGGTGGTCAGCAGCTTCTTTGCGGACATTCACAAGAACAATGAGCTGAACAACTTCGTGCTGCCCGTGGTGGTCAGTCCGGATTTCCTCCGCGAGCTGTTCGACAGTATCTTTGCCGACCCCGGGACGCTGGTGGAAGTCAACCTGCCTGCGCAGACCATCACCAACAAGGCCACGGGCCGCTCCGAGCACTTCGACATCAACGCCTACAAGAAGCATTGCCTGATGAACGGCCTGGACGACATCGACTTCCTGCTGGAGAACGTAAATAAAATAGAGTGTTACGAAGAAATGGCACGCAGATAACACAGATTAAGCCGATGACCACAGATTTTTTGCCGACGGATTATTTGTATAAAGAAGAGACTGACGGTATTATCGCAGCCTTTTATGAAGTGTATAATACGCTGGGATATGGTTTTCTGGAGCGGGTATATCAGAATGCTCTTTACCTGGAATTGCAGCAGAGAGGCTTCGATTGCAAGGTCCAATATCCTATTAAAGTCACGTTCAAGGGGCGGAAAGTCGGTGAATACTATGCCGATATGCTCGTGAATGACTGTGTCATCTTGGAATTGAAATCTGTGGGTATGTTGCTTCGCGAGCACGAACTCCAGTTGATAAACTATCTGAAAGCCACCGATATAGAGGTTGGCTTGCTACTGAATTTCGGCGAGAGGCCGCAGGTGCGCCGCAAGATTTTCACCAACAGCTATAAGTGAAAATCAGTGGTCACCAGTAGAATCCGTGTTATCTGTGTGGCAGAAAGTAAATGATTCTGCACGCAGATGACGCAGATGATGCCGATTCTCGCAGATTTTTCTCAACAAGAAAATCAGTGGTCATCTATTGAATCCGTGTTATCTGTGTGGCAGAAAGTAAATGATTCTGCACGCAGATGACACTGATGGTGCTGATTCTCGCAGATTTTTCTCAACAAGAAAATCAGTGGTCATCTATTGAATCCGTGTTATCTGTGTGGCAGAAAGTAAATGATTCTGCACGCAGATGACGCAGATGATGCCGATTCTCGCAGATTTTAATCAACAAGAAAATCAGTGGTCACCAGTAGAATCCGTGTTATCTGTGTGGCAGAAAGTAAATGATTCTGCACGCAGATGACACTGATGATGCCGATTCTCGCAGATTTTTATCAACAAGAAAATCAGTGGTCACCAGTAGAATCCGTGTTATCTGTGTAGCAGAAAGTAAATGATTCTGCACGCAGATGACACTGATGATGCTGATTCTCGCAGATTTTAATCAACAAGAAAATCAGTGGTCACCAGTAGAATCTGTGTTATCTGTGTGGTAGAAAGTAAATGATTCTGCACGCAGATGACGCAGATGATGCTGATTTTCGCAGATTTTTCTCAACAAGAAAATCAGTGGTCACCAGTAGAATCCGTGTTATCTGTGTGGCAGAAAGTAAATGATTCTGCACGCAGATGACGCAGATGATGCCGATTCTCGCAGATTTTAATCAACAAGAAAATCAGTGGTCACCAGTAGAATCCGTGTTATCTGTGTGGCAGAAAGTAAATGATTCTGCACGCAGATGACACTGATGATGCCGATTCTCGCAGATTTTTATCAACAAGAAAATCAGTGGTCACCAGTAGAATCCGTGTTATCTGTGTGGCAGAAAGTAAATGATTCTGCACGCAGATGACGCAGATGATGCTGATTTTCGCAGATTTTTCTCAACAAGAAAATCTGTGGTCATCTATTGAATCCGTGTCATCTGCGTGCTATAAAATGAATGATTCCGCACGCAGATGACGCAGAAGATGCCGATTTTCGCAGATTTTTATCAACAAGAAAATCTGTGGTCATCTGTAGAATCAGTGTTATCTGTGTGCCATAAAATGAAAATAAACCTATGACCCATCCTGAAATAGAAATCATGGACACCACCCTGCGCGACGGTGAGCAGACCAGCGGAGTGTCGTTCGTGCCGCACGAGAAGCTGATGATTGCCCGCCTGCTGCTCGAGGAGCTGAAGGTGGACCGCGTGGAGGTGGCATCGGCACGGGTGTCTGAAGGCGAGCGTAACGCCGTGAAAATCATCTGCGACTGGGCTGCGCGCCGCGACCTCTTGCCGCGTGTCGAGGTGCTGGGCTTCGTGGACGGACACGAGTCTGTCGACTGGGTCCGCTCCACGGGCTGCCGTGTCATCAACCTGCTGTGCAAGGGCTCGGAGAAGCACTGCCGTTATCAGTTGAAGAAGACGCCGCAGGAGCATATCGACGACATCCTCCGTGTGGTGGATTATGCCCAGGAGCAGGACATGGAGGTGAACGTTTATCTGGAGGACTGGAGCGGGGGCATGAAAGATTCGCCCGACTATGTCTTCCAGCTCATGGCGGCCTTGGCCGACAGCCCCATCAGGCGGTACATGTTGCCCGACACGCTGGGCATACTGAACCCGCTGCAAGTCATCGAGTACATGCGCAAGATGATGAAGCGCTATCCGCAGAAGCATTTCGACTTCCACGCGCACAATGACTATGACCTGGCCGTCTCGAACGTCCTGGCCGCCGTCCTTTCGGGCTGCAGAGGGTTGCATACGACGATAAACGGGCTGGGCGAGCGGGCCGGGAACGCCCCGCTGGCCTCGGTGCAGGCCATCTTGAAGGACCACTTCCAGGCCCGGACGCGCATCGACGAGAGCCGGCTGTACGACGTGAGCCGCGTGGTCGAGTCGTACTCGGGCGTCGTCATCCCGCCCAACAAGCCGATAGTGGGCGACAACGTCTTCACCCAGGTGGCGGGCGTGCATGCCGACGGCGACAACAAGCGCAACCTGTACTGCAACGACCTCCTGCCCGAACGCTTCGGACGCAAGCGCGAGTATGCCTTGGGCAAGACTTCGGGCAAGGCCAACATCCGCAAGAACCTCGAAGACCTGGGCCTGCAGTTGGACGAAGAATCCATGCGGAAGGTGACCGAGCGCATCATCGAGCTGGGCGACAAGAAGGAGCTGGTGACGCAGGAAGACCTGCCGTACATCGTCAGCGACGTCCTGAAGCACGACGTGCAGGGCGAGCGGGTGCGCCTGGTCAGCTACATCGTCAACCTGGCGCACGGGCTCAAGCCCATGGCCACGCTCCGTGTCGAAATCAACGGCACACCGTATGAAGAAAGCTCGAGCGGCGACGGCCAGTACGACGCCTTCGTCCGTGCCTTGCGCAAAATCTACAAGGGCACGCTGGGCCGCCGCTTCCCGATGCTGACCAACTACGCCGTCAGCATCCCCCCCGGAGGGCGCACCGACGCGTTCGTGCAGACCGTCATCACGTGGCAGTTCGACGGCCGCGTGTTCCGCACCCGCGGGCTGGACGCCGACCAGACGGAGGCCGCCATCAAGGCCACGATGAAGATGCTGAACCTCATCGAAGGCGATTTCGACCGGCCGTCGGCGGAGGCCTGAAAAAAGACCGCGGTCTTTTTCAGAAAACACCGCGGTCTTTTTCAAGAAACACCGCGGTCTTTTTCAAGAAACACCGCGGTCTTTTTTCGGAAGCACCGTGGTCTTTTCCGGAAAGCACCGCGGTGATTGCAAGAAATCCCGCCCGGAGTTCGCTCAAACTCTGCCCATGTTTTGCATAAATTCTGCCCGGGTTTTCAGAAGCCCCCGGGCGGAAGGCCGGAAGAAGCTCCTGAAATCATTAAAAAAACAGAACGACATGAAGAAAACAGGCTCGAAGTTTTGGTTGCGTTGCGCAATCGTATTTATTTTGCTGATGCTCGTCAACGGCACGCGCTGGCGACTCTTCCCCGGCGACGACCCCGAGGGCGGCAACCTGCTGGTCAACGCCGCGATGGCCGCTGCCGGGACGGCCGTTTACGCCCTGGCCGACTGGTGCGTGCGCCGCATCCGCCGTATGAAGAAAAAAGTATAACGAACATTAAAACAACAATAGCTATGGAACTGAAAATTGCCGTATTGGCCGGTGACGGAATCGGCCCCGAAATCTCCGCCGTGGGCGTCGACGTGCTCACCGCGGTCTGCGAAAAGTTTGGACACAAAGTCCACTATGAATACGCCCCCTGCGGCGCGGATGCCATCGACCGGGTGGGCGACCCCTTCCCCGAAGACACCTACCAGGTGTGCAAAAACTCCGATGCCGTCCTCTTCTCCGCCGTCGGCGACCCGAAGTATGACAACGACCCCACCGCCCGCGTACGCCCCGAACAAGGCCTCCTGGCCATGAGGAAACGCCTCGGACTCTACGCCAACATCCGCCCCGTGCAGACGTTCAAGTGTCTGCTCCACCTCAGCCCCCTGCGTGCCGACCTCGTCGAAGGCGCCGACTTCCTGTGCATCCGCGAGCTGACCGGCGGCATGTACTTCGGCGAGAAATATCAGGACAACGACAAAGCCTGGGACACCAACTACTACACCCGCCCGGAGATTGAACGCATCCTGCGCGTCGCCTTCGAATACGCCCGCCGTCGCCGTCACCACCTCACCGTGGTCGACAAGGCCAACGTCCTCGCCTCCTCCCGCCTCTGGCGCCAGATTGCCCAGGAGATGGCCCCGCAATGGCCCGACGTCACCACCGACTACATGTTCGTGGACAACGCCGCCATGAAGATGATACAGCAGCCCGGCTTCTTCGACGTCATCGTCACCGAAAACACCTTCGGCGACATCCTCACCGACGAAGGCTCCGTCATCAGCGGCTCCATGGGCCTCCTGCCCTCCGCCTCCACGGGCGACAGCACCCCGGTCTTCGAGCCCATCCACGGCTCCTGGCCGCAAGCCAAAGGGCAGAACATCGCCAATCCGCTGGCACAAGTGCTGTCCGTCGCCATGCTCCTCGAACATTTCGACCTGCGCGAAGAGGGCGCCCTCGTGCGCCGTGCCGTCGACGCCTCGCTCGACGCCTGTGTCCGCACCCCGGAGATACAGGTGCCCGGCGGCGCACACTACGGCACCCGCGAAGTCGGACAGTGGCTCGTGAACTACATCCGCGGCTGAATCATTCACTTTATGGCACGCAGATGACGCTGATAATGCAGATTTTCACAGATTCTTATCTACAAAAAAATCTGTGGTCATCTGTAGAATCTGCGTCATCTGCGTGCCAACAATCCCCATTTTCTCTATGGATATCGCAAAGAACCTCACCGCCCTCATCGGCCGCACCCCCTTGGTGGAGCTGGGCGGATACAGCCGTCATTACGACCTTCCGCGCCCCCTTGTCGCCAAAGTCGAAGCCTTCAACCCCAGCGGCAGCGTGAAAGCCCGTGCCGCCCTCGCCCTCATCGACGACGCCGAACGCCGTGGCCTCCTCCGTCCTGGCGCCACCCTCATCGAACCCACCAGCGGCAACACCGGCGTGGGCCTCGCCATGGTCGCCGCCATCCGCCGCTACCGCCTCATCCTCACCATGCCCGAGACCATGAGCATCGAGCGTCGCAACCTGCTCCGCATGCTGGGCGCCGAACTCGTCCTCACCCCCGGTGCGGCAGGCATGGCCGGCGCCGTGGCCAAAGCCGACGAGCTGCACGCCACCATCCCCGGCTCGTTCATCCCCAGCCAGTTCGACAACCCCGCCAATCCCCGCGTCCACGAGCTGACCACAGGCCCCGAAATCTGGCAAGACACCGACGGACAGGTCGGCGCCTTCGTCGCCGGTGTCGGCACCGGAGGCACCATCTCCGGCGTGGGCCGCGCCCTGAAACGGCAGAATCCCGCCGTGCGCATCGTGGCCGTCGAGCCGTCCGCTTCGCCCCTCCTGAGCGGCGGGCAGGCCGGACCCCACCGCATCCAGGGCATCGGAGCGAACTTCATCCCCGCCAACTTCGACGCCTCCGTGGTCGACGAAGTGCTGCCCGTCTCCGACGACGACGCTCTGCGCGCCGCCCGCCTGCTGGCCCGCACCGACGGACTGATGGTGGGCATCTCGTCGGGTGCCGCCCTCAGTGCCGCCACCCGCCTGGCCCAACGTCCGGAGATGGCCGGCAAGCTCATCGTCGTCCTTCTGCCCGACACCGGCGAGCGCTACCTCTCCACCGACCTCTTCGCCTTCGACACCCATCCATTAGACTGACTTTTCCCGATGAAACGACCGATTCTTTCCCTCCTCCTCCTCGTCTCCCTGGCGTTGCCCGCCGCCTCGCAGACCTACGAACAGTTGTGCGAACGTGCCTCCACGGCCATCGAGCGCGACAGTCTCGACGTGGCCGAACAATGCATCCGCGCGGCTCTCCGCCTCGACCCGGCCAACGGGCGCAACGCGCTCCTCTTTGCCAATCTCGGCACCGTGCAGCGTCTCCGCGGACAGTTGCGCGAAGCACTCCAGTCATACACCTATGCACTGAACATGGTTCCGCGCAACGTCCCCATCCTTTCGGACAGGGCCGCCCTCTATCTCGAGCTGGGCGAGGCCGACAAGGCGCGGATGGATTACTCCCTCGTGCTCGACCTCCAGCCCGACAACAAGGAGGCCCTGCGGATGCGTGCCTATATCTATTCGGAGCAAAAGGACTACCAGTCCGCCCGTGCCGATTACGAGCATCTGCTGCAACTCTCGCCTCAAGATTTCAACGGCCGCCTGGGCTTGGCCATGCTCTGCCAGAAAGAGGGCAAGTTGAAGGAGGCTCTCGCCATTCTCGACGCGATGGTGAACGAGAAAGGCGAGGGCACTTCGCTGGTCACCGCACCCCAACATGCTGTGGTCTACGTGGCCCGCGCCGGTGTGCAGCAGGAAGCCGGTAACCTGCCGATGGCTTTGCTTGACTTGGAAGAAGCCATCCGCCTGGATGATTCCCGTGCGGAAGCTTACCTGATGCGGGGGCAAATCTATCTGTCGCAGCACAAGAAGTCGGAAGCGAAAGACGATTTTGAGAAAGCCGTCGAGCGGGGCATCCCGCCAAGCGACGTGGCCCCTCTGCTGAAGCTGTGCCGTTGACAGTTTTTCCTACCTCCTTTTTCCGAGAATTGTTAAAGTTTCTTGTCGTTCCCTTCTTATGAGACAGCGGTGGCCTTCTGCCCGTTTCTTCCCTAAAAATAAGGCTTGTAAAAGTTGCATATTTAAGAAAAATGTCAGACTTTTGTAAAGTCTAAGTAATAAGAGAAAGCCCGGCTTTCCAGTTTAAACAACCCTAACCCTGAAAGTTGAATGAGTGATTTAGAAAACAATGTGCAGGAGCCGGAAGTCAAAAAACGTCCTTACAACCTGCGCGAGAAGAAGCTTAAAGATGCTGCCTACCGCTCGTTGATACGTCCGGAACTGGCAGATGAGTTGTATGACAAGATTCTGAACATTATCGTTGTTCAGAAGAAGTACAGAGATCCCAACTATTCCGCTAAAGATTTAGCCAAGGATTTGCAGACCAATACGCGTTATCTGTCTGCGGTGGTCAACTCCCGTTTTGGCATGAACTATTCGTGCTTGCTGAACGAGTATCGGATAAAAGAGGCCATGCATTTGCTGACAGACAAACGTTATGCCGATAAGAACGTGGAAGAGATTAGCACAATGGTTGGTTTTGCCAACCGCCAGTCGTTCTATGCCGCGTTCTACAAGAATGTAGGCGAGACGCCCAATGGATACCGCAGGAAACATTCTGAGCGAAAGAAATAATCTTGTTCGGGCAGACCGTCCTGTAAACAGGGAAAGGAATATTTCGAGATTTCGGCTGGTCTCGGGATACTCCTTTCTGTTTTTTGAAGCATATAGCCCTATGTATATTTAATTAATCCGTTATATTTTTATGAAAAAACATCTTATTTCGGCGGCACTCGCCGTAGCTTTGCTCAGTGCGTGTGGCACCGCTTCGAAGGCGCCTGCCGAAACTGAAAAATTTGATTACACCGTGGAACAGTTTGCAGATTTACAGATTTTGCGCTATCGTGTGCCTGGGTTCGAGGAACTGACCCTTGACCAAAAGAAGTTAGTGTATTACCTGACGGAAGCCGCCTTGCAGGGGCGTGACATCCTTTTCGACCAGAACGGCAAGTACAACCTCGTCATCCGCAAGATGCTGGAGGCTGTCTATACCGGCTATACGGGCGACAAGACGTCGGCCGATTTCAAGGCAATGGAAGTCTACCTGAAGCGTGTCTGGTTCTCCAACGGCATCCACCATCATTATGGAAGCGAGAAGTTCGTTCCTGGCTTCAGTCCTGAGTTCTTCAAACAAGCATTGCTCAGCGTGGACGCTTCCACGTTGCCATTGGCCGAAGGGCAGACCGTCGAGCAATTGTGCGACGAGGTATTTCCCGTTATCTTCGACCCGAAGGTGATGCCCAAGCGTGTGAACCAGGCCGATGGCGAAGACTTGATTCTGACCTCTGCCTGCAACTACTACGACGGCGTGACGCAAGCGGAAGCTGAAGCTTTCTATGCAGCCATGAAAGATCCGAAAGATGAGACTCCCATCTCTTACGGTCTGAATAGCAGGCTGGTGAAGGAGAACGGCAAGCTAGTGGAGAAGGTCTGGAAGGTGGGAGGCCTCTACGGCCAGGCCATCGAGAAGATTGTCTACTGGCTGAAGAAGGCAGAGACTGTGGCCGAAACCCCGGAACAGAAGGCGGTCATTGCCAAGTTGGTGGAGTATTACGAGACGGGCGATTTGAAGAAGTTCGACGAGTATGCCATCCTGTGGGTGAAGGACCTCAACTCGCGCGTAGACTTTGTAAACGGATTTACCGAGAACTACGGCGACCCGCTGGGCATGAAGGCCAGTTGGGAGTCTTTGGTCAACTTCAAAGACCTGGAAGCCACGCACCGCACGGAGGTTATCAGCAGCAATGCCCAGTGGTTTGAAGACCATTCGCCCGTGGACAAACAGTTTAAGAAGGAGCAAGTGAAAGGTGTTTCGGCCAAGGTCATCACGGCGGCCATATTGGCAGGTGACCTTTATCCGTCTACGGCCATCGGCATCAACCTGCCCAATGCCAACTGGATTCGTGCGCAGTATGGTTCGAAGTCTGTCACTATCGGCAACATCACCGATGCCTACAACAAGGCTGCTCATGGCAACGGATTCAATGAAGAGTTCGTTATCAGCTCCGAAGAATTGCAGTTGATAGACAAATATGCCGACCTGACGGACGAACTGCACACCGACCTGCATGAGTGTCTGGGACACGGTTCGGGCAAGATGGCTCCGGGTGCCGACCCCGATGCGCTGAAAGCCTACGGCTCGACCATCGAGGAGGCGCGTGCCGACCTCTTCGGTCTCTACTACGTGGCCGATCCGAAACTGGTGGAGCTGGGACTGCTGCCGGACACCACTGCCTACCACGCCCAGTATTATACCTACCTGATGAACGGCCTGATGACCCAGTTGGTACGTATCGAGCCGGGTAACCAGGTGGAAGAGGCGCACATGCGCAACCGCCAACTCATTGCCCGCTGGGTGTATGAGAAAGGCCTGCCCGACAAGGTGGTGGAACTGGTGAAGCGTGACGGCAAGACCTACGTGCAGGTGAACGATTACGGCAAGCTGCGCGGCTTGTTCGGGCAGTTGCTGGCCGAAATCCAGCGCGTGAAGTCTACTGGTGACTTTGCCGCTGCCCGCGACCTGGTGGAAAACTACGCCGTCAAAGTCGATCCCGCCCTGCACAAAGAGGTGCTGGAGCGTTACAAGAAGCTGAACCTGGCTCCCTACAAAGGCTTTGTCAACCCCGTCTACACGGCCGTGACCGATGCTGAGGGCCATATCACCGACGTCACCGTCAGCTACGACGAAGACTACGTGGAGCAGATGCTTCGTTACAGCCGCGACTACGCCACCCTGCCCGTGCGCAACTGACCTTTCGGGCTTGCGGCGTGCATCGTCGGCCGCGGCGCACCATAGCCGTGGCTCTTCCGCACCGGAAGCGCGCTTCTTCCGAACAGGGGGCACGCTTCCGGTGCTTCATTTTTAACCCGCTAAAACTCAGTAGATATTCAAGACATGGATTTACACGAACAACTGAAAGATATCAAGACTCAGTTCCGGTTGGCCATGAATGGGGCCGTGTCGCAAAGCATGCGCGAGAAGGGACTGGTCTACAAGCTGAACTTCGGCGTCGAACTGCCCCGTATCAAGCAGATTGCCGCCCGCTACGAGCCAAATCATGAACTGGCCCAAGCCTTGTGGAAGGAAGACATCCGCGAGTGTAAGATTCTGGCAACCCTGTTGCAACCGGTAGAAACCTTCCTGCCGGAGATTGCCGACATCTGGGTGGAGAGCATCCGCAACATCGAGATGGCCGAGCTGGCCAGCATGAACCTCTTCTGCCGCCTGCCCTACGCTCCGCAGAAATCCCTGCAATGGATGGCCGACGAGCGCGAATACGTCCAGGTCTGCGGCTTCCTGACCGCTGCCCGCCTGCTGATGCAGAAAGGAGACGTGGACGGACGGACCGAAAACGAACTGCTGGACCAGGCCATCGCCGCCTTCCTGTCAGGCTCCTATCATGTGCGCAACGCCGCTGCGGCCGTCATACGACGTTTCATGCAGCACAGCAGAGAAAACGCTTTCCGCATGTGCCGCCGCGTGGAGGCGATGAAAGATTCGGCCTCGCCCGACGAGCAATTGCTCTACAATCTGGTGAAGGCCGAGGCGGAGTGACTTCTTAACTCCTACTAAAAAAACATCGTTTCGCGCTTGCTTTCACGGAAAAAGAACTAACTTTGTTCGCTGTTACACAACCCGCCGATATGGAAGAAAAGAATGTGAAAGATACAGTACGGCAGATATTCACCGAATACCTGAACGCGAACGGACATCGCAAGACGCCCGAACGCTATGCCATACTCGACACCATCTATTCCATCGAAGGGCACTTTGACATCGACACGCTCTATTCGCTCATGGCCGATCAGGAAAACTTCCGCGTCAGCCGGGCTACGCTTTACAACACCATCATCCTGCTTATCAACGCACGGTTGGTCATCAAACACCAGTTCGGAAACTCCTCCCAGTACGAGAAGTGCTACAACCGCGACACGCACCATCATCAGATTTGCACCCAGTGCGGCAAAGTCGTGGAGTTTCAGAACGAACAGTTGCAGCAGGCCATTGCCAATACCAAGTTAAGCCGGTTCAGCCTGACACACTACTCGCTCTACCTTTACGGCTTGTGTAGCAAGTGCGAGCGTGCCAACAAGAGGAAAAAAAACAATAATCAATCACAACATAAGAAAGAAAAATGAAAGTAGACGTACTGTTAGGATTACAATGGGGCGACGAAGGCAAAGGCAAGGTCGTCGACGTGCTGACCCCCCGCTATGACGTGGTGGCCCGTTTCCAGGGTGGCCCCAACGCCGGGCACACTCTCGAGTTCGCAGGACAGAAATACGTGTTGCGCTCCATCCCCTCGGGCATATTCCAGGGCGATAAAATCAACATCATAGGTAACGGTGTGGTGCTGGACCCCGCCCTCTTCAAAGCCGAAGCCGAGGCGCTGGAGGCATCGGGCCATCCGCTGAAGGAACGCCTGCACATCTCGAAAAAGGCACACCTTATCCTGCCGACGCACCGCCTGCTGGACGCTGCCTACGAGATGGCCAAGGGCGACGCCAAGGTGGGCACCACGGGCAAGGGCATCGGCCCCACTTATACCGACAAGATAAGCCGCAACGGCCTGCGTGTGGGCGACATCCTGCATAACTTTGAGGCGAAGTACGAAGCGGCCAAGGCTCGGCACATCCAAATCCTGAAGAACCTGAACTACGGCCCTTACGATTTGGAAGGCATGGAAAAAGCCTGGTTGGAAGGCATCGAATACCTGAAGCAGTTCCACTTGGTGGACAGCGAACACGAAGTGAATCACCTGCTCGACCAAGGCAAATCCGTTCTTTGCGAAGGTGCGCAGGGCACGATGCTCGACATTGATTTCGGTTCCTATCCCTTCGTCACCTCTTCCAACACCATCTGCGCCGGTGCCTGCACGGGCTTGGGCGTGGCTCCCAACAAGATAGGCGAAGTGTACGGCATCTTCAAGGCCTATTGTACCCGTGTCGGTGCAGGTCCCTTCCCCACGGAACTGTTCGACGAGACGGGCGAGAAGATTTGTGCCTTGGGACACGAGTTCGGCGCCGTGACAGGTCGCAAGCGCCGTTGCGGGTGGATTGACCTCGTGGCGCTGAAATACGCAGTCATGGTGGACGGTGTGACCAAGCTCATCATGATGAAAAGTGACGTGCTCGACTCGTTCGAGACCATCAAGGCTTGTGTGGCCTACAAAATTGACGGTGAAGAAACCGATCGCTTCCCCTTCGACATCACCGAAGGTGTGGAACCGGTTTATGTGGAGTTGCCCGGCTGGCAGACCGACATGACGAAGATGCAGAGCGAAGACGAATTTCCTGAAGAATTCAATGCCTACATCTCGTTCTTGGAAGACCAATTGGGCGTGCCTATCAAATTTGTCTCTATCGGCCCAGACCGTGAGCAGACTATCGAACGCTACACGGAAGAAGCTTGATGCAGAAGAATAAAGGCTCTTTCCTGTCCTTAAACAGACGGGGAAGGGCTTTTTTGTTTGTAACCTCTTATCTTTTTTTGACATGAAAACAAAACTTCTTTCTCTCCTGATGGCATGCAGTTTGGCATTTCCTGTAAAGGCTCAGTCATACCAGCCAACCGAAGAAAACCTGAAATCCCGGCAGGAATTCCGCGACGCTAAATTCGGCGTCTTCTTGCACTGGGGCTTGTATGCCATGCTCGCTACGGGCGAATGGACAATGAACAATGCCAAAATAAACTATAAGGAATATGCCAAGTTGGCAGGCGGTTTCTACCCCTCGAAATTCAATGCCGCCGAATGGGTGGCCGCCATTAAGGCGTCGGGTGCCAAGTACATCTGCTTCACCAGTCGTCACCACGAGGGCTTCTCGATGTTTGACACAAAATATTCCGATTACAACATCGTGGACGCCACGCCCTTTAAACGCGATGTGCTGAAGGAACTGGCTGACGAGTGCCAGAAGCAGGGCATACGCCTGCATTTGTATTATTCGCATATCGACTGGTACCGGGAAGATGCCGTGTGGGGGCGCACAGGCCGCGGCACAGGTCGTCCCAATCCCGAAGGCGACTGGGACAGCTACTATACCTTCATGAACAATCAGTTGACCGAGTTGCTGACTAACTACGGCCCCATCGGTGCCATCTGGTTCGACGGCTGGTGGGATCAAGACCAGAATCCGGATTTCGACTGGGAATTGCCCGAACAATATGCCTTGATACACCGGCTGCAACCCGCCTGCCTGGTGGGCAATAACCATCATCAGGTGCCCTTCGAGGGGGAAGACATCCAAATCTTCGAGCGCGACCTGCCGGGCGAAAACAAGGCGGGGCTTTCGGGACAAGGTATCAGTGCCCTGCCATTGGAAACTTGCCAGACGATGAACGGCATGTGGGGCTACAAGATTACGGACCAGAATTATAAGTCGACTAAAGAGCTGATTCAGTACTTGGTGGGCGCCGCTGTGAAAGATGCCAATCTGCTGATGAACATAGGCCCGCAACCCGACGGGGAATTGCCCGAAGTGGCCGTGCAACGTCTGGCCGAGATGGGCGAGTGGATGAAGGTGTATGGAGAGACTATTTATGGTACGCGGGGTGGTTGTGTAGCTCCTCATCCGTGGGGAGGCACGACGCAAAAGGGCAATAAGCTCTATGTGCACATCCTTGACTTGCAAGATAAAGCTTTGTTCTTGCCTATTGTGGGCAAGAAAGTAAAGAAAGCCCGTTACTTTGTAGACGGAACTCCCGTGAAGTTCCAGAAAAATAACGAAGGCTATACGCTCTTGCTGAATGACGTGCCGACGGACATCGATACCGTTATAGAACTGGAATTAGATTGAGTTTTAGCTAATTCTTCCTAAAAGAAAGGGGAAACGGCGGCTTAGTCCGTAGTTTCCCCTTATTTTTGGCAAACAATTTGTTTTATAGTATTGCATATTAACCCCTAAACAAGAACAGAATGATAGGAATACAATGGATTATCTTTATCGGCGTGGCTGTGGTCAGTTGGCTGGTGCAGTTGAATCTGCAGAACAAGTTTAAGAAATACTCCAAAATCCCCACCAACAATGGCATGACCGGCCGCGAGGTGGCGCAGAAGATGCTGTATGACAATGGCATCTACGACGTGCAGGTGACGTGCACGCCCGGTCATCTGACCGACCACTACAATCCCGCCAACAAGACGGTGAACCTGAGCGAAAGCGTCTATAACAGCAACAGTGTGATGGCTGCCGCCGTGGCTGCCCACGAATGTGGACACGCCGTGCAGCATGCTTGTGCTTACGGCCCCTTGCAGATGCGCAGTGCGCTGGTGCCGGTGGTTTCGTTTGCCTCGCAGTGGGTGACGTGGGTCATCTTGGCGGGTATTTTGCTGATTAACTCTTTCCCATCTATCCTCTTGGCAGGCATCATCCTTTTTGCCTTGACCACGTTGTTCAGCTTCGTGACTCTGCCGGTGGAAATCAATGCCAGCAAGCGTGCCTTGGTGTGGCTCAGTTCGTCCGGCATCACCAATTCGTATAACCACGACAAGGCCGAAGATGCCCTGCGTTCGGCTGCTTACACGTATGTGGTGGCTGCCCTCGGTTCGTTGGCTACGCTTATCTATTATATTATGATATTCATGGGCCGCCGCGAGTGATGCGGTGGAGGCTTGGGCTTGTGTAAAAGGAACGGCGCAAATCCGGTGGAGGGTTCCACGGGTTTGCGCCGTTTCGTTTGCTTATGCTCTTGCCTTTGTCGTTAGCCTGTTCGTCATTTGTTGGGTAAATAGTCGGATGGCGGGCTTACAGCAGATGGTTCACTGCGAAGTACTTCCACAAGGGGGCGGCCATGAGCGACTGTTTGATTTGGTTAGTCATCAGCAACGTGCGTACCTCGTCCACAGTCAGTAGTTCGATGCTGATGTCCTCCGTCACTTCCAGGTGCTGGGTGGAGACCGGCTCCACATCCGTGGCAAGGAAGCAGTGGGTCAAGTTGGTCATGGTACTGGTATTGGCGGAGATGTCCATCCATGGCGTCCAGGTACCGCCACCGTAGCCGGTTTCCTCATCAAGTTCACGTTGGGCAGACTGTAAGGGCGTTTCCCCGGCCTCACAGACGCCGGCGCAGATTTCATAACAGGTCAGTTGCAGACCATGGCGGTACTGACGCTCCATCAGGAAACGTCCGTCGCAGGTCAGGGCAATCACGTTTATCCAATCAGGATACTCCAGTACATAGTATTCGGGGACTTCTGCGCCGTTGGGCAGGCGCACGTGGTCGCGACGCGCCGTCAGCCAAGGGCGGTGGATGAGGTACTCACTGTCCAGCGTCTACCAGCATCGGTCTTTATTGTTAGGTTTCAGCATGGTTTTCTCTTACATTTAGTTGCTGCAAATGTAGGAAGAATCTACGGAAGAAGCAGACGGAGCCAGACTTTTTTTCTCGGCAACCATCCTCCTTTCAGCCTCCTTACGACACACCAACAGGCCCGGTTGCTACACTCAAGGGTAGCACGATGCTACACTCAAGGGTAGTGCGATGCTACACTCAAGGGTAACAACAAGCTACCCTCGAGGGTAGCAACCGGCTATACTCGGGCTGGACAAACATCGGTCATTGATGGTGCACTTTCTTGAGATAAGCTTGGCAAAGTTTAAGCAAATCCCGAATAAATCCGTATCTTTGTCCGCACAAAACCAAGATATAGTAAGATTATGGCAGCAAAACCCTGTATTCCGAAAGGAACGCGCGACTTCTCGCCCGTAGAGATGGCGAAGCGCAACTACATATTCGACACCATCCGCAGCGTCTACCACCTCTATGGCTTTCAGCAGATTGAGACGCCCGCCATGGAGATGCTCTCCACCCTGATGGGCAAATATGGCGAGGAAGGCGACAAACTCCTCTTCAAGATTCAGAACTCCGGCGACTACTTCTCCGGACTGACCGACGAGGAACTCCTCAGCCGCAATGCCCCGCGCCTGGCCTGCAAGTTCTGCGAGAAAGGCCTGCGCTACGACCTCACCGTCCCCTTCGCCCGCTACGTGGTGATGCACCGCGACGAGCTGACCTTCCCCTTCAAGCGCTATCAGATACAGCCCGTGTGGCGTGCTGACCGCCCGCAGAAAGGACGCTACCGTGAGTTCTACCAATGCGATGCCGACGTCGTGGGCAGCGACTCCTTGCTGAACGAAGTAGAGCTGATGCAGATTGTCGACACCGTCTTTTCCCGCTTCGGCATCCGCGTCTGCATCAAGATAAACAACCGCAAGATACTGACCGGCATGGCCGAAATCATCGGCGAGGCCGACAAGATTGTTGACATCACCGTGGCCATCGACAAGCTGGACAAGATTGGCCTGGATAATGTGAACGCCGAGCTGCGCGACAAGGGCATCTCCGACGAAGCCATCGACAAGCTGCAACCCATCATCCTGCTGAGCGGCACCAACGCCGAGAAATTGGACACGCTCCGCCAGACCCTTGCCACGAGCGAGACGGGACTGAAAGGTGTGGAAGAAACCGCCTTCATCCTCTCCACCCTCGAAAGCCTCGGCCTGAAGAACGAAGTGGAACTCGACCTCACCCTGGCCCGCGGACTGAACTACTACACCGGCGCCATCTTCGAGGTCAAGGCTCTGGACGTGCAGATAGGCAGCATCACTGGAGGCGGACGCTACGATAACCTGACGGGCGTGTTCGGCATGCCGGGCGTGAGCGGTGTGGGCATCTCCTTCGGTGCCGACCGCATCTTCGACGTCCTCAACCAGCTCGACCTCTATCCCAAAGAGGCGGTGAAAGGCACGCAACTGCTCTTCATCAACTTCGGGCAATGCGAGGCCGCGTTCTGCCTCTCCATTTTGTCCAAGGCACGTGCAGCCGGCATCCGCGCCGAAATCTATCCCGACAACGCCAAGATGAAGAAACAGATGAGCTACGCCAATGCCAAGGGCGTCCCCTACGTGGCCCTGGTGGGTGAAAACGAGATGCACGAGGGCAAGGTGACGCTGAAGGACATGGCCACGGGCGAACAACGCCTGTTGACACCGGATGAACTCATTGAGGCCCTTGCGTGTTAATTAGTAGAGCCTGTTAAGATTCATTTCCCTGTCATCCCGAGCGCAGTCGAGGGATCTTACTAAGTGTGCAGTATTCGTCGTGAGATGTTTCGACTCCGCTGCGCTCCACTCAACATGACAGAGAGAGCGATTTTTAAACGCTCTAAAGTTTTTCCGAAAAATACTTGTAAAAGGAGACTGCCGTGTCTCCTTTTTTGTTATATTTGTAACGGCAGTGTAAAGCCTTTGTAATCCATCGGCTTTACTTTTGCAATGGCAATTCTAAAAAGGGAGGTTATTATGGTGTCTGTTCAGTACAATCAAAATCTACATAACGTGGTTATCGGTATCGTGATGCTTGTCATTGCCATTTTGTTCCTGCTCTATATGGGCGATTCGATGGTAGATTCCACCCGTGAATTTCGCAGCAGTTATATCCGGTATTTACTTAAGTGACATTTATTTCTTACCTTTGCCGCATAAAGTAGCAGGAAACAATGATATTCTATTTCAGTGCGACAGGTAATTCCCGCTGGGTGGCCGGACAGTTGGCCGAGTTGACGGGTGATGAACTTTTCAATATGGCCGATTTCCTGCGGGAAGGCCGTGTGCCTGCTTTGCCGGCAGACACGGCGCGGGTGGGCGTGGTGTTCCCCATTCATTCCTGGTACGTCCCGGCTCCTGTCCTACGGTTTCTTTCTCAACTGGCCGTCCCGGCATCTGCCTATCGTTATGCCGTCTGCACTTGTGGCGACGATGTCGGCCGTGGGCTCTCCCGTCTTTCCCGCCATTTCCCGCTCGATGCCGCCTGGTCGGTGCAGATGCCCAATACCTATGTGCCCATGTTCGACCTCGATGCACCGGAGCTGGCCCGGCAGAAGGTTGCAGATGCCCGCACTTTCTTGCCCGCCATAGCCGAGGCTGTGGTGCGGAAGGAGCACGCTTGGTGCGTGCACGAAGGCGGCTTCCCGCGCTGCAAGACTTACGTGGTCTATCCATTGTTCAAACATTTCTGTGTAAAAACCAAGGCTTTCCGTGTGGATAACGCATGCATCTCGTGCGGCCGTTGCGAGCAGAACTGCCCCGTGTCTGCCATCCGTCTGGTGGATGGGCGTCCGGTGTGGAACAAGGCGTGTATTCACTGTATGGCCTGCCTGCACGGTTGTCCTGTTAATGCCATCAGCTATGGTGCGGGCACGAGGAAGAAAGGGCAGTATCGGCTGGAAGATTATTTGTAGAAACCGTATATGGAAGGAGTCGTTTGTGCAGCCTGCACCTGGCAGGTTTCCTAAAACTGATAAGCCAAAGAGGACCTTATGGCTGTCTCATCTGATTTCAAACTCTGCGCTCAACGCGATTTCCTGCCCTCCGGCATAGAAAGACTTGCTTATCCGGTATTTACCCTTCGGCAAGTAATAATAGCTGCCGATGGGGAAGCAGAACCAATAGCGTAAGGGGGCTTTCCTGTTGTAGAACCCGTCGCTGAACCATGCGATATCCGGGCCTTTGATTTTCGGTTAAAAAAAGCAAAGGGCTATGGAGACTTTCATGAAACGCCGATGCCGACGGTGTATGATGGCTGTTGTTCAAACCGAAAGAAAATATTATTTTTGCAGAGTAATAAAGAGAACAGATATGGCAAAAGAATTAGCATTAAAGTACGGCTGCAACCCCAATCAGAAGCCGGCCCGCATCTATATGCAGGAAGGGGAATTGCCCATAGAAGTATTAAACGGCCGTCCCGGCTACATCAATTTCCTGGACGCATTGAACGGATGGCAATTGGTGAAGGAACTGAAAGAGGCTACCGGGATGCCGGCGGCCACGTCGTTCAAGCACGTCAGCCCGGCAGGTGCTGCCATTGGTCTGCCCTTGGACGAGACGCTGAAGCAGATTTATTTCGTGGAGGGCCTGCCGCTTTCTCCCTTGGCTAACGCTTACGTCCGTGCCCGTGGCGCCGACCGCATGTCCAGCTATGGCGATTTCATTGCCCTGAGCGACGTGTGCGATGCAGAAACGGCCGCTTTCATTCACCGTGAAGTGTCCGACGGCGTCATTGCTCCGGGCTATACCCCTGAGGCACTGGAAATTCTGAAGAGCAAGCGTAAGGGCACGTACAACATCATCCAGATAGATCCGACGTACAAGCCTGCGCCCATTGAGCACAAAGATGTCTTTGGCATAACCTTCGAGCAGGGGCGCAATGAGATTAAACTGAACGGCGACGACCTCTTTGCCAACATTCCTACGCAGAACAAAGACTTCCCTGACGAAGCCAAACGTGACTTGAAGATTGCCCTCATCACGCTGAAGTACACGCAGTCCAATTCCGTATGTTATGTCAAGGACGGACAGGCCATCGGCATCGGTGCCGGACAGCAGAGCCGCATCCATTGTACCCGCCTGGCCGGTAACAAGGCAGACATCTGGTACCTGCGCCAGCATCCCAAAGTGCTCAACCTCCCATGGGTGGAGAAAATCCGTCGTGCCGACCGCGACAACACCATAGACGTCTACATCAGCGACGACCACGATGACGTCTTGGCCGACGGCGTGTGGCAGCAGTTCTTCACCGAAAAGCCCGACATCTTGCGTCCTGAAGAGAAGCGTGTCTGGCTGCAAGGGCTGAAGGGCGTTTCGCTGGGGTCGGATGCTTTCTTCCCCTTCGGCGACAACATCGAACGGGCACACAAGAGCGGTGTGCAGTACATTGCCCAAGCCGGTGGTTCCGTGCGTGACGACCATGTCATCGCTACGTGCGACAAATACGGCATTGCCATGGCCTTCACCGGCATCCGCCTCTTCCACCATTGATGTCCTGCCTCGTACGCCATTCTTTTTTGTCTGGTGTGCATATATAAAAATAAATCCGCTCCTATGGCAACACGCCGTAGGAACGGATTCTTGTTTTTATCGGAGATTTTGGGCAGGTATTATGCTTCTTTCCCTTCTTCTCCTTCTTTCTTGATGGCTTCGTCGATGGCTTTGATTTTCTGTTTTGTCAGTTCGATGTCGTTCCGGAGTTTCTCAGCCTTGCGGTGCAGTTCGTCCAGCAAACTGTTTCCTTTCTTCGAAGTGGTGGTCAAGAAACCTAAGTTGTTCTCATAAGTCATCAACTCGTTCTTCATGTTCTCGCAGATGCGTGTCAGTCTTTCCCTTTCCCGGTACAGTTGGTTGCCGCTTTCTGCCATTGCTCCCAATGTCGTACGGAATGTTGTCAGCTTCTTCTGTGCTGCGCTTAGGTTCAGCCGGTCGAACAACTTGTCTACCGCTGCCCGGTAACGCTTTTGCAATTTGTCCTTCTCCTTAATGGGGACATAGCCCGTCGCGTTCCATTCCTTCATATACTCTTTCAGCACTCTTGCGGCCTCTTCGCTGTCCGTTTCCGTATCGAGGGCTTCCAGCTTTTCCACAATCTCCTTCTTCTTTTGCAGGTTCTCCTGCTCTTGTCCGCGCTGTGCAGACAAGGCTTGGTTACGCTGTTCGAAGAAATAGTCGCATGCTGTGATAAACCGTTTCCATATATCGTTGGAGTAGCGCTTGTTTACCGGCCCGATGGCTTTCCATTCCTTTTGCAAGTTGGTCAGAGTTTCGCTGGTAGTTTTCCAGTCTGTACTGTCTTTCAGAGCTTCGGCTTTTTCGCACAATGCCTTCTTCTTTTCCAGGTTTTGGCTCATGCGTTCTTTCAGTTCTTTGAAGAAGGCCGTCCTCTTGTGGAAAAAGTCGTCGCACGCTTTGTGGAAGCGTTCGTAGATGGCCGTGTTCATGCGTTGCGGGGCAAACCCGATGGTTTTCCATTTTGCTTGCAGGGCAATAACTTCTTGGGCTTTTTCTTCCCATTGCAGGGGTGAGGTCATGCCTTCACAGTCGATGGCTTCTATGATTTCGCAGATGACCGTCTTCTGGTCCAAGTTGTTTTGTTCTTCGGCTTTCAGTGCTTCGTAGTGTTGCTGGTGGCGTTTGTGGACGGCGCTGGATGCTGCTTTGAACCTTGCCCAGATTTCGTCGCGTTGCTCTTTGGATACCGGTCCTGTTTCACGGAATTCTTTGTCAAGCTTCTGCCATTGGTGATAAGCAGAAACTGCATCAGGCTCGTCGGCCAGCTTTTCGGCGGCTTCGCACAACCGTTGCTTGATTTCGAGGTTTTTTCGGAAATCATATTCACGGAACTCGTTGTTCAGCTTGAGCAGGTCGTAGAACTTCTCGACGTAGAGTTGGTAGTTTTTCCACAGTTCATTGGCTTTGGCTGCGGGTATAAGTGTAGTTTCATTCCACTGTTGTTGCAGCTTTTTGAACTCGGCGTAGTTTTTGTTGGGGTCTTCGGGCGATTCTATCAAGTCCTTCAGCTCCTCAATGATGGAGAGTTTTACCTGGAGGTTCATCTCCTTCTGTTTTTCCAGTTCGGCAGCCATTTCGTTTCTCTTTTCCTTGATGACGGACATTATATTTTTGTACTCTTCTTCCGTGGGGTCAGTTGGCGGAATGAAGTTCTCTTCGTCGCCTCCGTTGTCAATGAACTGTTTTTTAGCTGCCTCTACTTCAGAGTTGTGTGCCTTGTAATAAGCTTGTTTCAGGCTGTCGATATCGGCCTTGTTTGTAGCTTCCACATGGGCTGCAATCTCTTTGAGTCTGGCCAAGATTTCTTCTTTGGTCAGTTTCTGTGCAGGTTGTTCTTTTGGTTCTTCTTTGTCAGTCTCTTCTGCAGGTATTTCCGCAAGATTTTGTTCGGTTGTATCTGCAGCAGTCGTCTTAGCTTCTTCTAATTCCACCTGTTTTTCGGGGAGATTAGTGTCATGAGTGTCCGTCATTGTATTTAAGTTTTAGAGCAGTTTCCTGCTTTGTATAACATTAGTCTACAAATTAATGAAATAAAAATGATTTGTGCATACTTTTTCTTTGACTTTTTTACTCCGAGTACCGATATTCGTCAAGAGAGCAGTACGGTTATGCCCATATAGAGCATCATGCCTATGATGTCGTTGGTGATGGAGATGAATGGTCCTGTGGCTATGGCTGGGTCGACCTTCAGCTTTTCCAGTGTCATGGGTACCAAAGTTCCAAAGATGGAAGCGAACATGACGACGGCAAACAAGCTGATGGATACGGAGTAGGTGACCGTGGCCGCTGAGCCGAAGCGCACGAAGTTGTAGATGTACACCAGCAGCGAGATGATGGTTGCGTTGATGGAGGCTACCATTGCTTCTTTGGCCACTTGCTTCAAGGTGTCTTTGGCGTTGAGCGAACTGTTGGCAAGTCCTTGTACGATGATGGCCGATGACTGTGTCCCTACGTTTCCACCTGTTCCGCCGATGAGCGGGATGTAGAGTGCCATCTCCGGGTGGGCGGCGAAGGTGGAGTCGAAGTTCCCCAGTATCATGGAGTTGCCGATGCCACCCAGCATGCCGATAAGCAGCCACGGCAGGCGGGCAGAGGTCTGGCGTACGAGGTTATCGTCCGTCTCGACGTCTTGCGACAGACCGGATGCCAACTGGTAGTCTCGTTCAGACTGTTCGCGCACTTCGTCCATGACGTCGTCTACGGTGATTTGGCCAACCAGGCGTCCGATGCTGTCGACGACGGGCACGGCCACGAGGTCGTATTTCTCGATGGTCTGTACCACTTCGTCTATGGGGGTGTCTACGTGCACTGAGATGGGGTCTTTCTTCATGACGTGCTTCACTTTCGATACTGAAGGCGAGGTAATCATTTTCTTCAGCGGAAAGACGCCTTGCAGTCGGTCTTCGTCGTCGATGACGTAGACGTAGTAGATTTCGTCCAGGTCTTCGGCCTGCTGGCGCATTTCTTTCAGGCACTCTGGCATACTCCAGTTTTCGTTGACGGTGACCATTTCCGTGCCCATCAATCCGCCGGCGGTGTCTTCGTCGTATTTCAGGAGGTCGACGATGTCGCCAGCCTGTTCGATGTCTTCGATGTGCGAGAGGACTTCTTCTTGTTTGTCTTCATCCAGTTCTCGCATCAGGTCGACGGCGTCGTCCGTGTCCATGTAGTCCACGAAGCGTTTGGCAATGGTTTCCGAGGGGAGGGCTTCCAGCAGTTCTTTGCGGGAGTCTTCGTCCATTTCCACCAGGACGTCTGCGGCTGTTTCATTGTCCAGCAGCCGGTACAGGAAGCGTGCGTCTTCCAGGTCGAGGTCGTTGCACAGTTCGGCGATGTCGGCCGGATGGAGGTCTGCCAGCAGGTTCTTTACGCTTTCGGCGTCTTTTTGTTCGATGAGGCTTTTTACCTTGTCGATGTATTCTTCGTCTATTTCCATAGGTGTCGCAGTGTCTGTTAGGTTATAGGGAGGATGGGTTGTTGTTGCCTGCCCTTAAGGCTTCTTCCACTTGGTTGGTCAGGGCGATGAATTGCGCGACGGACAGTTGTTCGGGGCGTTTGTCGAACAGGGTGTCTTGTGTGAGGGGGCTGTCTTTGCCCAGTATTGGTTTGATGGAGTTGCGTAGGGTCTTGCGCCGCTGGTTGAAGGTGGTTTTTACGATTTGTTTGAACAGTTTTTCGTCGCATCCCAAGGCTTGTGTTTCGTTGCGTGTCATGCGGATGACGGCGCTTTTCACTTTGGGGGGCGGGTTGAATACGTGTTCGTGTACGGTGAAGAGGTATTCTACGCTGTACCATGCTTGTATCAGTACGCTCAGGATGCCGTAGGTTTTGCTGCCGGGTGCGGCGGCTATGCGTTCGGCCACTTCTTTTTGTATCATGCCCGTGCAGCAGGGGATGAGGTCTTTGTAGTCCAGCATCTTGAAGAATATCTGGCTGGAGATGTTGTAGGGGTAGTTGCCGGTCAGGACGAAGGGTTGTCCGTCGAAGAGGCGTTCGAGGTGCATCTTCAGGAAGTCGTCTTCGATGATGTTGTCTTCCAGCTCCGGATAGTTCTCGCGCAGGTAGGCCACCGACTCATAGTCCACCTCCACCGCTTTGAGGGGGCGTTCTTTTTCCAGCAGGAATTGCGTGAGCACACCCATTCCCGGGCCTACTTCCAGCAGGGGCAGGCCGGGGCAGGCGTCTACGGTGTCGGCAATCTGGCGGGCTACTGCCAGGTCTTTCAGGAAGTGCTGTCCCAGGAATTTCTTTGGCTTTACTGATTTCATCTTTCTTAAGACAAGGATTTGTAGTGCTCGTATCTTTTGCGCTATCTTTGCAGCGTGCAAAGATAACGCTATTTGGCCGGATTTGCTCTATTCTTGCGGATAAAATGTGGTTCGGCGGGTGTTGATTGCTTGTGTTGTTATGAAGAAAGTGTTGAAAGAAATACTGACCGTGTTGCTTCCTGTTGCTTTGGGAGCTTTTATCATGTATTGGGTGTATCGCGATTTCGATTTCGAGCGCGTGGGCCGGGTGTTGCTTCACGGTACGTCGTGGGGATGGATGGTGCTGTCCTTGTTGTTTGGCGTGTTGGGGCATGTGCTCCGCGGCTGGCGTTGGAAGCAGACGCTGGCGCCTTTGGGTGCCTGTCCTGCCACGAGCAATTGTGTGGATGCTATTTTCATCTCTTATGCCACCAGTCTTGTGCTTCCCCGTTTGGGCGAGGTGTCGCGTTGCGGGGTGCTGGCGCGCTATGACCAGGTGTCGTTTTCGAAGTCGCTGGGCACGGTGGTGACGGAGCGTCTGTTGGACGGTGTGTGCGTGCTGCTCCTTGCGGGCGGTACGTTTCTGCTGCAGATGCCTGTGTTCTTGCGTTTTTTTGCCGAGACGGGCACCAAGATTCCTTCGTTGCTTCATCTGCTTACTTCGCCGTGGTTTTATGTCGCCTTCCTGTCGGTGGCCAGTGTGCTGGTGCTGCTGTACTATTTGCTCCGCATGTTGTCTTTCTTCGAGCGTGTGAAGGGTGTCGTGCTCCATGTGTGGGAGGGCATCGTATCGCTTCGCCGGGTGGCCCATGTGTGGCTTTTCGTTTTTTATACCGTGGCCATCTGGCTTTGCTATTTCCTGCATTTCTACCTTACGTTCTATTGCTTCGGCTTCACCAGCTCGCTGGGGCTTCTGGCGGGGTTGGTGATGTTTGTGGGCGGCACGTTTGCGGTGATAGTCCCTACGCCCAACGGGGCGGGACCGTGGCATTTTGCTGTCATTACGATGATGATGCTCTACGGGGTGAGCGATGCGGATGCGTCTATGTTCGCCCTCATCGTGCATGGCATACAGACGTTGCTGGTCATCGTGCTCGGCGTGTACGGCTGGTTGCACGCCGTGTGGGCCAACCGCAGGGGGGCCGCCCGTCCATAGCTTTATGTGTGGGGGGTGCCACAACGCTCTATGTGGGGGGTGCCACA
>NZ_JAMBLS010000035.1 GCF_023336905.1 Bacteroides sp. ET71
AGACAAGGAAAAGGACGAGGGAAAAGAAGGAGAATATACACATTATATATATTAACAAACAAATATAAGGGGAAGAAAGAAATAAGGGAAAAGGAACTCACGGGAGGGGAAATAAAAACAAAATGAAAAATGAGAAAACAAAGAAAATGGGAAATACTAGAAAATGAGTGCTAACAAGAAATGCATCGAACAAGCTCTATTCGGGAATCTATGACTCAATGATACGCAACTTATCATTAGTAAAAGCCCCTTAATAAATATCGCCGACAAAATCCACGTAAGAAAGAGAACTTCATTGAAACAGTCAAAGGTAAAATACAAAATAAACCAGAAAACCAGGAAAAAGGCAGAACTATTCCACACCAGAAAAAGAGTTTTTCTATTCAAATTCATAATATTGCACCTGCCAATTGCCCCTCCTCTTATGTGTTTTTCTGCTTTGCACTTGCAAATTCAGTTATTTCTTAATAACTTGGCACCCGTTTTAACTAACATTTTAATTGATTCACACAGACAGGAACCCCCAAATGAACAAAAGCAACTCATTTTTCTTATTCCTATTTCTGCTGACGCTTTTCTGTCTGCCCGATAGAAACCTCGCACAAGGCTTGCAGTTCTACGGTGGAAACAATGATTCGCGACATCTTGCTGTACAAACAGCACAACCTGAACACCATCCGTACCAGTCACTATCCGAACGACCCTAAGATGTACGCCCTCTTCGACTACTACGGACTCTACGTCATGGACGAAGCCGACCAGGAATGTCACGGCAACCAGTCATTGACCGACAACCCGGCCTGGCAGGGCGCCTTCGTCGACCGTGCCGTCCGCATGGTGCAGCGCGACAAGAATCACCCGAGCGTCATCTTCTGGTCGCTGGGCAACGAATCGGGCGGCGGCTGCAACATTGTGGCCGAATACGACGCCGTACGTGCCCTGGACAACCGCCCCATACACTACGAGGGCATGAACGACCAGGCCGACATGGACAGCCGCATGTATCCCTCCATCGAAGCCATGATAGAGCAAGACCGGCAGCCACGCAACAAGCCCTTCTTCCTTTGCGAATATGCCCACGCCATGGGCAACGCCGTAGGCAACCTGGAAGAATACTGGGACTACATCGAATACAAGTCAAACCGCATGATAGGCGGATGCATCTGGGACTGGATAGACCAAGGACTGAACAAACCGGGACGGCCGGACAACGAATACTACTTCGGCGGCAGCTTTGGCGACATGCCCAACGACAATGACTTCTGCAACAACGGTCTTGTCACACCCGACCGGCGCGTCACACCCAAGCTGCTGGAAGTGAAAAAGGTCTACCAGTACATCTCCTTCCGCATGAATAACTCCAACGAAGTCGAACTGCACAACCGCTACACGCACCTCAATCTGACACACTTCAACCTGCACTACCGCCTGGAACGCAACGGACACCTCGTCAAAGAAGAGACTTTCGGCCTGCCCGACTGCCCGCCCGGTGAACGTCGCACCATACACACGCCGATGGAACCCCTGCTGAAAGACTCGGCCGACTACTACGTCACCTACGAAGTCAGCCTGAAAGACAGTTGCAACTGGGCACCCGCCGGACACGTCGTAGCCAGCGAACAGTTTGCCCTTCGGCAAAGCCCACGGACCCTGCCAGCCATCCAGGCCGACGCTCCCGGCAACCATCCCCTGAAATGCTACGTGGAAGAACGCCGCTACCTCCGCATCGAAAACGACCAGGTAGAAGCAGCCTTCGACATGCACAACGGACAGCTCATCACTCTGCGCTACGACGGCCAGGAGATGTTGCATCGGCAGCAAGGCCCCGTATTCAACGGCTACCGAAGCATCAACAACGACCCGCACGACCACCTGGACACCCGCACACGCCTCGATGACTTCAGCTACGAAGCAGCAGAAGACGCCCGCTCCGTGCGCATCGAAACACGCTTCACGGTAGAATCCGACGGCAACGGCAGCGTGCAGCAAAACTTGACTTACGTGGTACATGGCACAGGAGCCATCGACTTAGAAGCCGATTTCCACACCTCGGCCGACTTCAACATGCCCCGCCTGTCGCTGCAAACCAGCCTCAGTCCGGCCCTGGAACACGTGACGTACTACGGCCGTGGCCCCATCGAAAACTATGCCGACCGCAAAAACGCAGCCTATGTCGGCCTGTACCAAACCACCGTCGACGGCATGCGCGAGTATTACACCCACGCCCAAACCATGGGCGGACGTTGCGATGTACAACGCCTCAGCCTGACAGATGCCGAAGGAAAAGGATTGCGCATTATAGCTCAAGATGCCTTTGCCTTCTCAGCCCAGCACTACGACGACCGCGAAATATGGCGCGTAAAGTACGGCCACGACCTGAAGAACATACGCCGTGCCGAAATAGTACTCAACCTGGACTGCATCCAGCGTGGATTGGGCAATGCCAGTTGCGGGCCAGGCCCCCGTCCGCAATATGAAATAAAGAAAAATACCGACTACCGGATGGCCTTCAGAATAGAAAAAGCCCATTGATACCACCAACAGGCACACCCACATGCGATGCGGAACAACCGCCGCATGTGGGTGTTTTTCTTATTTTTCACTCCTAAACAGCAGACAAATAAAAAAGCCACGCTCTTCAATATCTGAAAAGCATGGCCTCAATCAATTTATTGTACAACAGAAGAATCAATTCGCCATATCCGAAATAAACTTGATACGCACCAGCCGAACCTCTTCCTCCGTAAAGTCTTCACCCAATTCCTCCAAGGCCTCTTCAATATCATCCGTCGTAGACTCCTTGAAATAATCGTAAATGTCCAGCATATGGTCTTCGTCCATAATCTCATCCAGGAAATAATCAATGTTCAGCTTTGTCCCCGAATAAACGATAGCCTCTATCTCGTCCAGCAGCTCATCGAACTCGATACCCTTTGAGACAGCAATGTCGTCCAAAGCCACCTTCCGGTCAATAGCCTGAATAATAGACACCTTTAGCTTCGACTTGTTGGCCACCGTGCGCACTCGCAAATCTTCAGGACGCTCAATTTCATTTTCCTCACAATGCCGTTTAATCAGTTTACAGAACTCCTCACCATAACGTTTTGCCTTTCCAGCTCCAACGCCCGGGATATTCTGCAACTCTTCCAGCGTCACAGGATAAATCGTAGCCATAGCTTCCAGCGAAGGATCCTGGAAGATGACATAAGGCGGTACCTGCAACTGTTTAGAAAGTTTCTTGCGCAAATCTTTCAGCATAGAGAACAAGGCCGGATCAACAGCACATGCCCCGCTACCACGCATAGGCGCTTCTTCTTCAATTTCTTCAAAATCGATGTCTTCTGTTATTTTGAATGATTTAGGATTCTTCAGGAACTTACGGCCAGCATCTGTAACCTTCAACAGACCATAGTTTTCTACATCCTTACTCAAATACCCTGCAATCAAGGCTTGCCGGATAACAGAATTCCACGTCCGTTCTTCCTCGCCCATACCCGAGCCGAAAACCTCCAGATCCTCGTGCCGATGGGCCAAAACCTCGGAAGTTTCACGGCCTTGTATCACATCCAATATATAGTCAGACTTAAAATTCTCCTTTACCGCGAGGACAGCCTCTATAACGGTACATAATAGCTCTTGAGCTTCCACTTGCTTCTTTGGATTTAAACAATTGTCACAATTTCCACAATTATCCTCCGTATATTCCTCGCCAAAATAATGTAAAAGCGTTTTCCTGCGACACACGGAAGATTCGGCATAAGCTGCAGTTTCCTGCAAAAGCTGCCTGCCTATTTCTTGTTCTGCTACAGGTTTCCCCTGCATGAACTTTTCCAGCTTCTGTAAATCTTTATTCGAATAAAAAGTAATGCATTGCCCTTCTCCTCCATCACGTCCGGCACGGCCAGTCTCTTGGTAATAGCCCTCCAGGCTTTTCGGCATATCATAATGTATCACATAACGCACATCCGGTTTGTCAATCCCCATACCGAAAGCGATAGTAGCTACAATCACATCAATACGCTCCATCAAGAAATCGTCTTGATTCTGCGTACGCGTAGCCGAATCCATCCCGGCATGATAAGGCCGCGCATTTATGCCATTGGCCTGCAAAATCTCTGCCAGTTCTTCCACTTTCTTCCGGCTAAGACAATAAATAATGCCAGATTTTTCCGGATTAGCCTTAATGAACTTGATGATGTCCTTGTCTACATTCGCTGTCTTAGCACGCACTTCATAATACAGATTCGGACGGTTAAACGAAGATTTAAACACCTTGGCATTTACCATCCCTAAGTTTTTCTGTATGTCATGCTGCACCTTGGGAGTAGCCGTAGCTGTCAGAGCAATCAAAGGAGCCTTCCCTATTTCATTTATAATCGGCCTAATGCGACGATACTCAGGCCGGAAATCATGCCCCCACTCTGAGATACAGTGAGCTTCATCCACTGCATAGAATGAAATTTTCACATTCCGCAAAAACTCTACATTCTCCTCTTTCGTGAGTGACTCCGGAGCCACGTACAACAATTTTGTCTTACCATTCAAGATGTCAGCTTTTACCTGTTCAATGGCACTTTTATTCAAGGAAGAGTTGATGAAATGCGCTATGCCGTCTTCTTCACTATAATTACGCATAGCATCGACCTGATTCTTCATCAAAGCAATCAAAGGTGATATCACAATAGCTGTTCCTTCCATCAACAATGAAGGCAATTGATAGCACAAAGATTTTCCCCCACCGGTAGGCATCAAGACAAAAGTGTCATTACCTGCCAACAGGTTTTCTATTATTTCCTGCTGATTACCTTTGAAAGTGTCGAATCCGAAATATTTCTTCAATTGGTCTGTTAAATCAATATTCTTCCTTGTCATATTCATTAGGCTGTTTATAGGTTAATTAATAAACGGACATTCTTCTGGATCAAGACTCAGAGCCTAACAAAGTTATAAACAACTTCTTAAATATCAAACATTATTCACTGAATATTTTTCAAGAGAGAAGGGCTAAGCAAGGCAAATATATAAGTTATGCACTGATTTCAAGCATTTTGCAATCTTGCAAGATTTGCCTTCTCCAGTTGCTGTTTTGCATACTCCAACGTCACAACAAAACTATCGCGCTGTTCGGAAGGTATCTCAAACATAGCATCCATCATGATGGTCTCTACAATCGAACGCAAACCACGGGCACCCAACTTATACTCAATGGCCTTATCTACGACATACTCATAGACGGCATCTTCAAACGTGAGCTTCACATTGTCCATTTCAAACAACTTGACATATTGCCTGATAATCGAGTTTTTCGGTTCTGTCAATATGGCACGCAAAGCATGGCGGTCTAACGGTTGCAGATAAGTAAGCACCGGCAGGCGGCCTATGATTTCAGGTATCAAGCCGAAAGCTTTCAGGTCTTGCGGCGCGATGTACTGCATCAGGTTGCCCCTGTCAATTGTCGTCGAGTTACGCACAGCATTATAACCTACCACATGAGTGTTCAGGCGCTGGGCAATTTTCTTTTCTATGCCATCGAAAGCGCCACCGCATATGAACAAGATGTTTTTCGTATCTACCGGAATCATCTTCTGTTCAGGATGCTTACGTCCTCCCTGGGGGGGTACGTTGACCACAGAGCCTTCCAGCAATTTCAACAATCCCTGCTGCACACCTTCACCGCTCACGTCACGCGTGATAGAAGGATTATCCCCCTTACGGGCTATTTTGTCTATCTCGTCAATGAAGACAATGCCTCGCTCCGCCTCAGGCACATTGTAATCGGCCACTTGCAGCAAACGGGTAAGAATACTCTCAATATCTTCGCCAACGTAGCCAGCTTCGGTCAATACAGTAGCATCTACAATGGTAAAAGGCACGTGAAGCAATTTAGCAATCGTGCGGGCCAACAAGGTTTTTCCTGTCCCGGTGCTGCCCACCATGATGATATTGGACTTTTCAATCTCAACATCATCACCACTGTTCTTCTGGAGCAAACGTTTATAATGGTTATAGACTGAGACAGACAAATAGCGTTTGGCATCATCCTGTCCGATGACATACTGATCGAGGAAGTCTTTTATCTCGTGAGGTTTAGGCAGATCTGCCAGGTTCAGGTTAGATGCCCCGGGCTTGCTTTTCCTCAACGCCTCTTGAGTAATTTCATAGGCTTGCACGGCACAAGAATCGCAGATGAAGCCATCCATCCCCGTAATGAGGAAGCCGACCTCGTCTTCCGAACGTCCACAGAAACTACATCTGTTCTTATGTTTTTTTGTATCTATCGCCATATACGTTATTTCTTAATCAGCACCTCATCCACCATACCATATTCTTTTGCTTCTTGAGCCGTCATCCAATAATCACGGTCCGAATCGGCCCATACTTTTTCGTAAGGAGTATGCGAATGATCAGCAATAATGGTGTACAGTTCTTTCTTGATTTTCTGGATTTCGCGTGCCGTAATCTCAATGTCCGAAGCCTGTCCTTGGGCTCCTCCCAGCGGTTGGTGTATCATGACGCGCGAATGTGTCAAGGCAGAGCGTTTGCCTTCGGCACCGGCAACCAGCAGCACGGCAGCCATGCTGGCAGCCATTCCCGTACAGATGGTAGCCACATCGCTACTGATAAACTGCATCGTATCGTAGATGCCCAATCCTGCATAGACCGAGCCGCCCGGAGAGTTGATATAAATGGAGATGTCTTTGCCCGGATCTACCGAATCCAGATAAAGCAACTGTGCCTGCAACGTATTGGCCGTGTAATCATCTATCTGAGTACCGAGAAAAATGATACGGTCCATCATCAGGCGGGAAAACACGTCCAACTGCGTCACGTTAAGTTGGCGTTCTTCCAATATATAAGGATTGAGATAACCTGCCTGTGACTTGATTACATCATCCAGCACCAAGCTGTTCATCCCCAAATGTTTGGTTGCGTATTTCCTAAAATCATCCATACTATTCTTATTTATTAATATCATTCAAAACCAATGCATCAAAAGGATTGCAAAGAGACAAAAAATAAACAGCATTTGCAAATAAGTCGCATAAATTTTCTGCATCCTTGCATAAAAAAATGTAGAGCCGGCAAGCCGGGCTCTACATTTTTCAGCTATGAAATAAATGTAGCGAGCGGAGAATTATTCAAACATCTTGTTGAAATCGGCCGCAGAGATAGGCTTGTGCTCCAACGTTACTTGTCCTTTCAGCACGTTGGCCAGCTTGTTTTCAATGACACGGTTTACCAGGCCTTCTACGTTTTCCTGTTTCTTCAGCATCTCCTTCGAGTAGTTATCCAGAAGTTCTTCGGGAACATTCAGCATGCCATACTGGGCAAACTGCGCGCGCGTAGCTTCCTTGGCCATGTTGACGATGTCTTCCTGCTCCACCTTGATGCCGTTGGCCTTGACAAGCTGTTCTTTGATCAGGTGCCAGGTGAATTCTTCAATAGACTTGTCATAGTTGTCGTCTACAAATTTCTCGCCCTTGTCCTTATTGTTCTGCAGCATGATGCGCTTCAGGAGGGCGTCTGCAAATTCAAGCTTGCCGACTTTTGCCATCAGATGCTTGCGTACATCTATCAGGAACTTATAATCGCTGTCAGCGATAAACTGGTGCGCGATGGCATCTTTCACCTTGGCGCGGAACTCTTCTTCGGTCTTGACTACGTCTTTGCCGAATACTTGGTCGAAGATTTCCTGGTTCAGTTCGCCCGGGACGAAGCGGGTAATCTCGTTCACCTGGAAGCTGAAGTTTGACTTCATCTCAGCAGCCGTATCCTTGTCGGTTTTCAAGAGCGAAGCCAGTTCGGCGGCATTGCCGTCCCATGCGGTATAAGGATTGAACACAAGCACATCGTTCACCTTGGCGTTGGCGAAGAGGGCCTTTTGCTCATCGTTCTTCATATACGAAGGCATCATGACGGTGTCTTCCAGTTGGATGCCGCCTTCCTTGGTGCTGCCGTCTTCATTCAGCTCGGCCAGCAGGCCTTTCAGCATGTCGTTGTCGGCATACGCATCGACTTTCTCATACTTGCCGTTGCGCTGGGCGTACATCTTGACTTGGTTGTCCACCATTTCGCCGGTCACCTCAATATCGTAGTAGTCCAGTTTGTCGTCCTGCGACACTTCGGCTTTAAATTCGGGGGCAAGAGCAATGTCGAAGACAAATTCGGCATCATCGCGCACATCGAAGTTCACATTCTGGGCAGCCTCATCATTAACGAGGGGTTCGCCCAAGACGTTCACGTGGTTTTCTTCGATATATTTGGATACGGCCTCGGACAACAGTTTGTTCACCTCTTCCACCAATACCGACTTGCCATACATCTTCTTCACCAATCCGGCAGGGACCATGCCTTTGCGGAAGCCGGGCATCTGGACCTTATGGCGGATGTTTTTCAGCGCTTTATCTACTTTCTCCTGATAATCGGCTTTTTCAACCTTCACGATAAGCTGTGCGCTTACCTTGTCAATGTTTTCTAATGAAACGTTCATTCTGACGATTATTTATGATTTGATTATTTATTTATTTCTCGAAAGAGCGTGCAAAATTAGCGTTAATCTTTTAATTATCAAAAAAGAATATGTGAAAAAACAAAGAACGCGGGCAGAAACGGTGGCGGCCATCACAAAGAATGGCAGCCATGCTGTCCATGACCGCCACCCTGAACCGGACAGGCTGTAAGGATTCTCGTCCCGGCGCGCGGGCTTAGCCGAAAGTGCCTTGGCCGCTGTCGTCGTTGCCCTCGTCGGGGGTTGACGTGGTTGTCGTGCCCCGGTCGATGCTCAGTTCCACCTTGTTGGCGGCATCACGCATCTTCTGCTTGGGCGTAAAGACGATTTTCGGGGTTTTCATAGCGTCCTTTACCGTGACTTCTGCGGGCGTGTCCATCATTTTGGAGGGGACGACGAGGCGGAACGAGCCGAGTTCTGCCAAGTCCACGCTCATGCCCAGCTGCAGGGCGTCACATACTACGTTGGAGAGGCTGACGAGGGCGTTTTTCACGTCACCTTCGGACAGCGAGGTTTCGCGCACGATGCGCTCCACGACCATGTCGTTGGTCAGCTTCTGTTGCGACTTGGGATAGGCGTAATATACCGTCTGTCCCTTACGGTTACCAATGGTAAGCACTTTATTCTTAATTTCATGTTCCAGCATAGTCGTTTCTGTTTTGAGGTTATACATTATGTCGTTTCGTCTGCCCTGACAAGGGTATCTGATACTCTTCGTCATGGGTATCTGATACTGTTGAGCAAGGGTATCTGATACTCTTTATCAAGGGTCACGAATACTAATTCTGTTTTGTAACCTTGCTTGTTTCATCCACCGTAGCAACAATATCTCCAGTCTCAGGATAAGTCATAGATCCAGAATTACCGATATAGTCGCTATAAGAGTCGCCTCTTTGGACATATACTTCCGAGTTATTCCGGATGGTGATGGCCCCGAAAGAACCCTTCTTCTCCCTTATATCGAAACCTCCACCTATGGCAGAACTTGACCCTATAGGAAATGCCTCGATACCATAGGCATAAACTGTTGCATCGTCTATCGTAATTGTCCCGCACGATGCACTTCCTGCACCACCTATGCCAGGCGCAACTTCAAAATTAATGGATTTACTTCCATAAGCTTCTATCCATACACTTGTGATTTCTATATTTCCACAAGCCGGTGCAGGATCCTCTCTTGACAAGTATCCGCCAATGCCGCTACTTCCGGCACCGCCTCTGACAGTCAGTTTATCTTCACGACCGTTACCCGTGATGGTCACTGTGCTGTTCTCTGCCACGAAGATACCGGTCTTGTCAGGAGAGGTTACGGTGTTGCCCTCGCCCCTTACATGGATAGTAGGGTTGCCGCCCGTGATGTCGATGGCATTGCCGCCCGATACGCTTATCTGTGCATCTTCCAGGTAGATGTTGGGATTGCCGCCCGTCACCCGTATGGCATGGCTGGCCGTGCCACTGAAGTAGTAGGTGCCGTCGTCGTTGATGATGTAGTCACCGGTAGAGAGGTCGATGGTTTTCGTGTCCTTTCTGTGCACTGTCAGCGTGATGGTATGGACTTTGCCAGCCTCCAAGGTTATGGGGGTAGTAAGGTCACATGGAGTGCTAATAGGATCTGAAGTAAGAACCATGAAATTTTCTATCTGATAATCAGGACTTGGCGGCAGGTTGATTTCCCAGCAGGGGCCTATATCCTCGTAAGTGGTTTTAAACATTAGATGATTGCGTGGTATAATAGTTCCAATATTTACTATTTTTCCTTCTTTAACATCACAATCAATGGGTACATTTATAGCTTCAACATCTATCACATCGGCTGTTCCCTTGACTATCACTCGTACCTTGGCAAGTTGGTGCTCGAACTGCAAGTTAACAGGAGTGTTGTGGCTTGCGTTGTCTGCCGTGGCCCGCAGCACATACACCAAGCCGTTATTTTGGCCGCCGAGGAACAGCCAGTTGTTTGCATTGAGCTGCGGCTTGGCATACCAGGCAATGATGTTGGCAGGCTGCGTGTTCTTCCAGTAGATAGACTTGACAGGTTCCACCGCACCCGTTGCGGCATCGGTTATCTTGTATATGCCCACCTCGTCGCTGCCCTCGAACTTCACATAGAACTCTTCGTCACCCTTCCACACGCTGCTTTGCCCGTCTGTGCTTTCGCCAACGCGCGTCCACGGTTCCTCACTCGCCTCTGCGGTGATGCTGACGCTACCTATCTGCAAGGGGTATTCGCCGTCTGGCAGGGTGTTGCCCTGTTCTGCCAGTTCGTCCTGCGTGCAGGCGGTGAACAGGATTGCTGCCAATGCAAGAACCTTTATCAATGTCCAATTCCTTATCATATACTTTCTTTTTTATATAGGTTATTATCCATTATCAGTGAAGGCCGGAAAACAAGCCTCCCGCCCTCCTCCTGCGGGGAGAGGGGCGGGACGAAATAATGGGGATAATTGATATGGCTTATCTTTCAATCCAATTTTCAAGTTGAATGCCAGTTAAATTCTTAAAGTGTTTCATGTTTTCCGTCACCATGACCATGTCATTTACAACGGCTGTACATCCTATCAGCAAATCAAAATCATCATCGGCAGGAGTACCAGCCACACGCAACCGCGCCTTTTCAGAAGCATACAAGTCAATAGCATTGCTTATAGGAAGGATTTTCAAAGCGGACAAAAACTCATCCAATTGTTCTATCCGCTGCTTCAGGCCTTTTCTGCGACCAAGTTCTGCGCCATATTTCAATTCTGCTTCCGTGATTTCCGAAATATAACAATGTTCAAGCCCTACCTTATCCAATTTCTTGTCTATGTCATATTGTCCGCGCAAGAGAAAGACACATATATTCGTATCAAGTAAATATTGCTTCATACTCACCATGTTATCGATTCCTTCTTAAACTTCCGGCTTTCCTTTATTTCCTTAACCATCTCGTCCGCACTTACCCCCGGAAAATCCTCGTCTTTCCATACACCATAAAATCTGCTTGCCGATATAGGGGCGGATTGGGTTTCCTTCCGTGCTTCTTCTATCAGCTTTTCGCCCAGCCACCGCTTATTGCTTGCACTGAGTGAAAGCCCATGGATAAGTGCCAACAGTCCTTCTAATGAAATCGTTGCTTTCATACGGTATTCCTCCTTATTATTGAATGTAACACATTGCAAAAATAAGGAATTAATTGAATTGTTCCGCATCATTTCATCTCTTTTGTTTCCCAGTCTGTCAAAGAACGCTTGATTAATGAAGAACTAATAATGAAGAATTTCCCTGCGGTATGACAGCGAATACTGACAACGCATCATATTTCTCATTCATCATTTTTCATTTTTCATTCTTCATTCTTAATTCTTAATTCTCAATTCTCAATTATAATAAGCCTCCACCCGTGCCCGGATGTTCTCGCGCAGGCATTCCTCGTAGAGCCACGGCTCGGCGCTGTGGAAGTCGCCCACATTGAGGAAGCCCAGGATGGGCTGGTATTCCGAGCCGCTGTAGCCCTTCACGACCAGTACGTGGTGCTCGGGCGAGACGCTGACGGTGATGGTGTCATGCAGCGTGGCGGGCGTGGCATCGGTGCGCCAGTTCACGGGGTTGATGCACATCGCGCAGGGAGCTGCCACCACGGGCTGGATGTAGCGCACGTCGGACACGGAGTTGTAGCAGATGGTCACGCCCGTGTCCGTGGCTCCCCGCGCCGGACGGATGTTCTCCGTGGCGAGCGTGTCGGCGGGTGTCACCTTATAGCCCAGCACGTAGGCCGCCACCAGGTGACGCGCCACGTCTGCGGGCATCGTCTTCAGCAGCTCCACCACCGCCTTGCCGCCCTGACTGAAGCCTGCCAGCACAAAGGGACGGTCGGGGTCGGGGCGCCCGCGGAGGAAGGTGTCGAAGGCCGCCTGCACGTCGCTGAAGGCAGTGCGGAAGCGGCTGTTGATGGTATCCTCGTTCAGCGTTGCCCAGCCCTCGATGGTGATGTGGCGGTAGTAGGGCGAATAGAAGTCGCCTGCCTCACCCATGTAAGCGGCGATGCGGGAAATCTCCTTGTCCATGTTGGCACGGTGCGTGGCGTTATGCACGTCGGCATAGTGGCAGACGCGCCCGTCCTCCGTAGTCCAGTCGGTCTCCCAGGTGGAGACGAGGTAGAACACGTCCGCACTCCTGTCCGCCGTGCTATTCTGGCGGATGTACCACATCGTGGCGTCGGCATAGTTGGGCGCATCGGGGATGTAGGTGGCGGCATCCGTGCCGACACCCCTGTCATTGCTGCCGCACGAGGCGAGCAGGAGTACCGCTATAAATAGCAATGCTGTATGTTTCATATCGCTCATAACTAATATTCGTTTATGAGCGTGCTTCAAAAGAAAGGTATAAAAGGAAAAGACTATTCCAACGGATAAAGATTGTTCTTCACCAAATCGTAGAAAGCGGCTACAAGTTGCCGTGCGTCGGGATTATCCCGATGTATGTACAACGACACATATAGCATGTAGTCGTCTGTGGTCGATGACGCATCGTATTTCTGTATGCTTCCATCATTATAGCGCATAAACCAACGCGTGAACAGCATTTCCCGCTTCCGTTCCTTCCCGTCGAGATTGTCACATATCATAATCATGGCATTCTCGTTACGGCTGAAGAACAGCTTCAAGATGTGGATAACGGTCAGCGCAATGCGCTGGTCTATGGGATGAGGCGTATCTTCTTCCGGTTCAATGTTGAACGTATAGACGTTGGCAAATGCCGGATGATAGCAGGAATAGTCAAGGAAATAGGCATGATAAGTGATACCATGCCTCGTTGTGAAAGAATAGGTCAAATCCGCTTCTTCCGTAATGTCATAGGGGAGTAACGAATTTGATTCCACGCTGTTTAGCCAGTTTGTTCAAGTCCTCGCCTTTCTGAATGCAACGGCGAATGGCACGCTTGTCTTCCAACATGCGTTGGAAGATGTTAGCCTTGTCCTTTATTACATTCTTCTTGTTCATAAACTTGTCCTTTGTTGATTCTATTGGCAAAGGTAACGCTTTTTTGCGAGAATATCCTTTTCTTCTTATACCATTTTTTCAAAGAACGCTCTTGCTTATCACTCTTTTTGTGCCACCGACGGCTGCGATGCCGCCCGCTACACTTTACTCCGGGATTTCGTATTTCAAGTATATTCTTATCCGCTCAAACATGTCTTTTTCCTTCATTAAATGGGCAGAACTACCGAGCCTTCGCCGTCCGCGCCGTCGCCCCATGTCATGCTGCCGGTATCTACCGACACCTGAAGGCCGTAGAGGGTGATGGTAACATTGTAGGTGTACTTATAGCCGGCTTTCCATTCGGTGTCTTTCTGTAGCATGTAGTAGAACGGGCCGTAGCTGGCGTCGTCCTTCGTGGCGTTGAAAGTCAGCAGCCAAGCTCCGCTCCTGATGGTTTGCGGGATGACAAGGGCTTCGTAGGTAGCGACGCAGCCGCTTGCCGTAGTCCCGGACAGGTGGGGCGTGATGCTGCCTTCCGTGGTGCCGGGTGTCCATGTGCCGTATCCGGTACCGACCGTCGGGAGTGTGAAGGTGCCGTCCATCAAGATGTTTTCATCCTCACCGATGCCCAGGCTGATGTCACTCGCCGTGGCACCGATAGCGTCGGGCAGACCTTCCCGGCTGACGTTCACCACCACTTTGGCAGTCTGGTGGCGGAAGGTAAGGTGGGCGGTACTGCCATAATTTACGTTCGTCAGTTCGCTTGCCAGCAGGTCGCCCGACTGATAGTCCGCATCGCTGCTTTGGTCGTTCTTCACGCTCCATGTCGTGCTTTCCACGGCTGTGGCGGGGCAGATGCCCTGCACGGTGATGGGGTCTTTGCTCTGCCAATAGTAGTTGCCGGTAAAATAGCCGGAGGCGTCTGCCGTGTAATTGTACCAGTCCCCACCGTTCACTTGCAGGGCCATGGTCTCGTCGTCGCTCCATGTGTTATCCACCGTGGCGCGAGTGTCGGCGCCGCCCTCTATGGAGGCGGTCAGTGCCAGCGGCTGCGTGCCGTCGGGCAGCATTCCGGATTCATCCTGCGTGCAGGCTGCAAGACCGAGCACAGAGGCAAGCGTAGTGTATAATAAAAAATGTCGTTTCATCTTATATAGGTTTTATCTGTTCTTTACAAGGGTCGGCGGCGTGTCCGCGTCGGTGGTTTCCCATATATATTTGCTTTCTGCGCCGAGGGCGGTGTTCATCGCTTCGGTGGCGGTCTGCCAGGTGTGGGTGGTGCCGTCTATTTGGTAAGCACCAGTGCCTTCACCTGAATTACAATAGCCGACACCCTCGCCATCGAAACCGTCCCAATAGCAAGCTGTTGCTTCACTACCCCATTGCAGAAAGCCGACAACTCCTCCTGTTCTATATGCAGTTGTTGATAGATTAGATAATTTTCCTACGGAATAGCATCCAGTCATGTAATTGAAGTACAGACAATGTCCTGCAATGCCACCAACCGCATTATCACTGGTAATTGAACCCGAAAACGAGCAACCTTTGATAACTGTTGCTGTGGCATATTCGCCTCCCAATACTCCGCCTACATAATCTGAGTTTCCACCTTGAATGGAAGCCGAGGAATGGCAATATTGTATAACTCCGGAATGCATACACCCGACGATGCCTCCGACATACCCTGCGCGATTGTTTGTAACGAAGATATTCCCGGAAACCTTACAGTTCGAGATGGTCCCTTGATTAGATCCGGCCAAAGCTCCTATAGGAACGCCATCAGTAGCACCAACATTCAGGCGCACATTCTCAAGGGTCAGATCCTGAATGGTTGCATTTGTACCCACACGGCCAAACATTCCACAATCATCACCGAAAGACAGATTCTCCTTTGTAATTGTCAGATTGCTAATCGTATGCCCATTACCATCGAAAGTGCCTGTGTAAACATTGTTTCTGTCGCCTACCGGTTCCCATTCCGTACCCGAAAGGTCTATGTCATGGGTCAAGGTACAATTCAGCGACAGGTTACCCTGCGCCGCTTCCGCCCATGCCATCAGGCCGTCGGCGGTATAGACGGTATAGGTGTTACCATCTTCGGAAACCGTGTATCCGTCACCCAGGTCTGTCGCATTACCGTTCTCGCTGTCACCGTCGGTCCAATCCTGGATGGTGTCGTCCACTAAGACCTCCAAGCCTTCTGCCCGCACGGTGATGGTATAAGTATATACACAGCCCGGCTTCCAAGTGATGTCAAGGGGGAGTTTGTAAGTGTATAGCTGCCCGTTTATCAGGATGCTTATCAGTTTAGTGCCTGCATCAAGGATTTGCGGAATGACAAGGGCCGCGTAGCTCACCTTGATAGTCTTTCCTGCTACCGTGTTGGGGTATGAAAGGCGATACGGCGTGATGCTGCCGGTCTGCGCTCCCGGAGTCCATGTGCCGAAGCTACTGCCGGAGGACGGCTTGGTGAAGGTGCCCGTGAGCGCGAGGTTATTGTTACCGACAGTTACTTCCGGATTATCAGGAACAATCGGCCCATCCACGATGTTCACCACCAGCTTGGCGGTCTGGTGGCGAAAGGTAAGGTTGGCGGCATTGCCATAGTTTACGGTCGTCACTCCGGTCGCCAGCAGGTCGCCCGACTGATAATTCCGGTAACTGCTTTGGTCGCTCTCCACGCTCCATGTCGTGCTTCCCGCTGCTGTGGCCGGGCAGATACCCTGCACGGTGACTGGGTCTGTGTTTTGCCAATAATAGTCGTTGCCGGTCAAGTTGCCGGAGGCGTCTGCCGTATAGTTGAGCCAGCCCCCGGCGTTGATTTGCAGGGCCACGGTCTCGCCGCCGCTCCATGTGTTGTCCACTGTGGCACGGGTCAGGCCGCCGCCCTCTATACTGGCGGTGAAAGTCAGCATTTCCCCTTGGAGAGAGGGCTGTTCGTCCTGCGTACAGGCTGCCAGAAGGCTTGCTGCCAGCAAAGAATAAGCAATATGTCTGATTCTATACATACTTGTTATGCTTTTAGTATTTCTGTTTGTGCCACCGGCGGTTGCGATACCGCCCGGTACACCATATCATATAGCGTATCTCCGTACTTACGCCAATGCACGGGATGGCTGATTTTTGTAGGAATTTACTACATGTTGGCTTCACCGTTACTGTCGCCGGAGTAGTCCCCGTCTGTTGTCCAGTCGGTGATGCTTGACGTTACCTCCAAATCTGTCAGGTTTACTTTGATGTTGTAGGTATATACCTTTCCACCCTGGAACGTGGCATTTTGGGGCAGCGTGTAATACAGGTTGCCTCCTGTTTGCAACAGAACCCGGATAAACTGCTTGCCACTCGCAACGGTCTGAACGGGAATGATGGCACTGCCGCCGGTGCCGGTTGTCACCGTGACACTTTCGTCCTGGGTACCCGTCCCTTCTGCCACCGTACCATCGGATGGTGTAAGCTGTGCATCGAGGCGGACGTTCATCAACGAAACCGTAGCACCGTCCAACGAAGGATTGCCGTCGCCGGAAGTCAGGTTGACAGTTATCTTGGAGAGCAGGTGCCTGAATGTGACGGGGATAGCACTGCTTTGGCGACTGACGGGATTGGCTGCCATGCCAAACATCAGATCGCTGGCCTTGTAAGATGCATCCGTGCTTTGGTCAGCCTCCACTGTGAAAGCCACACCCGATGCACCCATATCCGTCACAGCTTTCGAAGGGTAATAGGCATAGATGTTCACCCCGTTGCCGCTGGTCGGGAAGTAAGGCTGTCCGCCTGTCGGAGGTGTCATCGTTCCGTTCGTCCCCGTGGTATAGGTCAACGGCTGCGGATAAGTGGTAGTTGCCGACTCGTCCGCCTCCACAGATTCGGTGATGAATATGTCCACCGACTCGCCTTCATCAAACGCACTGCCTTGGATGCCCGATGCCGCACGGGTCTGCACTTCCAGACTGCTGCTGAGCCGGATAGCCACCGGCCCGTCATTCAAATTCTCGTCGTTGCCGCAAGCCGCCAATGCAAGCGCGGCTGCTGCTAAAATCAGTTGCTTTTTCATTGTCTTGTTATCTGTTATTCTTCATTCAATAAGCATCTCCAGTTTCGCCGCCACCGTTGCCCGGCTCCCAGTCGGTGATGGTCGCGGTCACGTCGATGTTCGTCTTGTTCACTGTGATGGTATAGAGGTATTTCTTGCCTGCCTCAAACTTTTGGGATTCGGTCGCGTTGCCCAACGGCCAGGAGAATACGCTCGCCCCGTCCGGCAGGGTGATGTTGAGCGACATGCCTTGGTAGCTTTCGGAAGGCAGGACGATACCCTCGGCGAAGGTGCCGTCGGCATTGGTCAGCAGGGGGATCGGGGTTGCCGTACCTGTGGTCACGCTGACTGCGGAGGCGGGTTGCGTCACGTTGAACGTGCCTGCGGTCTGTTGTCCCGTCAGTTCCACGGTCAGACCGGCCAGCTCCGTTCCCGTCATGCCGCTGCCGGGTTTAAGGGTCAATTCCATCTTGCAGAGCTTGTGGGTGAAGTTGAACGCCACGTTGGGGTTGGTGCGGTCGGCTGTCTGCGTGGCTGCCGCCATCAGGTCGATGGCCTTCTGGCTGCTTTGGTTGCTCACGTCCACGGTATAGATGCCGTCCGTCAGACCTGCCGTGTAGGGATAGTACGCCACGAAATCGCGCTCCGTGCCGTCCGTAGGCAGGTAGATGGTGGTTCCATCCGGTGCAAATGAGCCGGTGGTACCGCCTGACGCCGTGGTATAGGGGATATTGCCATAACCGTCGGCCACGGTCGTGGTTCCCTTCCCGAAAGCGTAGATGCCGATGCGGTCACCTGTTTCCCACTGATTGTCGTAGGCGCGGGTCTGGATGCCGCTGGTCACTTGCAGGGCGATGCGTCCGTCCGCCCCCTGCATGGTTTCTTCTTCGGTGTTGCAGGCTGTCAGCGCAAGGGCCACCAGCAATGCAGGAAATAAATTCTGTTTTACTTTCATCGTTTTTTAGGAGTTGATTGGAATACTTTTTGTTTATATATCAAGTTCAGTTCTTTCAGTTCACGTCTATCTTTCCTTCGTCCACCACTTCCCAGTCGGTAATGGTGGCGGAGAATCCCGCTTCCAACGGTGTCCGCAGACCGCCTTCTATGGCAAATGTCTGTGTCATGTCCCCTTCGCCGAATCCGGACAATACTTCCGTCATGTCACTTTCCACCGTCAGCGTCTGTCCGTCGGTGAAGGTCAGGACAAGTGTCAGTGTCTGCGCATCGCCCAGTACTCCCAGCAGACGCAGGTCTGCCGACACCTTGTCACCGCTGCGCGTGAACGTAGGGCGTGTGCTGACCGCTTCGCCGTAGAGCGTTTCGTTGCGCAGGTCGTAGGCTTCCGCCACGCCGCTGAGCGTACCCGTTATGGCAGCGATGCGTTCCGGGTCGCCCTCGGTCACGGTCAGTTCGATGTGCAGGTCGCGCACCCGTTGCACCACGTCAAGGTTCATGCGCAGGGTGTCGTCCGCCACGACGGTTATCCGCTCCGTGCCCGAATAGAGATAGTCCGGCAGGGGATTGATGAAGTCGGTGAGGGCGCGCGCCGTGCCATCTGTCCGCTCCACACGGGCGATGCCGTCCGTCACGGTGAACCCCTGCGGCGTGTTGTAAGCCAGCACGGTGTACTCGCCGGGAGGCAGCGGGTCGGAAACGGTGTAGTGCCCTTCCTTGCCGTCGGCGGTCGTGCCGTCAATCTCTACCGTATAGTCTTCCCCGCTTGCGCCCTGCGGCAGGTCGATTGACACTGCCACTATGCCCTTGTCCGGATGCGGCGTGTCGTGCAGCTCGTCCTTCACGCATCCGCCCAGAGAGAACAGCAGGGCCGTCGCCAGAATCGTTGTCGTATATTTCCTTTTTCTTGTATTCATATCCGCAGGATGTTTTTCAGTTTACCGTACCGGCTTGTCCCCGAAGCGGTGCGGCTGCCCGGCGGAGCGTACCGCAGGCGTATCTTCCTTGCCCGCCTCGCCCGGAATGAGGTAGGCGTGCTTCAGGGTGTACTGGATGCGCTCCACCTGGTCGGGCGTGATGCCGGCCATGAAGCCATACTCGTAATCCATGATGTTGTCGGAGAAGAAGATTTCTCCTGTCGCGGCATCCGTGCGCGTATATTCGATGTTGCCCTGCGTGGCCTCCAGATAAGCGTCCCGGTCGTACCAAGGCGTATCTTCGCAGTAGTCGTCTCCCTCGATATAGACATGTTCCAATCCAAGGAAATGTCCTGCCTCATGGGCGAACGACTTCACATCGTTGGCCATCGTCATCGCCCGGGTATTCAGGAATATGCCTGAGACAACACCGGGCTGGTACGGCGTTTCGCATCCCTCCATCATCTCGTCTTCATCGAAGTAGGGGAAAAACGAGAACCCGGCGAATATGCTGTACTCGTCCTCGTACACATTATTGATCGGGCTGACCCACACATTGAGCGCATGCTCATTGTCCCATATATACCGGTCGTCAAGCTCGACGTTCGCGTAATCTATCTCCACGGCCTCCTTCTCGTGGACGATGCCGGGAGTTTCAAGCGGCGTACCGTCGGGCGCGGTGGTGGCGGCCACAAAGCGCACGCCGGTCTCTGTCTGCCCGGGGAGGTTGAAATAGTTGCTATATACATAATTGGCATAGTCCAGCTGTTCCTGTACCATCCAGTCCTTGACCGGATAGTTGCCTTCGGCATCCGGAAAGAGGTGGAAGATGACGGGTATCTCGTAGGCGTCGGGGTTCTCCGCCACCGGTGCTGTGAGGCTGGAGCGGATTTCAACCGTGTTGGAATAGTACTCCGCCTTGTTTGTCTGCACATAGCCCCGCACGTAATACGTCGTGCCGGGCAGCGGATGGAGGAGGTACAGGCACCGCCAATACAGCGGCTCCTTCTCCCAGTCCCAGTTCAGGAACGGCTCGTAATCCGAATAGTCATTAATGAAAACGCAGTCGCTCAAGTCCGGTTCCGGGTTCTCGGTTGAATAGACACTACCCTCGTAGATGATTTTCTCGTCGGCAGGCAAATCCTCCATGACCAGCACCGCCATGTATGCGGGAGGATAGTTGTCAGGGGCTCCCAAATCCATCGGCACGATGTTTCCCTCGCCGATGTGCAGCTTGAAGGTAGAGGTCGGTTCGGGAACCGTGTTGTCGTCGTCGCACGCCGCCATGCCGAAGGCAAGGAGGAGGACTGCAAAAAGTTTATACCCGTGCAGCAGGATGCTACACTTGTCCAAATAATCGCCTGTTTTCTTTCTGAACATATTCATGATTTTCTAATATATTTTCCATACCAAGGTGACACCCGCGTTAACCGGGCCCCACCAGTTTTTTGTTTCCGTTCCACGGCGCACCCGCACGCCGTCGATGACCGTGTATTTCTCATAATCCGCGTGCAGGCAGCCCACGGCCACGCTGAAGTCGAGCGACAGGGCGTCATTCAGGCGCAACTGGTAGCCGCCGGTGATGCCGCCGCCCATCAGGTCGCCCTGCTTGCCGGTGGCGGAGAACTTGTAGTTGAACTGCCCGGCCTTGTACATCGCACCGAGGTAGCCGCGCTTCTCCTTGCCCATATACCAGCGCACTTCCGGCATGACCTCCCAGAGGGCGTAGCGGCGGTCCTTGTCGTTCCACGACCACGAGGTCCACGAGCCGTTCACGAGGATTCCCCATGACGGACTGATGCGCCACTCCAGGCCCAGGTCGGGCGTGAGCGTAGCCCAGCGCAGCAGGTTGGCACGCAGGGAGAGCGTGTAGCTGTCTGTGCCGGAGGTTTCTTCCGCAGCCGTCCCGGTGGTTTCCGTCGGAACATAGGCTTCGGGATGTACCACGACCATGCTGTCCGCCCTTATCTGTTCGGCGACAAAGCGTGATTCTTCCGTTTCGCGCTGCTCTTGCTGTGTATCGGCGCTTTCCTGTCCGGCCTGCTGCCTTTCGTCCTTCTGTACCGCAGTCGCCACTTTCGGCACGCTGATGCGTACCGTCACGTAGTCGCCGCTCCCGGAGTGGTTACGGGTGACGAAGCACGCTTCGGTCAGCCCCTGCCGGATGATGAGTTCCGACTTCACGCGGTTGGAGCGGACTTTCGCCATCGCAAGCCTGTCGGCCTCGCTCTCTCCGGCGGTGCTGTAGCCGTCCACACGGAGCGGGATTTGTCCGGCAAGGATGTCCTGCCTGTATCGCTCCACATATGCCTCCAGCCGCGCCAGCTCCTTTTCATTGCCGCTATACGGGATATAGAACATGTCACGGCCCGGCACGAAACGGAACGTATGGACCGTGTCCGCCTGTTCCTCTGCCGAAAGTTTCAAGGGGAATAGCAACAGGATGAGTATCGCTGTACGTATAGGTGTCAATATTTTCATATATCTGTTGTTTTTACTGTTTTGTTTGGAATGTTTTGCATGCAATCTGTTGGGTTATCCGGCTTTGCCCAATGGTGTGTATGGAACGGATTTATGTCTGTTTATGCCCGGAGAATGTGATTGCAGAAAAGGACGGATTTTGAGGTATAAAAACGGCATGGGCAGCATACGGACACAGGGAGTGTGTCGTACACCGATCGAAGATGTAAAGCGTAACCTTCTGCAACCTGCTGGATTGCAACCACTTACCAGAGCATAGGGGGGGGGTAATAGCTGGCAGCGAATATGCAAGTTATTTGTCTTAAAGATGCTTAAATATGCAGGGAAAGGCCGGAAAAAGTGCACGATAAAGCTTCCCGCCACGGACGGGCAGGACAATATACCTTGTAAATAAGATGTATTCGCCTTTATCGCCATGCTTTTAGTCTTTAATTGGGTTGTTTCAGAATCAAACAACTGATTTGTGGGGACAAAGATAGGAATAATTCTTGTAGATGAGGAGGATACGAAGGAAAATCTCATTGGAGGAAAACAAAAAAATGCCGGTGTATTGCAAAAGTTACCCGGACGCACCAAGCGATACAAGTCGCGGCCATACGGACAAGGCTGAAGCCCGTTTATCCACCACTGAAAAAAAACTTCGGACGGTGTGATGTTTCCCAACCGTCCGAAGCGCCATTACTCTCAATATGCCTTATTTATACAGGGCTTTGCCCAAATCTTCCAGCCCGGCTTCTCCAGACAGGCCGGGACAGGTTTGCTTCAAAGTCCGATGTAGCCCCGCGGCGGAACTCGAAAGCCACCCCTGCCCAATCGGGACAGATAAGCGTCAAACTCCGCCACATTGTCCTTGAACAACGGTTGTTCCATAGTAACGAGCGCATTCTTGCCCTCGACGATGTAGCTTGCATCACCCAACGCATCGTTGGTATAATAAACATGCAGTTTGAAATGACCGAGGTCATGCACCTCGAAACGTCCTTTTGTCTGTGACATAGCTGTGATTGTTAAAAGATTGAATAAAATAAATAATACCTTTTTCATTGTTTCTGTCTTAATGGAAAAGCTGTTGAAAGGGTTTGCGCCACGCACGGGTCTTTGCATCCTTTCCCCGGTATTGAAAGACACGATGCAGATAGAAGGCGGAGGATATTGGCCGCTGCTCACCTTGAGAGGTGCCTGCGCGACAGCTGCCGCTGAAATCCGCCTGAAAGCGTCGGGCATGAATCCGGATACCTTGAGGGTGAACAAGACGATGTTCTTTTACAAAGCCATAGAGGCGGTGTCCGATGAAGACACCCTCGCCACGGATGCGATGGCACGGATAGCCGGCGGCATAGGGTGTTTCGGAGAGTTGTATGCCTCCGTCGGGATACATGGCTTCAAGCTTGCATCGGCACGCAACACGCCCCTCAACCAGGCCACGCCCCTTGACATGGCTTCGTTGCTGGGCAGGCTGATGCGTTACAAAGACCACCTGTTCCGGGAGCACCCTGACATCTATGAAACGCAGGACTATCTGGAGCAGAGTTTGGAGAACAAAGGTTGGCCTACTACCGATTACACCTTAGCCTGCGCAGAGGTAGGAGGACGGCGTGTGCTGAACGTCATTGCTTCGGTGGGCGGCCACCTGCTGGTTGTCTTTATGGAAGGAACGGATGTATCCGAAGAAACGCTGATGAAGAAGGCGGGCGAGCTGATACAGGTTGCCAAGGATAATTTGCCTTAAACACGTCTTCCCGTTCTCATCCCACCACACTGTCAACATCCACATAATAATTGGAAGGATTATTGCGGTCAACATAGACACGCACCTTCCTTTGGGGATCTATCTCGTAACTCTCATACCAGAAAGAACCGCTGTGAAACAGGTATATACGCCCGTCGGATGCCACATAACGGCAACTCACGATGATGGGATGCCGTCCGTTCATGCTTTGGTTGTCATCTTCACGGATGCCTGTTATCTCCGCCTCCACTGTATCGCCGGTAGCAAGCAGGCGGGCTATTTTCTGCCGGTGTTTCCGCCTTACCAGAATAAAAGCCAGTCCCATACCGGCAAACACGAACGCCATGGCCATCAATAGGCCGATTATCCAATTGTTATCATCCAGATAACGCACCTCTTGGGGATTGCCATTGCGATAATAGACAGTAATCTGCTTGCCCGGATGCATGGACGATGAAGACAGATTGAGCGTGGAAGTATAGGTCTTTCCGCCGACTGTGTATTCCACCACCGGTGTGCCCAGCGATTCGTGATTTGCCCCACGCATGGCCAGGATAACTGCCTGCACAGGTGTAGCTTCTGCTTTGAATGTGTGACCGCTGGTATAGATGAAGATACAGACGGTAAACAGGATGATGCCCACCAGCACAAATATTCCGCCGAAAATGCGAACAAATGCCTTGTCTTTTTTCTTGCCCCGGACCAGTGCTTTTTCTTTGTTGTAACGCATAATTGTAAAAGGGTCGTTTAATGAAATATCAACTTCTTATATCATTAAAGGATTGCTTCCTATATGTAATTCGTAGCGGACGGGGCGAGTGTTACCCGATTTTGCGTTAATAAACATTAAACGGGAAAATTTTATTCCCGGCCGTCCGCTTTTGAGGGCTTCAAACAATTACACAGATTCGTAACCGAAACGAAACATCCATTCGTTACATTCGCTCCCCAAATAACTGATAGCGGTATGAGGAACGATACAGACATACGGAAAGAGGCGTACCGGCGAATCTTAAAGCGGGAATTGTGCTGGTGGCTGGTTGCCATAGCGGGTGGATTGCTGCTTGCCGGAGTGTTCAGCGGGTCGGGAATAGTAAATCTTTTCCTGCATGGCTTCCAAGGCATCGGGAGTTGCTGGGCGGGTATAATCTGTCTGGTGGTGACAGGCTACATCGCCTATTCCCTGCTGGGCATCCTGAGGGAGAAGCGGAAGCTGATAGGGCATGGCATCCAGGCCGAAGCCGTCGTCACGGCCATCCAGAAAGAGATAGATGTCGAGGAAGGCGGAGAGGCTTTCGTGGCAGTCTATGAATTCACCCTGCCCGGCGGTCGGAAATGGAAGGTTAAGGAACAGCTCAACGGCTCGCAGGCGGGGCTGTTGGGACTGATTGAGGTGGGAAGCCGCGTGCCCGTTTTCGTGGACCGCGACCATCCGTACAAGTTCTACTTATATACGCACCTCCTTGTCCGCCAATTCTATGAGGAGGACAAGACGTTTGTCAACAGCTTGGAAAAACTAAAGAGGCAGGGCACAAACGTGGGAAACATTGGCGAAGCGATACTCAGACACCAGGAAAGGGGGCAACGGGTGTTCCGTAGCCGTCGCAAATGGAGGTGGCTTCCATCGGCTATCGTTGCTTTTGTCATGGTCTTAGTAACAGCATTCGGCTACATAATATACAACAGGTTTGAGGCTTACGTGCTGGTTTCCGATCTGAACCTCCCGCCCGGTTTCAGCTACTACAATGCTTATGCCACGGAATTGCACGAATACCTCCCCGGAAATAACAGATGGAGTTATACCGACGAGGACGGATATGAAGACTGGACGTCTTCCTGGCGCTTTACCGACAAATGCAAACGTCCCATGTTTGTGGTGTGGGGCACACAGGGATTGACACACACAAGGACGACCAGCATGCTGATGATTCCAGAAAGCTATCGCGACAGGCTGGATGAGTTCATCTACGACATGAACGCCGACCTGAAACCAAAGCTGCAAAAGCTGTTGAAAGGGTTTGCGCCACGCACGGGCCTTTGCATCCTTTCCCCGGTATTGAAAGACACGATGCAGATAGAGGGCGGAGGATATTGGCCGCTGCTCACCTTGGGAGGTGCCTGCGCGACAGCTGCCGCTGAAATCCGCCTGAAAGCGTCGGGCGTGAATCCGGATACCTTGAGGGTAGACAAGACAACAATGTTCTACTACGCAACTATAGAAGCAGTGTCCGACAGAGACACCCTTGCTACGGATGCAGTGACACGGATAGCCGGCGGCGTGGAACGTTTCGGAGTGTTGTATGCCTCCGTCGGAATACAAGGATTCAGACTGACATCAGCACGCAGCACACCCCTCAACCAGGCCACGCCCTTTGCCATGGCTTCGTTGCTGGGCAGGCTGATGCGTTACAAGGACCACCTGTTCCGGGAGCACCCTGACATCTATGAAACGCAGGACTACCTGGAGCTGACGCTGAAAGACAAGAGATGGATTACCTACTACACCTTAGCCTGCGCAGAGGCAGGAGGACGGCGTGTGCTGAACGTTTTTGCTTTGGTGGGCGACTATCTCTTGGTTATCTTTATGGAAGGAGCGGATGTATCCGAAGAAACGCTGATGAAGAAAGCGGGCGAACTGATGCTGGTTGCCAAGGATAATTTGCCTTAAACACGTTTTTTTCCGTTCTCATCCCACCACACTGTCAACATCCACATAATAATTGGAAGGATTATTGCGGTCAACATAGACACGCACCTTTCTTTTGGGATCTATCTCGTAACTCTCATACCAGAAAGAACCGCTGTGAAACAGGTATATCCGCCCGTCGGATGCCACATAACGGCAACTCACGATGATGGGATGCCGTCCGTTCATGCTTTGGTTGTCATCTTCACGGATGCCTGTTATCTCCGCTTCCACTGTATCGCCGGTAGCAAGCAAGCGGGCTATTTTCTGCCGGTGTTTCCGCCTTACCAGAATAAAAGCCAGTCCCATATCGGCAAACACGAACGCCATGGCCATCAATAGGCCGATAATCCAGTTGTTATCATCCAGATAACGCACCTCTTGGGGATTGCCATTGCGGTAATAGACTGTAATCTGCTTGCCCGGATGCATGGACGATGAAGACAGATTGAGCGTGGAAGTATAGGTCTTTCCGCCGACTGTGTATTCCACCACCGGTGTGCCCAGCGATTCGTGATTTGCCCCACGCATGGCCAGGATAACAGCCTGCACAGGTGTAGCTTCTGCTTTGAATGTGTGACCGCTGGTATAGATGAAGATACAGACGGTAAACAGGATGATGCCCACCAGCACAAATATTCCGCCGAAGATGCGGACAAATGCCTTGTCTTTTTTCTTGCCCCGGACCAGTGCTTTTTCTTTGTTGTAACGCATAATTGTAAAAGGGCCGTTTAATGAAATATCAACTTCTTATATCATTAAAGGATTGCTTCCTATATGTAATTCGTAGCGGACGGGGCGAGTGTTACCCGATTTTGCGTTGAAAAGGCTTAATGCGATACTTTTTAGGTCTTTCCCTATGAATTTTACCTTTTATTATAAATGTTACTGGCACGTAACACGAGTGTCACACTGTATGGCTAATTTTGCATCGTCCAAAAATATAAATATTATGGATGTTTCGGCTTTAGGACAAGATAAGGAAGAAGATGATTTCCAACTGCTTTCTGCCATTGCGGAAAACATGGATACGGCAGCATTCACACGTCTTTACGGCAAGTATGCTAAGTGGGCTTTCGGGCTATTCTATTCGCGGACGGGCAGTAAGGAGGCCGCATCCGAACTGTCACAAAACCTGTGGATGTACGTATGGGACAATGCGGGGAAAATCATCGGGAACCATGACGAAAAACGGCATACAATAAAAGGTTTGCTTTATGCCGTCATAGCCAAACGCATATTGGATTTCTACCGGATGGTGGAGAGTTGCCATAACATTGTGTCGTTGGACGACGAGGAAATATGGCGCATGGTGGTGAACATCGCGGATAATAACCCGACGGTATTCTCCAAACTGGATGTGGAAGCCATCCATACGATTACCGATGAAGTGCTTGAAAGGTTCGGTGAACTGAACAAAAAGGTCTTCGTCAGTATGAAGAATGGATATACAGCCAAAGAGGTGGCTGACATGTACGGATTTACGGAAGCCACCGTCAGGAAAAAAGTGTGCGTGATGACAAAGGAAGTACGTCTGAAACTGTGTGAGGCCGGATATGTGTCCGCCTGGAAAAGCCACGCGACTTTGACCCTTTTGGCCAAACAGGATTTGCCCA
>NZ_JAMBLS010000036.1 GCF_023336905.1 Bacteroides sp. ET71
AGAAACATTATGGACAATCTGCATGGAAAACAAACAGTTACGGGGAAAACAAAAAAAAAGACAAGGAAAAGGACAGGGGAAAAGAAGGAGAATATACACATTATATATATTAACAAACAAATATAAGGAGAAGAAGAATATAGGGAAAATATCCTCATTGCTTGTCGATGTTGCGTAATCACCAACATTTCAGTTTCTGTGAGAAAGCACAAAAACATAAAAACAACACACATCCCAAAGAAATCCATACTCCACCTGTAATTCCCAGCCAATCAATAGCAACACCCATCAGCGGAGTTACGATTCCCCCTCCTGCAATGGCCGTAATGACCAAACCTGAAATTTGATTGGCTTTATCCGGCCTAGTCCGTAATGACAAAGAGTATATAATGGAAAACACTGAAGAAGCAAAGAAGCCTATTCCCGCTATCGCAAACAAATTGAGAATACGGTTTTCAATCCACATTAACATACAAACAGAAGCAAGACAAGCCAGCATATTTACTCTGAAATAACTTTTTTCCGAAATATGAACCAATAAAAAAGTTCCGAGCAAAGCTCCAATTGTACGACTTAAAAAATAAAGTTGAGGAGCCAATTTCGCTTCTTCTGCCGTCAATCCAAAACGTACTATCATCAATTTGGAACTGATAAAATTGGTTGAAACGTCCAAACCTACCACAAAAAAAATCCCCAAAAACAACAAAAAAAGGGTTTTATCATGCAATAAAGAAAATGTATCTTTCAGAGAAAGCATTTGCATTTTTCCTGCGATTTTTTCCCGCTCAATAGGTGTAACAACAAGCCAGACTGCAGATAGCAAAGTGAAACATCCTAAAATTGGAAAGCAATAATACCATTTATCATCACCCCAATGCAAGACTGCAAGCAAAACAATCTCCGGACCAAGAAATGACGATATTGCCTTAATCACTTGTCCTGCAGTCAGGCTACTGGCCAAATGCCGCTGGTTGCAAACCACATTCGTCAACAATGGATTTAAGGAAACCTGTAAAACGGTATTCCCAATTCCTAAAAAAGCATAAGCAGCCATACAACTAACACTATTATATACCAATAAAGGTAAAAACGTGCCAACCAACGTAACCGCCATGCCCAGCAATACTGTATTTTTACGTCCCCAAAGATTCATCAAATTACCAACAGGCACACCTAAAAATAGAAACCAGATAAATACCATTGAAGGTACGAAACCGGTCATAGCAGGTGACCAATCGAATGCACGTTGCACATAATCAGACGAAAAACCTACAATATCGCAAAAGCCCATTATGAAAAAGCCAAAAAGTATGGGCAATAATTCTATCACATATATTCTTTTCATCAATCCTCTATTCATTTATATTATTACTATCATCTGTACTCATTGAAGGTGGACATTTAGAAATACCCCATAGCTCATTAGGCTCTTCTCCCATCCATAACTCCAACTTTCCACCTTTTTGAATCTCCTTAAGAGAAATAAAACAACAGTCCTGTTTTTTCCCATTAAATACAGCTTTCTGCACATAACAAGTCTCCTCACTTGTATTGTCGTGAGCTACAAGAGTAAAAGTCTCACCCGCATAATATTCTGGATTCAAATGGATGACAACTTTTTCAAACAACGGGCTTCCAATTTGCATGGTTGGCGACCTGCGGGTACCTCCTTGTACATCGAACAACCCTATTGCAGCCAACACATACCACGCGCCTAATTGCCCTTGATCTTCATCTTGTCCATAACCATAGCCATGCAACGATGACGTTCCATAAAATACACGGCAAATGTCGCGCGTATATTTCTGAGTCAGCCAAGGTTTCCCGGAATAATTGAACAACCAGGCATTATGCAAACAAGGTTGATTGCCATGGTTGTACAAATGCTCGATGCCCGAGAAGCTATCGTAGGCGCCGGGAGCGCTTCCGTAGTAGTTTTGCGCGGCATCCTCGAAGGTCTTCTCCAACCGACGGTTGAACTCTTCTTTTCCCATCAGCTTCATCAGTCCGGCGATGTCGTGAGGCACGTACCAAGTATATTGGGCTGCATTACCTTCCTGGAACCCCAGCCAGGCTTTAGTAGGACTGAAGTCTGCCAGAAACTCGCCGTCTTCTTCCCTCGGGCGCATACATTTGGTTTGGCCGTCAAAAAGCAATTTATAGCCTTCGGCATATTTCTTAAGCGACGCCGCTTCTTCGTTCTTGTCCAACGACTCAGCCAACTGCGAAGCGGCATAAGCCGCAAAACTGTATTCCAATGTATGTGAGGCTCCAAAATTGGTGACCCAACCGTTAGGCAGTACATAGTCGTGCAAAGGCACATATCCACGTTTGACAAATTCGGCGTTGTCATAACGCCCGGCTCCGTCAGGACGTCCTTCATAGCCCATCTCGTTCTGCCAGACGACTTGCCACAAATAATCCAGGTCATCGCGGATGATACCGGCCTGATAGGCCGCAGCGGCCACAAGTCCCTGGAAGTTGGTCTGTACTCCATTGGTATAAACACCAGCCGCCACGCCATCGTGCAACCATCCCCCGGTATGACGAGAGAAGTCCAGCGTAGAGCGCACGTAGCTGTCCAGAACTTCCGGATAGGCCAGTGTCCAGAGCTGCGTCAGGTTCCAGAAGCCACCCCAAATGCCATCCGTATTGTGGTGATGCCGCAACGGACGGCCATTGGGGCCACAAGGTACACGGGCTATCGTTTTCTGGTTTGTCACGTAAGAACCGTCAACATCTTCGGCCATTCCCCGTCCCAAGAGGGCGTGATAGAGGGCTGTGTAGAACTTGGTCTTGTCGGCATCCGTGCCGCCTTTCACCTCCATGCGTGCAAGCATCCGATTCCAGACATCGCGCGCTTCGGCTTTCACTTGGTCGAAATCGCGACCATTGGTCTCCTTATCCAGATTCAACTTGGCGCCTTCCACCGAAGTGTATGAGAGGCCCACTTGCATCTCGACGGTTTCACCGGCTTGGGTAGGAAATTCCACGTAATACCCCGCGCCCGGCCCCGATATTTGCCGACTGCCCGGAAAAGAGATGCTGTCGCGGAAAGCGCCGCAGGATGTGATGTTTTTCTGGGGAATATGGGCGTAGAAATAGCTTTTCACCGTGTTCTGCTTATCACAGAAGGTGGCATAGACGGGATAACATTCTACATACCCCTTCACGGCACGAGCCACGGAATCGTATTCGACATGCGCGTCCACCACTTGGGCGCTTTCTCCCTGCGGATGCCCGATGTCGAACAGAATACGTGCCGTATCGGCTTGCGGATAGGTGTAGCGATGATAGCCCACACGGTCGGTAGCCGTCAGTTCGACCTTAATGCCATAATCTTGCAAGAGAACTTCGTAGTAACCGGGCGAGGCATGTTCTGTGTTTTTGTCGAAGCGCGAACGGTAGCCTTCTTCGGGATGTTCCAACGTACCCGGAAGAGTTTTCAGCGGGCCGATGGTAGGCAGAGTCACGATGCCTCCTATCTGAAACTCGTGCAAGTGAGCAATGCCTTCGATAGAGGTATGCCTGTCGTCATAGCCATTGGGCAACCATGAACCGGGACTGCCATAGGCATTGGTTGTGGGTGCCAGTTTAGCCAGACCGAAGGGACGTGCTGACGGGGTGTAGAAGAACCAACGGCAGTGAGTAGCCCCCAATTGGGTATCCACCCAGTCGACCGGCTGTTTCTCAGTCTTCGCACATGACAGCAGGCAGCAGCAGAGGCCCAATAACATCCATTTCTTGTTCATCATAACTGTAATCCTTTTTAATTTCCTATTCTTCCCTTATAACGAAGAAAGGTTCTCCCTTATTATATGAAAATGGGCTTATACTATAAATCAAGGGTATTCGTGACCCTTGGCAATGGGTATTCGTGACCCTTGATAAATGGTATTCGTGACCCTGTGTATAGCATAAATTAATTCTAATGAATTACTTAACGTCCGTAGATTACTATCCGAAACAATCTCGGATTACTATCCGAAACGACCTCGGATTATTATTTGCAAGCGATGTCGGTACGCTTGGTGAAATCGACAATCTCAGGGATATAGCCAAAGGCAAGCCCAGTCACCGTGTCGGCACAACCATAGAAAATGGCGATTCGTCCTGTCGGAGCATCGTACAGCGCAGCACAGGGAAAGCAGACATTGGGCACATCGCCCACACATTCATATATTTTCTGAGGCGAGAGCAGGTATTGCCCGGAACGGTATTTGACCTTCCATGGCTGCTCCAAGTCAAGCAACGCCGAGCCAAAGCTGTAAACAAAGCCGTTGCACGAGGCCAGCACACCGTGGTAAATCAGCAGCCAGCCTTCGGAAGTCTCGATGGGAATAGGCCCCGCTCCTATCTTCGCACACTGCCAGGCACTCTGCTCGAAGGCAGCGGGAGACATGACGTGGCGATGTCTTCCCCAGAACTCCATATCGGGCGACTCGCTGTAAAAAATGTCGCCGAAAGGCGTATGCCCGTTATCGCTCGGACGGCTCAACATGGCGAAACGCCCGCCAATCTTCCGCGGAAACAACACACCGTTGCGATTGAAAGGCAAAAAAGCATTCTCCAACTGATGGAACGTGCGGAAATCATACGTATAGGCCACACCGATAGTAGGACCGTGATAGCCGTTGCACCAAGTGACGTAGTAACGATCGTCGATGAAACAGACACGAGGATCGTAACCATACACCCACGTCCCCACCTCGGCATCGTCGCACACAAACTTCAACGGCTCTTCTTCAATGTGCCAGTGCCATCCGTCTGGACTGAACCCCACGTGCAAACGCATACGCCTGTTTCTGTCATCACATCGGAAGACTCCGGCATAACCATCCTCAAACGGCACCACCGCACTGTTGAAAATGCTGTTCGAGTCAGCTAACAAATCACGCGGAATAACCGGATTGGATGAACAACGCCACACGACATCCCGGCAACCAATCGGACGTTCCTCCCACGGCATATCCGGGAGAGGCTGACCGCAAACAGTAATATTCTTACAATTCTTTTCCATAATAACCACTGAATCTTTTTAAACATTAAAACATTTCTTCATTTACTTTCCTTATAAGTGAACGGAATAAAACGAGCAAACAACAAAGCAGGTATCGCTCCTATCAGCACATAGGTAAAGAAATCTCGATACCCCAACCAATCGCTCAAAAAACCGCTCATCATACCGGGAATCATTACTCCCAAATTCATAATGCCAGAAGCAAAAGCATAATGAGCCATCTGGTGTTCGCCCGGTGCCACCTGCTGCATCATGAACAGCGTCAATCCTACAAAGCCGAAGCCGTAACCGAAATACTCAAATACAATGGCCGACGCAATCAGCCAAGACTCTCCTGGCTGGAAAACAGCCAAAAGCGGATAAACCACGAAAGGAAGATTGAAAATGCAACACAACGGAAACAACGTTCGCCGCAATCCGCGTTTGGCAATGAAATAACCGGCTCCCAACGAACCCAACACAAAAGCGGCGGCACCAAACGAACCGTAATAAAGCCCTATCTGTTGCTCTGTCAAGCCCAAACCTCCTTCATTCAAAGGCGCTTTCAAAAATAACGGCACAATCTTGATGACAAATCCTTCTGCCAATCTGTATAAGATAATAAAAAGAATATACCAAACAATGTACTTTTTCTGAAAGAAACTGACTATCACACACCAAAGCTCTCGGGAAATCTCGCCCACAGATTTTGTTTTTTCCACCGCCTTTTTCTCACCCGAAGGCAACATACGGATGTGATAAAAGCCCAGCAACAACATAAAAACGGCACAAATACCCATAATCGTCATCCAAGCACCGACCTGCCCCACTCGTTCAATCAGACAACCTGCCCAATACACCAAACCGCCCGTCGCCACAATCTTCGCCAAGTTATAGAACGCTCCCTGCCAGCCGATATAACGAGCCTGCTCTTCTTTGTTCAAAGCCATCATATAAACACCATCCGCCGCAATATCATGGGTAGCACCACTAAAAGCTATTACCGCCAATATAGCAATAGCACAACTAAAGAAATCCGGAAGATTCAACGATAATGCCAACAACCCAAACATGACACCGGTAGTCACTTGTGTCAGCACGACAAAAAACTTTTTTGTCTTAAACAACTCCAGGAAAGGACTCCACAAAGGCTTCAATGTCCACGGCAACATGATGAGCGATGTCCAGAAGGCAATGCGTGCATCAGATATGCCCAGACCTTTAAACATCAACACCGTCACCATATTCAATACCACAAACGGAAGCCCCATGGCAAAATACAGCGTAGGAATCCATGTTATCGGACTTCTTTTATTGTCATTCATCACACTACTCCCTTATTTATTCTTCTTATCCAATTCATTCAAAGCAAAAGCATACGCCCCCAGACTAATGGCTTCGCTGGCCCCCAACCGGCTGATAGCAATACCGCTCATTTTCGATTTGGAATAACAAACCCGTTCTCCCTCACATCCTGGGACTTCAACATATTCCATATCCGGCTTCAGAAGCATTTCCAACTGCTCTGGCTTGTCCATATCATAGACCGTCATTTGCAATTTAGGAAATACCAGTCCTGAATGAGACACAAGCCCCCGCCTCAATTCTTCCATGACAGCCGGCATAAAATAAGGATGTGCCCCAGACAAGCCACCACCGATAACCACAATGCCGTCTATCAACGTCATAACTGTAGCCAGAGTCTCCCCCAAGGTATGTCCCAGTCGACTAAAGCTTTCCAAGGCTGCCCGTCTGTTTCCGGCCCTTGTTCCGGAAGCAATCTCACAAATATCCTTTGGCGTCAAATCCAGATCCTGCTCTTCAGACAATTCCTCATAGACTCTTTTGACAGCCCGGATACTGACCCCTTCTTCTGCAATCATGCCCGGATAATAAGAAGAAGACAAGTTCCAAACATCTCCCCCACAAGCATTATCACCCAATAACAGTTCATTATTTATCACAACACCAGCTCCGAAACCTGTCCCCAAAGTTATACCTACCAGATTTTTAAATCTCCTTTCATTACCAGCTTCTTCCAGTTTCCGATTCAAATCTGGCAACACACCAGCCAAAGCTTCTCCATAAGCAAACAGATTCCCATCATTATTAATATAAACAGGAATACTGAACCGATGTTCCAGATAAGCTCCTAACGCAACTCCACCTCTAAAACAAGGGAAGTTGGGCAAATCCCCGATTACGCCATGAGCATAATCTGCCGGACCAGGAAAAGCAAAACTGATGGCCTGTGGAGGATTCGGCAGATTTCTCCGTACCGCCTCAAACCCATCGACCATTGTCTGCAAACAACGGGACAAATCCTCCGGACAGGCAGGCAAACATAAGGGAGACACCACGTGCCGATTTCCACAAATAGCCCCAAAGACAAAGTTTGTTCCTCCGGCATCCAATGTCATCACTATTCTTTCGTCGTTCTTATACATAATCCCATCTGATTAAAACCTTACGTATGCTTTTATCGTGGCATAAGTTTTTCCTTCCTCGGCATTGCCCGGTGTAATGGTATATTCACCTACACAAGCCGGGATGATGAATGTTTCGGCATAATGCACAACAAAAGGTTCGAACGCATCCACTGGGCTGGACACCGTCACTTCATCTCCTTCCACCAGATTCAACACATTCACACTGCGATTCGTACAATGCGTCACCGGTTTCTTAAACCAATGCCTCCTCGTTTCGATAAACTCGTTCTCATGCAAGCCGGTATGTTCTTCTACCCACCCGTCACCGGAAGCCACTTCTTTCGTCTGGTTACGCAACTGAGCATTAACAAAGTCCATATCGCGCTCCCAGTCTATAACCTTCAATCCACGCTCTACATTGATAGGGCGAGGTTTCCCATCCAGCCCGAGGCGTTGCCAATCCCACATCTTAAACGTAAACAGGTTGGGCGTCGAACTGATTTCAAGCACCATACCTCCGGCTCCAGAACAGTGCACAGTCCCCCCCGGTATCAAGAAATGGTCATGCTTTTTGGCCGGAAACTTATTCACATATTTCTCCGCATCAAACACAAAATTCCCATTCTGAGCTTTTCGCAGATCTTCTGCCATCTCCTCTTTACGAATTCCTTTTCTCAAGCCCAAATAGACAGAAGCGTTCTCTTCTGCATCCAACAAATAATAACTTTCATCTTGTGTATAATGGATACCAAAATTATCATGAACAAACTGTGTGGTAGGATGAACTTGAAGACTCAAATTGCCGCCTCCCATTGTATCCAGAAAATCAAAACGAATCGGGAAGTTTTTACCAAATCGAGCCTCAACCGGCGCCCCCAGCAATTCACGCGATTTCAATAACACCAAATCATTGGAAGGCAGTTCAAACAATACCCCCTCAATGTTAAAAAGCAAACTGTTTTCCTCTGGCACACAATCGAAACACCACCCAAAATTCACTTCCTCGCGGTTCAAGTCACAAACCTCTTTCATCCATTGACCTCCCCATGGTGCCGGATCAAAGAAAGGCACCACCCGGAAAGGCTTGGCAACTGTATTCTCGATTCCCTGCATAAAGGTTTTCCCGTCTATCATTTTAGGCTCCCCTGCCTTATTAGTATCCAGCCAATAATCCACCCGGGCAAACAAACCGTCCTTATACCGGTCACAAACATTCCAGTCATTAAAATAACCACGTTTGTATTGCAGTGAAGGAGCTTCTGCACGATTATCCACACCAAGTGCTTTGACTTCATGACGCCGGAAACGTTGCTGAATCTCCCAACGGGCCATATCCGCATAAACTAATGTCGTTTCCATGCCCTGTGTCACCCATCCAGCACCCGTACCTACAACAATTACCTTTCCGTTCTCTTCGCCTATCTGTCTACGCGCCTCTTCCAAACGGGAGATATCGAAATAATCTTCCAAACGCAGATTAGACAGATAACCGAACAAAACGTCATCGGTCATAAAACGAGAAGTCATTTCCAATATTTCTTCTTCAGGCTTCATCAACTGGCGGGTATCAATCAGCAAAGCCGGTTGCAGCTTCTTCAGTTGGCCAATCACTTCATCTTCCAGCACACCTGTATATAAATCAACAGCCAACACTTTTTCCCCTTGAGACAAGACGGCAAGTATTTCATTCCAGCCTGTCAAAATATATCCGTTTTCAACGACCGTAGCCGGATATTTATCATAGTTCGAAGTTCTCATCATAATACATCATTTAGAATGTTCTGCTGCCCATTCATTAAACATTTGAATTGCTTTGCACAATGTTCCTGCCGAACCTTTGAAATGTCCCGACCCATCGGGCACTCCTCCCATTCCATACCATTCGAAGAATCCCTTGTTTTTAATCACCCGATCTATCATGGGACGAACCTCGGCGTAAGCCTCAGCCACATATCCGTTGGCTATGAGCTGCTGAATCATACGTCCGCCAAACCAAGTCCAATCTCCCCCGTTCTGATAGCTATATGGCTTGGCCATCGTACCCGGGAAGAAATTCTCAGGATAAGGAGGATAGACAGTCAGCCCAATGCTGGGCATACCGGACAAACGAACATTCTCTACCATTTGAGCATTGACAATGCCTATCTCATCGTGTTCCAACACACCGGCCTCGATGGCAATGGCCGTGCCGCCATGATAATAGACCTTACTTTCGTCAAAATCGCCAAAATCGGGCTTCTTCTCTGGATATATGTGTGGAATAATCTTGTTCTGTTCATCATCCCACAGATACTTTCTAATATTGCCGACTATATCTTGACGCATCTTCTCCCAACGAGTAGACTCTTCGCCGTCACTCATTCGGGACAAGTCGCCCAATGCGATGGCAAACATTGCATTATCATAAGCATCTATCGTAACGATGGAGTTTTCCGTAATATCGCACAAGTTGTCTTCGTCCGGCTGCACATCTCCCCAATCGGCTGTCAGGGCACCCGTCAACAGCCCGTATTGAGTGTTATACTTCTCACGCATCAGGTAGTCCACCATCTCTTTCATGCGTTCATACACCGTACGACCGGCCACCTGTTCTTGCAAGATAGACTTGTCGCCAGTCTTTTGGATGTATTTCCACACAATTTGAATCAGAGAAGTTTCCTGATCTGTCTCCACCGTATTCTTAAAGGCCACGTGCTCCGGAGCTGCATCCGAATAATAACGGTTGGGGTCTTCCCAATCAAATTCGCCCTTCAATACATAGCCGTCAATCATTTCCCCATTGGGTTGCTGCAAAGCAAAGAATACCAAAATCGCCCCTCTGATGTCTTTTGATGGCACAACTTCGCAGGCAGTCTCCACGAAAGTATTCATATCACGAGCCCATACCTGTGAATACCCACTGCCTGCATTCAGTCCATGAGCCAACAAAGCACGACCCATGCTGTCCACCATTGCCAGCGAATGATCATTTCTGATTGCATCAGCCAATTTTTTATCCGGATTTGCTGTACAAGCAGCACACAAAGCCGCAAGTGCAGTAATTCCCATGTGTTTCAGTAAAGAGTTCATATCATTATTCCTTTTATATATTAGTCCAATCTGTTTACTTTTCTCTCATCACCAAGCAACCGTCCCACTCAAACGGATATCATCCGATGCTGCCCCTATCAGAATGGTAAAAGTACCCGGCTCTATGACTTTCTCCATGCTGGCATTTACCAAACTGAAGTCATCAGCATCCAGCGTCAAGCTGACCCGCTTGCTTTCACCTGCCTTCAGGAAAACATGTTCAAACTCACGCAACTGCTTTCTCGGACGGACGACAGAAGCATAATCGTCACGCAAATAAAGTTGAACAACTTCCGTTCCGTCATATTTCCCTTCATTTTTAACATCAAAGGAGACCATGCAACCGTGATTATCATCCTGAGTTATCGACAGGTTGGCATAAGAAAAAGCTGAGTATCCCTTGCCATAGCCAAAACTGTAAAGCGGCGATGCATCCATCTCCACGTAATTGTGTTCCACCGGATTCTTTTTATTGTAATAAACGGGCAGTTGCCCCACATGGCGAGGCACAGACACCGGCAGACGTCCGCTGGGATTGTAGTCGCCGAACAAGACATCGGCAACGGCATGTCCGCCCTCCTGCCCCGGATACCAGGCCGTCAATAAGGCATCGGCGTGTTCTTTGGCCCACGTCATATCCAACGGACGACCTTGAATGTAAACTACCACCATCGGCACACCCGTGGCCTCGACAGCCTCCAGCAACTCCTGCTGTCGACCCAGCAAGGAAAGCGTGGCCCGGTCGAAACCCTCGCCGCATTCCATATCGCTCACGTAATCTTCCGAAGCGATAGCCGCACCTGTCTCTTGATAACTTGTACGGAAGTCGCGGGCACTCGACCCACCCACTACCACGACAGCCACGTCCGACGAACGTGCCACACGTACAGCCTCCTCTATATCAGCATCTTTCACGTCACGAATAGCACAGCCTTTGGCATATGCCACATGTTCTGCTCCCAACGCTTCACGAAGAGCTTCGCATACCGTCACCACATTGTCTGCCGCCTGCGGAGCCGTATAGTCACCCAACATGTTATACTGGTTGTCGGCATTCGGCCCGATCACCGCTATCCGGTTTATTTTCTCCTTATCCAGCGGAAGCAGAGAATCCTTGTTCTCCAAGAGAACGATGGATTGACGAGCCACCTCGCGGGCCATGGCCACATGTTCCGCCGAGCGCACCTGTTCCTTGGCCAACCGGGGATCGACATACGGATGTTCGAACAGCCCCATCTCAAACTTCAGACGAAGGACACGCGCGGCAGCCGAATCGACCAACGCCTCCGGCACTCGCCCCGTACGGACGGAAGCTGCCAATGTGCCAAAAGCCTTACTGCCCAAATCGACATCCAAACCAGCCGAAAGCGCTTGGATAGCCGCTTCGTCCAACGTAGGGGCCACTCGGTGGTTTTCATAAATGCCATCGATACTATACAGGTCGGACACGGTGAAGCCCCGGAACCCCCATTCGCCGCGCAGGACATCGCGCAGCAAATGCGCATTCATCGTGCAAGGCACGCCGTCCATCGAATTGTAGGCCGTCATCACCGACAACGCCCCCGCCTCGATAGCTGCACGGAAAGGCAGGAAAAAGTTCTCCCGCAAGTCTCGCACACCAACCACTGACGGGTTGCCGTTGTGTCCACCTTCGGGAACGCCGTAAGCTACGAAATGTTTCAATGTCGAAATTACCGCATCTGAACGCGACAAGTCTCCACCACCCATCCCACGCACCAACGCACTGCCCAATATAGCCGACAACACGGGGTCTTCACCATATGTTTCCTCCACCCTCGACCAACGCGGCTCGCGCGCCAAATCCAGCACTGGGCCGTAACCGATATGCGCCCCTTGCAGACGCAATTCCTCACCTATCACCCGCCCCATGCGTGCTATCAACTCCGGATTGAAAGTTGCCGCCTGGCCGATGCCTGTCGGGAAAACGGTTGTACCGATAGCCATGTGTCCGTGGGCAGCCTCTTCGGCCAGAAAGACGGGAATGCCCAAACGGGTTTCCTCAACGGCATAGCGTTGCAACTCGTTGGCAACCATAGCAGCGGACTCAGGGTCAAGCCCGTTCTCTATTGTCTTCTTGGTCCAAGGGTCGGCCCGAAACGTGGCCCAAAACATGCCGGCACGGCGTTCGTCTATCTGTCCTTTGTAAGCATCGGAGCATCCGACATTCTTTTCTCTCCCGACATACATTTCCCAACCTAAGGGACAAAGCAACTGTCCCAACTTTTCTTCCAGCGTCATGCGCTGCAACAAATCGAGAGTACGTGCCTCGGGGGTAAGCGTTGCGTCTTTATAGGGCACAGTCTGTGCAGACAGCCCTGACGACAGCACCCAAAGAATCCCCAATGAATATTTCCACAAGAAAGCAAGTCTCTTCATAATTTTTTAAACGAGAAATAAAGAATAAAAAGAATCCTGCACGCCTCGGCAAAAGCTTCCACGAAAACCATGCAGGATTCTGAAGCACCTTCAAACAATCTTTCTATCTTTCAACCATCAATTCGGACAGCGCACTTCTTCAATCCAAGTATAAGACTTACTATCCGGAATAGCGTCATAGCCATGTCCAGTCTCGTCGCGCACCGAACCATCTTCCTGCACCTCATTGAAGCGCCAGTAACCTATCAGACCTTCACTGGCCGGATCGACATAACAAGCGTTATCCTGGATTTCCGTCATGGTCAGTGCACGGCTCCACAAACGAGCCTCGGCAATGGCACCGTCCAAGTAACGCCCGCCACAGGATTTGCCGAACCAGAAACCACCGAATCCCATCGGGTCATCTTGCAAGTTGACCGTGCCGGGGCCTGCACTGAAGCTAACGTCCAACACTCCGTCCACATAGATGGATACCGACGAACCATTGTAAACGCAAACCACTTGGTGCCACTGTCCGGTAGTATAGCGCGTATTGCCGGTGACGAAATACTTCTTGCCACCGATAATGGCCGGAGCCACCTGCAACTGGTTCTTCTCGATACTGATGTCGCCGAAGCGGAACAGGAAGTTCTCCTCAATGCCCATCAGTGACGAGATGCCCGGATTAGCATATTCAGGCGGGAAACTGTTGACACGCACACGGATTTCCATGGTCACCTGGTTCAAAGCAGACACACTGGCGTCTTCCAAAAACTTAGGCACATTGAAACCACAACGTCCGTGCAAATCTACAGCTCGCGAAACGATGGTGCGATTGATGGCCACATACATGATGCGCGAAGCTTCCAAGATTCCCATATCGCCATCAGTGCCGGTTATCATCACCGGGACGCAATAGCTGACACCTTCTTTAAACTCATCCAATGAACCGACGCCGAACACGACCGTCTCGGACACATACTGTCCGGCCTTAATGACCGTTTCGTTGGAATTAAGGTAATAACTCCCCTCGGGCGGAAGTTGGTAGCTACGCCCGGTCTGTGCGTTATAAGCGTCCAAATCTGCTTGAGTGCCAAGAGCCAGTGTCACCTTTGTGTCGCGCTCCACTCGGTCGGTAGCCGACACCGTGATGCCCATGTCCTGCGGATTTTCAATGGTGAAAGTCACACGAGGCTGGCTTTCCGTCCCCGTAAAGAGGATAACATCGCCTCCTGCTTCCGACTCCTTACAGGCCGAGAAGCACAGAAGCATCATCATAGTTAATAATCCTATCTTTTTCATATCTTTCGTTTTTTAATTATTCATAATAAAAGCGTTCACCTCTGCCAAAGCCGTATAAACGCGGCCACCATACATTTCTGTAATTGTAAGACGAAAATAACGAGCTTCTACAAGTTCATCAAAAAGTGCTCTAAATTCAACATTAGCACCTTGTGGTAAATCTTCATATTCTGCAATCTTTTCCCAAGAAGTACCATCTGTACTAACTTCTACATACATTGTCTTGGGCCAATCCAAACTATGATTTCGACTAACGTACTGTACACCTGCCAAATTATTGACTTTACCCATATCTATTGTGATATAATGAGGTGGTTCCACCTCTACCGGTGTCCATTCTGTCTGCCAATAAGTCGAATAATCACCATCCAACACATTTTCTGCTGCACCATTATTACCTTCATAATAAGGGTCTATCACTGATGATGCATCTGCTACAGACCACCCTGTACGGTCTGCGCAAGGCACACCCGTCGCATCCGACACGACCGATACATGTAAATATACCACATTCCAATTAGAGCTAACCGCCATGTCGCCAGAAACAGAAACTAATCTAATTGGTACTAAATAATCACCAAAATCTAAATCAAGCACTTTTTCAGGGTCAACCTTTACTACAATTTGATCAACAGAAACCATTTGCCCATTTTCTATTGTAGCACTTTGATTCTCAAAAATGAGCTTATCGGCACTCATAGAAACATATTCTGTTCCATGCACAGCATTGAAACTTTCTATCAACGAATTATCTATTTCACAAGTTGCTGTCAAAGAACCATTCACTGGCATAGTAGAACGGATTGGAAAAGCTGCAACTGCTTCACCCGATACTCCTAAAATAGTCTTTGAAATAGACGAATTAATTACATTAGCAATACTATGTACTGTATTTGAAGACTGTTCACGTAGAAAAATCTTACCTGAGTCTCCTGGAAAGTTATAATGTTCTTCAGAACAAGAAGAAAATACACTTCCAAAAAGACATAAAACCACTAATAATTTAATATAATCTTTCATTGTTATTATCCTCTTATTTTACAGCAGGGTTTTGAGCTTGAATAGCATTTCTAAAATGCTTATAAGGAGGATTACTATTGTAATCACGATGACCATAAAAAGCACCAAATCCTCCTTTCTTTCCTTGTACTGGATTCCAACGAGCCATTCCCTCCAAAGAATACAAACGTTCACCATTTTCTTTATATTGATTACCATCTGCTTCTGTGAAAGGCGATCCTCCATTCTGCCAGTGGTCTCCAATATTTTCTGTTACAATAAATTTACTAGGAGCAGTCCATGAGATCGAATTATAATAACCCTGTAAATATTGAGCATTATGCTCTGAAAATCCTTGCGTATAAGCTTGCCGCACAAAATAGCTAACATAAGGTTCTGTCCCTGAAAGTGGATAATCAGCATAAAAATCGACCATCAACAATTTATCAGGATCGCTTCCCTTCGGACCAATATATTGTCCAAGATATTCAATCAATCTAACAAAGTTAGAACCATGCATCCAGTCTCCTGCAATTTCATAATCCAAATCCAAGCCGTCCAAATCGTTGTCATAAACAATCTTCAGCAAAGAGTCGCCATAGGCTTGAATCCATTGTTCTTCGGGCACGCCTTCCACGAACTCAGGGTGCACCCCAATGCTGGGGAAAGTGACATACGTCATCTTCATGCCTTTCACTTTCTGGCAAAAACGCATTTCCTCGTACACCATCGGATTGTAGAACGTATAGGGTTTTCCCTCCACATCCGAAGGAACGCCGCCCCACAGACTGCAAATATCCAAACTGTCCGGCAATCCTACAAAACGGATACCCGTACTGTGGCTCGAACTGTAATCGGCAAACCACATGAACGACACCTGATGATCAGAAGCCTTGTAAGCACGCAAATTGGCATAATACTGGTCACTGTATGTATAAGGTTTCTGAATCACCTCATTCTCAACCTCTGTACAAGAGGTGACTGCACCACCTGCCAAGCCAAACGCAAGCAATGCCAGCAAATTGACTTTTATATTCATTCGTTTCATATCTTATCTATCTTATTGTTATCATTACTATTACGATACTTATTTCTTATCCCACCAGAGCGGCGTACCTCCATTGTCCTCACCTCCCAAGAGAGAAACGGCAGCAGCCACATTCTGCGCATTGTCACGATACTCCGTCGAAGGGAAGGGAACACGGCACACTTGCGTTTCCGTATCAATCAGACCTCCGCTATTATTGACTACCACGGGGAATATCTTGGGATAAGCCGTGCGACGGAACTCCGACCAGGCCTCCTGTCCATCCGGATAGATGGCAATCCATTTCTGCGTGATGATACGTTCCAATTTCTCTTCAAAATCGGCAGCCTCATCCCACTTGATAGTAATGGTGCCCAGCAAAGGACTTCCTGCACCAATGCTATTACCAGAATTAACAGGATCTGTATAAGGAGCCGGTGTGCTGGTATCGTCTGCCAAATAATTGTCTGCTCCCGAAGCACCCAACAACTCGAATGAAACGCGTACGCCTTGTTCATACAGCTCTTCAGCCGTGCCATCCATTGCCCAACCCCGGATAGCACCTTCGGCGCGCAGGAAATAAGCTTCAGCAGGATTCATCCAAATCAGCTCGGCATCACTCCCGGTAGCCAAATCCGAAAAATCGGAACTCATGGCATAACTTTCTCGATTCATATCAATGCCTGTACGGATTCCTCTATACCCATCACTGGACAAACGGAAATAACTGCTGATGCGCGGGTCGTTGTAACCATTCATGTAAGAATCCATGGTTGCACCCATACGAGCATCAGTAAACTCACCCGGCCCAATCACGAACAAAGGATGACGATAACTGAAATCAGTATCATGTTTCAAACTGGCCACATCAGTCGAAGCGGTCATCACACCCAAAGGATGAGCCACAGCCTCCTCGGCCATTTGCTTAGCCTTGCCCTCGTCGACATAAACGATACGCATAGCCAAACGCAACTTCAACGTATTGGCAAATTTAACCCAATTGGCCACGTTGCCCCGATAAACGAAATCGTAATCTTCGAGCACCAAGGCCGAAGCATCTTTAGTATAGAAATCGTACAATACGCTGATAGCTTCATTCAACTCATCGAAGAAAGAATTATAGATATCCTCCTGACTATCGTAAGCATTGTAAAGCTCACCGTTTCCGAAACGTGTATAAGGAAGCGGGCCATAAGTATCCGTAGCACGAGACATAGCCAATATTTTCACGATGGTGGCCACTGCAGCCACTTGTGGACGTTCTTCGCGAGCCTTGTCATATATTTCTTTCCAAGGACTCATCACACCCACGAAAGCACGTTCCCAGGCCACGTCTCTCCATTCCACCGTCATGTTGTAAGTCAAGAAGTTGGAATTACCAAACCAGATATTGCAAGCACCCGTATAGCCGGCAAACGATTGTCCGGTCAGGTTATCTACTACCTGATAAGTGTCCGCACCGATACCCGTTCCATCGGCCGATAATTGTTCGACGGTAAACACATTCTTCAGCATTTGCACGAAGAATGAGCCGGTACTTAAATCATCCCTGTCCATCATGTCTTCCGTAGCCTGATGAGGATTGGTGTTCCACTCCTCATACATGCCCGTACAGCTTTGCGCAGCAAGCATCAGCGAAGCTGCTCCAGCCAGTAATATTCTTTGAGAGAATCTTTTCTTATCCATTAGAAGTAAAGTATTATAAGATTAACATTTAGAATTTCAAATTCACTGAGAAACCAATGTTACGCTGGCTCGGCTGCATGAAGTAATCGATGCCCTGGAAATAGGTACCTGTGCTGGAAGTAGCTTCCGGGTCGAAAGGAGCCTTGCAATAGAACATCAGCAAGTTACGCCCGATAAGCGACACATGCGCCCCCTTGATCCACTTCACCCATCTGTTGATAGGGATGTCGTAACCTATCGACAGCTCGGCCAAACGGATGTTGGTCATGTCGTACACATACATAGACCCAATGCCTGACGTACCACCACCAATGGCCTGGTAATATTCCTTGGCCGGAATCAACTGCCCGTTGACCAATGCTCCACCTTGATCACGCGCCTCAGCCGTAGCCTTGGACACGCCGTAATAGTCCATCTTAGCCTGCGTGGAAGACACGCCCACACCGCCAAAACGACCGTTGATCAGGAATCCGAGAGAAATGCCTTTCCATTCGAAACTGTTTCTCCAGCTCATTGTATAGTCCGGATTGGAGTTACCTGCGTAAATAAAGTTATCCGGGTCGGTAGTTACCTGTTGCGAAATCAAGTCTACGATGATGAAGCCATGTTCGTCTGTCTTCAAGGTATTCACATAAATGTCACCCATCGAACCGCCTTCTTTCAAAACCATCCGATAACCGTCTGTTCCGCCCATGTTCATTTCGTCCATTTCTACAAAACCACCGGTGGGCAACTGCTTCCGAGGCAACAACTCTTTAATGACATTCTTGTTGATAGAATAAATGAAGTTCGTGTTCCACTTCACAGGACCTAAATCTTGGTTAAACCCGACACTCAGCTCGATGCCTTTGTTGTCCACACGGCCGGCGTTGACATAATAGGAGGTATAACCCGAACTGGTGGGCAACGTCGGATTGAACAACTGATTGGAAGTAATAGACTTATAGAGTGTAAGGTCGATGTTCAGCTTGTTGTTGAACATACGGGCGTTCAAACCTACTTCGTAAGCCTTCGTAGACTCCGGTTTCAAATCCGGGTCTACCATATAAGTCATGGTTTGCGGATAACCGTTGATAACCGGATAGGTGGAAATCGGAATATAACGCATCAATGCATTACCCACTTTGCTGAAAGAAAAACGTGCTTTCAAGAAAGGCAAGATATCCGACTTGATGGGCAACATTTCAGTGAGAATAGCGGAAACGCCCACCGAAGGATAGAAGAAACCTCTTTTCTCATACTTGGTTCCACCCATTGTGCTGGGCCAGTCGTTACGAGCCGTCAAATCCACATAAGCCATGCTTCTGTAACCCACCTGAGCCGTGGCAAATACGGCCTGTGTATGGTCGTGATACCCTTCCTGAGCCACACGAAGACTGGTCAGGTTCAGATTAGGATACGTAAACAAATTGGCCGTGCTCTGCAAAGGGCCACCCATACTGGAATATTCATACTGCGTGTCACGCAAACTGGCACCCACCGTAGCTTTCAACGAAAAATCACCTATGTATTTGTCGATGTTCAACATGGCATCGGCATAAATTTGTGTCGTTGCCATATCGTCCTTATAATAAGCCCCATTATCCGAACCTGCAAAAAGATTCAAGGTAGAAGCATAATATTTCTTGGTACGCACTTCTTTCGTGCCATCATAGCGGACACGCCCGGAGATATTCATCCAGTCTGTGATTTTATAAGTCAAGCCGCCACCCATGATATACCTGTCTTTATGATTGTTGAACAGGTCACGTTCCGTAATCCACCAAGGATTCTGCATCATCATGCCCTGGTCACCATAAGGCCAATACTGGGTCTTGAAGTTGCGGGAAGCATCATAACGTTCGAAAGTCTTGTACTTGTTGATATCATCCCCTCTCGGAAAAAGATAAATGGGTACCAACGGATTAAAGTATTGACCTTGCGCCAACATGTTCTGTTCATTGATGCGCATGAACATAAAAGTAAGATCGAGCGTAAGGCGTTTGTCAAGCATGGAAGACGAATTGCGGAAAGTCACATTATAGCGGCTCATGTCGTTGTTGTGGATAAGCCCCCGGGCATTGACCGTCCCCAAAGAAAAATAAGTCTGGTTGTTCTCCGAGCCCAGCGAGACACTGGCCGAATTGCTCACATTGTAACCTGTCTGGAAAAAATCGGCAGGATCATAAGAAGTGGGCGTTACCAACTTCTGCCCCCAACTGTCAAAAGAGCCAGTCTCAGAACCATAGGTGTTTTGGAATTCCGGCAGTACAAAAGGCGAACTGAAGGTCGTACTGTTGGACAAATTGACTTCCGGCGCACCGGTACGCCCTTTCTTAGTAGTAATCATCACCACTCCATTGGCTGCTTCACCGCCATACAAAGCAGCCGCAGCAGCACCGGTCAAGACCGACATGCTTTCAATGTCATCGGGATTAAAAGCCGCTATACCGTCACCCGACTGGCCCATACCGGTGTACATGTCACCAGGCTGCGTACTCGACAAACTCGGCACCGGTATACCGTCCACCACATACATGGCATTGTTATTGCTGGCAATCGATTTGGTACCACGCATCACCACGCGAGTAGCACCACCGACGCCCGTAGAAGCCGTATTAATCGCAACACCCGCAATCTTTCCGGCCAGTGCATTCATAAAGTTGGCATCTTTCACCGTTACCAGGTCCGCCGCCTTCAGTTCCTGCACATTATAGGTAAGGGCCTTTGTTTCTTTCTTAATACCCAAAGCCGTCACCACGACTTCTCCCAGTTCAGTCAAATTCTCTTCCATCGTGATGTTAAGAGAAGTCCGATCCTTAATCGTCACTTCTTTCGTGGTATATCCGGTATATGAAAATACCAGCACATCACCTTGCTTTACATTCAATTTGAACTTACCGTCCAAATCTGTAATCGTACCGCTTGTAGTGTTTTTCAGACGAATGTTCACACCTATCAACGGTTCTCCGTTCGCGTCTTTTACCACTCCCGACACAGGGAAGGTCGACTGTTCCACCACATTCTGCCCGGGATGCCCGTTCACGTCCACAGCGTTCACTGCAACAGGCGCAGCTCCCAAAAGACACAATGCCATCCACCACCGAGAGGCCCAAGCGACTCTCCGCCCCTCCTTTTTCCCGATTTCTCGGATTGATTGATCGTTTTTCATAATTCTGCAGTTAATCTATATTATAGTGTTTTACATGCCGATTTCCATATTGCTGCAAGTCCATAGGAAAGTTATCATCACAGACTTGTTCAGACATTCTTTTTAGCCGTCACCCCGTACAGGATGTAAAAGACACCTTACCAGCCTTCTTCTATTCTCATGTTTCTGTTCCACGTAAACATTAATGGTATTAAATTCATAATATGTTCATACATTCAAAAGATTGTGCAAATATACAGAATATTTTTAATAAACAAGAGATTGCCTTGCTTTTTTGCATAAAAAAAATTATTTTTGTCCCAGAAACCTAAAAACGAATCTTATGGAGATAAAACAAAATCGTTCAAAACCACTTCATTTACAAGCAGAAGAGATGCTAAGAAGACTCATTGAGGAGAAAGAATACAAGGAAGGGAAATTACTGCCCAGCGAGATAGATATGTCCAAACAATTAAACATATCAAGGAATACGTTGCGGCAAGCCATCAACAAGCTCGTCATGGAAGGTCTGCTCATCCGGAAAAAAGGTGTAGGTACAAAGGTCGCCAAACGAGGCATTGCAGGAGGAATCAAGAACTGGCTCAGCTTCTCGCAAGAAATGAAAATGCTTGGCATCGAAATACGCAATTTTGAGCTACACCTTTGCTTCAAAAGGGCCACAGAGGAAATAGCCAATTTCTTCGAGATTCCACCCACACAGACCGACAACACCCGATGCCTGGTCATGGAAAGGGTCAGAGGGAAAAAAGAATACCCATTCGTCTATTTCATATCCTATTTCAATCCCCAAATCGGCATGACAGGAGACGAAGACTTCAACAAACCCCTATACGAAATGCTGGAAGCCCAATACGGCATTGTCGTAAAAACCAGCAAGGAGGAAATATCTGCACGCCTGGCCGGAGACTTCATCGCCGAAAAGTTAGAAATCAGCGCAGAAGACCCCATATTGATTAGAAAACGCTTTGTATATGACACGGAAGGCATGCCCGTGGAATACAACATCGGGTATTACAGGGCCGACAGTTTTACCTATACCATCGAGGCTGAACGCTGATTGAGGATGCCCATCCAAACGCCCCCTCTACAAGCGGAACAACAGGAGGAACAAAACAGGGGCTACCCCCTACCAAAGTCGTTTTTCCTCCCTACCTCCTCCCTACCTGGTCCTTGTTATAGGACAGGGACGAGGTAGGGAGGAGGTAGGACTAATGAATAAGAAAATCCAAACGGATTGCCTAAGAGCCTGTTCAAAATTCATTTTCCCTGTCATCCCGAGCGCAGTCGAGGGATCTCACTACGTGCCTGAAAAGTATTAGGGAGATGTTTCGACTACGCTTCGCTTGCTCAACATGACAGAGGAAGCGATTTTTTAACAGGCTCCAAAACAGAAGAGAAAAATACAAGAACGGAAAATTACGCCTCCCGGAGTGTGACAAACAGAAAAACCTTGCGACAGATAGGGCAAATATCAACCTTATTATGTATCTTTGTTAGCTCAAAAGGCTGACACCTAAAACAACCAAAAACGATGAAAGATTTTTTGAAATTCACGCTTGCCACCATCGTGGGTATTGTCGTATCGAGCGTATTGCTGTTTTTTATCAGCATCACAGTCATGTTCAGCATGTTATACTCGTCCGATTCAGAAGTTCAGGTACGGGAAAATTCCATCCTGAAACTGGACCTGAAAGGAACGCTGAGCGAACGAAGTCAAGAAAACCCGTTCACTATGCTGATGGGCAACGATTACGAAGCATGTGGACTGGACGACATGCTGGCTTCTATCCGCAAGGCTAAAGAGAACGAAAACATCAAAGGCATTTACATAGAAGCGTCGAACATGACAAGCAACGGTTATGCTTCGTTGAAAGAAATCCGCGACGCACTGGCCGACTTCAAGGAGTCCGGCAAATTCATCGTGGCCTATGCAGACACCTATACCCAAGGGCTGTACTACGTATCAAGCGTGGCAGACCAAGTGATGCTCAACCCGCAGGGCATGTTGCAATGGAGCGGATTGGCATCGACGCCGATGTTCTACAAAGACCTGCTGGAGAAAGTAGGCATCGAAATGCAATTCTTCAAAGTAGGTACTTACAAGTCTGCCATAGAGCCGGCAACCAGCATGAAGATGAGCGATGCCAACCGCGAGCAAGTGACCGACTACCTGACATCCATGTGGAGCCAAATCACGGCTGACGTCTCTGCCTCGCGCGGCCTGTCAGTGGAAGAACTGAATAAGGCAGCCGACCGTCTGTTGCTGTTCCAACCTGCCGAAGAGAGCATAAAATGTGGTTTGGCCGACACCCTGATTTATAAAAATGACGTGCGCGACTACCTGAAGCAAAAGGTGGGCATCGACAAAGAAGATGACCTGCACATGCTGAGCCTGCACGACATGCTCAACGTAAAAAAGAATGTACCGAAAGACAAAAGCGGCAACATCGTAGCCGTATATTATGCGCATGGAACGATTGGCAGCATGATGGGAGGCTCGGACGAAGGCATAGAAGCGGACAAAGTGATACGCGACCTGCGCAAGCTGAAAGAGGACGAAGACGTGAAAGCCGTCGTGCTGAGGGTCAACTCGCCCGGAGGCAGTGCTTATGATTCGGAACAAATATGGTATGCCATCAGCGAACTGAAGAAAGAAAAGCCTGTCATCGTGTCCATGGGAGACTATGCGGCTTCGGGCGGATACTACATTGCGTGCAATGCAGATACCATCGTAGCAGAGCCTACCACCCTGACCGGCTCGATAGGCATCTTCGGACAATTCCCCAACCTGGAGGGGCTGTCCAAGAAAATAGGCGTCAGCTTCGACGTGGTAAAGACGAATGTCTACGGCGATTTCGGGCTGCCCACCCGCTCCATGAACGAGGGCGAAAAAGCACTGATGCAAGCTTATGTCAACCGGGGGTATGACCTCTTTCTGACCCGCTGCGCAGAAGGACGCGGCATGAGCAAAGAGGCCATGGACCAGATAGCCCAAGGGCGTGTATGGACAGGAACCAGAGCCAAAGAACTGGGGCTGGTGGACGAGCTTGGCGGCTTGGACAAAGCTATCGAGATAGCCATAGAAAAGGCAGGCATAGATGCCTATACTTTGATGAGCTATCCTGCCAAGAAGAGTGCATGGGAGCAATTGAAAGACTTCAATGCAGGCTCGTATGTCAAAGCACAACTGCTGCAAGGAGAGGTGGGACGCTTGTATCGACAGATTGAAGCAATAGACCAGCTCCAACCAGAAGACGCCATTCAGGCTCGCATGTTTTTCGAACCGAACATCCATTAAAAGCCAATGGAGGAACAGCCAATCAAGATATTCCGATGGTTATATCCCGCCTCGTGGTTGTACGGGATAGGGGTTTACCTGCGTAACAAACTTTTTGACTGGGGATGGCTCCAGTCAAAAAGTTTTTCTGTACCTGTCATCTGCATAGGCAACCTGGTGGCAGGAGGAACGGGAAAAACACCACATACCGAATACTTGATCCGGCTGCTCAGCAACTGCGGATGGAACGTAGCCACGTTGAGCCGGGGCTACAAACGGAAATCCAAAGGCTATGTCCTGGCAGACGCACAAAGCAGCGCACAACAGATTGGCGATGAGCCTAAACAGATGAAAGGAAAATTTCCCGACATACGGGTGGCCGTAGACAAAGACAGATGTCACGGCATCGAAAAACTGCTGGCGCTGGAAAATCCTCCGGTCGATGTCATTCTGCTGGACGATGCTTTCCAGCACCGATACGTAAAAGCCGGCCTGAACATATTGCTGACTGACTATCATCGGCTGCTATGCGACGATGCCCTGCTTCCGGCCGGACAATTGCGGGAACCGGCAGAAAACAAACAACGGGCACAGGTGGTTATCGTGACAAAATGTCCGGACGACCTCAAACCTATTGATTTCAACATCATCACCAAGAAGTTGCACCTGTATCCATATCAAAAGCTTTTTTTCTCGGGTTTCCAATACGGGCAACTATACCCTGCCTTTCCACAGAAAGCCCAGTCCGGCAGATTTGCCTTGAACGGCACGGAACAGTTGCTGCTGGTCACGGGCATTGCGTCACCGGTGCCACTGCTGAAAGAGTTGAAGCCGAAGGTGGAACATCTGGAGCACGTGGCTTTCAGAGACCACCATCATTTCACCAAGAACGACCTGCTGATGATAAGAGAGCGTTTCAACCGCTTGAAAGGAAGCAGGCGCCTGATTGTCACCACCGAGAAAGATGCGGCACGCTTGAAGGAACACCCCTTATTGCCGGCAGAATTGAAACCTTTCATCTACGCACTACCCGTAGAAATAAAGATATTACAGAGACAACAACCTATTTTTAACCAAACTATCATCGATTATGTTAGAACGAATACAAGAAACAGCAACTTTCCTGAAAGGGAAAATGCATACACAACCTGAAACGGCCATCATTCTGGGCACAGGGTTGGGCAGCCTGGTCAACGAAATCACGGACAAGTACGAAATTGCATACAAGGACATCCCCAATTTCCCCCTCTCGACAGTGGAAGGTCATAGCGGGAAACTGATTTTCGGTAAGTTAGGACAAAAAGACATCATGGCCATGCAGGGGCGCTTCCATTACTACGAAGGCTACACCATGCAACAGGTCACTTTCCCGGTGCGCGTCATGCGCGAACTGGGTATCAAGACGCTGTTCGTATCCAATGCTGCCGGCGGCATGAGTCCCGACTTCTCCATCGGCGACCTGATGATTATCACCGACCATATCAATTTCTTCCCCGAACACCCGCTGCACGGCAAGAATATTCCCTATGGACCGCGTTTCCCGGACATGAGCGAGGCCTACGACCGGGAACTGATTCGGAAAGCCGACGCCATAGCTGCTGAAAAAGGTATCAAGGTGCAGCACGGCGTGTACATCGGTACACAAGGACCTACGTTTGAAACGCCGGCAGAATACCGCATGTTCCACATTCTGGGAGCCGACGCAGTAGGCATGTCCACGGTGCCCGAAGTCATCGTTGCCAACCATTGCGGCATCAAGGTGTTCGGCATCTCTGTCATCACCGACCTGGGCGTGGAAGGCAAGATTGTAGAGGTGTCGCACGAAGAAGTGCAGAAAGCTGCAGATGCCGCGCAGCCCAAGATGACGGAAATCATGCGCGAACTGATAAACCGTGCCTAACGACGAAAAAGGAATCTATGCGAACAGAGATAGCTACTTTGGGTGAATTTGGCCTCATCCGACACCTGACCGAAGGTATTGAACTGAAAAATGAATCGAGCCGTTACGGCATCGGCGACGATGCGGCGGTGCTCTCCTACTCCACCGACAAAGAGGTGTTGGTGACAACCGACCTGCTGATGGAAGGCGTGCATTTCGACCTGACTTATGTGCCTTTGAAACATCTGGGCTACAAATCGGCCGTAGTGAACTTTTCGGACATCTACGCCATGAACGGTACGCCCCGGCAAATCACCGTTTCGCTGGGCATCTCCAAGCGGTTCAGCGTAGAAGACATGGAGGCTCTGTATGCAGGCATCCGATTGGCATGCGAAGAATACGGCGTGGACATCGTAGGCGGTGATACCACGTCGTCACTGACCGGACTGACCATCAGCATCACTTGCATGGGTGATGTGGAGAAAGGGAAAGCCGTCTATCGGAACGGGGCGAAAGAAACGGACCTGGTCTGCGTGAGCGGTGACCTGGGTGCGGCCTACATGGGGCTGCAACTGCTGGAGCGGGAAAAGGTGGCGCTGAAGGACAGTCAGGAAGACATCCAACCGGATTTTGCGGGTAAGGAATATCTGCTGGAACGGCAACTGAAACCGGAGGCCAGACGGGATATTGTCGAGAAATTGCGGCAGGCAGGCATACAACCTACGGCTATGATGGACATTTCGGACGGACTGTCGTCGGAACTGCTGCACATCTGTACGCAGAGCAAAGTGGGCTGCCGCATCTACGAGGAGCATATCCCGCTGGACTATCAGACGGCTGTCATGGCAGAAGAACTGAACATGAACGTGACAACGTGTGCCCTGAATGGCGGCGAAGACTATGAATTGCTGTTCACTGTCCCCATTGCCGACCACGAGAAGGTATCGGAGATGGAGGGCGTAAAACTTATCGGCCACATCACGAAGCCGGAACTGGGCTGTGCGCTGATTACGCGCGACGGGCAAGAGTTCGAACTGAAAGCCCAAGGCTGGAACCCGCTGAGGGGAACGGACAACGGGCAGGCCTAATGGCACGCAGATGACGCTGATATAACAGATGACCACAGAAGACTATAATAAGTAGATGTTGATATTTAGTTTATACTATCGATGTGTCTGTCATTCCGAGCGTTGTTCTCCCCCGACAAACGGGGGAGAACAATGCTCAACATGACAGATACAACACAATGTATAAACTAAATTTCAGTACCTACT
>NZ_JAMBLS010000037.1 GCF_023336905.1 Bacteroides sp. ET71
AGTTATATCGAACTCACGTTAATTAGAAGCGAAAACCTAAAGTCAGGAGTACCTGGCTACGTGTATTGGTTACTTTGGTAGCCTGAGGAGTAACTATAAATGCGTTTTGATTTCCGGTGATAACATAATTATATGTCGCGTCTTCACACATTTCGTTGAAGAAAGGATAGAAGTCTGACTTGTAGCTCAGGTATTTGTAGGCCAGGTCCATGTAGAAGGATGACCACCGATAGCCGAGACCTACGGTAAACGTATTCATCGACTGGCTGTTGGCATAGTCTGTATCTGTGTCGATTGCGTTGGTGGGTAGGTATTTTAAGGCACCGTCTGTGTATGCCGCCGTCGAATAATTGTATCCTGCCCGCAAGGAGAAGGCAGGCGTGGGTTTGTATTCCGCTCCCACACGAAGGGTATGCACGGCTTTCAGATTGGCTTTCACTTCGGCATTTTCTTGCTCCATGTCCCCTCCTTCGGGGTATTTGAATTTCATCGAAGAATAGTTCTCGTATTCATATTCTGCCCCCAAGGCCAAATCTGTGCCTATGGTATAGCCCAGGCTGGCATTGAGCAGCCACGGCGTCTGTAGGTTGAAGTCGCGGTCCATGTCGCGGCCACCCAGGATGTCGTAGGTATCTACCGTAATGCGCTCCATAGATTCTTCGTTATTATCGTTTGTCAGCAACAGGTCGCTTGTCAGCAGTGCACCTGTCGTATAGGTTAAACTATAAAACGTAGGGGTATGTACCGCCAACCCAATGCGTAAAGGCGAATATTCGAAAGGACGGATAATGGCTCCCAACTTGACATTGAAGCCGGAACCGTGGATGCGCTTGAAAGTTTCTAAACCGTAGCCTTCGCCATTTTCATAGCTTTCGTCATAGAGGGAGTACTTATTATAATCCACATCATACAGCCCTACGGTAAATCCGAAATAGAAACGGTCGTTGACGTTAAGAGACAAGTTGATGTCATATTGGTCTATTCCTCCCCGTTCTTCCGAGTGGAAATAACTATTGGCTTCTGAGGGGACAATGGGGTAGAAAAAATCCCCTGTCGTGTTTGTTTCCGTCAGGAATCCTTGATAGCCGATAGCCCCCAACCATCCGGCATCGCCATTATAATAAATGTCAGTCGAGCCGAAGTCCATATTCCCATAGTTGGCATCCGTGGCCTGCTGCGCCATGTAGCGCACTTGCGAGATGGGTGCCCACGTTCCGTCCGCCATGTCTATGCCTCCCATTAGCCCTTCCATTGTCATGTTTTTGTAAAAGGACTTTGTTTTATGATAATTAAAACCGAAGTTGACATAACGCAACGGGGTGACATTTCCAATCTTAGTTGCAATTACTGCGCCAATGTTGTCGAAATTCCATCTCGCTTTGTTCGTTTCGAATTTAGAGCCCAAGTAGTCACTTTCTGTTCCTGTAAGCGAATAACTGAAAGATGTCATCACATCATTGCTGCGATAAATGCCGATGCCTGCCGGGTTGGTGCCGATGGTAGAAATATCTCCACCCAGAGCACTCATCGCACCGCCCATACCCACAAAACGAGCCGTCCCATTTAAGTCTCTTTGAGTCAGATTTGTGGCATCGTATATAGTCTGTGTGTTTGCACTTATTGCCACGAGCAAAGTGCAAAACATTATTAATGTCTTTGTTTTCATAAACATCATGTCTTTGTTAATCGTTGTTTATCTTCGTCTGGAGCCTCCTCCGCTCGAACGGGAACCGCCGCTACTCCGCACTCCGCCTCCGGACGATCTGAATGAACTTCCGCCACCGGTAGAAAAGCTGGAACGAGAGCTGCTGCTTGAACGTGACGGCGTGCTATACGACCGTGTACTGCGATTAGAAGAGCTATTCATATAGTTACGTCTTGTCGACGAAGTGCTGGAACCCCGGTTATAAGTAGATGAGCTGCGTCTGACTGATGTGCTACCAGACGTAGAAGAGCGCCTTACGCTTGTTGTTCCCCTATTGATAGTGGATGAATTACTGGGTCGTGTGTAAGTCGTTGTTCTGCGTGTAGACGAGGATATTCCCGAGCGGGTAGTTGTCGCACCTCTCCGTGTAGAAGAAGAGCGGGTTCCAACGACACGTCGGTTAGTCCCGGAAGTAGAAGCCCTGCGGACAGAAGACGTGCGTCTCGAACTGCCTCCGTTGATGACGGAAGGCCGCCGTCCACCACCCGATGCTCCGCCGCGCACGTTATACGACCGGCGGGCGGTATAGGCGTTGCCCCACCGATGCGGATTGTGGTAAGCCCAACCAGGAGCCGGATGCCACGGATGATGCCAATAAGGCGGATGGTGCCATGCCCAGCTTCCACCCCAATACCATGGGTCATACCAGCCGTTCCATCCCCAATGCCAACCATAATAAGGATATCCCCACCAGCCGAAAGAATTGAAACGCCAGTCCCACCACAGGGGATTGGAGAATGTCGGGAATGCATAGGCATAGAAGCCATCTGTGTAAACATTCCAGTCCCATGTGTTCAGTCCATAGACAACATCGAAATAAATGGGGCTGCTGATGCTGATGGCATAGCGGGGATTGCGGAAGCGGATGATGCGGGTGGCATACTCGTAGTCGTCGGCCGAACCGTTGAACTCTCCTCCTACCCATTCGCCCTTCAATCCGTCATTCTTCCGTTCATCAATGTAAAGAGTGTCATTCTGAGTAGAAAATTCATAGTCGGACGCATCATAACGACGGTTGTACTCGTCGATGTCGCGTGCGTTGCCCTTAGTGTCACGCACTACAACAGTAGTGGAACTGTTGTTGCTATGAACACTCATCGGCGTGTTTGATTTTACGACTATTTCATCGGAAGGTGTCAGCACAACCGTTTCCCGGAGCGGTGTTTCCGTCAGCACGGCCGTCTCTTCGAGCGGTTTTTCCGTATGTTTTTTTTCAGCCTTTTCTTTCTTGGAAGGCACATAGTAAAGGTCGTCCACCACGCTTTGCGCAGCCAACGCCCAAGGCAGGCACAGAGCCACAAGCGATAAAAAAACAATCTTTTTCATACCTTTCTGTGTTATAGATTCAAACTATCTGATTACTTTTGTATAACCTTTAGACAAAGATAGTAATAAAAGGTTTAATTCCGATGGAATAGCTGTGTATTTAACAAACAATCATACTACAATGAAATATTTAGAGTTTATATTTACTGCCGAACCGCCAAGTCAAACCGTTCGGGATGTGCTTTGCGCCGTGTTGGCCGACGCCGGATTTGAAAGTTTCGTGGAACAGGACGGGGGCTCTTTGGCCGCTTATATCCAGGCCGGTGCCTACCGGGAAGATGCTCTGGAAACGGCTCTTGCCGATTTTCCCCTGCCGGATGTCCGCATCGCTTACACTGCCTGCGAAGTAGAGGATAAGGATTGGAATGAGGAATGGGAGAAGAATTTCTTCCAGCCCATTGTTATTGGCGGCAACCGGTGCGTGGTGCACAGTACGTTTCACCAAGATGTCCCGCAGGCCGAATATGACATTGTCATCAATCCGCAGATGGCGTTCGGGACGGGGCATCACGAGACGACCAGCCTCATGATGGGAGCTCTTTTGGAGGACGACCTGAGCGGCCGGCATGTGTTGGACATGGGGTGTGGTACATCCATCCTGGCCATCTTGGCACGGATGCGCGGGGCGGCCCGTTGTACGGCGGTGGACATCGACGAATGGTGTGTGCGCAATTCGCAGGAAAACATTGCCTTGAACGGTGTCGATGGCATCGATGTCCGCCTGGGTGATGCCTCTGTCCTGAAAGATTTAGGCCCGTTTGATGCCGTCATTGCCAACATCAACCGCAATATCTTGTTGCAGGACATGCCTCTGTACGGAGAACGGATGACGCCGGGGGCTTCTCTCTATCTGAGCGGGTTCTACACAGACGATGTTCCTTTGATACGGGAAGCCGGCGAACGATGCGGGTTCACTTTCCTCGGCTGCAAGGAAAAGAACCGCTGGGCCATGGTGAAGATGAGGAAATAATAAAACAGTATGGGGGTGTGCCGGTGCAATAACAACCGGCACACCCTCCATTTTTGTACGCTTTGGGATTAGCCGAAAGTGCCTTGTCCACTGTCGTCATCTTCTCCCGACGAAGCCCCTCCGCCCGTGGTTGCGTCGCCGGAAGTGCCGTCGGGCCGGATGAATACGGAGTTGGAGCCTCCGTAGGAGCGAGTGGCTGCGGCCAGCATGTCTGCCGAGGCGCGTTCTTCCAGCAGGTCGTTGTCTACCAGAAGCCGTTGCGAGCTGACGTGCGTCTTGCCGTCCACACTGCGGCTGTGCACCCAGGCCACTCCTGCTCCCGACAGAGCTGCGTCCGTGCCCAGCGTGCCGCTGACGGTGCTGAAGCCCGAGGCCGGGGCCACGCTGCGCAGCGTGGAGGTGTCGGCCGGGTCGAGGCAGACACGGATGGCGGACACGGTGATGTACGGGTATCCGTCCAGGCTGTCCTCTTCTTGCCGGAGCTTGAAGAAGGAAATCTGGTCACCGAAGCGGAAACCGCTGTTGTTCTGTACCACCGCTTGCGCGAACTCGGCGACGGTGGTGGCGTCGCCAATGGTCAGCGTGCCCAGCGCGATGTCGGTTGCGGGGGTTGCTCCGCTCACCTGGATGGATGGCAGTGAGCCTTGCGAGATGACATAGGGCGCCACAATCGCAGCACCCAGGCGGACTTCGTCTTTTTCGAGATACACCGGTGTGGAATTAAGGTTGATTCCCATGAACCGGTTGTAGTCCGTTTGTCCGCCGGACTTGTTTTCAAAGCAGTCCTTCATGTAGGGCTGCAGCACTTTGTACACGGCCAATACGTTCGGCCATTTCATACGTTGCATCATTTGTGCATCCGTTCGCGGGTTCTTCGTTGAGGTGGAGACGCCGCGTATTATCTGTTGTCCACCCCGGACAAAGTAGACTAAATCGCCTACTTTTCCGGCAACTTTGCGGATGATTCCGCTTCCTTTCGCCATAGAGGTTTAGATTTAGAAATTTATTACATTTGCAAAGATACTGTCTTTTTCGATAAATTCCAAATTTTCCATTAACTTTTTTCTGCATTTTATATAAAATAGGGTGTTTTATTATTGGATTCCTTATTCAGAGCGGGCGCAAAGGGGATGTGCCAAGATAAAGAACGTTCATCATTCTTTTCTCCGTCGTTTTCCGGCCGTATGAAAAGGGTATGTTTCTCCTATTTTGAAAGAGAGAGATAAGAGAGGGATAAGAGAGGGATAAGAGAGGGATAACGGAGGGATAAGAGAGGGATAACGGAGGGATAAGAGAGGGATAACGGAGGGATGACGGACTTGAAGGAGCAATGAAGGAGGGAAAAGCAGGGAAATCGGGGAATTTCTTCCGAAGCATGGCAGCCCATTTTGAGGCAGTCTCTTTCAGGTTTTAGTACGGCGCGTCCATGGGGACTTTATGGCAATCTATGGGATTGAAATTAAATTTTCCTTTTTCAGTCACTCATTTGTCTTTTTTTGTTATTTTTGCGGTCGTTTAGAATCTGTTTAAGAACTGCTTTCTCAGCCATCTCCATGTACCCTTCCGGCGTATGGGCATGACGGTGGAAATGGGAATTTAAACAGGCTCGCAGAGATTTCATGGTTTGGGAAATTTCATATTTTTAAACTAACATACATGGCAAATGTAATCAAATTACGCAAAGGCCTCGACATTAGCCTGAAAGGCAAACCCTCGCAAGAGTGGCTGAAGGTGAAGGACCCCGGCTTCTATTCGCTGGTGCCCGATGATTTCACCGGCGTCACTCCCAAAGTGGTGGTGAAGGAACAGGAATATGTGATGGCCGGGGGACCCTTGTTCATCGACAAGAACCATCCCGAATTGAAATTCGTTTCGCCGGTCAGCGGCGTGGTCACCAGTGTAGAGCGCGGTGCACGGCGCAAAGTCTTGAACATCGTGGTGGAAGCCGCTGCCGAACAGGACTATGAGGAGTTCGGCACCATGAACCCGGCACAAATGACAGGCGAGGAAGTCAAGCAGGCCCTGCTCAACGCAGGCTTGTTCGCCTTCGTCCGGCAACGTCCCTACGACGTCATTGCCGACCCCACGGTGCAGCCCAAGGCCATTTTCGTGTCGGCTTTCGACAGCAGTCCCTTGGCGCCCGATTTCGAATTTGTATTGAAAGGTGAGGAAAAGAATTTCCAAACAGGTCTCACGGCCTTGTCGAAGATGGCAAAGACGTATCTCAACATCCGCGCCGGCCAGACAAGCAAGGCCCTGACAGATGCGAAAGACGTGGTTGTCACGGCTTTCGACGGTCCCCATCCCGCAGGCAACGTGGGCGTACAAATCAACCACCTCTCCCCCATCGTGAAAGGTGAAACCGTGTGGACAATCGGTGCGGAAGCGGTCATCTTCATCGGCCGTCTGATGAACACCGGACGCATAGACATGACCCGGACAGTGGCCCTGACGGGCAGCGAAGTCCTGAAGCCGGCTTATTGCAAGCTGAAAGTAGGCGCCTTGCTGACCCATGTGTTCAAGGACAATGTGACGACCGGCAAGGATTTACGCTATATCAGCGGCAATGTACTGACCGGCAAGCAGGTGTCTCCCAACGGCTTCTTGGGCGCTTTCCACACGCAACTGAGCGTCATCCCGGAAGGCGACGAAATCCACGAGATGCTGGGATGGATCAAGCCGCGATTCAATCAGTTCAGCACCAGCCACTCTTACTTCTCCTGGCTGCTGGGCAAAAAGGAATATGTCATCGATGCCCGCGTGAAAGGCGGAGAACGGCACATGATCATGTCCAACGAATATGACCGTGTATTTCCCATGGACATATTCCCCGAATATTTGCTCAAAGCCATTATCGCCGGCGATATCGACCGCATGGAGGCGCTGGGCATCTACGAAGTGGCACCCGAGGACTTCGCATTGTGCGAATTCGTATGTTCGTCGAAGGTAGAAGTGCAACGCATCGTAAGGGCCGGACTGGACATGCTCCGTGCAGAAATGTCCTGATGCACACAATGTTAATCAATTACTATTATCATTCTATTTGAATCAATGAAAGCGTTAAGAAATTATCTCGACAAGATAAAGCCGAACTTTGAAGAGGGAGGCAAATATCACGCATTCCGGTCGGTATTCGAGGGGTTTGAAACGTTCCTGTTCGTGCCTAACACCACTTCGAAATCGGGGACGCACATCCATGACTCCATCGACAGCAAACGCATCATGTCGATAGTGGTCATCGCATTGATACCGGCTTTGTTGTTCGGCATGTATAACGTAGGCTACCAACATTTCCAGGCTACCCATACTCCGGGAGGATTCTGGGAACTGTTCGGTTACGGATTCCTGGCTGTACTGCCCAAGATTATCGTGTCCTATGTCGTAGGCCTGGGCATTGAGTTCGTCGTGGCTCAATGGAAGAAAGAAGAAATCCAGGAAGGGTTCCTCGTATCGGGCATCCTGATTCCCATGATTGTGCCTGTGGACTGCCCTTTGTGGATGTTGGCCATCGCGACAGCCTTCTCGGTCATATTTGCCAAGGAAGTGTTTGGCGGTACAGGCATGAATGTATTCAATGTGGCCCTCGTGACCCGTGCTTTCCTGTTCTTTGCCTATCCTACAAAGATGTCGGGCGACGCCGTGTGGGTATCTTCAGACAGCATCTTCGGCTTGGGACAAACCGTAGACGGGCTGACCGTAGCCACTCCGTTAGGCATTGCCAAGACTTCCGCCGCTGCTCCGGATTTCTCGTGGGGTATGGTGACGGGATTCATCCCGGGCTCCATTGGTGAGACCAGTGTCATTGCCATTGCCATCGGAGCTGTGATTCTGCTCTGGACGGGCATTGCCAGTTGGAAGACGATGTTTTCCGTATTTGTAGGCGGTGCATTGATGGCTTGGTTGTTCAATGTGGCAGGACCCGACACTGCTGTGGCCCAGATGCCTTGGTACGAACATCTCGTGCTGGGAGGCTTTTGTTTCGGAGCGGTATTCATGGCCACCGACCCTGTAACCTCGGCCCGGACGGAGACCGGCAAATACATTTATGGTTTCCTGATAGGCGCCATGGCCATTGTCATCCGCGTGCTCAATCCGGGGTATCCGGAAGGAATGATGCTGGCTATTCTGCTGATGAACATCTTCGCTCCGTTCATCGATTATTGTGTGGTTCAGCACAATATCAGTCGGCGTGAGAAAAGAGCTGCATTAAAGTCGAACGATTAAAATGATGAATTGAAGATTATGAACACTAACAGCAACACTTATACCATCATCTATGCCTCGGTCATGGTCATCATCGTGGCCTTCTTGCTGGCTTTCGTCAGTTCGTCTTTAAGAGACAGACAGGGCAAAAATGTGGAAATGGACACCAAGAAGCAGATTCTGGCGGCTCTGAATATCCGAAACGTTGAAGATGCCGAAGCAGAATATAATAAGTATATAACAGACGACATGTTGATGCAGCCAGACGGCTCGCTGGCAAAAAACACAGGCGACTTTGCCACCTCGTATGAAAAAGAGGTCAAAGAAAATAATCGCCTGCACATCTTTGTGGCCAACGTGGACGGGCAGACTAAATATGTATTTCCGGTCTATGGCGTAGGCTTGTGGGGAGCCATCTGGGGCTATGTCGCTCTTAACGAAGACAAAAACACGGTGTATGGAGTCTATTTCTCTCATGCCAGCGAGACGCCGGGGTTGGGCGCCGAAATCGCCAGCGAAGCTTTCCAAGGAGAGTTTCCCGGACGTAAAACTCTGGAAAACGGAGAAATCGCACTGAATGTTGTCAAAAACGGGAAGGTTTCCAATTCGGAATACGAGGTAGACGGCATATCGGGAGGCACTATCACATCTGTGGCCGTTGGCAATATGCTCAAAACATGTTTGGGCAATTATAAAGTATTTCTAACCCTTAAAGATACGGAGGAATAAAAGGTATGGGACAATTATTCTCTAAGAAAAATAAAGAGGTTTTCTCGACCCCTATCAGCATGAACAACCCTGTCACCGTGCAGGTGCTGGGCATCTGCTCGGCATTGGCTGTTACGGCAAAGCTCGAGCCAGCCATCGTGATGGGATTGTCGGTAACGGTCATTACGGCGTTTTCCAACGTGGTCATCTCGCTGTTGCGCAAAACCATCCCCAATCGTATTCGTATCATTGTGCAACTTGTGGTAGTGGCCGCATTGGTAACGGTAGTTAGCGAAGTGCTCAAAGCATTTGCTTATGATGTGAGCGTTCAGCTTTCGGTTTATGTGGGGCTTATCATTACCAACTGTATCCTGATGGGACGATTGGAAGCTTTTGCCATGCAGAATGCTCCTTGGGAATCGTTTCTTGACGGTTTGGGAAATGGCTTGGGATATGCCAAGATTTTGGTTATCGTAGCTTTCATCCGCGAGCTATTGGGTTCTGGCACCTTGTTGGGATTCAATATCCTGAACTATGAACCCATCCAGAAAGCTGGTTATGTGAACAACGGACTGATGCTGATGCCTCCTATGGCACTTATCATATTGGCTTGTTTGATATGGTATCAGCGCTCTCGTCACAAAGAGTTGCAAGAAAAGTAATCATTTACTGCTATACATTAATATATAACATCTATGGAAGATTTCTTTAGTTTATTAGTCCGCTCTATTTTTGTGGACAATATGATATTCGCCTTCTTCCTTGGCATGTGTTCATATTTGGCGGTGTCAAAGAATGTGAAGACAGCCGTAGGGTTAGGCATTGCCGTAACATTTGTGCTGGTAGTTACTCTACCTGTCAATTACTTGTTGCAAACCAAAGTGCTTGGCCCTAATGCGCTGATTGAAGGGGTAGATCTCAGTTTCCTCAGTTTCATCTTGTTTATTGCCATTATTGCCGGCATCACCCAGTTGGTGGAGATGGTGGTAGAGCGTTTCAGCCCCTCTCTTTATGCATCATTGGGCATATTCCTTCCGCTGATAGCTGTCAATTGTGCCATTATGGGCGCATCGCTTTTCATGCAGCAACGTATCAATCTGAATATGAGTGACCCCAAATATATCGGCGGAATAGCAGATGCCATCTCTTATGCTTTGGGTTCAGGCATCGGTTGGATGTTGGCAATTGTTGGACTGGCGGCTATTAGAGAAAAGATGGCTTATAGCAATGTGCCAGCCCCTCTACGTGGATTGGGTATCACCTTCATCACGGTGGGATTGATGGCCATGGCCTTTATGTGTTTCTCTGGGTTGAACATCTAAAAAAGAAAGGAGTAAGTAAAACTTATGGATACAAAACTGATTTTGGCCAGCATGGCTGTATTCCTCATTGTAACGCTCTTGCTCGTGATTATCTTGCTGGTAGCTAAGAAATTCTTAGTGCCAAGTGGTAATGTCAAATTGACGATTAATGGTGATCGTGTACTTGATGTGGCATCAGGAGGAACATTGTTGAATACATTGGCGGTTAATGGTATTTACTTGTCTTCAGCATGTGGTGGCAAAGGCTCGTGTGGCCAATGCAAGTGCCAGGTTTTGGATGGTGGTGGTGAAATCCTGCCATCGGAAACGCCGCATTTCAGCCGTAAACAGATACAGGATCATTGGCGCTTGGGATGCCAAGTTAAGGTTAAAAATGATATGGCGCTGAAGGTGTCCGAAAGTGTACTTGGGGTTAAAGAATGGCAATGTGAGGTCATTTCAAACAAAAATGTTGCTACCTTCATTAAAGAGTTTATCGTAGCATTGCCACCGGGTGAACATATGGATTTTATACCGGGTTCGTATGCACAAATAAAAATTCCTAAGTATGAAATGGACTACGATAAGGATATAGATAAGAATTTAATAGGTGAGGAATACTTACCTGCTTGGCAAAAGTTCGGACTATTTGGCCTTAAATGTCGCAATGATGAAGAAACTGTACGAGCATACTCCATGGCAAACTATCCGGCAGAAGGAGATCGCATTATGCTCACTGTGCGTATTGCAACACCTCCATTTAAGCCGAAACCTCAGATTGGTTTTCAAGATGTTATGCCTGGCATTGCTTCGTCTTACATATTTACTCTTAAACCAGGAGATAAAGTTACGATGAGCGGTCCTTATGGAGACTTCCACCCTATCTTTAATTCCAAGCGTGAGATGATGTGGATTGGTGGTGGAGCAGGTATGGCTCCATTGCGAGCCCAGATTATGCACATGACGCGTACACTCCATACTACGGATCGTAAAATGTCGTATTTCTATGGAGCGCGTGCATTAAACGAGGTATTTTACTTACAAGATTTCTTACAGCTAGAGAAAGATTTTCCCAATTTTAGCTTTCATCTAGCTCTTGACCGTCCAGATCCGGCTGCCGATGCTGCTGGCATCAAATATACGCCTGGTTTTGTACATCAATGCATTTATGATACCTATCTTAAGGATCATGAGGCTCCAGAGGACATTGAATATTATATGTGTGGACCTGGTCCTATGTCACGGGCTGTGGAACAAATGTTGGATAGCCTAGGTGTGCCAATGAGTAACTTGATGTTTGACAATTTTGGCGGATAAAAGTTGATGTAATAAATTGAAAATTGTTTATTCTTGAAAATAAGTTAAGATAGAGGTAAGCTTGTGTTATGCATGCTTACCTCTATTGTTGTGTATAGCCCTTTGCTTTTTAGAGCCGTCGTACATTTGTACGTTTAAAAATCGTTCTTTCTGTCATGTTGAGCAAGCGAAGCGGAGTCGAAACATCTCCCTAATACTTTCAGGCGCGTAGTGAGGTCCCTCAATCCCCCTTTTACCTCCCCCAACAACGCTCGGGATGACATGAACATGAATTTTAAACGAACTTATAGTTCTTTTGAACTGATAAGCTTGTTATAGTAATCTATAGAATTCGTGGCATAATATTTGTAAGAAAAGAATGGTAAATGATACATAATCAAATATTATTGTTATCTTTGCCGATGGATAACTCAAGATTAAGGAGAATCAAAAACACATGGACAATCAATTTTCACAACGAGTTTCAGATATTATTGTATATAGTAAGCAAGAAGCCAATCGTTTAAAAAATAAATCAATTGGCCCGGAACATCTTTTATTAGGAATGTTACGAGAAGGTAACGGTAAAGCCATTGATATTCTAGGGGCACTTGGTGTGAATCTTTCTGTTATAAAAAAACGTATTGAGGATTATTTACAAATGCAAGCAGATGATTCAATGTCGTCTAATGCAGATATTCCTTTGTCGCCAATAGCAGCACGAATTTTGAAAATTTGTGTACTTGAGGCACGGTTGCTAAAAAGTTCTTCTGTGGGTACTGAACATCTTTTGCTAGCCATTTTGAAAGATGATGATAATTGGGCTGCCAATGTATTAAAAGATAATAATGTAGGTTATCAGTCTGTATTTGATCTTGTCTCTATGAAGTCAGCCAATCCACATGCAGGTATGGGCTTCTCGGAAGAAGATGAAGAAGATGAAATGGATAATTTATCACAACGTAAAGAATCGCAAAGACAGGCTAAAGGATTCACGCAAACGGCAGCTCATCGTTCTGACAATGATACTCCAGTGCTGGACAATTTCGGTACAGACATGACACGTGCAGCCGTAGAAGGACGTTTGGATCCTGTGGTTGGGCGTGAGCAAGAGATTGAACGAGTTGCTCAAATTTTAAGCCGGCGGAAAAAAAATAATCCTATGCTTATTGGTGAACCAGGTGTGGGAAAATCTGCTATTGTGGAAGGATTGGCTTTGCGCATTACGCAAAAAAAAGTGTCACGCGTACTTTTTGATAAACGAGTTGTAATGTTAGATATGGCTGCAGTTGTTGCAGGCACAAAATATCGTGGCCAGTTTGAAGAACGTTTACGCTCAATTATTAATGAATTGCAGAAGAACCCTAATGTGATTCTTTTTATTGACGAAATACACACAATTGTAGGTGCGGGAGCAGCGGCTGGTTCTATGGATGCAGCAAATATACTGAAGCCTGCTTTAGCTCGTGGAGAAATTCAATGTATTGGTGCAACTACTCTTGATGAATATAGAAAAAATATCGAAAAAGATGGTGCTTTGGAACGACGTTTTCAGAAAATAATTGTCGAGCCTACTACGGTTGACGAAACGTTACAGATTCTGAAAAACATTAAAGACAAATATGAGGAACATCATAATGTGACCTTTACGGATAATGCTCTGGAAGCGTGTGTGAGGTTAACAGAGCGATATATCACAGATCGCAGTTTCCCGGATAAGGCCATTGATGTTATGGATGAAGCCGGGTCACGTGTGCATTTGACGCATATTAGTGTTCCCAAAGAAATTGAAGAACAAGAAAAATGTTTAGAGGATACTCGGTTATATAAATCTGAAGCAGTAAAAGCTCAGAATTTCGAATTAGCAGCCAGTTACCGTGATAAGGAAAAAGAACTTGCGCAGCATCTGGAACAAATGAAAACTGAATGGGAGTCTCATGTGAGAGGAACTCGTCAGATTGTGAGTGAAGAGGAGATTGCTAATGTGGTCTCTATGATGTCAGGGATACCAGTGCAGCGCATGGCTGAAACTGAGGGTGTCAAATTGGCAGGAATGAAAGAGACTTTGAAAAAACAAATAATAGGTCAAGACGATGCTATTGATAAGGTTGTAAGGGCTATCTTGCGAAGCCGCGTAGGTTTGAAAGACCCCAATCGGCCTATTGGGACTTTTATGTTTTTAGGTCCGACAGGTGTTGGTAAAACTCACCTGGCTAAACAATTGGCTAAGTATATGTTTGGCTCTACCGATGCTTTGATACGCATAGATATGAGCGAATATATGGAAAAATATACAGTCTCACGCATGATTGGTGCTGCACCAGGATATGTCGGATATGAAGAAGGTGGGCAGTTAACTGAAAAAGTGAGACGTCATCCATATTCTATTATTTTGTTAGATGAGATTGAAAAAGCTCACCCTGATGTATTCAATATTCTTTTACAGGTATTAGATGAAGGACGCTTGACAGATAATAGTGGTCGTACTGTTGATTTTAAAAATACAATTATTATTTTGACTTCGAATATAGGTACACGTCAGTTAAAGGATTTTGGACGAGGTGTTGGATTCGTTGCTCAGAATCGTGGAGTAGAAGATAAAGCATATTCGCATAGTGTCATTCAAAAGGCATTAAATAAAACATTCTCCCCTGAATTTCTTAACCGATTAGATGAAATTATTACTTTCGATCAGCTTTCACTGGAAGCAATCACCCATATTGTGGAGCTTGAGTTGAGTGCTTTACTGGTTCGGATAGAATCTGTAGGTTATACATTAGAAATAAGCGAAGATGCAAAAACATTCTTGGCGATTAAGGGATATGATGTGCAATATGGTGCTCGTCCTTTACGACGGGCTATTCAGAATTATCTAGAAGATGGAATCTCGGAATTAATTGTATCTGGGAATGTAAAACCGGGAGATACGATACTAGTCTCTGTTGAAAAGGATATGCTGAATATTCAAAAGAAAATATAATTTGATCTCTCTTTGACATATTAAAGCGACAAAGTGTCAGTCCGTGAGGACTGGCACTTTTTTTGTCCCCTATATAGAGATTTGAATATACTAAAAATAGAAAATAGATATGCAAAAAGGAAACATTGGGGTAACAACAGAGAATATATTCCCCGTCATAAAAAAATTCTTGTATAGTGATCATGAAATTTTTCTTCGTGAGTTAGTGTCTAATGCCGTAGATGCTACACAAAAACTGAAAACTCTTGCCTCAATGGGAGATTTTAAAGGCGAACTAGGAGATTTGACTATACATGTCACCTTGGGCAAGGATACTATTACGGTGTCAGACCGGGGATTGGGATTGACAGCCGATGAAATTGATAAATATATTAATCAGATTGCATTTTCGGGTGCCAATGATTTTTTGGAGAAATATAAGAATGATGCCAATGCTATTATTGGACATTTTGGATTAGGCTTCTATTCGGCGTTTATGGTCGCTAAGAAGGTCGAAATCAGGACAAAGTCTTATAAGGATGATGCTAAAGCCGTACTTTGGTCATGCCAAGGGAGTCCAGAATTTACTTTGGAAGAAACAGAAAAATCAGATCGGGGAACAGATATTATTCTTTATATAGATGATGACTGTAAAGAATTTCTTGAAGAATCACGTATTTCTGCTCTTTTGAATAAATATTGTCGTTTTCTTCCTGTTCCAGTCGCTTTTGGAAAGAAAAAGGAATGGAAAGAAGGAAAAGAAATTGTGACAGATAAGGATAATATCATTAATGATACTACTCCGCTTTGGACGAAGAAGCCTAGTGAATTAACAGATGAAGATTATAAAAAGTTTTATCGCGAACTTTATCCCATGGCTGATGAGCCCTTGTTCTGGATTCATCTAAACGTGGATTATCCTTTTCATTTGACAGGAATATTGTATTTCCCTAAAGTGAAGAATAATATAGAATTGAGCAAGAATAAGATTCAACTTTATTGTAATCAAGTATATGTGACAGACTCAGTTGAAGGAATAGTCCCCGATTTCCTTACTTTATTGCATGGTGTATTGGATTCTCCGGATATTCCTTTGAATGTATCTCGTTCGTATCTACAAAGCGATTCAAACGTAAAGAAAATTTCTACGTATATCACGAAAAAGGTAGCAGATCGTCTGCAATCTATCTTTAAAAATAATCGTAAACAGTTTGAAGAGAAATGGGACGATTTAAAGATATTTATTGATTATGGGATGTTGACTCAGGAAGATTTCTATGATCGTGCCAAAGAGTTTGCTTTATTGGAAGATACTGATAAAAAATATTATACTTTCGACGAGTATAAGAACCTTGTCAAAGAAGAACAAACAGATAAAGATGGTACACTTATTTATCTGTATGCCAATAATGTGGATGAACAATACAGCTATATTGAAGCAGCTAAAAGCAAGGGCTATAATGTGCTTTTGATGAATGGGCAATTGGATGTGGCGATTGTGAATTTGTTGGAACAGAAATTAGAAAAATGCCGTTTTACGCGTGTAGATAGCGACATAATAGACAACCTCATTATGAAAGAGGATAAAAGAGGAGAAGCTTTGGACGCTGATAAGCAAGAAATACTTTCTGTTCTGTTCAAGAGCCAATTACCTCAAATCGGTAAAACTGAATTTCATATTACGGCTGAAAGTTTGGGAGAAAATGCGTTCCCAATTCTGATAACGCAGAGCGAATATATGCGACGTATGAAAGAAATGTCTAATATCCAGGCGGGTATGGGATTCTATGGCGAAATGCCAGACATGTTTAACCTCATTTTGAATTCTGATCATAAATTGCTGAAAGAGATTTTGGAAAGCGAAAGCAATGAATGTTCTGATTCCATTATTCCTATTCAAAAAGAATTAGACGAAACAGATAATCGTTGTAAGACTTTACGCAAAGCTCATGAAGGCAAAAAAGCAGAAGAGATTCCTGCAGGAGAAAATGATGAATTGAATGAGTTAGATAAGCGATTGACAACTTTGAAACAACAGAAAGAAACTATATTGAAAGAATTTGCTTCGAAGAATAAAGTCATTCGTCAACTTATTGATTTGGCATTGCTTCAGAATGGAATGTTGAAGGGAGAAGCGTTGAATAATTTCTTGAAACGAAGTATCGAATTAATAAATCAGTAATCGAAAAACGAAATTAAAGAAAGAAAACAAATTTTACTTTCTGATTTCATTAGTGTTAGGTCGGCACTATGCTCTATTTTAAGGCATAGTGCCGATTTTTTTGTTGATATGAAAAACATTTCCTACATTTGGATGTGAAACAGAATCTATGCGTATATTATGAAACAATCTTGTTCTTTCTTGATGATATTTATGTTGTGTGTGTGGCTTTTGCCAATACATGCTCAACGAGTGGGGCTTGTTCTTAGTGGTGGTGGAGCTAAAGGAATGACTCATATTGGCATTATCCGTGCATTGGAAGAGAATGGTATTCCTATTGATTATATAGCAGGGACTTCTATGGGAGCTATTATTGGCTCGCTTTATGCGATGGGGTATTCTCCGGATGATATGGAGGCTTTGCTTCGTTCGCCTGAATTTAAACGTTGGTATACTGGGACTGTAGAACCGAAATATGCCTATTATTTCAAGCAGAATAGACCAACTCCAGAACTACTCAGCTTAAATTTTGCCATAAAGGATTCAACAAGGTCTAAACCACAACTGAATATTCCTACAAGCATGGTAAACCCTATACAGATGAATGTCGTATTCACTGGGTTATTTGGTGAAGCGACAGCCGCTTGTGAGGGAGATTTTGATAATCTATTTATTCCATTTCGTTGTGTTGCCTCTGATGTTTACAACAAGAGAGCATTGGTAATGCGTAGTGGTGATTTAGGTGATGCTGTACGCGCTTCTATGAGTTTCCCATTTGTTTTTAAGCCCATTGAGGTGGATAGTGTATTAGCATATGACGGAGGAATTTACAATAACTTCCCGACAGATGTCATGCGAGAAGATTTTCATCCAGACATTATTATTGGTAGCGTGGTAGCTGGTAATCCTGGCAAACCTAAAGAAAGTAGTCTGATGAGTCAATTGGAAAATATGATTATGCAAAAAACAGATTACAGTATTCCGGAGGATGAAGGTATTGTAATGAATTTTAAGTTCAGCGATGTGAATTTGCTGGATTTTGATCGTTTAGACGAACTTCATAATATTGGATATCAACGTGCCATGAGCTTAATGGATTCAATCAAAGGGCGCATAAAAAGAAGAGTAGCACCAGAGAGCGTGCAATTACGTAGGGATATTTATCGCCGGAACTTGCCACCAATGCTTTTTCGCGATATTATTATCGAGGGAGCCAATTCACAACAACAAGTGTACATCAAGAAGGAATTTCAGGGAGATGAAAAAGATGGCACTTTTACATATGAGGATTTAAAACGTGGATACTTCCGGTTATTGGCTGACGATATGATTTCAGAAATTATTCCACATGCTGTATATAATAAGGGGGAAGGCTTATATGAATTGCATTTAAAGGTAAAGGTGGAAGATAACCTGACAGTCAGGCTAGGTGGAAATGTATCAACTTCTAGTTCTAATCAGATTTATCTGGGATTGGGATACCAAAATCTGAATTATTATTCTAAAGAGTTGTGGTTAGACGGGCAATTAGGCAAGATGTACAATAATGTGCAATTGATGGGTCGTATAGATTTGCCTACCCATATACCGACTTCGTATAGGTTTATAGCTTCTATCAGCACGTTCGACTATTATAAGAAAGAGAAACTATTCTCGAAAAACGATAGGCCTTCGTTTAATTCTAAAGACGAACGTTTTGTCAAGTTGCTGGTCAGTTTACCTTTTTTGTCTAATAGGAAGGCTGAATTGGGTATTGGTTATGGTTATTTAGTCGACAATTATTTTCAGTCCAATGTCATTGATTTTGAGCGTGACCGTACAGACCGTACCTCTTATAATTTGTTCGGTGGTTCCATCGGTTTCTATGGAAGTACATTAAACAGTAAACAATATGCTACCCGTGGATATTATGAGCAACTGGTAGCTCAAGTGTATACGGGCAAGGAACATTTTACACCGGGAGTTAATTCGAATGAGATGGTATTTTCTTCGCCAATACATGCACGGCAGTCGTGGTTGCAAATTTCATACTTGAAAGAAGCCTATCATACGATGACGCCGCATTTTACGTTGGGATGGATGGTTAAGGCATTGTATTCGTCGAAAAATTTTTCGTCTAACTATACTGCTACAATGATGCAAGCAGGTGAGTTCTCGCCCACTCCACATAGTAAATTGATGTATAATGCTGCTTTTCGTGCCAATCAGTTCGTGGGTGCTGGCATTAAGCCGATTTTCCCAATCAACGACATGTTTCATATACGGACGGAAATATATGGGTTTATGCCGATTTTTCCTATTGAGCAAGATGAACAAAGGCAAGCTTGTTATGGGGAAGCATTTTCGAAAATAGAATATATGGCAGAAGCATCTGTCGTGTGCAGGTTACCTTTTGGTGCTATTGCTGCATATGTAAACCACTACAGTTCACCACGAAACGAATGGAATGTGGGATTGAGTATAGGATGGCAATTGTTCAATTATCGTTTCATTGAATAGACCATGATGATAAAAAATATATTTTTTCCTCGTAATCACTTGCAAATTCAAAAAATAGTCGTACCTTTGCACCCGTTAAATCAATAGAGACATGGTTCCTTAGCTCAACTGAATAGAGCATCTGACTACGGATCAGAAGGTTACAGGTTTGAATCCTGTAGGAATCACAAAGAGGTTAATAAAAAAGTTGGGGCTCCTTAGCTCAACTGAATAGAGCATCTGACTACGGATCAGAAGGTTACAGGTTTGAATCCTGTAGGAGTCACAAAAAAGCACTCATTTTATAAATGGGTGCTTTTTCGTTTACGCAGAAGCTTGTCGGTTTTAGTTTTTTCTTACATATACTTTGTGTGATCCCTTTCCGATGCTATCTATTCTGGATTGTGGATCGGCTTTCCAACGCCTTAGTTCTTGAGCCGCTGCATTACGCAATAAACCAGTCAGTCGGCAATAGTCAAGAACTGTGATAAATGGATGTGTCTCCAAATGTTTCAAAGCCTTCTGTAAACGTTCGTCAGGAGAGAAATTTTGTGATGAACGTTGAAACTTCTTTTTCGAACGATGGAGCGTACAATTCATTCCTGTTTTGATAATGAATTCTTTATCGGCCCGGAAATCAATGTTGTCTATGTATATAGACACGGAGTTTCGTTTCTGCCCACCTTCTTCGTTGCTTTCACGTTCAATTCCTTTTCGCAATCCCAGTGAGGGGGTGAATGTTCCTATACCATCGATTTTCACAGAACAACCTTCTCCCATGCGATAAGCTATCTCATCGGCCAAAGCAATGATCAGGCCTTTAATGTCGCCGGGCGAAAAGGTAGAAGTCTGGCTGATGGTTTTAGCGATGTCTTCTAAGTCTCGTTGTGTGTTGATAACCATTCGCGGGAAGAGTATCCGTTTTCCTTCTTCGTTAGGCAGGTTAGATTCCTGCATTTCGTATTCTGCCATAATTGTCTATGTATTAGTTTAGTTCTATCTCTAGGTTAAAGATGCACGTCTTTAGCCTAGAGATGTGTGTCTTTACGCTGAAGATGTGTATCTTTAGCGTAAAGATAGAACTTATTGTCCACATAAACAAGTTTTAAGTAGAATGGATGAAAAGTTTTCTGGTAGCTGATAGCATGTTAATCATGCCAACGATTGAGAAAGAAAATCAAGAAAGGGAAATTCAGGACTGCGATTTGATTGGCCTTTTTCAAACCTCAGTCCTGAATATGTGCAGCGGAATAAATTATTTAGCATCTAATGTTCAGTTCATTCAGAATCTTTCTCATGGCTTCAAAGGTAGTGATACGTGTGGGCACTAGAGGTAGCCTCAATTTATTTTCCACCATGCCCATTGCATTTAGCATGGCTTTTACCCCGGCAGGATTTCCATCGACAAACAAAAGCTTGAACAATTCGGCGAATTTATGATGGATGGCCAAGGCATTGGCATAGTCTCCTTGTAAAGCGAGTCGAACCATTCTGCTAAATTCTCGTGGGAAAGCATTTCCGATAACAGAGATAACCCCTACTGCTCCTAATGTAATAAGCGGGAAGGTGATTCCGTCATCTCCGCTGATGACATCAAATGTATCAGGCTTGTTTTTTATAATGTCATCCATCTGTGTGATATTTCCCGAAGCTTCTTTTACGGCAATAACATTATGGAAATCCCTGGCTACGCGAAGAGTTGTTTCGGCAGTCATGTTTACGCCGGTTCTTCCAGGTACATTGTAGAGTACCAGAGGCAATTCAGTCGCTTCTGCAATGGCTTTATAGTGTTGATAAAGTCCTTCTTGTGAGGGTTTATTGTAATAGGGTACCACGCTCAGTATAGCATCTACCCCCGTGAAGTCATCTTTCTGTAATGTCTCTACCACTGCTTTTGTGTTGTTCCCTCCTACTCCTAAAAGAATCGGGATCCGTCCTCCTACGCGTTCGATGACCATCTGTTTTATTTTTTGCCTTTCATCTTTGGTTAATGTTGGCGTTTCAGCCGTCGTGCCCAACACGCAAAGAAAATCTGTGTTGTTTTGCACCTGGTAATCCACCAGCCGCATCAACGCCTCATAGTCCACACTTTCATCTGACTTGAAGGGAGTAATCAATGCTACCCCCATTCCTCTCAACCTGGTTCGTATCATATTTGTTATAGGTTTATTTTTTATGTAATGGAATCTTTGTCATTCAATCATTTGTAGGAACTCGTCTTCATTGACAATCCGTATTCCTAACTTCCGGGCTTTCTCTAATTTGGCAGGTCCCATACTTTCTCCTGCTAAAATAAAACTTGTCTTTCCCGAAATGCTACCTGTATTTTTGCCTCCATGTTTTTCGATGAGAGCCTTGTATTCATCCCTGGAATGATGTGTGAAAACGCCACTGATAACGACATTTTGTCCTGCCAATTTGTCGGTCTTTCCTGCCAGTTCTTCAGCGTTCTGTTTCATTTGCAAGCCTATGTGCCGTAGTCTTTCCACTAATGCTTTATTTTGTGGATTTCGGAAATACGATACTACGCTTTGGGCTATTTTTTCACCAATATCATCTACCTCTGTCAAAGCATCGGTTTCTGCTTGATAAAGTTCAGTGATGTCTGTGGCAAAACGACTTAAACGTTTGGCTACTGTTTCACCGACGAAACGAATGCCCAATGCAAAAAGAACCCGTTCGTAAGGCACCGATTTGCTTTGCTCAATGCTTTTTACAATGTTCTCAGCCGATTTTCGCCCCATTCTTTCCAGTCTTTCAATGTCTTCTACTTTCAGCAGATACAAATCTGAGACGTCTTTTATCAGTCCTTGTTGGTAAAACAAATCTACCGTCTCCGGTCCCAATCCATCAATATTCATGGCTTTACGACTGATAAAATGTTCTATTTTCCCTTTGATCTGCGGGGGACAGGCAGTTTCGTTTGGACAATAATGAGCGGCTTCTCCTTCATAACGTATCAGTTTGCTGCCACACTCTGGGCAATGGGTAATAAATACGACTTTCTCTCCCAAGTTTCCATCTCGCATTTCCTTAGCTACGCCTGTGATTTTAGGTATGATTTCTCCTCCTTTTTCCACATACACCATGTCGCCAATATGCAAATCCAGCCCTTCGATAATATCTGCATTGTGCAGTGAAGCTCTTCTAACGACTGTACCGGATAATTGTACCGGGTCCAGGTTTGCCACAGGGGTGATGGCTCCCGTCCGACCTACTTGATAGCTTACTTTGTTCAACCGGGTCAATGCACGCTCTGCCTGAAACTTGTAGGCAATGGCCCATCGGGGGGATTTGGCGGTGTAGCCTAAATTTCTTTGTTGCTTCAGGCTATTCACTTTCAGTACAATGCCATCCGTAGCTACGGGCAAATTTTTTCGTTCAGTATCCCAATAGTTGATATAATCGAAAATGTCTTGCAATGTCTGTGCCTTCTTCATGTGGTCAGAAATCTTGAATCCCCATGTTTTGGCAGTTTGCAAATTCTCGTAATGTCCATCGCATGGTAAATCCTCGCCTAACAGATAGTATAGATAGGCATCCAGTTTCCTTGCAGCTACTACAGCAGAGTTCTGCGATTTTAATGTACCTGATGCTGCATTTCTAGGATTAGCAAACAATGGCTCTTCCCTCAGTTCTCGCTCTCGGTTCAATGCTTCAAACGATTCCCATGGCATTAAAATTTCTCCCCTAATTTCAAATGATTGAGGATAATTTCCATGATGTAATACCAACGGGATACTCCGGATTGTTTTCACATTATCTGTCACATCATCTCCCTTTTCACCATCTCCACGAGTTACAGCTCTCAGCAACCTTCCATTTTCATAAGTCAGAGAAATGGAAGTTCCATCATATTTCAATTCACAACAGATTTCAAAATCTTCGTTCAGGCTTTCTTTAACCCGGTTATAGAAATCGGTTACTTCGCTTTCTGAATACGTATTGCCCAATGACAGCATCGGATATTTGTGCGCTACCTGCACGAAATCCTTGTTTAAATCGCTTCCCACACGCATCGTTGGCGAATTTTCGTCTGCATATTCCGGATAAGCTTGTTCCAGATTCTGTAGTTCACGCATCATGTCATCGAACTCTTTATCCGAGATTTCAGGAGCGTTTAATACATAATAATTATAGTTATGCCTATGCAAGTCAGCTCTCAATCGGTCTATCTTTTCTTTTGCAGTCATGGCTTATGCTTATTGTTTCCTGCAAAAGTACAGGTTTCTGCCCGAATATTTGTATTTTTGCACCCAAAAATATATAAAAGAATAACTCTATGCGCATTGATATCATTACTGTTCTTCCTGAAATGCTGGAAGGTTTCTTCAACTGTTCTATCATGAAACGCGCCCAAAATAAAGGGTTAGCTGAAATACATATTCATAATCTTAGAGATTATACAAACGATAAACATCGCCGTGTAGACGATTATCCTTTTGGAGGTTTTGCCGGCATGGTTATGAAAATAGAACCTATTGAGAATTGCCTCAATGCTTTAACAGCCGAACGTAAATACGATGAAATCATTTTTACTACGCCCGATGGCGAACAGTTTTCTCAGCCTATGGCCAATACATTGTCGCTGGCTCAAAATCTAATCATTCTTTGCGGTCATTTCAAAGGAATTGACTACCGGATTCGAGAACATTTTATTACGAAAGAAATCAGCATAGGTGACTATGTTTTGACTGGAGGAGAATTGGCTGCTGCCGTTATATCTGATGCTATTGTAAGGATTATTCCTGGTGTAATCTCCGATGAACAATCAGCTCTTTCAGATTCATTTCAAGACAATCTTCTGGCCGCCCCCGTCTATACCCGACCGGCTGACTATAAAGGATGGAAAGTTCCGGATATTTTACTTTCCGGACACGAGGCAAAAATTAAAGAATGGGAACTTCAGCAATCTCTTGAACGTACCAAAAGATTACGTCCTGACCTACTGGACAAATAATCAATCAATGCAAATAGAAAGGAAATGGATATTTTTCTTTAATGTCCATTTCCTTTCTCTAATAAGTGCGAATGGGGACTATTTGTAAGCGATTATACCTCAAGTGCACCTATAATTTCGTGTACAGACTTAAATCCATGCCGTTCCAAATAATCATTGATTCCGTCAATTACCTTCAGAGTGATGGTTGGGTCAATAAAGTTAGCAGTGCCAATCTGTATGGCAGTAGCTCCTGCCAACATAAACTCTATGGCATCTCTTGCATTCATGATACCTCCTAATCCAATGACAGGTATTTTTACTGCCTTAGCTACTTGCCATACCATGCGTAAAGCTATTGGTTTAACCGCAGCTCCGGACATACCTCCAGTTACAGTAGATAATACGGGACGTCTTTTCTCTGCATCGATAGCCATACCTAATAGCGTGTTAATCAATGAGACACAGTCTGCACCACCCGCTTCGACCGCCCGTGCAATCTCAGTAATATCTGTCACGTTTGGTGATAATTTTACTATAAGAGTTTTCTTATAAACCTGTCGAACTGCTTTCACCACTTCTTCAGCTCCTCTGCTGGTTATTCCGAAAGCCATACCTCCTTGTTTTACATTAGGACAAGAGATATTCAATTCTATAGCAGGAATGTTTACAAGCTCATTGATAATAGAGGCGGTCTCTACATAATCTTCGACGGCAGAACCGGAAACATTAACAATAATATGAGTCTGTATATTTTTAATGCGGGGATATATGCAATCTACAAAGTAATGTACACCTTTATTTTGCAGTCCCACAGCATTTAACATTCCAGATGGAGTTTCCGCCATACGAGGATACGGGTTGCCTTCACGTTTGTGAAGAGTAGTTCCTTTTACAATGATACCCCCTATTCGCGATATATCAATAAAATCAGAAAACTCTTCTCCATAACCAAATGTCCCGGATGCTGTCATTACGGGATTTTTCATTTGTAATTCTCCTATTTTTACATTTAAATCTGCCATAATAATTTGTTTATATTAAATACGGGACCTTCTTTACAAACACATAAATGCCCTTCTATAGTATTTTCTACACAGCACAAGCATGCTCCAATTCCACAGGCCATCGTGTTTTCCAAAGAAACTTCACAATCTATGCCTTTGCTTTTAGCATATTTGGCGACCGCCATCATCATCGGTTTAGGACCACATGTATATATTTTTTTGTATTTTCTTTTGTTTAGTATAGAATGTTGTGTGACATATCCTTTTTCGCCTAGACTACCGTCTTCGGTAGTGATATACAGTTCACCATATTGAGCAAAGTCGGTTAACTGTAACAAGTCGTTTCCACTTCTGGCTCCTAACAAAAAAGTAGGTTTACTTCCCTTCTCGACCAATTGCTCTCCTAAATAAAGCAAAGGTGCAATACCGACCCCACCACCTATCAGTAAAAGGTCTTCAGAAGGCTTTTGCGGCATTGTAAAGCCGTTACCTAACGGAAGCACTACATTGATACAATTTCCTTTCTTTGCTTCTCCTAAATGCTTAGTTCCGTCTCCAACGAGTTGGATAAGGAACCACACTTCGTTTTTCTGCCTATCTACATAATTGATGGAGATAGGACGTCGTAAGAAAGTAGTAGGAGAACCATCTACCCGGATTTCTGCAAACTGACCAGGTAGTATTTCTGGTAAAATTGTTTTTGAAGTTAATTTCAGTAATACATAGCGATCGTGCAATCTGATATTTTCAGTCACGAACAGATCCAAGATGTATTTTTTCATAAATTGTAAGTTAATCAGTTTCATTCGCAAAAATAATACAAAAAACCGAGAAGCAGAGTAGAAACAAACTTTTCTTTTGGTTAAGAGAAACCTGCTTCTTTACTTTTTATTATTCATATATTTATATCCAGCTACAAATTATCACAGGAAATAGTCTGATAAATAGGTTTCCAGAATCACCAACTTTTGTATTTCACTCAAGATAGCTCATTAAGCATAACAGACATTCTGAATTGCCCTTTCAAGCGATTGTTTTCTATAAACCCTGCCAATTGATATACGGTGTCTGTATTTCCACTTTCATATTTTATGCTATTCTTAAACTTCCTTATTAATTAGCAGGTTTAAACGTTTCGTAAGTATTGTCATCAAAAAAAATGCGTATTTCTGTAATTTTTCTTGGAGGCCTCTCTTTGTATATAATTTCCTGATGTACTGTACTTTTTTCTCTTTTGGCAGTTGATTCTAATAGAGTTTCCTTGCGATTTTCAGCACAATTCGTAGAGGCATCCGGATTTTTTGCATTCTCAGCGAATAAAGGATAGTCACGGATGCTATTACTAAGAGGCTGTGTAGATTCTTGTGAATTGCTCATATTGCCTTTACCTGTTAAAAGCCATTCCAGATTTATATCTTCATAGCGTTGATGCACACGAAGCATTATTTCTACACTTGGATTGTTTCTGCCACTTAGAATATGAGAAATAGTGGCTTGTGAAGCTCCTATACTTTCTGCAAAAGCTCCAGCAGCCAACCCCTCACGTTCCATAATCATTTTAAATCTATCCCTAATTTCATTCATAAATATCTTCCTTTACATTCTGCATATCTGGTTACAAATGTATAATAAAATAAGTATATATGCAAATTTACAGAAATATTTGTGATTATACGATTGTAATCCACGCAATATATAAAGGTAGGATTTCATATGTAATTTTAAGCAATTCTATTTTTACTTTGAACTCAAGCAATTGTTTGTATATAATTGATTATGATTGATTTATTTAGATTAGACAAGGCGTTTTTCGGCAAATTACAATTGTAACCCGTAATCAAACAGTTTTATCTTTAGTACAAGATTATATAATAGCAATATATATATTCATAAACAGCTTATTACATAACATCTTATATCATATTAATAAGAATTGTATAGCATTACAATTGGATTTGTTTTCACATGTAATGTTTATTGAGTACTTATCTTAAGGTTACATGTGTACTCATATCCCTTTCAAAAGAAGATACGTTTGTACTATTCTCATGTGTTAAACATTTACAAGTGTAATACCTTT
>NZ_JAMBLS010000038.1 GCF_023336905.1 Bacteroides sp. ET71
AGATAAAGTATCATACTTTACATATTAAAGTATCATACCTTTTATAATAAAGTATCATACTTTATCTATTAAAGTATGATACCTTATGTCGTAAAGTATCATACTTTATATAGGACAGTCCGCCACCGACACCGGCAAAGGCCGCCGGTGAGAGGGGGACGGACGGCACCCGAGAAAACTTTTTCCCCCACAAATTTCCAAAACACACGGGAAATGCCTATCTTTACGCTCTCGAAAAAGACAATCACACCAACAATATGGAAAACAGAAGTTTAGTCACCATCGCCGAACACAGCAAGGAGAAAATCCTCTACATGCTGGACATGGCCAAGGAATTTGAGGCACGTCCCAACCGGCACCTGCTGGACGGACGGGTCGTAGCCACCCTATTTTTCGAACCCTCCACCCGCACACGCCTCAGCTTCGAGACGGCCGCCAACCGCCTCGGCGCCCGCGTCATCGGCTTCAGCGACCCCAAGGCCACCAGCTCGTCCAAGGGCGAAACGCTGAAAGACACCATCAAGATGGTAAGCAACTATGCCGACATCATCGTCATGCGCCACTACCTCGAAGGAGCCGCACGCTACGCCAGCGAGGTGACCGACGTGCCCATCGTCAACGCCGGCGACGGAGCCAACCAACACCCCTCGCAGACCATGCTCGACCTCTACTCCATCTACAAGACACAAGGCACGCTGGAAAACCTCGACATCTGCCTCGTGGGCGACCTGAAATACGGCCGCACCGTCCACTCCCTGCTCATGGCCATGCGGCATTTCAACCCCACCTTCCACTTCATCGCCCCCCGCGAACTCCAGATGCCCGAGGAATACAAACTCTACTGCCGCGAGCACGGCATCCGCTTCGAAGAGCACACAGACTTCACCGAAGACACCATCAACCGGGCAGACATCCTCTACATGACCCGCGTGCAGCGCGAACGCTTCACCGACCTCATGGAGTACGAACGCGTGAAGAACGTCTACATCCTCCGCGCCAAGATGCTCACCCACACCCGCCCCAACCTGCGCATCCTACACCCCCTGCCCCGCGTCAACGAAATAGCCTACGACGTCGACGAAACCCCGCAGGCATACTACTTCCAGCAGGCACAGAACGGACTCTACGCACGCCAGGCCATCCTGTGCGACGTGCTCGGCATCACACTGGACGACGTGCGGCGCGACACCCCTATTCAGTAAACAACAGAGGACAAGGCGTCAGGCAACAAGGGCGACCTCGTAGCCTCGTCGACTTGTCACCTCGTCAACTAAAAAGATTCAATTATGAACGACAAAAAAGAACTACAGGTAGCCGCACTGGAGAACGGCACCGTCATCGACCACATACCCTCCGAAAAGCTCTTCACCGTAGTATCCCTCCTCGGCCTGGAGCACATGAGCAACAACATCACCATCGGCTTCAACCTCCAGAGCAAGAAACTGGGCAAGAAAGGCATCATCAAGATAGCCGACAAATTCTTCACCGACGACGAGATAAACCGCATCGCCGTCGTAGCCCCCAACGTCAAGCTGAACATCATCCGCAACTACGAAGTGGTAGAGAAACGCGAACTCACCCTGCCCGACGAACTCATCGGCATCGTCAAGTGCGCCAACCCGCAGTGCATCACCAACAACGAACCCATGCCCACACGCTTCCACGTCATCGACAAAGACCAATGCGTCATCCGGTGCCACTATTGTGAGAAGGAACAGGAGAGGAAAGACATCACGCTGCTATGAAACAAGACTGGAAACCCGGCACCATGATATACCCCCTGCCCGCCGTCCTGGTGAGCTGCGGGAGCACACCCGACGAGTACAACCTCCTGACCGTAGCTTGGACAGGCACCCTCTGCACCAACCCGCCGATGTGCTACATCTCCGTGCGCCCCGAACGACACTCCTACGACATCATCCGGCGCCGCATGGAGTTCGTCATCAACCTCACCACCACCGGCATGGCCCGCGCCACCGACTGGTGCGGCGTACGCTCCGGACGCGACTACAACAAGTTCAGCGAGATGGGCCTCACCCCCGGCCGGTGCACCGTGGTCAGCGCCCCCCTGGTGGAAGAATCGCCCCTATGCATCGAATGTCGTGTCAAGGAAATCCTCTCGCTGGGCTCGCACGACATGTTTATCGCCGACGTAGTCAATGTGCGCGCCGACGACCGTTACCTCAACCCCGACACTGGCAAATTCGAACTGGCTGCCGCCGACCCGCTGGTTTACGTACATGGCCACTACTACGGCCTGGGCACACCTGTGGGCAAATTCGGCTGGTCGGTAGAAAAGAAAAAATAATTCTCCGAAAACATGCGCATCTGCCACCTACTCATCAGCTTCGGCATGCTCCTGTTCGCCTCTGCCCCCCTCGCCGGCCAGCCCCAAAGCTCCACGCCCAAAGAACAAGACATGGCCATCTCCACCAACTTCGGTGCAAAGGCCGGCTTCACCGCCGCCCTCTCCCTGCTGAACGATTTCAGCATCGGAGGCGTGCCCATCGAACAAGTACAAAACGACTACAAGGTAGGTTATTTCGCTTCCATCTTCATGCGCATCAACTTCGGCCGGCATTTCCTTCAACCGGAAGTGTCATACAACGTCAACCAATGTGGCGTCAACTTCAACAAGCCCCAAGACCAAGACATGGTCATAGGTTCACAAACAAGCAGCACGGCCTACATTGAATCGAAAATACACAGCATCGACATCCCTGTCATCTATGGCTACAACTTCATCAAAACAGGCCCTTATGCCATGTCCGTATTCGGCGGACCCAAGATACGCTACATCTGGAGGCACAAAAGCAAGGTGACGTTCCGGAATTTCGATGTAGAAGACCTCCACGAAAGCCTACGCCCACTCAATGTGAGCTTCACGCTGGGCGTGGCCGTCGCCATTTCACGCATATTCTTCGACTTCCGTTATGACATCGGCCTGCTGAACATGTCCGAAGGCGTAACATACACTCCCACTCCCGAGGAGACGGACGAATATGCAGTGAGTTACCGCCGACGGGACAACGTGCTGAGTTTCTCACTCGGCATCTTCTTTTAGACGCAAATTCCCGTCGATTCTTTCCTGCAATTCATTTATTTGTCCTACCTTTGCAAACGAAGCGAGAATGGGAACTTAGTTGACAAGGGAACGACGAGTTAACAAGGCCACGAGGAACAGAGCTTATTCCTTGTCAACTCGTCAACTTATCAACTATTACAAGACCTTATTGTCTTGTTAACTCATTCCTTTATCAACTATTAAATCATCATTAATTTAGATACAAATGAAACGAGACGACTTGATTTTCGACATCATCGAAAAAGAACACCAACGCCAGTTGAAGGGCATCGAACTGATTGCCTCTGAAAACTTTGTGAGCGACGAAGTGATGCAGGCCATGGGCTCCTGCCTGACCAACAAATATGCTGAAGGCTACCCCGGCAAACGCTACTACGGCGGATGCGAAGTGGTGGACGAGAGCGAACGCCTGGCCATCGAACGAATCAAACAGATATTCGGCGCCGAATGGGCCAACGTGCAACCCCACTCGGGCGCACAAGCCAACGCTGCCGTATTCCTGGCCGTGCTCAACCCCAGCGACAAGTTCATGGGCCTCAATCTGGCTCATGGCGGACACCTGTCGCACGGCTCGCACGTCAACACGTCGGGCATCCTCTACACGCCCTGCGAATACAACCTGAATAAAGAAACGGGCCGTGTGGATTATGACCAAATGGAGGAAATCGCCCTGCGAGAACGCCCCAAGATGATTATCGGCGGAGGTTCAGCCTACTCACGTGAATGGGACTACCGCCGTATGCGCGACATCGCCGACAAGGTAGGCGCCATCCTCATGATTGACATGGCCCATCCCGCCGGGCTTATCGCCGCAGGTCTGCTGGACAATCCCGTGAAGTATGCCCACATCGTCACCTCCACCACCCACAAGACACTGCGCGGACCGCGCGGTGGCATCATCCTGATGGGCAAGGACTTCCCCAACCCTTGGGGCAAGACGACGCCGAAGGGCGAGGTGAAGATGATGTCGCAGTTGCTAGACTCGGCCGTTTTCCCCGGCATACAGGGCGGACCGCTGGAGCATGTCATCGCCGCCAAGGCCGTGGCTTTCAACGAAATCCTGCAACCGGAGTGGAAGGAATATGCCATGCAGGTGAAAAAGAACGCCGCCACGCTAGCCCAGGCCCTCATCGACCGCGGATTCAGCATCGTCAGCGGAGGCACGGACAACCACTCAATGCTGGTGGACCTCCGCACGAAGTATCCTGACCTGACGGGCAAGGTGGCTGAAAAGGCACTGGTGTCGGCCGACATCACGGTAAACAAGAACATGGTGCCCTTCGACACGCGCTCGGCCTTCCAGACCTCGGGCATCCGCCTGGGCACGCCCGCCATTACCACACGCGGCGCCAAGGAGGACCTGATGCTGGAGATTGCCGAGATGATAGAAACCGTGCTCGGCAACGTGGACAACGAAGCGGTCATCGCACAAGTACGCGCCCGCGTCAATGAGACGATGAAGGCTTACCCGCTCTTTGCCTACTGAACGAAGCGTGAAGAATGAAACATGAAACATAACGGCAAATAGCCGCCACACAGCCCCGCAGATGCCTCTCCGACAGAGACGGACTGTGGGGCTTTTTTGTCTCATTAAAATCTTATGAAACGAAACCGAACACGAACCCTCCTGCTGACGGCCGCCGCCCTGCTGCTCACGCTGGCCGCCTACCTGTGCCTGCCGCACTACGCCCGCCAGGCGCTCATCCACCTGATGCCCGTCATCGACGACCTCGAGACGTTCCACCGCGACACCGTGCGCCACGCCCCCGCCCACGTCCGCCTCTGGCCCCACGCCGCGGCCTACAACCGCAGCCGCCTCAGCCCCGCCGACGAGGCCTACCTAGACTCACTGCACACCGTCGCCTTCCTCGTCGTCAGCCGCGACAGTCTCCTCTTCGAGTCGTACCGCGACGGGTGGAACGACACCCTGACCTCCAACCTCTACTCCGCCACGAAGACCATCGTCGGCCTGCTGACCGGCATAGCCCTCGACGAAGGAAAAATACACAGCCTCGACGATCCCGTGTCGCGCTACCTGCCCGCCTATACTCGCGGACGCCAGGCCGACGTCACCCTGCGCCACCTCCTGACCATGAGCGGGGGTATGGCCTGGGACGAAGCCTACGCCTCGCTCTTCTCCGTCACTACACATGGATACTACGGCGACGACCTCTACGATCTGGTCACCCAACTGGACGTGACAGAAGCGCCCGGCGTGCAATTCTCCTACCGAAGCGGCGAGACACAGTTGCTGGCCTTCGCACTTGAAGCCGCCACGGGTCAAACTCTGAGCAAGTATGCCGAAGAGAAACTTTGGAAACCGATGCAAGCCGAACGCGACGCCTACTGGCTGCTGGACAAGGCCGGAGGCGATGAGAAAGCCTTCTGCTGCTTCCACACCACAGCACGCGACGCCGCCCGCTTCGGACGACTCCTGCTCCGGCACGGCAACTGGGACGGCCGGCAACTCGTGTCAACCAGCTACATGGACGAACTGATGCGCCCCGCCTCTTACTTGAAAGACCAATGGGGACGTGATTCTCTCTCCTACTACGGCCGCCAGACGTGGCTCTTCCCCTACCGGGGCGAGGTGCTCCCCTGCATGAGAGGAATGTTAGGGCAATACATCTTCGCCATCCCGTCGCGAGAGGCCATCGTCGTGCGTTTGGGGCGCAAACGGCACGATGTCTACGAAGGGCCGTTCACCGTGGACATGACGCGGTATCTAGACATCGCCATGAAGATACTGGACGAAGAAAATAAGGACAAGATTAAAGGGTAGGAACCACTTCTATCCGCATGTTGCAATCGCCGGCACCCCGCAGAATAGAATGAGAGAGCGTCACACGGAAATCGGTATCTTTCCATAAACAGCGCAACGAATAAAGCACACTCTGGCGGGAGCACTCACATAGCAGAGGGGTATTCACGTACCCCTCCTTACATAACCCGCAGGTACACTCCAAGAAACAGAGATGATACACCTGCCCTGGCTCCACCACTTCACCCCTGACGCCAGGCAATTCATTGGCTTTCAAAAAGAAAGTATCCATATCGCCTTGAGCATCCTCATATAGCCCTCTGTAAACAGCAAGCACGCCGCTGTTCACACAATTCTTCCCACACTCAGAGAAGAAACGCTCCTTTTCTTCAGCAGTGAGACGTTCTATCCCCTTTTCAAAGCCCTTAAACCAGTTTGCAATATCCATGATTCATGTCGTTAGCTGTTTTTTCTTGCCTGCAAAGATAAGGATTCTATTTGAAGCGCGACGTGTCCACCCCTTCCCTTTTCTTCTCCTGATAGCCGCCGAACTTCCAGGCAAAGGAGAGGCCCACCGAACGGAAGCACGAGTAATCGTTCGTCACCCACTGGCGGCCGTAGCGTATCTGCGGGTCGATGCCGGCCGTCTGGAAGATGTCTTTGCACCAAGCCGTGAGGATGCAGTTGCCCCCGGCAAAGGCATAACGCAGGCCAAGGTCGAGATTGCCGCTGGTGGGCAGGTCGTAGATGCCCTGTATGGCCCCGGTCTGGCAGAAGCCGTTAAGCGTCAGGCGAAGGTCGGGCTTGACGGGCAGCTTGAAGGTAGCGTTCAGCACGGCGACACCCGCCAATGTACGGCGATCGAAGGGCAGGTCATAGAAGTCGGAGTCCTTGTCGCGCAGCCACATGCCCACCAGGGTGAGGCGCGAGTCAAGCCACTGGCCGACCTTGAAGGGGACTGAGACCTGCACGACTGCCTGTTGCCGGAAGTCGAAGTTCAGAGACTTGTATATCTCCAGCAACTTCTCCGGCGACTGGTAGAGGGTCTGCATGGACATGTCCTTGTTGTGGTCGAACCAGAAAGAGAAAACGTACTTCGACTTCAAGATGTAGCTCAGCGAAAGTTGGTAGTCTTTCTCGGGCTTCAGCAGCGGGTTGCCCTGTATCTCGGAGTAGCCGCCGCCCAAGTAGGACACGGCATTCTGCACCGCCCAATACTCCGGATATTCCTTGTCGCTGCTGAAGGAAAGTTGCAGGATATGGCCCGGCTTGGGCAGGTAAGTCAGGTTCAGCACGGGATAGACATCCCACTCGTCCCACACGGGCGTCTTGTAGCGCTCACCCGCCAACGAGACGTCCAGCATCCACTTCCGCCCGAAGCTCTTGTTGAACCCGACATAGAGGTTGAGCGCCTGTTCCCTGCGGCGTGACCGCATGTCCGGCGGCAACTCGGATTCTTCATTCTTCATTCCTAATTCTTCATTAAAATAGTATTGGCTGGAGTTGTCCACACTCGTCGTATATATCGCCCCGTAGTTCAGTCCCCAGCCGTTCTTCAGCGAATGCTCCTGCGAGAGGTAGAACTTCCAGGCGTTGATGCGTTGCAGGTCGGTGGTGTAGAAGTCCATCCGCTCGCCCTCCATCTCGCTGTGGAGGAACTGGTCGCCAGGCGTGCGATACCACGTGAACTCTGCCCCTGCACTGAGGCCGACGGGCGTGCGATAGTCCAGACGGCCGTTGTGCAGCCACGAGGTCTGCGTGCTCCGGTTGGTGGCTGTCTGCGTGCCCGTGGTGTGCTGATTGGTGTGGCTGGTGCCATACGCGCCGTTGTAGACGAAGGAGAGGTCGTGGTCTTTCCCTATCTCATAGTCCGCCCCCAGCCGGAAGCTGTGCGTATGGCTGCGGCTGCGCGCCACCTCGTGGTTCTCGATGAGGTGCGTCTCGTCCGTAGCCTCCTGCCAGTGGCGCGCCTCCTTGTCGGTGGTGTTGAAGCCCTTGCCGTGGTCGTGCGAGTAAAGAAGGTCGAGAGAGAATCGTCCACCATCATATAATAAGGAGGCGCGCTCCTGGAAACTGGCCCCGTGGCTCTGGTCGTATTTGCCGTAGGCCTCGCCCTGCACCGTGCCGGGGTCGCCGATGCGATGACGGAGGCGGACGTCTATCATCGCGCCGCGCACCTGGTAACGGGCCGGAGCGTTGAACATCACATCCACCCGCTCGATGCGGTCGGCGGGCATCGACTTCAGCAAGGCATACAGCTGCTCCGTGCTCATGTTCGTCACCTTGCCGTCCAACACGATGGTCACGCCCCGCGCGCCGAGAGTCAGCCCGCCATTCATCTCCGTCACGCCCGGCAGCTCCTTCAAGGCGTCGTAGATGTTGTCCACGGGCTTGCCCTCGATGATCCTTTGCAGGTCATACTCCAGCTTCCCGGCCTTGGCGCGCACCATGGGGCGCTCGCCCGTCACCATCACCTCGGGCAACGTCTGCACCAGGCTGTCCGCCCAGAGGCTGTCCGTCTTCACTTCTTGCGCATCCAGCACTTGCACACTTAGCAAGGCAAGCGCCCATAGGGTCATTCGTTTCATGCTTATCCTCATTTTAGTTATTAGTTATACTCTTTTCCACATCAGCCTATCTACTTAGGCCCTGCCTTGACGGTATCCGGAGATGGCCTACATACGAACTCAACCGGAAATCAGTGGCACCTTTACCAGGAATCAGTGGCACCTCTTTCAATCCTACTATGGAATGAGGTTCTCCTTCCTCCGTCAGAAGGACGGCACAAAGTACGACATTCTCTCCCGATAGATAGGCAGGAAGCGGCTTACCAAGTCTTACCGGAAGTGTTATTTAGTCTTATCAAACGGATGAATATAGGGCAAAAGGCTGTAATTTTGCAGGCATGAAACTCCCCTCGAAATACATCGCCCTCGTGGTCGTCCTCTCGCTCGCGGCCATCTTCGCCTACCAGGCCTACTGGCTGGTGAACCTCTACCGCACGCAACGGCAGGCCGTGGAGCGCAACATCACCGAAGCCTTGCGCGTGAGCGACTACAACGAAATCATCCTCCGCATCGACCGGCTGGATCGGGACTCTACCGAACACGGCGAGGTGTCCGTCAACGCCGGGTTCAACAACGATACTCCCTACGTGGAGAGCCGCACCATCGTCACCGAACAGAAGGGCGACTCCACGCTCATCAACCTGACGCAGCAGAGCGTGAAGGACACGGCCCACATGCAGTCGTCCCTGCACACCAGCGACATGGGCTTCCTCTTCGGACGGAAGAACACGATGCAGGAACTGGCCGCATACTTCCAACGCGGGCTGCACGGCGGCCTGGATGTATTGAACGACCCTGACTTCCAGGCTTACGACAGCCTGCTGGCCGAAGAGTTGAGACAGGCGGATATCACGGCCGATTATCGCCTGGAGCATCTGCACCGGGGCGAGACCTACGACTCCAGCCATGTGTTCACCGACACGCTGGCCGTGGGCGGCACGCAGGGATATGTGCCATCGCCCCGGGCCGTGACCTACGATTATGCCTACGACCTGCACAACCATTGGCTCTACCGCCTCACCATGGAGCCGGTGGACGGCCTCGTGCTCCGGCAGATGGCGGGCATACTGGCCACATCGGCCTTCATCCTGGTGGTGCTGGGGTTCTCCTTCTGGTACCTCATCCGCATCCTGCTGCGCCAACGCACCTTGGAGGAGATGAAGGACGACTTCACCAACAACATCACCCACGAACTGAAGACGCCCATCGCCGTGGCCTACGCCGCCAACGACGCCCTGCTGAACTTCGGTGCAGATGCCGACGCAGCCAAACGCAACCGCTACCTGCACGTCTGCCAGGAACAACTGAAGATTCTCGGCGGGCTGGTGGAGCAGATTCTCTCCATGTCGATGGAGCGGCGCAAGACCTTCCGCCTGCACCCCACGACCTTTGCCGCGGGCGAAGCCATCGCCCCCCTTGTCGAGCAACACAAGCTGAAAGCCGACAAGCCCGTGCACATCGCCTGGCACATCATGCCGCCCGACCTGACCGTCACAGCCGACCGCACCCACTTCTGCAACATCGTGAGCAACCTGCTGGACAACGCCATCAAGTACTCCGCCGAAAGCGCGGACGTGAAGATAGAAGGACGCAAGGAAGACGGGACATTCGTCCTCTCTGTGCGAGACAAAGGCATCGGCATCCCCAAGGATACACTCCCCCGCGTGTTCGACAAGTTCTACCGCGTCCACACGGGAAACCTGCACGACGTGAAAGGCTACGGCCTCGGCCTCTACTATGTCAAGACGATGGTCGAGCGGCACGGCGGCACGGTGGAGGTGCAGAGCGAGCCGGGGAGGGGAAGCGAGTTTGTGATAAGAATATAAAATAATGGTCAATGCTTAATGATAAATGGTTAATAGGCTGTACATGAGCCATCTTATCACGTATTAACCATTAACCATTTATCATTAACCGTTACGAAATTATCAGTCTTATGGATCCTATACACGTATTGCTGGTCGAGGACGAACAGACCCTGGCCATGATTATCAAAGACACGCTGGAAGGACAGGGCTTCCGCATCCGCTTGGCCAAAGACGGAGAGGAGGGGTTGCAATGCTTCTTCCACGAAAAGCCCGACGTGCTGGTGGCCGACGTGATGATGCCCCGCATGGACGGCTTCGAGATGGTGCGCCGCATCCGCCGGAGCGATGCCGTGACGCCGGTATTGTTTCTCACCGCCCGCTCGGCCGTCAACGACGTGGTGGAAGGCTTCGAGCTGGGCGCCAACGACTATCTGAAGAAGCCGTTCGGCATGCAGGAACTCATTGTGCGCATCAAGGCGCTGCTGGGACGAGCCATCCGCACAGAGGCCTCCCCCACCCGGCGCGAGGCATACGAAGTGGGCGCTTATCTCTTCACGCCCCGCACCCAACGCCTCCACCATAACGGCACAGAGACGGAGTTGAGCCACCGCGAGAGCGAAATCCTGCGCCGCCTCTGCGAGCATCAAGACCAGGTAGTGGACATGCGCGACATCCTCCTCGACTTGTGGGGAGACGACTCCTTCTTCAACCAGCGGAGCCTGCACGTGTTCATCACCAAATTGCGCCATAAGCTGAACCGGGACGAACGGATACGGATTGTGAACGTGCGCGGCATCGGCTACAAGCTCATCGTGAACTAAGCGACAAATAATGTGAAAGGATTTCCCCGATTCGAGGGAAAGGAGTAACTTTGCCCGGTAACCCAACAATGAAACCGGAGATATGAAACGCATCGTATTACTGACTTTATTCCTGGCCGGCGCCATCCTGCTCCACGCCCAAAGCGAGGTGAAGGCGGACACGCTCGACGTTCCTCCCGCCGCAGCAGATGCCGGTTCTTCTCTCCTGCCTTCCACCGTCAAGAGCTATGGCGGATTCCTGCTGGACATGGGCGCGATGAACTTGCCCGAACGTCCCAGCCTGAGCAACTTCAAACTGACGGTGCCCGACGCGAGCAAGGACTACAGCTTCCTGCTCCGCCCGCAGACGGATGCCATCTACTCGCAAAGCACGTGGCCGATGTTCGCCTCACCCTACTACGGTTTCTGGGGCACACCCACCACCCTGCAAATGCGCAGTGTCCGGCTGAAAAACGGCTGGATGCTCAACACCTACGGCGAATACGATGCCGACGGGCGGCGCGTGCCCAATCCTTCGGCCCTGCCCTGGCAGCGCAACAACTTCAAGGGCGCTTTCGAGCTGAAGTCGCAAGACGGCTCGTTCGGCATCCGCGTCGAAGTGCAGCGCGGACGCGAGAATCCATTCTGATTTTTCCTACCCCGGGAAGTAAGGCGTTCCCTACCCCGGGAAAAAAGTACCCCCTCAAACGAGGGAAACCTCCAGCCCCTTCTCCTCCCGATAGGCGCGCACCAGAGCCAGCACCTCTTCGCCATACTTCTCCACCCCCTTCGGTCCGACGTGGGGGATGCGCCGCAGCATGGTGGCATCTGTCGGCAAAAGATTGCTGATGCCAACCAGAGCCTTTTGGGAGAACACCCTGTAAGCCGGCAGGTTGAGGCGACCGGCCTCGGCATTGCGCCAGGCACGCAGGCGCTCGAACAATTCCGGATGAAGGATGTCGTCCGAAGCAACTTCCGCCCCCGGAGCGGCAGCAGCCACCCCCATCCGCCGCGCATCTTCCCTGACACGGATGGGCGTCCCGGCATATTCCAACACCAGCAAAGCCTTCTGCTTCAGATAGGCAGACACCGCAAAACCAGACTCACGAACAAATGCCAACAAGTCTGCCTGCAACCGGTAACAGTCCCGCAAATCCTCGTAAGCAGCCGTCAACTGTTTCCTCAACTGCCTGTTGTCCGTATCCAAAGGCTTGCGCACGGCCACCGCATACAACGGTCTGAGTTCATCGCCAAAATACCGGGCCGCCGCATGAATCCGCCCCTGCAAAGCTTCGTCATGCTCATAATCCGCACACTCCTCCACCATACGGACGTATTGGACGGCGAAACGCTCCGCCACCCGCCCTACGCGCTCTTCCAGCCTGAGCAACTCCGCCCGGCAAGCCTCCAACTGCTTCGGATAAAGACGATACAAATGCTCATCCAACAAGCGTACATAATGCCTGAACGAACGCAACAAAGGCTGAAACCCGAACAGTTCATCCAACAACTCCCTGAAATACGCCCGCTGCAAAACCGGGAAACGCTCTGTAGGATTCATCTCGCGGGCCTTCTCAGTGAAAGCAGCCACCGTCCCGTCATTGATAATCGCTTTGGCCGACACAGGCGAGCTCAAGACCAACCCCTCCAAAGTGCGGCAACGGCTCAAAGCGACATAAGTCTGCCCATGAGCAAACGAATTTCCCACATCAATAATAGCCCTGTCGAAAGTCAGCCCCTGGCTCTTATGCACCGTAATGGCCCACGCCAGCTTCACCGGATATTGCCGGAAAGTCCCCTCCACCTTTTCAGTAATGGCTTTTGTCTCCTCATCCAAAGCATAACGGGCATTCGCCCACTCCTCAGGCTGCAAAGCCAGCACGACATCCGTCTGCAAACAACGCACCTCCATGCCCTCAGACGATACCGACACGACCTCGCCAATCGTACCATTGCAATAACGGTGCGCGCCACTCGTGTCATTCTTTACAAACATCACCTGCGCGCCACACTTCACCTCCAGCATCTTCTCCGTAGGATACAAATACTCCGGAAACTTGCCCTCAACCGTAGCCTCAAATGCAAAAGAACGCCCCGGCAGGCGCTCCAGCTCATAATTGTTGATACGCTGCGCCTGCACGTTATGCGTCACCAGCCGAATATACCCCTCTTCCTTGGCAGGATTAAAATGAGGCATATAACGGCTGTTCAAAGCCCTCAGGACCTCGTCATCAAAACAGTTCTCACGAATACTGTTCAACATCCTCAAGAAACGGTCATCCTTCTGCCGGTAGACAGTCGTCAGCTCTATCGTGAAATACAACGTATCCTGCAGAGCCTTGGAAGAGAAAAAATAAGGAGTCTGATAATACCGGGACAACAACTTCCACTCATCCTCCTTCACCACCGGAGCCAACTGCTGCAAATCACCAATCATCAACAGTTGCACCCCACCAAATGGCAGCCTGTTCCTACGATAACGCCTCAACACAGCATCGACAGCATCCAGCACATCCGCCCGCACCATACTGATTTCGTCTATCACCAGCAAATCGATACTATTCATAATCCTTATCTTCTCCTTGCTGAAACGAAAATAGTAAGAAACATCCCCCTCGGCCTGAAATGAGCTCTCCGGAACATAAGGTGCAAAAGGCAACTGGAAAAACGAATGTAAAGTAATGCCTCCCGCATTCATGGCGGCAATGCCCGTAGGAGCCAAAACCACCATACGCTTAGAAGACTCACGTTGCAATTTATGCAGAAAAGTGGTCTTCCCCGTCCCTGCCTTACCTGTCAAGAAAAGACTTGTACCCGTACTCTCAACAAACTTCCATGCCAAATCCAGCTCAATATTCCGTTCCATCTGTGTGTTACATTCCTATTATTAAAGTCGTAAAGATACAAGTATTCCTGTTAATAAGAAAAAAGTAGGAAATAAAAAAACGGAGAATATGCTCCTCAAACAAGCATACCCTCCGTCCTTCTTTTATCACTCGAAAAGCCTATTTCATACTGCCACCAATGATATCCAACAACTCGTTGGTAATACTCTGCTGGCGCGTCTTGTTATACTGTATGGTCAATTCCTGAATCAAATCATCCGCATTGTCTGTGGCAGTCTGCATAGCCATCATTCGTGCCGCGTGTTCAGAAGTCACAGAATCAAGCAACATCGTATAAATCTTCTGGCACAACACCATTGGCAAGAGTTCGGAAATCACCTTGCCCACCGAAGGTTCCACGATATAATCGTTGTTGAACCCACGTGCTTGGTCTGCAGTACCATCACTCATAGCATCAGCCATCTTTGACAAATCAATCGGCAAATAATTCTCACGCACCAGTATCTGTGACCCCATAGACTTGAAATGATGATAAATCAACTCCACACGGTCTACCTTGTTTTCTGCAAAACTGGCCATCAGTTCAGCAGCCAACTGATAAGCATCCGTATAAGCCGGCACATCTACCAGTTTCTGGTACGAACCCTGCTTGACACATCCTAATTTCGCAACAGCCTCTTCAATTTTCTTTCCCACTGGATATATCAAAATATTTTCCTTGCCCAGAGACTGATAACTTTCAACGGCCTTTTCAAGTAATCTTACTACATTTGAATTGTAAGCACCGCACAAAGAGGTGTTGGAAGAACAAGCCACAATAGCCACCCGCGACACTTCTCTTTGAGCCGTATAAGCCGAATCAAACGAAGCCTCTGTACGAAGAAAATTCGTCAGGATCTCGTTCAGTTTCCGCTGGTAAGGCAACATACTTGCAATGCGACCTTGTGCCTTGTGCAGCTTCGCCGAAGCCACCATCTTCATAGCAGATGTAATCTGGCGCGTGCTCTTTACGGAATTAATCCTGTTTTTTACCTCTTTCAGTGAAGCCATGTTCTAACCGATTTACTTAAACTGTTTTGCAATCATTGCGGCAGCCTTCTCAATCTTCTGGCATACCTCGTCGTTGATAACACCTTGTTTCAATACATCCAAAATGTCAGCCTGATGGTTGGCTTCCAGATATTCCAAGAAACTGTGCTCAAAATCACTCACCTTATCCAGCGGCACATCATGCAGCAAACCGTGCGTGCCACAATACAGAATGGCAATCTGCTTTTCTACCGGCATCGGGCTGTACTGCGGCTGCACCAACAGACGCGTGTTCTTCTGGCCCTTGTCAATGGTAAGAGCAGTTACCGCATCCATATCGCCGCTGAACTTCGTGAAAGCCTCCAATTCTCGGTACTGCGATTGGTCGATTTTCAACGTACCTGCCACCTTTTTCATGGCTTTCACCTGGGCATTACCACCTACACGGCTCACAGAAATACCCACATCAATAGCCGGACGATTACCCTGGTTGAAGAGGTCCGTAACAAGATATATTTGTCCGTCGGTAATAGAAATCACGTTAGTCGGAATATAAGCGGAAACGTCGCCGGCTTGTGTCTCGATGATTGGCAATGCTGTCAGCGAACCACCACCTTTCACTTTGCCTTTCAAGCTGTCAGGCAAGTCATTCATTTGGCAAGCCACTTCCTGCTGGTTGATAATCTTGGCAGCACGCTCCAACAAACGGGAATGGAGGTAGAAGATATCACCCGGATAAGCCTCACGCCCGGAAGGACGACGCAGAATCAATGACACTTCACGATAAGCAACAGCCTGCTTGGACAAGTCATCATATACCACCAAAGCATGACGGCCGGTATCACGGAAATACTCACCGATAGCAGCACCCGCAAACGGTGCATAATATTGCAATGCAGCCGGATCAGCAGCAGTAGCTGCTACCACAATCGTATAGTCCATGGCTCCGTGTTGACGCAATGTATTAACAATAGTTGCTACCGTAGAACCTTTCTGACCGATAGCTACATAAATACAATAAACCGGATCACCCGCTTCATAATTATGCCGCTGATTGATAATGGTATCAATGGCAATAGCCGTTTTTCCCGTCTGGCGGTCGCCGATGATCAACTCACGCTGTCCCCGACCAATAGGAATCATGGCATCCACCGCTTTCAAGCCTGTTTGCAAAGGTTGGTTCACCGGTTGACGATAAATTACTCCCGGCGCCTTACGTTCCAAAGGCATCTCACATAATTCACCACCAATCAAGCCTTTGCCATCAAGAGGCATTCCCAAAGGATCGATTACACGTCCCAACATGCTTTCGCCCACCATAATAGAGGCAATACGTTTGGTACGCTTTACGGTAAAGCCTTCCTTAATCTTATCCGTTTGTCCCAATAATACGGCACCCACGTTATCCTCTTCCAGATTCATTACGATGCCCATGACGCCATTCTCAAATTCCAGCAATTCATTCGCTTCGGCGTTACGCAGACCATAGATACGTGCCACGCCATCACTTACCTGAAGCACCGTACCGATCTCATCAAGAGAGACCTGAGTATCTATGCCTTCCAATTGCTTACGAAGGACATCAGAAACTTCGCTTACTTTTATATTTTCTGATAACATATCATTAGAGTAATTAAAAAAGTTCACATGCATGAACATTTCAGCTTTTCAGCCCTTTGCCACGACATGCCTTATCACTTGTGTTATACGATTCTTCTGTTTTTGTCAATAAATTGTTGTTTCACTCTCCTCAACTGAGTAGCGATACTGGCATCCAATCTATAATCGTTTATATCAAAAATGAAACCACCTTCCAAAGAAGGATTCACTTCCGTATGCAGCTCCATACGAGCATGCAACATGGAAGAGGCACTATTTCGAATACGATTGGCCACCTTCTCACTCACCGGTACGGCCGTTATCAAACGAGCCACACCTATATGTTTACTTTGACGGTACAAATCCATAAACGAAAGGCACATGCTTTGCAACAGATGCTCACGGCGATTCTTCAACACCAACTTTACAAAATCTGTAAAAGTAGCATCCATATCTCCGTCTTTCACCGTAGCTGCACAAATCAATTTATATTTTTCTCCGGAAGACAGTATTGGATTCTCAAGAGCTACATGAAGGTTTGGATAAGAAACAAAATTGCTTGACAGTGTACCACATTCCTCGTACACCACATCTTCCGTTCCTTTATCTTGGGCAAAGCTCATCAATGCCTTTGCATATCGCATCGAAATAATTCCTTGATCCATAATCTCTACAACAATTACGACTCAACAATGAACCTTATCAAGTCACACATTTTAGTTTTTCTTACTTGCAGGAAGCACCTCATCCAACATCCGGTCTATCATATCCATCTGTTCACGTTCTTCATCCAAATTCTTACGAATCACCTTTTCTGCAATGTCAACAGACAATACCGCAACCTGACGGCGAATATCACGAATGGCCTCCTCTTTTTCTTGCTGTATTTGTTTTCGCACCTCATCCAGTTCTTTTTGGGCGACGACTTCCGCCTGCTTACGCGCATCTGCTATAATTTTTTCGCGCTCAGCCATGGCTTCTCTTACAATACGTCCCTGTTCTTTATTGGCAGCAGTTATCAAAGCCTGAGTTTCCTCTTTCAACTTGGAAAATTTCTCATTGGCTTCTTGGGCCACTTGCATAGAATGGTCAATGTAAGCTTTCCGTTCTTCCACCATCTTAACAATGACAGGGAAACCATATTTGGCAAGTATCACGAATACCACCAAGAACGATAAGAGCATCCAAAACAGCAAACCACTATCGGGCAGTAACAATGACATACTTAAAATTCAATTTTAATGACCTATAATCCGGTTGTGTGTTAAAACGCAACCGGACTCCAGGCCAAACATTATTAATATTACATCAAGAAGGTCAACAGACATACGACTACTGCCAACAAGGCAACACCTTCAATCAAGGCAGCAGCGATAATCATGTTGTTACGGATGTCGCCAGAAGCCTCCGGCTGACGGGCAATGGCCTCCATGGCCGAACTACCGATTTTACCAATACCGATACCTGCACCGATAGCAGCTAAACCGGCACCAATTGCCGCACCCATTTTAGTAACACCTACACCTGCAGCAGCAGCTTGCAATAATACAGATAATAACATAATCTTCTAAATTTTAATTGGTTATTTAATAATTTACAAATACTTCATTCACTTCTATTCGTACTATTTAGTCTCCACTTTACCTTCTTGTGCCAATCCGATGAACACAGCAGACAACATCGTGAATACATATGCCTGGATGAAAGCGACCAATAGCTCCAATGCATTCATAAAGATATTGAACAAAACCGAAGCAACCGTCAACGACCCGTTCAATGCCGGTCCCATACTTGCAGAAATAAATACCAAGCATGTCAGTATCAACATGGCCATATGCCCTGCCAACATATTGGCAAATAGACGAATCATCAAGGCAAACGACTTAGTAAAGATACCGAACAGTTCGATGAAAGGCATCATGGGAACAGGGACCTTCAGCCACCAAGGTACATCCGGCCAAAAAATATCTTTCCAATAATGCTTGCTTCCAAAAAGATTGACTGCCAAAAATGTGCACACGGCCAAGACAAATGTCACAGCAATGTTACCAGTCACATTGGCCCCCCCAGGGAAGAAAGGTATCAACCCCATCAGGTTATTAATGAAAATAAAGAAGAAAGCAGTCAATAAGTAAGGAGCGAACTTACGATAATTAGGCCCGACACAACTCTTTATTACATCGTCATTTATCATCATAATAAACATCTCCATACATCCGACAAATCCACCTGGTGATGCACTTGCTTTCGGATGCCTCTTATACCACCGTGCCACGCTCAATATAATAACCAACAATAACGCACTGTTGATGAACAAAGCCAATGTCACTTTCGTAATAGAGATGTCAAAAGGCCGCACCTCATTACCGGCTGCATCATGCTCCACCAACTTGCCCTCATAAGGGCTGCCTGTCGGGGCAATGGAGAAGCCCTCGTACGAACCGTGGTTTTCTTCCAGACGAGAAGAAAGGAAGCAATGCCATCCGGTCGTACTACTATATACAATAACAGGCAAAGGAATAATGAGTTTAGTCTCCCCGATATCTGTAATATGCCACTCGTAAGCATCTCCGATATGTCCGAACACAATGCCCTTCACATCAACCGGTTCAGCTTCTTCTGTGGAAACAGATTCTGGAGCAGCAGACTCATCTGCCTGCACCGGCATAGCGACCAAAGCGGCCGCCATTGCAAGCAAACTCCCAATCAGTATAGTCTGTAATCGTTTCATAATCATTCGTTTTTCCTTTTCTGATTTTTCCCCAAATGCGAGAAAAACCATGAATCATACATTAAATAGACGAAATAGTTGACAATAAATGCAATCACCACGGGCACCTCCATATGAACTGCCAAGCAGAAGCACATAATTGCAATCACAGAAACAAACAATTTCCCCATACGTGCCAATAAATAGAGCTGCAACATTCTCTTAGCCCCGCCCTTTTGCCGGCTGCCCCTTGCCACAGCGAACATCAACAAAGCTCCCATGACATAATAATAAGCAGGAATCCACATATAATCAGCCAGCATCAATGCAGGATACGTAAGATGAAATATCCATCCTCCAATCCCTGCTGTCAACACTGTCAGCAAAGCCATTTCAAACAGATATTTCCGCATAGATACATTCATTTTCCCCTATTTGTCAATTGACACAGACAGAAACCTTATTGCCATTCATTTCAACAAAGCCTCCTTTCACCTTCTCAGTATGCTCCTCACCAGTTTCCGTCACATACGATAACACACCATCTTGCAACGAAGATATAATAGGCGCATGTTGCGGCAAAATAGTAAATGACCCCATTGTACCAGGCAATGTCACATGCTCTACTTCACCACTGAAAATTTCCTTTTCAGGCGAAAAGATTTCCAAATGCAATAACCTTTCCATATGCCTTATGCTTTCGCTGCCTGAGCCAGCAGTTTCTTACCTTTTTCGATCGCTTCTTCAATAGTTCCGACATTCAGGAAAGCCGGTTCCGGCAGGTAATCCACCTCACCATCCAGAATCATCTTAAATCCTTTAATCGTATCCTCAATGTTCACCATCGTACCCGGTACGCCCGTGAACTGTTCTGCGACAGCAAACGGCTGAGACAAGAAACGCTGCACACGACGGGCACGATTTACCAGCACACGGTCAGCCTCCGATAATTCTTCCATGCCCAATATAGAAATAATATCCTGCAACTCCTTGTTACGCTGTAAGATTTGTTTAACCCGTTGTGCCACCTCGTAATGTTCCTTGCCCACAATATGCGGATCCAATATACGCGAAGTAGACTCCAAAGGATCTACAGCCGGATAAATACCCATAGAAGCAATTTTACGATCCAACACCGTAGTAGCATCCAAATGCGTAAACGTGGTAGCAGGTGCCGGGTCCGTCAAGTCATCGGCAGGCACATACACAGCCTGTACAGACGTAATAGAACCATTTTTCGTTGAAGTAATGCGTTCCTGCATGGCACCCATTTCGGTAGCCAACGTTGGTTGATATCCCACAGCCGATGGCATACGTCCTAGCAAAGCAGAGACCTCAGATCCAGCTTGCGTGAAACGGAAAATGTTGTCGATAAAGAACAAGATATCCCGTGGTCCATCTGTCTCTGCTCCCATATCACGGAAAGACTCTGCGACTGTCAAGCCGGACAGAGCTACGGACTGACGTGCTCCAGGGGGTTCATTCATCTGACCAAATATCAAAGTAACTTGCGACTTAGCCACTTCATCATAATCGACTTTCGACAAGTCCCAATTGCCTTCCTCCATGCTCTTCTTGAATTCGTCTCCATATCGGATAACTCCCGATTCAATCATTTCACGCAGCAAGTCATTACCTTCACGCGTACGCTCTCCGACTCCTGCAAACACAGAAAAGCCGTGTTGCTTTTTCGCGATATTATTAATCAGTTCCTGAATCAATACGGTTTTACCGACTCCGGCACCGCCAAACAAGCCAATCTTGCCACCTTTGCTATACGGTTCAAGCAAGTCAATCACCTTAATACCCGTATACAGCACCTCTTGCACCGTAGTCAAATCTTCAAACTTAGGTGGTTCACGATGGATCGGATAAGCTCCCTCACGATTCAATTCCTTCATACCGTCAATGGTATCACCTACCACATTCATCAGACGGCCCTTAATTTGGTCTCCTATCGGCATCGTTATCGGTCCACCCATCGGACGCGCTTTCATGCCTCGCTGAAGTCCGTCCGTACTATCCATCGCCACAGTACGCACCGTATTTTCGCCGATGTGCTGTTGCACTTCCACAATCAAACGCTTACCATTGGGTCGTTTGATTTCCAACGCATCATGAATGCTCGGCAACACCATTTCGGCTTCTGATTCCGGAGCATCAAAATAAACGTCAACCACAGGTCCAATCACCTGCGAGATATGTCCAATCATCTGTGACATAAGCAATTATTATATTTTTTCGTTTCTAAAATAGTTCTTCTCTTTATCTCTCATGGAACTACCCCACAAATTTAGAAAGAAATTATCTATACTTGTTCTCTTTAATAATGTTTTTTGACCAAAAAACACAAAAAAGAACTTTTTGCATCCTCTATAAAGCATCCCATCTTTTATTCAAAAACGTTTATTAACACGGATACTACAAAAAACATCCAGAATAAGAGCCTATCGTTTAAGAATTAAAGACTGTATGCAAAGCAACACTAAGAGTCTGTTTAAAAATTAAAGTCACTACTGTCCCGTAAAAGTGGATAAATAGTTCTTTGAAATTATTGAAATATAGCCAATTACACGGTTTTTGAAATGAAACGGAC
>NZ_JAMBLS010000039.1 GCF_023336905.1 Bacteroides sp. ET71
AGAGTAATTTTGCTTGGCTTAAAGTGTTGAATCGGTATTTAATCTATGAAATTGCCTGTTATGTCGAGATTGTGTTTGACGTTTGTTTGCTTCTTCTTTTTCTTGTTGTGCTGCTTGTCTGCTGACGGGAAAGACATGTTTTCTTTCTCAAAAATAGATCATCAGCAGGGGCTTTCCAACAGTGCCGTGCTCAGCATGTTTCAGGATAGAGAGGGCTTGATGTGGTTTGGCACTTATGATGGTATAAATTGTTATGACGGAAGAAACATGGAAGTGTTTCGTTCTGATTTTTCGAAACAACAGACCCTGAACAATAATATCATTCATTCTATCCAGCAGGCTGATGAGGATTGCTTATGGATTACTACGCATCTGGGATTGAACCGCTTTTCGTTAAAAATGCGTCAAGTGGTGGAATATTATAATTTTGCCGGCGATTATTATGTACATTCCAATCATGCGGGCAATGCGTGGCTAATCAATCCTGAAGGGGTCTTTTATTATAATACGTATCATAAAAAGTTTGTCCGTCTCAAAGAAAGCGGGGTGCCTGTGAAGGATATGGACTGCCGGGCTTTTGTTGCCCAAGACGGTGTCTTGTGGACTTTTCCCCGTGGTACGGGTAAGTTAGTGCAATTTTCGGTCGATAGTTTTGATAAAGACACGTTGTCTGTCCGTTCTGCTGTTTTGTCTTCTGATTTTCATTCGAATAACATAGATGAAGTTTTCTATCAGAATGGGATTGTTTGTTTTGTAGATGAAAACGGCGACCTTTATATTTACGATGTTTCTCGTCGTTCCAAAATATATGTCCGCAATCTGTCCTCTCTCATACAGAGATATGGTAAGATTGCCGGTATTGTCCCTTTTTGCGAAAATATTATCGTTGCGTTCAGAACGAATGGCTTGGTACGCTTATGTGCTTCGCATAAGTATGAAGAAGAGGTTGTGAATCGGAATATACGTATCTATAATATATACCGTGATCCCAACCAGAATATTCTTTGGATTGCTTCAGATGGTCAAGGGGCTATTATGTATGCAGAGAAATCTGACATGGCGATGAATTTAATGCTTGATAGTTTGTCTCCTAATTTGAACAGGCAGGTGCGTTCTGTCATGACGGATAAGTATGGAGGCTTGTGGTTGGGAACGAAAGGGGATGGCCTCTTGCATATACCCAATTATGAAAAAGGGGGGAAGGCAATAGTCTATTCCCCGGCCGGATGGCAGGAAGCTTCTGATTATGTTCGTTGGGACAAGGAATTTCAAGTCTATTCGTTAAAAGAAAGCCGTTTTAAGGATATTTTTTGGATTGGAGCCGGCACTCCGGGACTGTATTATTATTCATTTGCCAATGAAACCTTATGCAGCGTGGAAGACAATTCGCCTGACCCTGTCGATGAGGTGCATGATATCTATGAAGAAGAAGATAGCATACTGTATGTGGTTACGGCAGGCTCTGGTTTCCGGAGATTGGTTTTGGAACAGAAAAATGGGAGAACCCGCATTAAGTCGCAAAAGCATTATCATTTTTATTATAAGCAGGATGAGATAACCATGTTTTATCCTATGCTGGCAGACGGGGACTCTGTTTTGTGGCTGGGGAGCAGGGAAAAAGGCCTCGTGCGGTTTGACAAAAGGACAGAAGAATATGAGGTGATTTCTTTGAAAGAGAGGCTTAACGTGTCTGTGGATGATATACTTAGCCTGTATCGTGCCACAGATGGCCGGCTATATGCAGGAACCACATCAGGCTTGGTGTGTCTGGACTTCAGTGGCCGGCAGATGGCTTGCAGTTATGTCGGTAAGGAACAGGGATTGCTCAATGATATGATTCATGGTATCCTGGAAGATGGGAATGGATTGTTATGGCTTAGCACAAATCGGGGATTAATCAAGTATAATCCGAAGAACGGGACTTCGCACACCTATTATTATACGGCTGGCATACAGGTTGGCGAGTTTAGCGATGATGCTTATTATCAGTGCCCTTATACGGGACGCTTGTTTTTTGGTGGTATTGACGGATTGGTGTATTTGGACAAAGAAGTGGTTGCTGCTCCGGAATATTATCCTAATGTCATATTGCGTAAGATGACAATTGACGGGAAGAGTGTGCTTATCGGCAATTGCTTGAGCGAGGATGGTCAAAGCATTTCATTGGAAGGACAGCAGAAGGCTTCTTTTTCCTTCTCCTTTGTAGCCCCTGATTTTCTTGCGGGAGAGAACATAGAGTATTCTTCCATGTTGGAAGGGTATGATAAAGATTGGAGTTTGTTTAGCAGTCGGAATGAGGTTTCTTATGTAGACGTTCCTTCCGGTCATTATGTCTTTAGGGTGCGATACAAGAAAGATGTGTTCAGTACAGAATATACGACCTTTTCTATGCCTGTACACATTTTGCCGCCTTGGTATCTTTCGTCGGTGGCTTATGTCTTTTATAGCCTTTTGTTTTTGTTGGCTGCCGGTTATTTGGTGTATTTGTTGCGCAATGTTTTCCAACAGAAGCGTATAATACAACGTTTGTCTATGGCGGAAAGTAATCGTAGTTTGCCGGATATCCATATTCCTGACCGTGAGTTGCTTAACCGTTTTACGGCTATTTATCGTGCCAGTGACCAGTTGCGTGCAGAACATCTGCCCGATGTGCAGCGTTTTAAAATCGTAGAACAGATACATGAAACGGTGATGGCTGCGCTTTTCCGGCCGGGCACGTTGGGTAAGGAACAGTTGGGCGCTTTCTTTCCGACAACATACAGCATAAAAGGACGTATGTGCTTGAAGGAACTTTCGCAGGAAGTGGTGGGCGTACTTGAATACCAGAAGGTTGATTTGTCTTTTTTGAATATTGTTGTAGCGGAACAGTTCACCTTCCCGGTTTATAAGAACTTGTTGCGTTGCGTCTTATACGGATGCTACCTTTTCCTGGCAGAACAAAAAGTCTCGTCGACAGTGACGGTAGAGATGAAAGAACGTGAAGGAGGCTTGTTGCTGCAATTTTCGTCTGTGGTTGGCTGCGAAGGGATTAAGGCATTGTATCGTTGTCTTTCTGATTCGGATTTTTCGGCAAGGATGATAGAGGAAAAGAAGAACACGGAGGATGCTTGGTATGTCTGGCATTTTTTGGCGTCCATTCAGGTGGCTTTAAAGCAACATCACATTGTTCTTGATTGCACGGATAATGATGGGGATTGCGTATTGACTTTGCTGTTTGAGCCGGTTCGGATGGAAGAAGGTGAAACAAAAGGGAAGATGACTGTCTTGTTGCTTGAGGATAGGGATGAGATGGTCTGGTTGATTAGCGATTTGCTGGCAGAGGAATTTGTCGTTCGTTCGGTAAAGACCGTGCAGTTGGCATTTGAGGAGATACGTCATCATGCTCCGGCTTTATTCCTGGCCGATTTGCAAGTGTATGTCGGTGTTGAAGGCGACTTCATGAAGTATGTTGCCGCTAATCGTGCTTTGCTGGAAACGACGGCATTTATTCCGATGTTCAGTTGGGAGGCATGCCATTTCTCCTTGCATGAGGTTCTTTCGTGGTCTGATTCTTACGTGGTGTTTCCTTATGACATTCTGTTTTTGCGTGAGGTCATTCACCGGGTGATTTATGGCAAACGCGAGGAAAAGATTTATATCGAAGACTTGGGCTATTTGTCCAATCAGATTGTTTGTGCCAATGCTGAGCAGAGGGATTTTGTCAGCAAGTTGTTGGAGATTATCCAGCAGAACCTCCAGCGGGAAGATTTAGGCTCTACGTTGCTGGCTTCTGATATGGGCATGAGCCAAAGCCAGTTTTACCGGAAATTTCGAGATGTCTTTCAAATATCGCCGAGCGAGTTAATCAAGGATTACCGGATGGAGCGTGCTGCCCGCTTGTTGCAGGACGAGAAGCTGTCCATTCAAGATGTCATGTTTGAGGTAGGAATATCGAGCCGTTCTTATTTTTACAAGGAATTCTCACGTCGTTTTGGCATGACGCCTAAAAACTATCAGAAGGAGGAGCTTCATCCGTAATGCGGGCAGTCGCAGTGAAGGAGAGGCATCCCCGTGCAGTATCAGAGCCTTTTCCGGTTTAGTTGATGGCCGATGGCATGAAATCTTTTTGTCATCTTTTCATTTCTATTCTTCCTGTCCCCTTTTTCCGGCCTTGCGGCGTGGTGCCGTTTGTGCTTTAATTGCTATCGCCTTGTGCTCATATTGTGCGTTTCCCGTTTTAATCCGTTGATAATTAGCAGAGTAATTTGTGCTCTGGTTTGACAGACATGATGCTGAATTTTGCCTCGTTTTTTGTCTGAACTTTGAAGCGTTAGAGCACAGTGTGTAATTTTCAAACTCCTTAATTTGCGTTTGCAGACGATAAATAACGTTTGAAAACCTTAGTATTAATTAAAAACACAGTAACATGAATTTATTCGGTAAGAATGAAAAGCATTGCCTCCAATGCTCATGGGTGTTGTTCCTGCTGTTGATGTTGGGAACTTCGGCATGGGCTCAGTCGGGGCGGTCTGTCACAGGACGTGTGTCGGACGAAAAAGGAGAATTACTCATCGGTGTGAGTATTTTGGAGAAAGGAACCTCTAACGGTACCATTACAGACGCCAATGGTCAGTATAACCTGAGACTGACCACGGAAAATCCTATATTGACGGTCTCTTATATAGGATTCAAAACGCAGGAAGTAAAAGTTGGAAACGAAAAAGTGCTTGATATTGCATTGGCTGAAGACGTAGCTACGTTGGATGAGGTGACAGTGGTGGCTTATGGCAGCCAGCGTAAAGTCTCGGTGGTCGGTGCACAATCTTCCATGAAGATGGATAATATAAAGATGCCGGCGGCCAATCTGTCTTCGGTCATTGCCGGACGACTGGCAGGCGTAGTGGCCGTGCAGCGTACAGGCGAGCCGGGACATGATGACTCCGACATCTGGATTCGTGGTATCTCTACCTTTACCAACCAGAACACTTCACCGTTGGTGCTGGTGGATGGTGTGGAGCGCAGCTTCAACAACCTTGACCCCGAAGACATCGAGTCGTTCACCATCTTGAAGGATGCTTCGGCAACTGCCGTTTACGGTGTACGCGGTGCAAATGGCGTTATCTTGATTAAAACGAAACCCGGTAAAGTGGGCAAGCCGCAGTTCACGGCCGACTACTACGAGGGCTTTGTGACGCTGACCAAGAAACCTCAGTTGGCTGACGCTTACACGTATATGGATGCTGCCAATGAAGCAAACATGAATACCAACGGTCGTCTGCTCTACACACCCCAATACATCGAGGCTACCAAAAAGGCTTATGGCTTGCTGCCCAACGATAATCCTACGATGTACAATCAGTACCTGTATCCGGCTGTCAACTGGATGGACGAACTGTTCAGAGACTTGGGGCATAATCGCCGTGTGAACCTGAGCGTGCGGGGTGGTGTTCCTAACGCTACTTACTACGTGTCGTTGACTTATTACAATGAAACAGGTCTGACACGCACGGCACGTATGGAGAACTATGATGCCAACATGCGTTACGACCGTTATAACTACACGGCCAACTTGAACTTGAAGCCCACGAAGACCACCACTATCGACCTGGGTTTCTCCGGTTATCTGTCAGAGGGTAACTATCCCCAACAGAGCACTTCCGATCTGTTCGCGCAAGCCATGGCCATCAATCCGGTATATATGCCGCTGTTGATGCCCGATGGCTCGGTACCCGGCATCTCGACGAACGGGGATTTCCGTAATCCTTATGCCGACTTGGCACGCCGTGGTTATACTAATGAGTCGCGCAACCAGTTGAATTCGAATATTCGCCTGACGCAAGACTTGGGCTTCTGGAAATGGAGCAAGGGCTTGAGCGCATCGGCTTTGCTGGCTTTCGACGTGACCAATTCGAGTGACCTCTATTATAAGAAACGTGAAGATACCTATTGGTTTGCAGGTTCCAAAGATACCAACACGGGTTTGTGGAACGATGATGTCTTTGATGAAAACGGCAACTATCGCCTGAACAGAACCTATCAGGGCAGCAAGGACTTGTCATACGACATGGCATCCAGCAAGAGCAGAAGCACTTATTTTGAGGCTTCGTTGAACTACGACCGTGCTTTCGGCCTGCATCGCGTAGGAGCCTTGTTCCTCTACAACCAGAAGATTACGCGGAATGATGCTGCGGAAGGCGATTTGGTGGGTTCTCTGCCTTATAAGCAGCAAGGCATTGCCGCCCGCGTCACTTATTCGTGGAATGACCGTTACTTCATCGAGGGTAACGTGGGTTACAACGGTTCTGAGAACTTCAGCCCGGACAAGCGTTTCGGCGTATTCCCGGCCATCGGTGTGGGTTGGGCCATCTCCAACGAAGATTTCTGGGAACCCATTAAGAAATATGTTTCCTACTTGAAAGTCCGCTATACGGACGGCTTGGTAGGTACGGATGCCGTGACGGGTCGTCGCTTCATGTATCAGGAACAGATGGGCGGCTCCGACGGTTATCGTTTCGGAGTTTCCAACAGCGCTGTAAACGGTTGGGCTTATACCCGCTACGGAGCCAACGTGGGCTGGTCTACTTCCAGAAAGCAGGACTTGGGTATTGACGTGAACTTCATGAACGACGCCCTGACCTTCCAGTTCGACTTCTTTAAGGAGCATCGTACGGACATCTTCCTGTCCCGTCAAACGATTCCCGACTACTCCGGTTTCATCGAAATGCCTTACGGAAACTTGGGCGTTGTAGACAACAAGGGTTTTGAAGCGACCATGGAATATACCCGTCAATTCGGTAAGAAGGTGTTCTTGACCGTACGCGGTAACTTCGCCTGGAACGAAGACGAAATCGTAGAAGACGACAGCCCCGCAGCCACTTATCCTTGGCTGGAAACGCGCGGTACGAATGTTAACGGTCGTTGGGGATGGATTGCCGAAGGCTTGTTCACCAGCGAAGAAGAGATTTTGGACCATGCCAAGCAGTTCGGCGAGAGTTATCCGGGCCAGGTATCGCAAGTGGGCGATATCAAGTATAAGGACTTGAATGGCGACGGCCAGATTGACGACTACGACCGTTGCCTGATCGGACAGGGCGACGTGCCCAAGATTTACTATGGCTTCGGAGCAGACCTGCAAGTGGGCGATTTCTCCATTGGCGCTTTGTTCTCCGGTACCGCGAAAGCCGACCGCTGTTTGGACGGCAATGCCATTCATCCGTTCTCCGACGTCTCGGGCTTGTCTAACCTCTATTCGAACATCACAGACAGATGGTCGCCCGATGATCCTACGAATCAGGACGTGTTCTATCCCCGTCTGCATTATGGGCAGGCTGCCAACGAGAATAACACCAAGACAAGCACCTGGTGGCAGAAAGACGTCAGCTTCCTTCGCCTGAAACAATTGACGATCGCTTACAACATCCCCAAGAGAATCTTGGATAGAACGTTCCTGAAGAGCGCCCGCGTTTATCTGATGGGTACGAACCTTCTGACTTTCTCCAAGTTTGATTTGTGGGATCCGGAACTGAATACGAACAACGGTACGTCTTATCCGCTCAACCGCACCTATTCAGTCGGAGTGAATATCAGTTTCTAATCAATCACCTAATTACGAATATCATTATGAAAAATATATTTAAAATCGGAGTAGTGGGACTGTTGCTGGCAACAGGACTGACTTCGTGCAACGACTTCTTTGACGGTATTCCGGGCGTACAGTATGACCTGGAAACTACCTTTGCGAACAGACAAAGAACAGAACAGTTCCTGAATAATGTGTATAGCTATGTACCAGATGAAACTCAAGAACGTTGGCCGACTAGTAACCGAGGTGGTATCTGGACCGGCGGTTCGCTGGAGGCCGACATCACTTGGACGTGGAACATCACCAACGAGTGGACGATGGGCTCGGTATATGCTTCTTCCAGTTGGATTAACTATTGGTTCATCGAATACTACAAGGGCATCAGCAAAGCCAGCACATTCATTGCCAACGTGGACAGGTGTACGGAAGCATCGGCTAACGACCGTTTGGTGTGGAAGGCGCAGGCCAGAGCTTTGAGAGCTTATTTCTATTTCCTGTTGTTCCGTTCCTATGGCCCCATCGTCATGCTGGGTGAAGAGGCCATTCCGTTGGACACTCCGTTGTCTGATTTGTTGAAGGAACGCAATTCTGTGGACGAATGTGTGGACTGGATTGCCGACGAATTTGACGCGGCTGCAGCCGACCTGCCTGTTAAATATGACGGTACTAACCTGGGCCGTTTCGACCAGGCTTCTTGCAAGGCTTTCAAGGCCAAACTGCTGTTGTATGCGGCCAGTCCTTTGTTTAACTGCAACCCGACGTATGCTGAGGTAAGAAACACCGACGGCAAACAACTGTTCCCCCAAGATGCTTCGCAAGAACAGGCTAAATGGGAGAGAGCACGCGATGCCTATGAGGAGTTCTTCAATAACTACGTGCCCAATTATTACAGCTTGTACACGACGACGAACAGCAACGGTGAAATAGATTTCTATCAGTCTTATCGTAATGTTACTTCGGGTACTATGTATGATGCGACCAATACGGAACAGATTTTTATCCGCTTGGTAGACCATAACAATCACGCTTATGAATTGACACCTTATCATAACCAAGTGGATGACTCTTCGCTGAGAGGCGGTCTGGGCTTCGGCACTACGCAGGAAATGGTAGACTTGTTCTTCACGGACAAAGGCCTCCGCATCGTTGAAGATCCGGATTATAAGGAATATGAAGGGGTTCCGACAGAAGAGTTCTACGGTTCGGATCACGATTACAACAATCCCCGCAATCCCGACTACAATTTCTTCCTGGCTAACACCAACAAGACTTTGAAGCAATGGGAGAACCGCGAGCCGCGTTTCTATGTTTGCATTACTTACAACGGCTCTACGTGGGTAAACCAGACATCGAACTATGGCAAGATAACCACTGAGCTCAATCATAACGGAAACTCTGGCGACGTGGCCGCTTCTTGGGATGCTCCCTATACCGGTTATGGCGTCCGTAAGATGGCTCCCGAGAATCAGACCAGCGGGCTGCACAGTTGTAATTTGCTCCGCCTGGCCGACATGTATCTGGGTTATGCCGAGACGCTGAGCGCCTGCGGACAATATGACGAAGCCATGAATTATGTGAACGCCGTGCGTGCCCGTGCCGGCATACCGGGTTACGGAAACAACGGCGGGGTGGACAGCAACGGTTTCGATTATATCTCTTATCCGAGCAACCGGGATGAGGTGGACAAGCGCATCCGTCGCGAACGCCTTATCGAGTTGTCTTACGAATGGAACCGCTACTTCGACGTGCGCCGCTGGAAGGTGGCAGACATGGCAGTGGGCGACGACTGGATTTATCCCTCTTATCACAAAGGCGGCGAGGGCGGCGAAATCCACGGCATGAACTATACGCAAGATCCTCCCCAGTTCTTCGAGAAGGTGGTGACCGAAAGCCGCGTATTTGATACCCGTCATTACTTGTTCCCCATTCCCGAACAAGACATCCGTCGTAATCCGAAGATGGTTCAGAACTATGGCTGGACGGCTGCAGAAACAGGAAGTGACGAATGACTTTAAAGCAAGCAGAGATGAAAAGACTCAGAGATATGAAGAAATGGCTGTTCGCCATCAGCTTGTCAATACCTTTTGTATTGGCAGGCTGTTCGGACAGCGATGACAACGGCGGGGGCGGAGGGTACGCCTCCCCCTACTGGCCGTTGGCGACAGGCAATTCGAACATGCCTTCCAGCGGAACTTTGGTGGCTCAGTATTCAGACTCTCCGATAGACGCAGGCATCGGCAAGTTGGTCGACGGAGATGCCAATACGAGCTATCAGACCCCTCATGGCAGTTTTGACATTACGTGGAATGGCAACAGCAACGTGGCCGTGAAGTCTTATTCCTTGACTTCCGCCGCCGATGCCGAAGAACAGGACCCTCGGGACTGGAGATTGTCCGGCTCGAAAGACGCGACGGACTGGGTGACCTTGGACGAACAAACAGGCCAGGTCTTTACTGCCCGAAAGGAAGTGAAGACTTTCGAGGTGGATAACAACGTGGAGTACCGTTATTACAAGTTGTCAATCTTGAACAATAACGGCAGTTCGTCCACGCAAATCGCAGAATGGACGCTTTCCGCCGCCACCTTCGAGGGGAACATCGACGACTTGATGCAGTTTGCCAGCGGAGACACCTATACGTCGCTCACTCCGATGGGTACGCAGCACCTGAACGACCTGACGGCAACAGCCGACCAATTGGCCTGGCTGAAGGATGCGACCAAGCAGCCGGATGCGTTTGCAGGTTTGTCTTGGCAGACTTTCTCTGTGGGCACGCTGTATCCGTTCGGCGACCCGCTGCCGGCAGACGTGAACCAACATCTGATTGGCGACTGCTGTGCCTGCGCAGTGATGGCATCGATGGCTTACCTTTTCCCGGGATACATCAAGAACATTATCCAGGACAACGGCAACAGCACGTGGACGGTTACCTTGTACGACCCGCAGGGAGAACCGGTGGAAGTCGGCGTGGATAATTACTTTGTTGCTGACGGCAGCAAAGTAGGAGCTTCGTCGGGCAAGAGCGACCAAGTGACTTGGTCGACAGTGCTGGAGAAGGCGCTTATCAAGTGGTATCAGGTGTATAGAGGCACGTCCGACATCGGCGGCATCGGCACGGAGTATGTATCTGCCATCTTCACGGGCAACGGAAGCAGCTTTGCTTTTGGCGCGAATGTGCTCTCTGCTCCGGAACTGCAACGTGCGGCCCTCGTTTCCTTGCAACAGCGGAAGATCGTGGTTGGCGGTTTCTCGCAGGGCGACGTGCCTGCCGACGGCAATAAGACAACGACGACCGCCCATGCCTATACGTTCATGCTGCCCAAGAGCGACGCTTATCTCTTTACGATGCGCAATCCGTGGGGTATGCTCCCGTTGAGCGGAGGCGGTTATTCGACCGACGAGAAAGACGACGGCTTGCTGAACATCTCAGACGACGGGAAAGTTCCCCCGCTGATTGATTTGCGTATTTGCGATCCGGGAGCAGCCAAGGGATTTGCCGTGGCCGGAAATCTGGAGCCTTATACGCCGCCTTCGTACACGCCGCTTCCCATGCGGGTAGCTGCTCACATCCTGCAATCGGGCATGTAAGAGGCTGAGCTAATCGATTATTATTTCATTCAAAACTTCTAAATTATGAAACAACCTATTTATATCATATTAACACTGTGCCTGGCTTTGTCTAGCTGCGGCATGACAGACGTCTGGAAAGACTGGGAGAATGAAGGGACCATGAGCGAAGACCGCTTGCGTCCTTCGGAAGTAAAAGCCCTGCTATGCTCGGGCGATGGTTGGAAAATGACTTACGAGGGAACGACCTTCTTTTTTCAATTCACCGAAGGCTGGAACGTGACTTCGGACACGGACGAAACCATGCTGCAATCGGCAGTCGAGACGGACTATTACCTGGATTACGAAGGCGAGGACAGAGTCTTGCTGACCATTGTAGGAAACGGTATGTTGCAATATCTGAGCGAGAACACGGAAAGTACATTGGTTATTACCTCTTATTCCGATTCTGAAATCCGTGCTACGGGGCAGGAAAACGGTTTGGAGATGATTCTTACACCGGCTACCACTGCCGAGATGCAGCAGGCGCAGGAGGCTAAACGCCAGGCCATCATTGCCTATAACAAGGCACAGGCTGTGGAACTGCTTGCCACGAGCTTGAGCAACGGTTTGCTGCGCAATGCTTCGTCCAGCGGGGTCATTGCCCATTATACCTTCACGCGTGATGACAGCAACAACTGGGGAATAAACATCTCCTACATCGAAGGCACCACGTTGACACACGAAAGCTACACGATGAGCATTGACACGGAAAACGACGAGCACGCTGTGCTGAGCATAGATGGAGGACTGACCGTCAACGGGGCAAGCATTGCCACCATCTACTACGGTTACGAAACCGGAACGTTGAGCACGAACAACACAGGCGTGACGGTAGACGCGAGCACAAGTTCGGATATGCTGGATATGTACAACAACTCTTGGAGCACGCACGTTGTCGACAGGAGTTCTATCTGCGAGGCATTTTCCACGCTTCACTCTGCACAACTGGAGTTTGACGACCGCAGCCCCAGAAACATCGTGGTTTGCCCGGGTGACTCGGAGGCAGGGAGCTGGTGGTATGTCATGTTCCACATTGCCGCCAGCGCGGACGACAACACGGGACGCATTTATTTCACCAACACCGGCATAGAGCTCATGTTCGGCAATGTTGGCGACAACGATATCGAAGCAGCGCAAACCACCTTCAAGCCTCTGCTTGACTTCTGCTTCTCGGAAGATGGCTTCTACATGTACGAAGATTCCGGATATATCTATGTCGTCAGCCCCACGTCCAACCTCTGGTTCAGGATGGGTTGATTAGGACAGGCAGGGCAGGAAGGCGGCATGAGACGCCGGCTGATGCCACATCGCCCCCGGGACGTCATGGGCATCACCCAGGATGATGGCAGGCATCATGTACGATGATGCCTCACCCGGGTGGCGTCTGTCCTGTGGACGGGTGGCGGCCGATGCCGCCACCCCCCCTGCCTTGCTCATGTCTGTCGTTTGCCTTATCTTTGCCAAACATTCCAAACATTACATTTTACAACCTCAAACACTCACTCATTTGTATGAATACAAAAAAACTACTTACCCTTGCCACGGCCCTGCTCCTGTGGGCTTCCGCCGGCCTGGCACAGAAGCAGCCGGTGGACTACGTCAACCCGCTGATGGGAACCGACTCGAAGATTTCGCTGTCCAACGGCAACACTTACCCGGCCATTGCGCGGCCTTGGGGAATGAACTTCTGGATGCCCCAGACCGGGAAAATGGGCGACGGATGGGCCTACACCTATGCTTCCGACAAAATCAGGGGTTTCAAACAGACACACCAGCCCAGCCCGTGGATTAACGATTACGGCCAGTTCTCCATCATGCCGATGACCCGGAGGCTGAAAATCGACCAAGACAGCCGCGCCTCCTGGTTCTCGCACAAGGCAGAGAAAGCCATGCCGTATTACTACAAGGTTTACTTGTCGGAATACGACCTGACGACGGAAATCACCCCGACGGAGCGTTGCGCCTACTTCCGCTTTACCTTCCCCGAGACAGACGATGCCTACGTCGTGATAGACGCCTTCGACCGCGGCTCGTACGTGAAGGTCATCCCCGAGGAAAACAAGATTATCGGCTACACCACGCGCAACAGCGGCGGCGTGCCCCGGAACTTCAAGAACTACTTCGTGATAGAGTTCGATAAACCCTTCACCTTCCATAAGGTCTGGGCGGACTATCACTTGGTGGAGACACATCTCGAACTGCAATCCAACCACGTGGGCGCTGCCATTGGTTTCTCCACGAAGAAAGGCGAGCAGGTTCATGCCCGCGTGGCCTCTTCGTTCATCAGCTTCGAGCAGGCTGAACAGAATCTGAAGGAGATAGGCGACAAGACCTTCGAGCAGACCAAAGAAGAGGGCCGTCGGGCGTGGAACGACGTGCTGGGCCGTATCCGGGTGGAGGACGATGACGAGAACCGCCTGCGCACGTTCTACTCCTGCCTCTACCGCTCGGTCCTGTTCCCCCGCATGTTCTACGAAGTGAACGCACAGGGCGAAACCGTGCATTACAGTCCTTACAACGGCGAAGTGCTGCCGGGATACCTGTTCACCGACACCGGCTTCTGGGACACCTTCCGCTGTCTTTTCCCCTTTGTCAATCTCGTTTATCCTTCCATGGGCGAGAAGATGCAAGAGGGGCTGCTGAACACTTACCTGGAGAGCGGCTTCTTCCCCGAATGGGCCAGCCCGGGGCATCGTGGCTGCATGGTCGGCAACAACTCGGCTTCTGTGGTGGCCGACGCTTTCCTGAAGAACATCACCAAGGCCGATGCCGGGAAAATGTACGAAGGCTTGCTGAAAGGCGCCAACAGCGTGCACCCAAGAGTTTCTACCACCGGGCGTCTGGGATATGAATACTACAACAAACTGGGTTATGTGCCCTACGACGTGCGTATTAACGAAAGTGCCGCACGCACCTTGGAGTATGCCTACGACGACTGGTGCATCTACCGCATGGGCGAGAAGCTGGGCCGTCCGGCCGACGAACTGGCCGTTTACAAGAAGAGATGCCAGAACTACCGCAACCTGTTTGACCCGGAAACCAAACTGATGCGTGGAAAGAACGCCGACGGTACCTTCCAGACGCCGTTCAACCCCTTCAAGTGGGGCGATGCCTTCACGGAAGGAAACAGTTGGCACTACACTTGGTCGGTGTTCCACGACGTGCAGGGACTGATTGACCTGATGGGCGGTAAGCAGATGTTTGTCAGCATGCTCGACTCGGTGTTCAACCTGCCGCCCGTGTTCGACGACAGCTATTACGGCGGCGTGATTCACGAAATCCGCGAGATGGAGATTGCCAACATGGGCAACTACGCCCACGGCAACCAGCCCATCCAGCACATGATTTACCTGTACAACTATGTCGGCGAACCCTGGAAGGCACAGTATTGGCTGCGCGAGACCATGACCCGCCTCTATCTTCCCACGCCCGATGGCTATTGCGGCGATGAGGACAACGGCCAGACTTCGGCTTGGTACGTATTCACCGCCTTGGGCTTCTATCCTGTATGCCCAGGCAGCAACGAGTACGTCATCGGCGCGCCTTATTTCAAGAAAGCAACCATCATGCTCGAGAACGGCAAGAAACTGGAAATCTCTGCGCCGAAGAACAGCGACGAGAACCGCTATATCCGTTCGCTGAACTACAACGGCCGGAATTATACGAAGAACTACTTGAACCACTTCGACCTGCTGAAAGGCGGCCGCCTGGTGTTCGACATGGATAGCAAACCGAATAAGAAAAGAGGCATCCAGGAATCCGACTTCCCGTATTCCTTCTCGCGCAATGACAAGTAAACAGACTCATGTTTGATATGAAAAAGACAGTATTGGCAATGGCCTTGGCGGCAGCAACCCTGCCTGCCATGGCCCAAAGCCCCGTGGACTATGTAAATCCGATTATCGGAACCAATGGGATGGGGCATACCTTTCCCGGTGCTTGCACGCCCTTCGGCTGGGTGCAGTTGAGTCCGGACACAGACACGATTCCTCATAATGTAAACGGCGTTTATCAGAAGAACGCCTATGAATATTGCGCCGGCTATCAGTATCGGGACAAGACCATTGTCGGCTTCAGCCATACCCATCTCAGTGGCACGGGACATTCCGACCTGGGAGACATTTTGCTGATGCCCGCCGTGGGCGACGTCCGTCTGAATCCTGGCCGTGCTTCTCATCCGGAAGAAGGATACCGCTCACGCTTCGACCATGCCACGGAGAAGGCCGTGCCCGGATATTACGAAGTGATGCTGGACGATTACGGCATCAAGGCGCAACTGACGGCCACGCAGCGGACCGGTGTGCACAAGTACACCTTCCCCCAGGGGAAAGACGGACACCTGATTCTGGACCTGGTGCACGGCATCTATAATTACGACGGAAAAGTCTTGTGGGCCAACCTGCGGGTGGAGAACGATACGTTGCTGACCGGATACCGCATCACCAACGGTTGGGCGCGCACCAACTACACGTATTTCGCCATCTCCTTCTCCCAACCCATCCGGGATTATGGCTACGAGGATAAAGAAAAGGTGCTCTACAACGGCTTCTGGCGTCGCTTCAAGCTGGAGAAGAACTTCCCGGAAATCACCGGCCGAAAGATTGTGGCATACTTTAACTTCGATACGGCCACTCATCCGGAACTGGTGGTAAAAGTAGCCTTGTCGGCAGTCAGCACCGAAGGAGCCTTGAAAAACCTGCGTGCCGAGGCCGCCGGAAAGAGCTTCGAGCAGTTGGCGGAAGCCGCCCGAACGGACTGGAACAACGAATTGAACCATTTTGAGATTGAAGGTACGCCCGACCAGAAAGCGATGTTCTACACCTCGCTGTACCACACCATGATTAACCCGTCTGTCTATATGGACGTAGACGGTGCCTATCGCGGTTTGGACCACAACATCCACCAGGCGGAGGGATTCACCAATTATACGATATTCTCGCTCTGGGATACTTACCGGGCAGAACATCCTTTCCTGAACCTGGTGAAGCCAGAACGTAATGCAGACATGGTGGAGTCGATGATCAAGCACGAACAGCAGAGCGTGCACGGCATGTTGCCTGTCTGGAGCCTGATGGGTAACGAGAACTGGTGCATGAGCGGCTATCATGCCGTCTCTGTGTTGGCCGATGCCATAGCCAAAGGTGTCTTTACAAACGTAGACGAGGCACTCGAGGCGATGGTGAGCACTTCTACCGTTCCCTATTACGAGGGCGTGGCCGACTACATGAAGCTGGGATATGTTCCGCTGGACAAGAGCGGCACGGCAGCTTCTTCTACGTTGGAGTACGCCTACGACGACTGGACAATTTACCAGACAGCTCTGAAAGCCGGCAACCAAGAGGTGGCGGACACGTACCGTAAACGGGCACTCAACTACCGCAACATCTACGACGAGAGTCTTGGCTTTGCCCGTCCCCGATACAGCGACGGTTCTTTCAAAAAAGAGTTCGACGTGTTGCAGACTTATGGCGAAGGCTTCATCGAAGGCAACTCGTGGAATTTCTCTTTCCACGTGCCGCACGACGTGTTCGGCATGATTGACCTGATGGGAGGCGAAAAGGCTTTCGTGCAGAAACTGGACGAGCTGTTCTCCATGCATCTGCCGGAGAAGTATTACGAACACAACGAAGACATCACGGAAGAATGTCTGGTGGGTGGATACGTGCATGGCAACGAACCCAGTCATCATGTGCCTTACCTGTATGCATGGACTTCCCAACCGTGGAAAACCCAGTATTGGTTGCGTGAGATTCTGAATAAGATGTATAAGAATGACATTAACGGCCTGGGCGGGAATGACGACTGCGGGCAGATGTCGGCCTGGTATCTTTTCTCTGTGATGGGCTTCTATCCGGTTTGCCCCGGCACAGACCAGTATGTGTTGGGCGCACCCTACTTGCCTTACCTGAAGCTGACGCTGCCCAATGGCAACACGCTGGAGATTAAAGCACCGGGTGTCAGCGACAAGAACCGCTACGTCCGTTCGCTGAAACTGAACGGCAAGGTGTACGACAAGATGTACATCACCCACGAAGACATCCTCAAGGGAGGCGTACTGGAGTTCAAGATGGGGGCGTCGCCCAACAAACGCCGCGGATTGTCGGCAGAGGATAAACCTTATTCGTTGACTGACGGAATAGACAAATAACATATAAAAATAGAAATAAATATGAGAAGGAAACATTTACTTTATGCTGCCTGCTTGCTGGCAGCCCTGAGTGCTTGCACGACAAGCGCACAAAAGCAAGCGAAAAATGATACCGATGTTTGGAAAGACTATAACCTGGGTACTATCTTGTTTGAAGACAAGGCGCCGGAAACGCTGGGTTCTGACATTTATCACCGGATTATCCCTGATGCCGAATCGTATATCAAAGAGCAGGCACGTACCGTGCTGGCCACGCTTTACGATTCACCCGAAGACAGCATCCCCCCTGTGCGTAACATACATTATACGTTGGAAGACATCGACGGCATCTCTGCCAAAGGCGGGGGTAATGGTGACGTGACGATTTTTTACAGTACACGCCATATTGAGAAATCTTTTGCAGAGAATGATACAGCCAAGTTGTTCTTTGAAACACGCGGCGTGCTTTTGCACGAACTGACCCATGCCTACCAACTCGAGCCTCAAGGCATCGGTTCGTATGGCACCAACCGGGTGTTCTGGGCCTTCATCGAAGGCATGGCCGATGCCGTGCGCGTGGCCAATGGGGGATTCGAAGGACCGGAGGCACGCCCGAAAGGCGGAAACTACATGGATGGCTACCGTACGGCAGGCTATTTCTTCGTATGGTTACGCGACAACAAAGACCCGGAGTTCCTGCGCAAATTCAACCGCAGCACCCTCGAGGTCGTTCCCTGGTCGTTCGATGGCGCCATTAAGCATATCTTGGGCGAGGAGTACAACATCGACGACCTGTGGCACGAGTATCAGGTGGCCGTAGGAGATATACAGCAATAATACTTCTGCATATATGAAAATGGGTAAAAGAAGATTGTTCGGGATTTGGCTGTGCCTGGCAAGTGTCTTGCCGGGCATGGCTCAAACCGAAAGGCTGATTGATTACGTCAATCCTTTTGTGGGGACAGACGGCTATGGGAATGTCTACCCGGGTGCGCAGATTCCCTTCGGAGGCATACAAATCAGTCCGGACACAGACAGCAAGTTCTATGACGCCGCTTCCGGCTACAAATACAACCACACCACGTTGCTGGGCTTCAGTCTGACCCACCTGAGCGGGACGGGCATACCCGACTTGGGAGACTTCCTGTTCATCCCGGGCACCGGAGAAATGAAGCTGGACCCTGGCACGCGCGAGAATCCAGAAGAGGGCTACCGCTCGCACTATTCGCACGACAGGGAGTGGGCTTCTCCCAACTATTACGCCGTGGAACTGCTGGACTATGGTGTAAAGGCCGAGATGACATCGGGCGTGCGCAGCGGCATGTTCCGCTTCACTTATCCGCAATCGGACAAGGCGTTTATCATGATTGACATGAACCACACGCTGTGGCAGTCGTGCGAATGGGCCAACCTGCGCATGGAGAACGATTCTACCATCACCGGCTATAAACTGGTGAAGGGATGGGGACCGGAACGCCATGTCTATTTCACGGCCGTATTCTCGAAAAAGCTGACCGGGCTGCGTTTCATGCAAGACAAGAAGCCTGTGATTTATAACACCTCCCGTTTCCGTAGCTGTTACGAAGCTTGGGGCAAAAACCTGATGGCGTGCATCTCGTTCGACACCAAGGCAGGTGAAGAGGTAATTGTAAAGACGGCCATTTCGGCAGTCAGCACGAATGGGGCGAAGGATAATCTGCAAGAACTGAATGGATTGACATTCGATGAATTGAAAGCCAAGGGTGAGGCGCTGTGGGAAGAAGAGTTGGGGAAATACCACCTCACTGCCGACCTCAAGACAAAACGGACTTTTTATACGTCGGCCTACCATGCGGCTTTGCACCCCTTCATCTTTCAGGATTCGGACGGACGGTTCCGTGGATTGGACAAGAACATAGAAAAGGCGGACGGTTTTACCAACTATACCGTCTTCTCCCTTTGGGACACCTATCGTGCCTTGCATCCCTGGTTCAACCTGGTGCATCAGGATGTAAATGTAGATGTAGCCAATTCCATGTTGGCCCATTATGACAAGAGCGTGGAGAAGATGCTCCCGATTTGGTCGTTCTATGGAAATGAAACCTGGTGCATGATTGGCTACCATGCCGTTTCCGTGTTGGCAGATATGATTGTGAAAGATGTGAAAGGCTTCGATTATGAACGCGCATACGAAGCAATGAAAACAACGGCGATGAACCCGCATTTCGATTGCCTGCCAGAATACGCTGCGTTGGGCTATGTGCCTTTTGACAAAGAGGCGGAGTCTGTCTCGAAAACGCTGGAGTATGCGTACGACGATTACTGCATCGCACAGGCTGCCAAGAAGTTGGGCAAGGAGGACGATTACCGCTATTTCTTGAATCGTTCCTTGTCTTACCAGAATTTGATAGACCCTGAGACAAAATACATGCGTGGACGCGACAGTCAGGGAGCATGGCGGACGCCGTTTACCCCTGTCGCTTACCAAGGGCCTGGCTCTGTGCACGGTTGGGGTGACATCACAGAGGGCTTTACGGTGCAATACACTTGGTATGTCCCGCAAGATGTGCAGGGATATATCAATGAAGCGGGGGAAGAGTGGTTCCGTAGTCATTTGGATGAACTGTTCACGGTGGAGTTGCCGGACGACATTCCGGGAGCGCATGACATTCAGGGGCGTATCGGCGCTTATTGGCACGGAAACGAACCTTGTCATCACGTAGCTTATCTTTATAATTATTTGAAGGAACCTTGGAAATGCCAGAAATGGATTCGCACCATTGCCAGCAGTTTTTATGGCGATACTCCGGATGCCCTGAGTGGGAATGATGATTGCGGCCAGATGTCGGCCTGGTACATGTTTAACTGCCTGGGCTTTTATCCCATTGCTCCTTCGAGCAATATGTATAACATTGGTTCGCCTTGTGTGGAGGCCCTTTCTGTCCGGATGAGCAATGGAAAAGTGATTGAGATGACTGCAGATAATTGGTCTCCGGAGAACGTGTATGTAAAAGAACTATATGTTAATGGCAAGAAGTACGATAAATCTTATTTGCGATATGAGGACATTCGCGATGGCGTAAAATTACGTTTTGTCATGAGCAGTAAGCCCAATCGTAAACGTGCCGTATCAGACGAGGCTGTCGCGCCTTCTTTGTCGCTTCCCGGAGAAACAATGAAGTATTGCCAGTCTAAGTAGAGTCCTGTCGTTTAAATTTCATTTTCTCTGTCATTCTGAACGGAGTGAAGAATCTCCCTATGTGATAAGGACATTCAAAAGATGTTTCGACTTCACTCCGCTCATAAAACTGATGCCGTAGATAATGTTTGCAGCTCATAACTGATTGATGGGAATTTAGTAGAGGGTGTGTCAAAATGCAGGGTGGTATCTCAATTCTCCTCCCCGGAGGAGGGGAAATGGATACCTATTTTGATACACCCCCTTAAATTATCATTTAGTGCTGATTAAAAACGAATTCAAGGCACTATAAAATATTTTGTGTAAATGGAAATACGGGATTCAAGTTAGAGCCTCGTATTTTTTATTTTATACATTTGCAAAATGAAGAAGCTTATGAAAGAAAAGAATCAAGCAGTGCCCGATGAGGTGTTAAGCAAGGAGTTCCTTAGCCAGTTCAAGACCGAAGCCGATGTTAGCAAGTTTCTGAAGCAGTTGCATGCCCAAGTATTAGAGAAGATGCTTGAAGGCGAAATGGATGCCCATCTGGGCTATGAAAAGAATTCCGTGGCCGGTAATAACAGTGGTAACTCACGTAATGGCAGTTATCCGAAGAAAATCCAGACCGAACACGGAGAGACTGTCATTACCATTCCACGTGACCGTAACGGACAATTCGAGCCGATAGCAGTCCCGAAGCATGAAAGCCGTGGACTCTCTATAGAGAAA
>NZ_JAMBLS010000040.1 GCF_023336905.1 Bacteroides sp. ET71
AAACTCATAAACTCAAACAAAAAACCTATGAATCCCCTGATATCCCCCTCCATCCTCTCGGCCAACTTCAGCAACCTGGCTGAAGACATCACCATGCTGAACCAGAGCGAGGCCGACTGGCTTCATATAGACATCATGGACGGCGTCTTCGTGCCCAACATCTCCTTCGGCTTCCCCGTTCTCAAGCACGTGGCAACCCTGGCCGAGAAACCCCTCGACGTCCATCTGATGATAGTCCAGCCCGAGAAGTTCATCCCCGAAGTGAAAAATCTGGGCGCCTACGTGATGAACGTCCACTACGAAGCCTGCCCCCACCTGCACCGCGTGGTGCAGCAGATACGCGACGCTGGGATGCAGCCCGCCGTGACTATCAATCCCGCCACCCCCGTCTCGCTGTTGAAAGACATCGTGGGCGACCTCTACATGGTGCTCGTCATGGGTGTCAACCCCGGCTTCGGCGGACAGAAGTTCATCTCACACACCATCGAGAAGGTGCGCGAGCTGCGCGACCTGCTGGACGCCTGCGGCTCCAGCGCCCTCATCGAAGTGGACGGCGGCGTCAACCTCCAGACAGGCGCCCGCCTCGTGGAAGCCGGTGCCGACATCCTGGTGGCAGGCAATGCCGTCTTCTCCGCCCCCGACCCCGTAGAAGCCATCCATGCGCTGAAGAGCTTGTAGCAGCAGAAGTGGTTTTTCGGGCAGGACAGAATCATCCCTTCCTGTGGCTCTTGCTGCCGCTGGCGTTGGGAATCGTTTGTGGAGATGCTCTCTCGCAAGCCTGCTCATGGCTGTGCTTTGGGGGCATCTCTGCCGTTTTGCTGCTCATTCTGTATGCCTGTTCCCGCTTCTTTTTCAGGCATCTGTACGTGGCTGTCCTATTCCTGCTGCTGGGCTTTGTCGGCTTCCAACTGGCTGCCTGTCAGTGGGAAGAGAGCCGCTATGACTTCCCCGGCCGGGAAGAAGTCTACTACCTGCGTCTTTGCGACCAACCCGAGGAGAAGGAACGCAGCATCTTGTGCCCGGCCCGTGTGCTGGGTGTCTATGCCGGCGACTCGTTGCAGACCGACGTCCGTCAGCCCTTCTTCCTGTTCTATTTCCCCAAAGACTCTGCGGCGGCGCGCTTGGCGCGGGGCGATGAGTTGCTGGTTCATACGCGCCTTTCCCCGCCGGTGAACCGCGGTAATCCCGATGAGTTCGATTACGAGCGTTTTCTCCGTCGCCGAGGCGGGAGTGGCACGGCCTACGTGCCGGCGGGTCACTGGCAGGTGGTGGGGCATGATTCGGTGCGCACCATCCGGCAGATGGCTTTGGACTGCCGCGACAAGGTGGTGGCTCTTTACCACCGGCTGGGCTTCCGGGGTGATGAGTGGGCGGTGCTTTCGGCTCTGACCGTGGGCGACCAGACGGACTTGAGTGAAGACATTGTCGAGGCATATTCCGTGGCCGGGGCCAACCACGTGCTTTCTTTGTCCGGTCTGCACATAGGCTTCCTCTATGCTTTGCTGTTCGTATTGCTCCGTCCTCTCTGGCGGCGTTGGCGTTGGCTGAAGCCGCCCTTGCTGCTGCTTGTCGTGGCGGCGATGTGGGCTTTTGCTTTCTTCACCGGGTTGGCATCGCCCGTGGTGCGTGCGGTGACGATGATGTCGATATTGGCCCTTTCCACCCTCCAGCCGGAACGCTTGCTCACGCTGAATACGTTGGCTGCCGCGGCTTTCCTGATGCTGCTGTTCCGTCCTTTGTGGCTATTCGATGTCAGTTTCCAGTTGTCTTTCCTTTCGCTGGCGGCCATCCTGTTGTTCCAGCCTCCGCTGTATGCTTTGTGGAAACCCCGTTGCCGCCTGTTGCGCTACGTTTGGGGGTTGCTGACGGTTTCTATGGCTGCGCAGGTAGGGACGGTGCCTCTGGTGTTGCTCTATTTCTCCCGCTTCTCCACGCATTTCCTGTTGAGCAATCTCTGGGTTGTCCCCCTTTCTTCGCTGATACTCTATGCGGCTGTGCTTTTATTGCTGCTTACCCCTTTCCCGGTTTGGCAGGTGTGGTGGGCAGGCGTGCTGGACAAGTTGCTTTGGGTACAGAATGAGGGTCTCCGTTGGATAAGCCGCCTGCCCTATGCTTCCTTTGACCACCTTTGGGTCGACGTGTGGGATGTGTGGCTGTTCTATCTGTTTCTGGCCCTGCTCTGCCTTGCTTTGCGGCGGTTTACCTATCGGCGGGTGTTTGCGGCTTTGCTTTCTCTCTTGGTGTTGGTTGCCTGTCATCAGGTGTCCCGGCTTCTTTCCTTGCCCCGTCGCAGCCTGGTTTTCTACAACGTCAGTCGTGCGCCGGCCGTACATTGCGTGGACTCCGACGGCTGCTCCTGGCTGGTCGGGCCGGACAGTCTGCCCGATGTGTCGCGGTTGTCGCGTTCGCTGGAGCCGCACTGGACGCGCTTGCATCTCAAACCGCCTGTCCTTGTGCCTGGGGATTACGAACATCCCAAGCTGTTTGTAGGCGATGGCATATTGCTTTATGGTGGGCGTAATGTCTGCATCTTGTCGGACGACCGCTGGCAGGGAAAGGTGTCTGCTTCCCCTCTGCCCGTGGACTATCTGTATGTCTGCCGGGGTTACAAAGGAAGGCTCGCCGACCTGGACAAGTTGTTCGACGTGCGTTTCGTGGTGTTCGACGCTTCCTTTTCGGGCTATTACCTCCGTCGGATGGCTGACGAGTGCATCCGTCGCGGTATTCCCTATCACATCGTGGCCCGGCAGGGCGCTTTGCGCGTTTTTCTCTGAGTGCTTGCTTCTTGTCCGACAGGAGGGGCTCTCTTCCGGACAAGAAGGAGGCTTCAACCGGGCAAGAACCGCGTGCAGTCCGTACTCGCCGGAAAGTTGTGCGGAAATCGGCCTTTCCTGTGCCCGAAATCCTAAACTTTTTCGTACTTTTGTGCCCAATTTGTCTGTATCATTCTAAATAAAGAACCGGTTATGTTGAGCAAGATAATCAAGCAAGCGGATATAGACCATTTCACCAAATGGTTCGAACGCGCTGAGAAGATAGTCATCGTATCGCACGTGTCGCCCGACGGCGATGCCATCGGCTCGTCCCTGGGCCTGTGGCACTTCCTCTGTTCGCAGGACAAGACGGCCAATGTCATTGTGCCCAACGCTTTTCCTGACTTCCTGAAGTGGATGCCGGGCAGCAAAGATATCCTGCTGTACGACAAGTACAAGGAGTTTGCCGACCAGTTGCTTGCCGAGGCCGACGTCATCTGCTGTCTCGACTTCAACGCCATCCACCGCATCGACGCCATGGGGGATGCCGTGCTGGCCTCGCCCGCACGGAAGATTCTTATCGACCACCACTTGGACCCGGAACCTTTCTGCCAAATCATCATCTCGCACCCCGAAATCTCGTCAACCTCCGAGCTGGTGTTCCGCCTCATCTGCCGCATGGGTTACTTCAACGAGATTACGAAAGAGGGCGCCGAGTGCATCTACACGGGCATGATGACCGATACGGGCGGTTTCACTTACAATTCGAACAACCGCGAAATCTACTTCATCATCAGCGAACTGCTCTCGAAGGGCATCGACAAAGACGCCATCTACCGCAAGGTCTTCAACACTTATTCCGAGAGCCGCCTGCGCCTGATGGGGTACGTCCTCTCGCAGATGCGGGTCTACACCGACTGCAACGCCGCCCTCATCTCACTGACCAAGAAAGAGCAGCGCCGCTTCAACTACGTCCGTGGCGACAGCGAGGGATTTGTCAACATCCCGCTGAGCATCAAGAACGTGGTGTTCTCCTGCTTCCTGCGTGAAGACACGGAAAAGCCGATGATAAAAATCTCGCTCCGCTCCGTAGGCACCTTCCCGTGCAACCAAGTGGCGGCCGAGTTCTTCAACGGCGGCGGGCATCTGAATGCTTCGGGCGGCGAGTTCTACGGCACGCTGGAAGAAGCACGCGAAGTGTTCGAGGCGGCCATCCGCCAATACAAGCCTCTGCTTACGGCTGCCCAACCGTGAAAAAACGACGCGCAAAGGTTAAAAGATACGAACATTCGGTAGTTTTTCCTTAATCTTTCCGCGAAATCAGATACTTTTGTCACGCAATTTACGAACAGATAGAAATGAAGAAACTTACCTTATTCTTTTTGCTCCTGATGCTTGCCTGCATCGGCTTTCAGGCTTGTGATGACACGATGACCTACGCCGAGATGAAAGAGCGGGAAGACGACGCAGTCGCCGCTTTTATCCGCGACAGCAGCATCACGGTCATATCCCAGAGTCAGTTCCTGGCACAAGACACGATAACCAATCTCGACCGCAATGAATACGTTCAACTGGCCAGTGGGGTCTACATGCAAATAGTAGACAGAGGCATCGAGGGTGATACGGTGCGGAACAACGACGAGATATTGGTGCGCTTCAGCGAGTATAACATCTTGGATAAATACGTTTCTTACTCCAACCTGGATGCTGTGACATGGCTGGATACCTACCGATACACCGTGACTTCTTCTTCTATCGCCGGCATCTTTCTGGAAGGAGCTTATTGGCAATACTACGGCAGTTCGGCCGTTCCTGCCGGATGGTTGGTGCCTTGGGACTACATTTATGATAAGTCGCACATTAAGCTGATTGTTCCGTCAGACATGGGTAGCACCACTGCCATGCAGTCTGTCGTGCCTTATTATTACGACATTCATTATCAGATATATTAACAACGCTATTTTTCTTTTCTAATGACACTGATTAAATCCATTTCTGGTATCCGCGGTACCATCGGCGGCAAGGCCGGTGAGGGACTGAATCCGCTGGATATCGTGAAGTTTACGTCGGCCTATGCCACGCTGATACGCAAGACGTGCACCGTCAAAAGCAACAAGATTGTGGTGGGCCGTGATGCCCGCTTGTCTGGTGAAATGGTGAAGGACATCGTTGTCGGCACCCTGATGGGCATGGGCTGGGACGTGGTGGACATCGACCTGGCTTCGACTCCTACCACCGAGCTGGCCGTGACAATGGAAGGCGCCAGCGGTGGCATCATACTGACAGCTTCGCACAATCCCAAGCAATGGAACGCCCTGAAATTGCTGAACGAGCGAGGCGAGTTCCTGAACAAAGAAGAGGGTAACGAGGTGCTGCGCATTGCCGAGGCCGAAGATTTTGATTATGCCGAGGTCGACCGGTTGGGCACGTACCGCAAGGATTTGTCCTATAACCAGAAACACATAGACAGCGTGCTGGCTCTCGACCTGGTGGACGTGGAGGCTATCCGCAAGGCCCATTTCCGTGTGGCCATTGACTGTGTGAACTCGGTGGGAGGCATCATCTTGCCTGAATTGCTGGAACAACTGGGGGTGCAGCATGTGGAGAAGCTGTATTGCGACGCGACGGGCAACTTCCAGCACAACCCCGAACCGTTGGAGCGCAACTTGGGTGATATCATGCAGTTGATGTCGAAGGGAGGAAACGATGTGGCCTTTGTCGTAGACCCCGACGTGGACCGTCTGGCCATCATTTGCGAGGACGGACGCATGTATGGCGAGGAATACACGCTGGTCACGGTGGCCGACTATGTGCTGAAGCATACGCCCGGCGCCACGGTGTCCAACCTCAGCTCGACCCGTGCCTTGCGCGACGTGACGGCCCGTTACGGGCAGCCGTATTACGCTGCGGCCGTGGGAGAGGTGAACGTGACTACGGAGATGAAGCGCGTGGGCGCTGTTATCGGTGGTGAGGGCAATGGCGGGGTCATCTATCCGGCCAGCCACTACGGGCGCGACGCGCTGGTGGGCATCGCACTCTTCCTGAGTCACTTGGCACACGAAGGCAAGAAGGTGAGCGAACTGCGTGCCACGTATCCTGCCTACTTCATGGCGAAGAACCGCGTGGACCTGACTCCGGAAACGGACGTGGATGCCATCCTGGCCCGGGTGAAGGAGTTGTATAAGAACGAGAAGATTACCGACACGGACGGCGTGAAGATAGACTTCCCCGACAGTTGGGTACACCTGCGCAAGAGTAACACCGAGCCTATCATCCGTGTTTACAGCGAGGCTCCCACGCAGCAAGAAGCCGAGGAGGTGGCTCGCCGGGTGATGAAGGTGGTCGAAGACTTGGCCTGCTGAGAGAGGAAATTCATCTTTCATCCAATATAAGTAGAAAGGCGCCGGTAGCATGTTCACTCTGCTACCGGCGCCTCTTTTTGTGTCTTGTCGGTATAGTTACCCCTATACCGGTCAGTATAGCTACCCCTATACTGGTCAGTATAGCTACCCATAGACGTATGCTTCTAGTACCCCATAGATAGCATTATCTATTGACCCATAGACAATGGATGCTTATAGCACGCGGTCTACCTCGCCCTCGAAGTTGGGGGTAAAGACGCCTTGGCCCAGGTTGTCGCGGATTTCTTGCACCGGCCAGAAACGCCCGCCGTCCAGTTCGTCGGAAGGCGTGACAGGGCCGTCGTACACCGTGCGGAAGGTGAAGACCAGTTCGCGTTCGCGCTCCGACTCGAAGACATAGTGGTCGACGGGCTGCGGGGTGAAGTCGCTGATGCCCAGCTCTTCGCGTGCTTCGCGGCGCAAGGCCTGCTCCACGCTTTCGCCCAGGTCGACATGCCCGCCCACGGCCGTGTCCCACTTGCCGGGTTGGATGTCCTTCCACGCAGGGCGGCGTTGCAGGTAGAGCTGTCCTGCGGAGTTGAATACGTGCAGGTGCACTACCGGGTGCAGCAGCTTGCTGCCGTTGTGGCACTCGCCGCGGGTGGCAGCTCTCAGGATGTTCCCCTGTTCGTCCACGATGGGGAACAGTTCTTCTTGGTTGTCTTTCTTCATAAATTTAATAGTTGACGAGTTGACAAGTGGACGAGTTGACAAGTTAACAAGGCAACAAGGTCTGTCCTCGTGGTCTTGTTAACTTGTTCCCTCGTCCACTAAGTTTTACGGAATCAGCAGCGACGAGTCGCCGTAGCTCAGGAAGCGGAAGTCGTGCGCCAAGGCATAGTCATATATCCTCCGCCAGTCGCCGTTGACGAAGGCCGACACCAGCAACAGCAGCGTGCTTTGCGGTTGGTGGAAATTGGTCACCATGGCTTTCACTATCTTGTAGTCATACCCCGGGGCAATGATAATTTGCGTACTGGTGTGCAACGTCTCCATATGGTGGCGGTCCAGATAGTCGGCAATTGCCTGCAAGGCAGCCGTGGCCGGAGTGGCAGCCTTCTCTGCGGAGAGTCCGTAGGGCTGCCATTGACGGACGTGCAGCTCTTCTTCCGAAGCGTCCGGGTGCTCCATGAGGGTAAGCCCGATGTGGTACAAGCTTTCCAGTGTCCGTACCGACGTGGTGCCCACGGCAACGGCGCAAGCGTCATGAGCCAACAGCCGGGCTATCGTTTGCCGCGAGACAGAGATATACTCCGTGTGCATCTCGTGTCCCTCTATCCGTTCGCTCTTCACCGGGCGGAACGTGCCGGCACCCACGTGCAGCGTCAGTTCCTCCAGTTCCACCCCCTTCTGCCGCAGCGTATCCAGTACGGCAGGCGTGAAGTGCAACCCCGCCGTTGGGGCGGCCACCGAACCTTTTATCTTGCTGTACACCGTCTGGTAAGTCGTCAAGTCACTCTCCTGCGTGGCCCGGTTCAGGTAGGGCGGGATGGGCAACTCGCCGAACACCTCCAGTATGTCGGCAAACGTCACTTCAGCATTATCCCATGCGAAGTCCACCCGGTGGCTCGTGCCCCGACATTCACCCCGTCTGGCAGTCAGCGTGACTGTCATTCCCTTCACCGTCATTTTGCGGTGCAACACCCCCTCCTTCCATTTCTTCAAGTTGCCAATCATGCACAGCCAGGCACTGTGGGCCGTCTGCTGGAAGTTGAGCGCATAATCGTTCGGCTCCAACGGTTCCAGGCAAAACACCTCAATCAGTGCCCCTGTGTCCTTGCGGAAATGTAGCCGGGCTTGAATGACCTTCGTGTTGTTGAACACCATCAGGCTGCCCGCAGGAATATAGTCCGGGAGGTTAAAGAAACAGTCTTCGTCCACCTGGCCGTGTCGGTATATCAATAGCTTGGAATGGTCTCGTTGGGGCAGAGGGAACTTGGCGATACGTTCATCCGGCAGGTCATATTGGAAGTCGCGGATATGTATGTCTTTGGGATTCTCGTTCATATTATCTGTCTTTTGGGCGTGCAAAGGTATGAATAATTTCGTACCTTTGTGCTCTCTTAAGTGTATTAATATATTATAGTAGGTTATGAAAATAGGAGATAGAGTACGCTTCTTAAGCGAAGTAGGCGGTGGAAAAGTCAGTGGTTTCCAAGGCAAGGATATTGTGTTGGTAGAAGATGAAGACGGTTTTGACATACCTATGCCCATTCGCGAGTGCGTGGTGGTAGAAACAGACGATTATAACATCCCGACACCGGCCATGAAGGCTGCAGCCCAGAAGAAGCAGCAAGAACCGGAACGTGCCACACCCGTCGAAGCTGCTATAAAGAAACCCGAAATCTCGGTCTACCGGCAGCCGGAAACCCGGACTGGCAACCGACTGAATGTCTTTCTCGCTTTTGTACCCGTAGACATCAAGGCCGTTTCTACCACTCCCTTCGAAACTTACTTGGTGAACGATTCCAATTATTATCTATATTATACCTATCTCAGTGCCGAAAGCGCTGCCTGGAGTGTCCGTTCACATGGCTTGATTGAACCGAACACAAAATTGTTCTTGGAGGGCTTTGAGAAATCAGAATTGAATGAACGGGAACGAGTCTGCGTGCAGTTGTTGGCTTTCAAAGACCGTAGCTCTTTCTTGCTCAAACCGGCTGTCAGCGTAGAGTTGAGAGTCGATACTGTCAAGTTCTATAAGTTGCACACTTTCCAGCCCAGCGATTTCTTCAGTACTCCCGCCTTGATTTACGACTTGGTGCGTGACGACCAGACTGTCCGCCAGCTCAATGTCTCTGCCGAAGAAATACAGAAATCCCTGTTGCAGAAGAAATCAGTGGACATACCCTCATCTAAATCGGTTCAGACAGGAAAGAAAGAGAAAAACGGCATTATCGAAGTAGATTTGCACATTGATGCCTTGTTGGACAATACGCAAGGCATGACCAATGCTGACATGCTGCAATTTCAGTTGGACAAGTTCCGCGAGGTTATGGAGCAGTATAAGCAGAAGCATGGCCAGCGCGTTGTTTTCATACATGGCAAAGGTGAAGGCGTCTTGCGCAAGGCGGTATTGGATGAACTTCGCCGCAAGTATCCTAAGTGCAAGACTCAGGATGCCTCTTTTCAAGAATATGGATTTGGGGCTACGCTAGTGACTATCTATTGACATATTTTCGTGTATATGGACAGATGCAGATCTTTCCGCCCGTGCGTGATTACCTTGTTGGGCGTTTCCTTCTTGCTGATGTTGTTGTTGCCCACATCTTGCCGGCGCAATCCTGTTGTCTCGTCTGAGCCTACCGAGATGGACGTTTTCGATTCCTTCTTTCAGGAAATATGCGATTCTATCTCTTTCGTTCCTCGTAAGATACGCACAGGGGCCATAACCCGTATGCAACAGTGTAATGACAGTCTGGTGTATTACAATTATTTGGCAGTGGCATTGAAGACTTGCCTTTCTTCTTATGACATTGATTCTGCCCGTCTCTTGGTCAGGCAGATAGAAGAATATGTACGCCGCACTCCGGCTACACCGGGTTTGGCCGATTTGCAGTCCGAATGTTCTAATATGAAAGGAAACCTGTTTGCCCGTACCGGTCACATGGATTCTGCAGAGTACTGTTTCCGAGACTCTTACGAACAACGGCAGCAAGGGACAAAAATGGAAGTCTTGCCAGACATCCTCATCAATTTGGCCGATGCCTGCAACCGGCAAGGAAAATTGGATAGAGGAGCCTATTGGTATCGGCGGGCTCTGCTTTTGTGTGACTCTCTCGGGTTGCTTACTGCGCAGAAAGTACCTATCTATTATGGTCTGGCTCAGGTGTATTCTTCTTTACGCGTTTTTGATCTTTGTGACCATTACTACGACTTGGCCTTGCGTTCATACAGTCAAATGCTGCCTTTCGAGAAACATTTTTATTTGAACAACCGGGGCACTTCTTATTATTTCCGTGGAGATTATCGTACCGCAACCAGCTATTTCAAGCAGGCAGTGGCGTTGACTGCTGCTTATCCGGACATGAATTATGAATTGAATCTAAGCCGGATTAATCTGGCGGACTGCTTCCTTCGTCTCAGCCTTCCCGATTCTGCAACCAAGTATCTTTCGTTGTGCGAACCTTTTTTCCGTGCCATGAAAGACTCTAGCGCTTTATATTATCTGGATACGCAGCATATCCAATTGGCTCTGCTGCGCAAAGATCTCTCGGAAGCCACACGTGTATTGGACAGGGCTGTTACACCGTCGGACATCGACCCAGACCTGATACATATCCGCAATCGTTACTTGCGTCAATACTATAACGAATTGGGGGACTATCGCACAGCCTATTATTATTTGGAGAAAGATCAACGTCTGGACGATTCGATTCGCAACGAACGCATCAGGATGCGCATTGCCGATATGACTTTACGCTACCAGCAGGATTCTACCCTGATGGCTCACCGTCTGCTTTTGCAGGAGCAGCATACTGAAGTCCTGAAATTGCGGCAAACTCAGTTCGTGGTTTTGGCCTTCGGATTTTTGGCTTTGCTCATTGCCTATTTTGTTTATGTTTACAATAAAAAGAAGCGGGCGCTTTTGTTGGTCGAGAGTAGGAGGACTGTTTCCACCCTTCGCCTTGAAAACATCCGAAACCGTCTTTCTCCTCATTTCATTTTCAATATTCTTAATCAGGAGATGACTGATTTGGATGATGTGCGGAAAAAGAAATTCTCTTCTTTGGTGAAACTGATGCGGAGGAACCTTGAACTGGCCGAACAACTTCGGGTAACTTTAGCAGAAGAACTGGATTTCGTTCGTACCTATTTAGAGTTGGAACAGCGTTCTTTAGGCTCTCGTTTCAGTTATCAGATTACCATTGCGTCGGCTATAAATCCAGAACAAGTCACGTTGCCTTCCATGCTTATACAGATTCCGGTTGAGAACGCTGTGAAACATGCTTTAAAGGATAAGGAAGGCGACCGTTTATTGTGGATAACCATAGTTGATAGTCCTAAAGGCGTAGATATACGCATTACGGATAATGGAGGCGGCTATCGTTCAAACAGTGTCCGGCGCGGCACGGGAACGGGGTTGAAGGTAATTATGCAGACCATTCAGATTTTGAACCAGAAAAACCGGGAAGCTATCGATGTCTCTGTACGGAATGTTCTTTTAGAAGAGTATGGAGAAACAGGCTGTCAGGTGGCCTATTACCTGCCGAAGTATTATGATTACACAATTTAAAATAACCACTTAGTATCTTTTTACGATAGAATAATCTCGGAATATAGTCATACAGTGCGATTTCGGGCATTTTCGTTTTGTAAAAAAGTAATATAATCCCTATATTCGCCCTTTGAAACGGAACACACATGCAAACATGGAAACATACAAAGTAGTGATAGTGGACGATGATGAACTTTCGTTGGAGAATCTGAGCCTTGCATTGGAGAAGGACGGGCGTTTCTCTCTCGAAGGGGTAGCTCATAATGGGAAACAAGGTCGCAGGCTTGTAGAGAGAGTGCAGCCGGATCTATTATTTTTGGATGTGGAATTGCCAGATATGACAGGTATGGAATTGTTGCAGGATATGCGCGATACTACTTTGTCATGGACCATGCGTGTCGTATTTTATACTGCTTATGACAAGTATATGATACAAGCTATCCGCGGGGCGGCTTTTGATTATCTGTTGAAACCTTTCGAAGAGCAGGAATTAAAGGATATATTGGAGCGGTTCATCAAACAGGTATACCATGCCAGTCAGAATAATCCGGGAGAAAAGTATCCGGTTGGGGGAGGGCAGACTTTCATTGTGTTTACTCCAACGAACGACATGCGTGCATTGCGTCCGTCCGAGATAGGCTTTTTCCGTTATTGCTCAGCTCGCAAGCAATGGGAAGTCATATTGAACAACCAACCTCCTTTGGCTTTACGCCGGGGCATGACGGCAGAGCAGATTATTCAGTATTCTTCTTGTTTCGTACAGATTCATCAGTCTTATATCATTAATATTGATTATCTGATGATTATTAAAGAAAGCAAGTGCATACTTTATCCACCGTTTGACCGGGTAACGGAACTGGTGGTTTCGCGGAAATATAAAAAGGAATTGCAAGAACGTTTTTGCTTGTGAAAGTAGAGCGATAACATAAACTGGTTAGGGAGTTGGCAACAGGAATACCTTGTTGCTGACATAAAAAAGACACCGGACGTATTCCCTCCGGTGTCTTTTTCATTTTATGGCTATTGGTTCATTCTTTTATTTCACTACGATGCCTTTGTTTTGAAGAGTAGCATTCAATACTTTTGTATATTCAGCATACTGTTTCTCATTCAACGTCTGCTTCATCAGTTTCAAATTGCCATAGATGGCATTGTGAAGCATCTTCTCCTGATCTTTCTTGGAAGAAGTGGCGCGTTGCATTTGTTCGCTGAAGTATTCACAGATGTTAGCTACTTCTTGTTCCTGTTTATCTGTCAGTTTCAAGAAACGGCTCAGTTTCTCCACATTGATACGTCCTTCCCACTTTTCGGTTGTAGGTTGATTACCAGCAGCAAAAGTCAAAACAGTTACGCAAAATGCTGCTACTAAAGTTAATCCAAAACGTTTCATAATACTTACTTTTAAATTTGTTAACCTAAAAACTAATCTTACTATTAAAACTAATACCTATTGAAGACCTTCAAGTTCTCTTAGCTTTCTTTTTACCGATGCAAATATACGGATGTGTTTTATAACATAAAAATGAAAGACTGAAAAACTGCATATCTTCCCCTCATTTCTTGATTTTCGTCAAGTGGATGGTGTGAAAATGCTTGGAAAAACAGAAATATGTAACCATTTTGAAATATAAAATGCTTGCGTCAGATGATTGTGAAAGGTTCTTGCTGTTTTTCTTGCCTTTTGCTTGATGGATTGCCCGGGTGCTGGTTGCCAGTTAAGTGCAGGGAGTGTCAGAGTTTTCGGGTGTCTGATTCAATCATCGTTTGGTGCTGAATAAAAAAGCCTCTTGGATAGAAATGAGTCTTGCCAACATCGATGTTTTTGGTTTGGTAAGTAAAAAGGTTTGATACAAAGACGTTCCAAAGACGTTCCTTCTTCGTTTCTATGGCGAGCAAAATGGAACGAACTTGGTACGACTTTGGAAGGACTTTGGTACGACTTTGTCCGGTTATTGTCTGTTGGAAAAGCTTTTGGTAATTATTCTTTACGATGAGTGTTTGGGAGAATGGCAAGCTGTTTTGGAATTGGGATTCTTGTTGCCTGAGCGCCGGGCCTGATGGAACAGAACCCACAAAGCAGCCGTCAGCAAATAAGTAACAATGAAACGTAATCCGTTTGGAATGAGTGGTTTTTCATTATTCTGCCGTAAGAAGGAAATCAACGGAGTGCGGAATATTGAGCCATCTCGGGAAATTGAACGAACTTCAGACGGCGTAAGAGATAGGTAATTCCGATGGCCCAAAAGTACGGTGGCGGCAGGCCTGCTTTCCGTTCTGGCTGGAATTGTACTGATAGGTACATTGCCTCAACAGATGATGCCTGCTGCCGATCGCAACCAGTTTGCTGTGGAAATCAGTCTGCCTGCGGGCACGGCGGTTGAACGCACGGCGCAAGTGGCCGATAGTGTGGAACACATCCTGCGTCGTGATTCTCGTGTGGTTTCGTTACTTCATTCAAAAGTTGTTCGTCACCACGATTTCAGAACAGCTATGCTCCGCAGATTGCCGGGACGAATTATGCCCAGTTTATCGTTAATACCACAGGTGTGGAAGAAACTGTCCAATACACTCCGCGTTATACAGATGCTTTCCCCGATGCCCGCGTACGCTTCAAGCAACTGACTTATAGCGAAGCCGTCTATCCGGTAGAGTTCAGGCTGAGCGGAGAGAATCTGGATACTCTGCGTCGCGATGCCAGCAAACTATTGGCGCTGATGCGGAATATGCCCGAATTGATTTTAGCCTACACGGACTTGAACGAGCCGTTGCACACAGCCAAAGTCATACTCAAGGAAAACGAAGCTACCCGTTTGGGCATCAACAATGCCACAGTAGAAAACATACTTGCCATGCGTTATGGTAGCGGACTGCCTGTGGGGACTGTTTGGGACGGCGATTATGACCAGAAGATTGTGCTGAAAGGCACGCACGCCGACCGGGCTTTGTCCATCGATATGGAGTATCACCGTCAGCGTACCAATCACCGGATGGTGGGGAGGTTCGCACGACATGAAGCGGCAGAAACTACAAGTACGCAATGCCGAAAATCGCCTTGCAGGCCAGAGCGAATTATTATGCATACGGATGCAGAATACGTGGAACGCCATGAGCGATGCCTATAAACAAGTGGAGATAGCTGTGGAAAGTATCTTAGCCAAAAGGGTCGAAGTCGCGTGGCTTTCCAGAGAGCTTGGAAGTTTTGCAGAATTAATTTGTGTTAAAATTTATTTCTTGCAGGAGCTTGCTTTGTTGAATAATTCATATCTTTGTGTCTGACACAGTAGTCAGAATAGTTGTATAGTATCATATAATCGAAGCGGACGATGGTTAGATTAGGGATAGATATGGGCTCGACAACGGCTAAGTTTGTTGTTGTGGATGATTCCGGGAACATTGTATATACGAAGTACGAACGTCATAATGCCAAGATAATGCCTACATTGCTGAAGTGTTTGCAGGAGATGGAGGCGGCATTGGGCGATAGGGAAGTGTCTGTGCGCATCACAGGTTCTGTCGGCATGGGCATTGCAGAGAAGTGTTCCATTCCTTTTGTACAAGAAGTGGTGGCTGCTACGAGAGCTGTCCAATGCAGTCATCCGGAAGTGCGGTCTTTAATTGATATTGGTGGGGAAGATGCCAAGGTTGTCTTCTTCAACGAGGGGGAGGCTAAGGATTTGCGCATGAACGGTAATTGTGCGGGTGGAACGGGGGCTTTTATTGACCAGATGGCTGTTATTCTGGGAGTAGAGGTTTCTGATTTGGACCGTCTGGCTGCTGATAGTACGAAGATTTATCCCATTGCTTCCCGTTGCGGGGTCTTTTGCAAGACTGATATACAGAATCTGGTGGCCAAGAATGCAAGTCGTCAGGACATTGCGGCGTCTATCTTTCATGCGGTGACTGTGCAGACGGTGGTGACGCTGGCGCATGGGTGCGAGATACAGCCGCCGGTTTTGTTTTGCGGCGGGCCGTTGACTTTTATGCCTGCTTTGCGTAAATCTTTCATGGATTATCTTTCTTTGAGTCCGCAGGATGTTGTATTGCCAAAGTTTGGGACGCTGTTGCCTGCTATGGGAAGTGCTTTGTATGAATGTCCGGGTGGGCAGCAGGAACGGATATTGTCCCTTGCTGCGCTTCGGGCTTTGTTGCAGGAGAAATTGGGGACGGCCGGTAGTGAAGTTCGGAAAGGGCTTCCTCCGGTTTTTCAGAATGAGGAAGAATACAGAGCCTGGAAAGCACGTATGTCGGAATATACCGTCGAAAAACGTGCTTTGGCAAAGGGTATTTACGATGCTTTTGTCGGGATTGATTCAGGTTCTACCACTACCAAGATTGTGGTGACGGATGCAGAGTCCCGCATCCTTTATTCCTATTATGTGAATAACAACGGGAATCCCATCGGGGCGGTGGAAAAAGGTTTGCGGCTTTTGAAAGAAGACTGTGATGCTTGTGGGGCCTGCTTGCACATTAAAGGCGGCTGTTCCACCGGTTATGGGGAAGACTTGGTCAAAGCGGCTTTTGGTTTCCATTCGGGCATAGTGGAGACGATTGCCCACTATATGGCTGCCCGACACCTCAATAAAGAGGTATCTTTTATCTTTGATATTGGCGGACAAGACATGAAGGCCGTCTTTATCTCCAATGGGGTTATTAATCGCATTGAAATCAATGAGGCTTGTTCGTCGGGTTGTGGGTCGTTCATCGAGACTTTTGCCAAAAATCTGGGTTATAGTCCTTCCGATTTCGCCCGTTTGGCTTGCCAGGCTCAGCATCCTTGTGATTTGGGCACCCGTTGCACGGTGTTTATGAACTCCAAGGTGAAGCAAGTGTTGCGCGAGGGTGCTACCATCGAAGATATTGCAGCGGGGTTGGCTTATTCTGTCGTGAAAAACTGCTTGTATAAGGTGTTGAAGTTGAAAGATGTTTCCGTGTTGGGGAAGCATATTTTCGTGCAAGGAGGAACCATGCGGAATGATGCTGTGGTGCGGGCCATTGAATTGTTGACCGGAGCCGAAGTGACCCGTTGCGATTTGCCGGAACTGATGGGGGCTTTGGGTTGTGCTTTGTATGCTTCGCAGCATCCTGATATAGAAATGACGTTGGACGATTTGTTGGGAAAAGCTGCTTTTTCCACACGTGAGTTGCATTGCAAAGGTTGCGAAAACCGGTGTCTGGTGACTGCTTATACGTTCGACAACGGGCGGCGTTATTATTCGGGAAACCGTTGCGAGAGAGTTTTTACCAATGGAGAAAGCCATATGCTTGGCCTTAATGCCTATAAGTGGAAAGAAAAGCTGTTGTTCGAGCGGCCAGTCTTGTCCGAAGCAGCCTTGAGCATTGGCATTCCGCGTTGCCTCAATATGTTCGAAGATTATCCTTTCTGGCATGCCCTCTTTACTGCGTGCGGTTTGCAGGTATGTTTGTCTGATGCTTCTGATTATGCAGCGTATGAAGGCAATGCCCGGATGGTGATGTCAGACAACATTTGTTTCCCGGCGAAACTGGTGCATAGTCATATTCAGAACTTGCAAGATAAGAAAGTGGACCGAATCTTCATGCCTTTTGTCGTATTTGAACAGCAGAAGGCCGGTTATAACAGTTTCAACTGCCCTATTGTGACCGGCTATTCTGAAGTGATAAAAGGAGTGCAGCAAACGGATATTCCTATTGATTCTCCTGCTATAACCTTTAAGGACAAGGATTTGCTCAGAGAACAATGTAAGGAATACTTGTCTGGGTTGGGAGTGACGCTTCCGACGATAAACAAGGCCTTTGAACAAGCGTTGCGGGCGCAAGATGACTATGAGAAGGAGCTGGTGGCCCAGAATGAACATATATTGAGCGAAGCTCGAAAAACACACTCATTGGCAGTCTTGTTGGCCGGTCGGCCTTATCATACAGACCCGCTTATCCAGCATAAGGTCAGCGATTTGTTGGCTGGCATGGGCATTTATGTTTTGACTGATGATATTGTCCTCGATAAGCCAATGCCTGTTGCCGATGTACACTTTGTGGAGCAATGGGCTTATCCTACCCGTATATTGGATGCGGCACGCTGGTGCGCTGCCCAGGGGCATGATGTACAGTTTGTACAGATGACTTCTTTTGGTTGTGGACCGGATGCTTTTTTGGTTGATGAAGTGCGTAGCTTGCTGATGCGTTATGGGAAGTCGTTGACGTTGTTGAAGCTGGATGACATCAATAATGTGGGTTCCATGAAGCTGCGGGTACGTTCGTTGTTGGAAAGCTTGAAACTGGTGCCCGGAGATTTCGCCAGTGCCGGGCAATCCGTAGCAGACGCTTGTCAGGATGCTTTTGTTACCACTCCCATCTTTGACAAGGCTGCCCGTGGACGTAAAATATTGATACCTTTCTTTACTCCTTTTCTTTCTCCGTTGTTGCCGGCTGTAATGAAATTGGTAGGTTATGATGTGGAAAATCTGCCGTTGAGTGATGCCAGGTCGGCTGAGTGGGGGCTGAGGTATGCCAATAACGAAGTCTGTTATCCGGCCACATTGATTGTAGGCGATATCATAAAAGCTTTGAAGGACGGGCATTATGATCCAGACAAGACGGCTGTGGCCATTACGCAGACAGGGGGACAATGCCGTGCCAGCAATTACTTGCCTCTTATCAAAAAAGCCCTGGTGGATGCCGGTTTCAGTAATGTGCCTGTGATATCTGTCACTTTTGGTGACATGATGGGCAATTATCAGCCGGGCTTCAAGATGAATTGGGTGAAGTTGATGCCTGTGGCCATTCGTGCCGTTTTATTTAGCGATTGCATGGCTAAATTCTATTACGGGGCAGTGGTGCGGGAGAAAGAAAAGGGGCAGGCGTATGGACTGATGGAGCGCTATCTGAAAAAAGCGGCTCATTTCATTGAAAATGGGAAAAGCTCGTGGCTGTTTGACTTGTTGGCTGAGGCTGCCGACAGGTTTTCGGAAATTGTTTCTACCGAAGAATGCTCTAAAGTGGGTATTGTAGGGGAGATTTTTCTGAAGTTCAATCCTTTTGCCCAACAACGTGTTACCGACTGGTTGACAGAACGGCGGATAGAGGTCGTGCCTCCTTTGCTCACAGGCTTCTTTTTGCAGAGTTTTGTCAACCGTGAGGCATGGGGAAGAGACCATTTGGAAAAGAAGAACGTGCCGTTCTTTGTATCCCGGTGGGTTTATCGCTTGCTCTGGAAAGAGGTGGAGCATGTCAATCAAATAGGTAAACGCTTCCCTTACTTTATGCCTTTTGAAGATGTTTTTGAACAGGCTCGACAGGCCAGTCGTGTCATTACGCTCAATGCACAGTTTGGTGAAGGCTGGTTGTTGCCTGGCGAGATAGTGTCGTATGCTTCGCAGGGCGTTAAAAATGTGGTGAGCCTGCAACCTTTCGGTTGCATCGCCAACCATATTGTTGCTAAAGGCATGGAGAAACGAATCACAAGGCTTTTCCCTGATTTGAACCTGCTTTCGCTTGACTTCGATAGTGGAGTGAGTGAGGTGAATGTTACTAATCGCCTGCTTTTGTTTACCAATAATCTGAAGAATTGATGCTATGAAAATTGAACAAACAACAATGCCAAGTATGGAAGAACGTATCTTGCTTTGTGCCGAACAGATGTTTATGGAGAGAGGCTTTGCTGGTACTAATATGAGCGATATTGCCGCTTCTATTGGAATCAACCGTCCTACGTTGCATTATTATTTCCGGACGAAAGATAAATTGTTTCAAACCGTATTGGGGCGGCTTCTTTTGTCTTTCGTTCCTCGGGTGTATGGTATTCTCAGCCGTTCTGACTTACCGATTAGCAGGCGTATAGAACAGGTGATTGATGCTTATATTGTGTTGTTTATGAAGCATCCTTGTCTTCCGTTGTTCATGGCCAGAGAGATTCAGCGAGATTCTGCTTTCTTGCTGCAAATGGCTCGCCGTGAGCAGATTGACCACTATGTCCATAAGATAATACGTTCTTTGCAGGCTGAGATGGATGAGGGGAAGCTGAAAAAAGTGCCTTTGCTTACGGTGTTTTATACATTCTATGGATTGCTGGTTTTTCCTTTTTTGACTCGTAAGTTGGCCGAAGATATATTACTGGAGAAAGGAGAGACTTTTGAAGACATCTTAGCTATGTGGAAAGGCCAGGTTGTGAAGCAGATAGGCAATTTGCTGGATGTAGATGCGTAGCTGCTCGGGAGATGAAGATATTATTTCGTCCGGTATAGTCGCTTTCTTTCAGCTATTGGATGGGTATGTCATGGACAGCTTTTTTAGACATACATCAGATCGCTGATGATATCATCTGAAGTAAATATACCTTCTTCTGTCAGGCAGAAACGCCCTTCTTTTTCTATCAGCTTTCCTCTTTGCAGGTGCGGGTGAGCCATCTGGCGCAGGTAGTCTAAACGTTTTGTACCGAAATCGGTGGCTATCTTTTCCAGTGAGATGCCCCATCGGGTGCGCATGCCTGTCATAACGTATTCATTGTATCGTGTATCGTTGTCCAGTTTCTCAGCTTCAAAAGGACGTTCATTCTTTTCCAGACCATCAATGTAGGCTGTCAATGAAGCTTGGTTCCATTCGCGGCTGTCGGTGTCGAACGAATGTGCCGAGGGGCCACATCCCAGGTAGGGTATGCCTTGCCAATAGGCTGTGTTGTGGCGGGCGTGGTGGCCGGGCAGGCAGAAATTGGATATTTCGTAATGTACATATCCGGCTTCTCGCAGTGTTTGCACCAGCAGGGTGAAAAAGCGCAGGCTGTCTTCTTCATTCGCTTCGTTCACCCGGTGCGTTTCCCGCAGCCGGTAGAGTGGAGTCCCTTCTTCATATGTCAGGTGATAGGCTGAGATGTGCTCTGGATGCAGGTTGACGGCTTCTTGTAAGTCGTGCTTCCATTTCTCTTCCGTTTCGCCTGGCAAGCCGTAGATGAGGTCGATGCTCAGGTTGTTGAATCCTGCCTGCCTGCATCGTTGTACGGCTTCTATTGCTTGGGTGGCAGTGTGTCTACGCTGAAGCAATTGCAAGGTCTGTTCATCAAAGGTTTGGATGCCCATACTGATGCGATTGAAAGGGAAGTGGCGTAACAGTTGCACGTAATCGTCGGTCAGGTCATCAGGGTTGGCTTCGAGGGTGATTTCTCTGGCGTGTTCCAGTCCATAGACGTCTTGCAGGGTTTGGAAGATAGATTCGAAATCTTTTTCTGTCAGTTGTGAGGGGGTGCCACCACCAAAGTAGACGGTTTCGACTGTTGCTCCTCGCAAGTAGTCGCGGCGCAAGGCTAATTCGCGGCATAAGGCACGGACATAGCGTTGCCGTAAATCGTTGCGGGTAGTGGAGTAAAAATCGCAGTAAATGCAACGGGTTTTACAGAAGGGGATATGTAGATAGATTCCGGCCATTGTCTGAAGAAGTGAATATTAACGTGAGTTCGATATAAGGG
>NZ_JAMBLS010000041.1 GCF_023336905.1 Bacteroides sp. ET71
CATCCGCCCTGCAATAAATCTCCGTAACTTTAGCCTCTGAGAATATAGTGGTAATCGCTTAAATGTTATAATTGGATACTATAAAATTAAGGCTTTTATCGCTATGTTGCTAATTCTCAAACAAATAAATTTATTCCTTATATCGAATTCACGTTAATTATATTCTACTGCATTGCAATCTTTATATCCATCAAGTTACGAGTAAGTAAGCAAAGAAAAAAGATATACTTAACTTTGAGTATATCTTTTTTTCTTTGCTTACTTATAAATCAATTACTTTTTAAAGTAACGATTGTACAGACCTTCGAATCCCTTACCATGACGAGCTTCATCCTTGGCCATTTCATGAACAGTGTCATGAATTGCATCCAGATTTAAAGCTTTTGCACGGGTCGCAATACGTTTTTTATCTTCACAAGCTCCACATTCTGCTTCCATGCGTTTTTCTAGATTAGTCTTAGTATCCCAAACGCAGTCACCAAGCAGTTCTGCAAACTTTGAAGCATGTTCAGCTTCTTCCCAAGCATAGCGTTTAAATGCCTCTGCAATTTCAGGGTAACCTTCACGGTCTGCTTGACGACTCATTGCAAGATACATGCCAACTTCAGTGCATTCACCCATAAAATGATTATTCAAATCTTTAATCATTTCATCATCACAACCTTTTGCTACACCGATAACATGCTCATCAGCAAATACCAGCGGACCACCAGCATTTTGTTCTTCTACTTCTACGAATTTGCTGGCAGGAGCCTTGCAAAGAGGGCACTTTTCGGGAGCTGCATCACCTTCATAAACATAACCACATACTGTACATCTAAACTTTTTCATATTAAATTCCTCCTTAAAAATTAGAATTAGTTAATCAATTATTATTTATATAACCTTTTTCTTGCATACAATGTTTACAAATACCCTTATAATAATGATGAATTTCTTGTATTTGATGTCCTTCGCGCTCCATCTCACCTGGATGTGAATCACTTACCGTCGGCACAAGATCGTAAATCCGTCCACAACATTTACAAAAGAAATGAGCGTGAGGTGTAGTTATTGCATCATAACACGTGTTACGACCGTCTATTGTCAACGTTTGTATAGCTCCATTTTCAGTCAATAACTTCAATGTATTATATACAGTCGTTTTAGAAAGAGTCGGCATGGATGGCGAAAGTGCTATGTAAATTTCATCCACCGTAGGATGCGTACGATGCTTCATCAAATAATCCATAATAGCTATTCGCTGCACGGAAGGTTTGATATGATGACTTTGCAATCGTTCTAAAACATCCATTGTTTTCAGGTTTGTAATTATTACATTTTTATTTTCATTGCAAAGAAAGGGATTATTCTTTAATTGACCAAATATTTTTGGAAAAAAAAGCATAGAATATTCGATTTTTTATGAAAAAGCGTACCTTTGTTTCGCTAATCAGGGCTCAAATTATATGCAACATGAAGGAAATGGTCGAAAATGGAAATTGCTTTATTGCTTGATTGTCTACTAAATATAGGTGCATTTATCATTTTGAAGTTTAAATAATATGTGTTTAACCCGAATTCTTTATAAATAAAAAGCAAAATAGAAATTATGAATTATGGATTCGTGAAAGTTGCATCGGCAATACCTCATGTAAAGGTTGCTGATTGCGCATTTAACGCCGCACAAATCGAGAAGGGAATTATTATTGCAGATGGAAGAGGGGTGGAAATCATAGTTTTTCCCGAGTTGTGCTTGACTGGATATACATGCGGAGATTTGTTTGCTCACCAGCTTCTATTAGAAAATGCGGAAATAGGCTTAATGCAAATCTTAAATAATACACGCCAGTTGGATATTATCTCTATCGTTGGTATGCCCGTGGCTTTGAACGGTATTTTGTTAAATGCAGCAGTAGTCATTCAAAAGGGGAAAATATTAGGAATCGTTCCTAAGACCTATCTGCCTAACTATAAAGAGTTCTATGAGAAACGGTGGTTCACATCGTCTACTCAGGTTGACGAAAAGAGTGTGCGGCTGTGTGGGCAAAACATTCCTATGAGTAGCAATCTGCTATTTGATACGTCAAAGACGACATTCGGCATTGAAATCTGTGAAGATCTTTGGGCTCCGATTCCACCAAGTTCGAGCTTGGCGTTGCAGGGAGCAGAAATTATTTTCAATTTATCAGCAGACAACGAAGGAGTAGGAAAGCACTCTTACTTGTGCTCACTCATTGCCCAGCAATCGGCACGATGCATTGCCGGTTATGTATTTAGTTCATGTGGTTTTGGAGAGTCGACCACTGATGTAGTTTTTGCCGGGAATGCTTTGATATATGAAAACGGCACCCAGTTAAACTTAAACAAGCGTTTTTCATTTGACGAGCAAATCGTAATCAGTGAGATTGATGTGGAACGTTTACGCATGGAACGCCGTGTAAATACGACGTTTGCATCGTGTAGTGCATGTATGGTACGAGAGGCACCGATACGTATTTCTACGGAATGTATCAACGAACGAGAATGTCAACTGACCCGTACGTTCGACCCACATCCTTTTGTGCCGCAAGGCGCTGCCTTGGATGAACGTTGTGAAGAGATTTTCTCCATACAAGTCGCAGGCCTGGCACAACGATTGGTTCATACTCATGCCAAGTCTGCCGTTCTCGGCATCTCGGGAGGGTTGGATTCCACGTTGGCCTTGTTGGTGTGTGTACAGACGTTTGACAAGTTAGGGCTCTCGCGGAAGGGAATTATCGGGGTGACGATGCCTGGATTCGGAACTACCGACCGTACGCACAGCAATGCCATTGACCTGATGAACTTTTTAGGAGTGACTGTACGGGAGGTGAGCATCAAGGAGGCTTGTATGCAACATTTTAAGGACATCCACCACAATCCGGAAGTGCACGATGTGACGTATGAGAACTCGCAAGCCCGTGAACGGACACAAATCCTGATGGATATTGCCAACCAGGCGAACGGGCTGGTGATAGGCACGGGTGACTTGTCGGAGCTGGCTTTGGGATGGGCGACGTACAACGGCGACCATATGTCCATGTATGGAGTGAATGCCAGTGTGCCCAAAACGTTGGTTAAGTACCTGGTAAAATGGGTGGCGGAGCATAGCACGGACGAAGATTCGCGCCGGACATTGCTTGACATTGTGGATACTCCCATCAGCCCGGAGCTGATTCCAGCAGACGAGAAGGGGAATATCCAGCAAAAGACAGAGGATTTGGTAGGCCCTTATGAGCTGCACGATTTCTTTCTTTATTATTTCATGCGTTTCGGCTTCAGGCCTTCCAAGATTCACTACCTGGCGAAGCGTACCTTCCAGGGGACGTATGACGAGGAGACTATCAAGTATTGGCTCCAGAGGTTTTGCTCGCGGTTTTTCAGCCAGCAGTTCAAGCGTTCGTGCCTGCCTGACGGGCCGAAGGTGGGGAGTATTTCGCTCAGTCCGCGCGGGGATTGGCGGATGCCGAGCGATGCGTCTGCGGAAGCATGGCTGCGCGACTTAGCGTCTCTTTAGCCGCCTGTCGGCCTGCTTCGACGATTTCTTCGGCGCGGAAGAATTCCATCATGTCGTAGTCATCGCCGCAGAGGCTGATGAGGAGGTCGGGTGGTGTCTGGGCCAGTTGATAGCGGGTGATTTGCTGCATCATCAGGCGTGAAGAGCGGGTCATCAGTTGGTAGGGGTTGAGTTGCCGGCGTGCCCGTAGGGGGGAGGCGGGGGCGTTGACGTCGACGGCTATGAGCTGGTCGCCGGGAGTGCGCGTGACGTGGGCCAGGGGCAGGGGATTGAGGATGCCGCCGTCGACGAGCCGCCGGTTGGCCTGACGGAAGGGGCGGAAGAGCATCGGGATGGAGATGGAGGCGCGGATGGCGTCGAACAGGCTGCCATGGTCGAACTTCACTTCTTCACCGCTCGTGATGTCGGTGGCAAGGGCGGCGTAGGGCAGGGGGAGGTCTTCGATGTTGACGTCGGGCAGCAGGCGGGAGAGTTCGCGGATGAAGCGGTCGCCTTTGACCAGACCGTCGCGGCTCAGGCTGAGGTCGGCCAGTTGCCACATCTTGCGGCGATTCCAGGTACAGAGCCATTGTTTGCAGGCTTCGAGGCGGCCGGTGGCGTACATGGCGCCGACGAGGGCGCCCATGGAGCTGCCGGCAAGCGAGGTGATGTGGTAGCCGTGTGCGAGGAGTGCTTCGATGACTCCGATGTGGGCGATGCCGCGTGCTCCGCCCATGGAGAGGACGAGGGCGGCAGAAGGGTGTGTTTCCATATATAATATAATAATGTGTAGTATATAATATAATAATGTGTAACCCGGGGGATGCCGCAGGGCCGGACGGCGGTGTGCGGACGGGAGCCGGGCTGGACAAAGATACGGATTCTTGCGGTTTTTTCCGTGGGAATGTTTGTGTTTTTCAGAAGGAAGAAAGGAGATGCAGAAGGATGAAGATGCTGTTTTTGAATGTCAGCCCGCGCAGGGACGGGGGTGTGGCACGGATGTTGGAGGCGATGGCCGACGAGGCGCGGGCGCGGGGAGCCGAGGTGGTGTGCGAACGGGTGTCGAGTCTGTCGGTGCGGGCGTGCACGGGGTGCATGGTGTGCCGGGGCGAGGGGCGCTGCGTGCTGCCGCCGGATGACGCGCAGCGGGTGCTGGAGTTGCTGCGGTGGTGTGACGTGCTGGTGGTGGGTACGCCGTGTTATTGGGGCAACATGCCGGGGACGTTGAAGGTGTTGTTCGACCGGATGGTTTATGGCATGATGGGCGAGGGCCGCCGGGGGATGCCGCGTCCGTTGCTGGAGGGGCGGCGGGCGTGGTTGGTGGTGACGTGTACGACGCCGTGGCCTTTCAACGTGTGGTTCCGCCAGTCGCGGGGGACGGTGCGGGCGTTGCGCGAGGTGTTGCGGTGGAGTGGTTTCCGGGTGGCGGGCTGCATCGAGCGTGGGGGGACGCGGCAGCGCCCGGTGGACGGGCGCGACCTGGAGCGGTGCCGCCGGGCGGTGAGGAGGCTGTGCGGCTGACGGCTGCGTCCGGCTTTCCGCCCCCCTCTCAGGAGGCCTTCTGGGAGCTGGTGCAGAGGGTGTCTGACATCACGCGTGAAAGGGTCTGGACATCACGCGTGTTTTGGTTTGTTAATAGGCGTGATGTCGGGAGGCTTTCACGCGTGATGTCAGACGGGCTTCACGCGTGATGCAAATCGGTAACACGCGTGATGCAAATCGGTAATATGCGTGATACAGACGAGTAACATGCGTGATGCAGACGGGTAACATGCGTGATGCAGACGGGTAACACGCGTGATGCAGACGGGTAACACGCGTGATGCAGACGGGTAACACGCGTGATGCAGACGGGTAACACGCGTGTTACAGGCGGAAAGTACGCGTGATGCGGACGGAAAGTCGGCGTGATGCACAAAAAAATCCCGCAGGCTTGCGGGAGGCAATTGGGCAGATGCCCCGGTGCAAGCCTGCGGGATGACGGGCGAAGGGTCAACCGAAAGTGCCCTGGCCGCTGTCGTCATCGTCCTCGCCGGTGCCGGGCTCCGTGCCCTCCGTGCTGCCGGACGAACGGCCGTCGGCCAGCTTCTCGACCCACGTGAAGGTGGCCTTCTGCAAGTCGGCCTTAAACGCTTCGCTGGGTCTGAACTTCAGGTTCACCTTCTTGATGCTGTTCGCGTTGACCTCGGCTTTGGTGGCTGCGCCCCCGGCGGAAGTCAGCGAGATGCTGAAGCTCCCCCAGTCGCCCAGCTTGACGCTTTCGCCGGCCAGCAGGTGGCGTAGAACCACTTTGCGTAGCTGGCGCAAGGCCATCATCGCTTCAGAAGGGTTCAGCGTTGTCTCTTCGGCAATGTCCATTGCCACTTGGGTTTCGTCCACTTGGGCGGTCGTCACTTGCGTGGGATACCACTTCTTCGGGCCGTCCGGATTGTTAATGTCTATCTTTGCGATAGTTCTAAGTAGAATAGTCATCGTAAAAAAAGATTTTAGTTCCCGCCCCGTTTCCGGTTGCCCGGACCGGCACAGACGGGCGGGAGGGGTTAATAAATTAAGTTATTTATCACATGACGCTTGCGCGCCGTCATTTCTTTTCCAGCAACAAATCCTCCAGGCGGACCACCTCGTCGCGGTACTGCGCCGCCTCGATGAAGTCCAGCCTCTTGGCCGCCTCCTGCATCAGCCGCCGCGTGTGGGCGATGCTTCGCTCCAGTTGTTCGCGGCTCATGTACTGCACCACCGGGTCGGCAGCCACCGTCTTCTCCGGCTCCATCCCCGCATACGGCCTCGGCTCCCGCCTCGGTTCCCCGTCGGCCTGCCCGCTGCCTGCCGCCTGCGCGAAGACGTTTGCGGGGCGCGACTTGTGCAGCGGCTGCGGCGTGATGCCGTGCTCTGCGTTGTAGCGCAACTGCTTCTCCCGGCGGCGATTCGTCTCGTCGATGGTCAGGCGCATGCTCTCCGTCACCGTGTCGGCATACATGATGACGCGCCCGTTCACGTTGCGTGCCGCACGCCCGGCCGTCTGGGTCAGCGAGCGGTGCGAGCGGAGGAACCCCTCCTTGTCCGCGTCCAAGATGGCGACAAGCGACACTTCGGGCAAGTCCAACCCCTCGCGCAACAGGTTGACACCTATCAAGACGTCATACACCCCCTCGCGCAAGTCGGCCATGATTTTCACCCGCTCCAGCGTCTCCACATCGCTATGTATATAGTTGCACCTCACGTGGTTGTTCAGCAGATATTCCGTCAGCTCCTCCGCCATCCGCTTGGTCAGCGTCGTTACCAACGTCCGTTCCCCCCGCTCGATACGCACCTGAATCTCCTCCATCAAGTCGTCAATCTGGTTATGACTCGGCCTGATTTCGATGACCGGGTCCAGCAATCCCGTCGGGCGGATGACCTGCTCCACGACGATACCCTCCGACTTGGCCAGCTCATACTCGGCCGGTGTGGCGCTGACATAGATGACCTGCCGCGTCATCTCCTCGAACTCGTCAAACTTCAACGGGCGGTTGTCAAACGCCGCAGGCAGGCGGAAACCATACTCCACCAAGTTCTGTTTCCGCGCCCTGTCCCCGCCATACATGGCCCGGATTTGCGGCACGCTCACATGGCTCTCGTCAATCACCGTCAGGTAATCCTTCGGAAAAAAGTCCAGCAGACAGTAAGGTCTCGTCCCCGGAGCCCGGTTGTCGAAATACCGCGAATAGTTTTCTATCCCCGCACAATGCCCCAATTCGCGCAACATCTCCATGTCATACGTCACCCGCTCCTGCAGCCTCTTGGCCTCCAGCATCTGCCCCCGCTCCTCGAACCACTCCACCTGCGTCCTCAAATCATCCTCAATCTCATGAATGGCCCTCAGCGTGTTCTCCTTCGTCGTCATGAACAAGTTGGCCGGATAAATCTTATACTCATCCATCCTCCCCATGCAGACTCCGCTCACCGGGTCCACCTCCTCAATCCCGTCCACCTCGTCACCCCAGAAGTTCACCCTCAGCAACGTATCGGCGTAAGCCAGCCAGATGTCCACCGTATCCCCCTTCACGCGGAAACGTCCCCGCGCCAGTTCCAGGTCGTTGCGCACGTACAAGCTGTCTACCAGCCGCCGCAGGAACACATTCCGGCTGAACGCCTTGCCACACCTTATCTCGATGACATTGTCATAAAAATCCGACGGATTCCCCATGCCGTATATGCACGACACAGACGACACTACCACCACATCCTTCCGCCCCGACAGCAACGAAGAAATGGCCGCCAGGCGCAGTTTGTCTATCTCATCGTTGATAGACAAATCCTTTTCTATATACGTGTCCGTCGACGGCAGGTAAGCTTCCGGCTGGTAATAATCGTAATAAGACACATAATACTCGACTGCATTCTTCGGGAAAAAGCCCTTGAACTCGCTATACAACTGGGCAGCCAGCGTCTTGTTATGGCTCAAAATCAATGTCGGCTTATTGATATTGGCAATGACGTTGGCTATGGTAAACGTTTTCCCCGACCCGGTCACTCCCAGCAAGGTTTGTGCAGGAAGCCCCTGGCGAATCCCATCCGTCAGTTGGGCGATGGCCTCGGGCTGGTCTCCGGTAGGACTGTAACTTGATGTCAATTCAAACTTATTCATTTTTCCTATAAACAACGGCAATATTCGGCAAAATCTTTGATATAAGCAAAAAAATCATTTATTTTGCGGTAGAACTTTTGCAGATTCATCCATTTGAACGAACCGACATAAAAATAACAAAATCGAAATCAGAAACAACTATGATAGCAAAACAACTTTCCATTTTTCTGGAGAACAAATCCGGCAGATTGACAGAAGTAACAGAAGTTCTGGCCGAAAATGGCATCAACCTGTCCGCCCTTTCCATTGCCGAAAACGCAGACTTTGGCATCTTGCGAGGCATCGTTTCAGAACCGGACAAGGCTTATGCCGCGTTGAAAGACAAACATTTCGCCGTAAACATCACCGACGTGATTGGCATAAGCTGTCCCAACGTCCCCGGAGCATTGGCCAAAATCTTACGCCTCTTATCCGATGAAGGCGTTTTCATTGAATATATGTATTCTTTTGCAAACGGAGACATCGCTAACATCGTCATCCGTCCTAACAACATAAATGATTGCATTCGCATACTGACAACGGCCAAAGTTGATTTGTTGGCAGCTAACGATTTGTATAAATTATAGTTTTTGAAAAATTAAGGCGCACATCGTTGGTAGATTCGGCATGAACCTCTATCTTTGCGCATTATTTCTGTAAAGCGATGAAAAAAAACATCTTTATATTTCTGTTGGCCGTAAGCGTGCTTTCCTCATGTGGGGAATATAATAAATTACTTAAAAGTACCGATTACGAATATAAATATGAGGCAGCTAAAGCCTACTTCGCGAAAGGTCAGTATAGTCGTTCAATTGTATTATTGAACGAATTGATCACAATCCTGAAAGGAACAGACAAAGCAGAAGAATCACTTTATATGTTGGGGATGAGCTATTATAATCAAGAAGATTATCAGACCGCTGCCCAGACCTTCATGCAATATTATAATGTATATCCAAGAGGAACCTATACTGAATTAGCACGTTTTCATGCAGGTAAAGCCTTGTTTTTAGACACCCCGGAACCTCGTTTAGACCAATCGGGAACTTATAGTGCTATCCAACAATTGCAAATGTTCCTGGAATATTTCCCTCAGAGCTCCAGAAAAGAAGAAGCACAAAATATGATATTTGCTTTGCAAGATAAGTTGGTTATGAAAGAATATTTATCTGCAAAATTATATTATAACTTAGGAAATTACCTGGGAAATAACTATCTGTCATGTGTCATCACAGCTCAAAATGCATTGAAAGATTATCCTTATACAAACTTACGTGAAGACTTGTCTATACTTATATTACGAGCTAAATATGAACTTGCCGTTTATAGTGTAGAAGAGAGGAAAGAGGAACGTTATCGAGAAGCTGTTGATGAATATTACGCGTTTATGAACGAGTTCCCAGAAAGCAAGTATGCCAAAGAAGCTAACCACATATTTGAAGAATCTCAGAAAATATTAAAAGACTAACTTGATTGAAAACAATAATAGAATTTAATAGGTAATTGATATATGGACTACAGAAAAACGAATGCCCCGACTACTACGGTAACCCGTGATATGATGGATTTGTGCAAAGACACGGGTAATGTTTATGAAACAGTGGCAATAATTGCAAAACGTGCTAATCAGATCAGTGTTGAAATAAAGAATGATTTGTCTAAGAAACTGGCAGAATTTGCATCTTATAACGACAACCTCGAAGAAGTATTTGAGAACCGGGAACAGATAGAGATATCTCGCTATTATGAAAAATTGCCCAAACCAACTTTGATTGCAACTCAAGAATACATTGAAGGGAAAATTTATTATCGCAATCCTGCAAAGGAGAAAGACAAATTGCAATGATACAACGAGTTCAGTCGGTTTATTTATTGTTAGCAGCCGTATCCATTGTAGTTTTTTTATGCTTCCCCACGGGATATTTTATCGATAGTGAAGGTATAATAACCGGTATATTTAAACCATTAGGAGTTACATTATCAGATAATACATTCTTATCTACGTGGGGATTATTTGCTCTTTCGTTGTTAAGTGCTCTGATTCAAGTTTGTACAATATTCCTATTTCGTAATAGAATGTTACAAATGCGTATGAGCATTTTTAGCATAATTGTAATCTGTGGATATTATATTGCGTTTATTTTTTTTCTATCAGTATTGAAGGAAAAGTTGTTTGATACAAGCTTTCAGATAAGATGGCCGCTTTGTTTACCATTAGTTTCAATTATTTTGACATGGTTGGCTAATCGTGCTATACATCATGATGAAAATTTAGTGAAAGCAGCAGATAGGCTTAGATGAAAGTTTATAGTAAGAATGGTTAAAGAGGCACTTGAGCATCGTAAAATCTCTTTTTAGAATGCTCAAGTGCCTCTTTATTTTCCAGTATTTTCTTTTTCTTTCATTATGCCTAAACTAAGAAAGAATTAATGACCATTGCATCATTTCGATTGAGTAGTTATAGCATTTTTATTGTCGTGCGATAAGGAATCGGCTTCAATAGCTATTCGCTTTTTTCTCAATCTCCGGAACTTCCATCTGTTCCAGAAAAACAGTTCAGACCATTTATCAAAATCCTTCTTAAAGATAATTCCAATACCTTGAGTGGTAAGGTTAGTTCGAGTATAATAGCGGTCGTTTGTTTCGTTATAAGCCTTTAAACGTATGTTTCCTGAGCGGTTTACAAGCCATTCCGCTTCAAAATCACCTACAAAATTCGTATTTGCTAATGGATTATCTCGGTATCCGAAATTACCATTTATAAGTAATCGATTATTTAGTAATTGTCCGGAAAGCATACCTTCAAATTCAACGTCTGTCCATCCTTTTTCACCTGTGCTAAGATTTGTCCCAATATTCCAATTATTATTATTTATAATATTAGCGAGCGCATTATTTAATTGGCCAGAAAGCGTAGAGGACAAAACACTTGACATCATATCGGAGCTATCTGTGGTGCCTGTATTTTCTGGAGCATAAAATTTACCAATGCCTAATAAATAAAGTATTTGCATATTTATTTGTTCATCAGTTGGAATATAATTACGCACCAAAGCTCGAACTTCTTCGCGTTCGTTGGGTAAATCTAAATCTAGTTTAATATCAGGTGCGGTTAATTGACCGGAAATGGCCATGATACAATTAACTTTTACATTGGTTTGATTGACGTATTCGTTCGCGTTGGGTATTAAATCATTTAGAGAAGCAGAGTTTACGATGTAATTGGCTTTAATGTCCAGAAAGGCATCTAATGGAGAACCATTAATAGATATTGTACTTCCTTTTTCTATGACAAAGTCTTTCCGAATTACTTCTTGAAGACTAAATTTATAAACTCCTTGATCGATTTTATAGCTACCAAACATTTTTACATCTCCTTTATTAAAGAATTCAGTACGTATGCTTCCTGCTCCTTTTCCGCTTATATAATCACCAGTCATTGGATCCATGATTATTTTCATGGTTGCATCAGGAGTGGCATCTATCAATAAGTTCAGGTGAATGTCTGTATCTTCTTCTTTTTCTTCTTCAGCTTTTATTTCCAATTGTGCCATTTCATAATCAGAAAGAATAGTTTCGTGTATTGTTCTCCGAGGAGTTTTATCTACAAACTTGATGAACTGATTGCTGACTGCAGATGATACGTTATCTTTTATATAAGTAAAAACACTATTGGAGTTTGTTGTCATCGCTACATTAATATTAAGCCCATCATTCATATTCCCGGCAATAGTAGCATTGCCCGTGGCATATACCGTCCCATAAAAAGGAAAATCCGGTGATTCAGAAGTGTTCATTACCAGCATGTTATTTACATTGAAGTTAAACCGATACTCCAAATTCTTAAAATGTTGATAATGAAGATAACCGTTGGCTCTTCCCTCATGGCCTTGTGTATCGAAAACTCGATTATTATTAAATATCAGACCATCAGGCTTTATAAGAATACTATCTTTAATCAAATAAGTTGTATTCAAAACATCTACTTTGAATGAAGCATCACTCTGAACCTGTCCTTCCATTGTTAATGCTTTAAAACGTCCGTAGAAATGCACATCTCCCCACACACGTCCTTTAAATTCTGATGTAACATTCCGCATATAATGGTGAATAAACTTCAAGTTTGTGCCATGGGCTTTTATCTGCAAATCAAGTGCGCTAGTTGGCTTTACTGGATATATAAATCCATCTACGTGAGTTAAAGCTTTATCTTTTTCCCGAATTTGTGCATTCAAATAAATACCTTTCACATCATGATGCCATTCTCCATGAATTTGTGCATCACCAAGCAAACCTTCATTTAGTCCTAGATTGCGAATGAACAGTTCTGTGCTCATTATAGGTTTTTCTAAAACACCACTGGCAAAGGCTGTTCCAGTGGCTTCTCCTTGGAAGTTTATTCCTAAATTTGCAATATCAAATACATAACCAATGTTGATATCTTCTAAATCTACGCGAACTGTATCTTCTAAGGAATGGGAAATAGTTCCATTAATACTTAAATGGCGTTCTTTATGTGCAAAATTGAAATCATTAATCTGAATTTTTCCCGAATCAATGACGACTTCAGAAGGGTGAATCTCCCAAAGAGTATCATTAAGAATAATCTCTGTTGGTCGAATATGAATGATTGTTTTTAAAGGAGCCTTTTCTGTATGCAGAGATTGTTTATTGGGAATTTCTGTGGGATGTTTACTTATCAAGCAAGCAAGTGCAGACAATTGTCCGCTATATGTTATCCCACTACTATTTCCCCAATTTAAAACCGTTTGTATACTGTCATTCTGCGCACTTGCCTCTACGGCAATATTTATAGCATCGCTATTTCTTCTATTTGTAAAACGCAAAGAAGTTCGAATCTGATTGTGAGGGTTTTCACACAACAACATTGCTGATTCTATAAATTTCGTTTTATAACGCATTCGTGGGAAATAGCCTTCGATTCGTAAACGATTGGATTCATCATTAAAATATCCTTTGACTGTTGAATGCGTATAGATTTTTATAGGAATATCAAAAATGGTTGAGATAAGATCTGTATCATAAATGTGCAGATCGAAATGAAAATTATTTTTACTTTTTTGCTTTTTCTCTTTCTTTTCTTTTTTATCAGGCAGCAATGCAGGCATATACCATTGCATAAGATTGAAAAAACTTGTTGGCAAAGTTCGGTAGGAATAATCGCCGGAAATATTTCCCTCTATAAATTTAGAGCTAATATTCAATGTTTTTCCTTTCTCATTTTTATTACTTGCTGTAATTTTAAGATTATCTAAGAAATAGTGTTTTTCTGGAGCTGTAAAAGTTAGACTGTCCAGATTAATCTCACCATCCATTTCATCAATAGAGCCTCCTGTAAAATCTGCTCTCAATCTAGCAGAGAATTCAGCACCTTCATAGTTAGATGTCAAATGCAAATCATAAGGGCGTACGTGGTCAAATGTTGCTAAGAAGTTGAAAGTAGGCGTTTGCCCCGTAGTATTGATAATACCATTCAGCAAAAATGAGCCATTATTATCATCCATAGCCATCTTTCCACTAAACCCTCCATCTTTATAGGCTCCATCCAAGGTTATATTTTCATAAGTATATTGACTATAATCAATAGACGAGATTAAACCCTTTAAAAATACTTGAGGATATTGGTGTTGACGATGATTGCCATTTACATCCATATTGAAAACAATTTTTCCCAATTTAGGATTGGACAGCATAGTACCTAAATCGAAATTTTCTGTATTTACTCTTCCTGAATAAGCGACGTAGCTTTCTTCTTTATTTGATGTAATCTTCACATCTGTGTTTAGTTCTCCTAAATCCGTACGAAGTTTACCATAAGTAACGAGATCAGTAAAATAGCCAGACAATTCTCCATTAAAAGAAATTGTTCCCAGATTATTTAATATAAAAGGAACCTTTGTCGCATTTTTATTGAGATTATGCACTAGAAAATCTATCCCAACACGGTCTATATATAGTCGAGAAAGATTTGCAAATACATAAGAATCAATCGGATGTGAAAGGTCTTGCAAGGAGACGTCGCCTCTTAGATAAAAATGATTATGCAAGGAAGATACGGCAAATAAAGGACAGTTTAACTGATCGATTGTTCCATTTGCAGCAATCTCCACTCGTAAAGGGTCATTAAATGAAGCAAAGGCTGGCAATAGAGGAGCAAAATCTTTCATGACAACTACTGATGGCTGCATATGAATAGAAAAACGCAAATTGCGCATGGGATCTTTAAGTGCTTCCAAACTATCATAACGTATATAGATGGAATCTGTTTGAATGGAAGAATGAGGAAGTTCTATAAAGAAATTGTCGGCAACAACTCCTTCTTCATTTCCAATAAGTCGTAACTCCAATTTTTTAAGTTGGAATCCTGAATTCTTTTCTTCAACGCTGAATCTCTTTATAAAAGCATTGATTGAGTCTTTCTGCAATGCTTTCAATGAGATAGTTGCAATGATATTATTGAAATGCAGGTGATCGGGATTGAACTTACCGGGCGTTTTTTTCTCTGAACGCACATCATATGAAATTTCTCCTCGGCGTATGAGCAAAGAATTAATGCGTAAATGCAAATCATCGTTCCTTTTTGTTGTATCCTGGGAGGCTAGTGCATCTAATATAAAATGGTAATTAGGCAGACTTTCTGGCGTCTGTTTCTCCAAGGCGGCATTAAAACCAAATAATTGTATATTGCTGATGGATATTTGCTTCTTAAACAGAGGCAAAATGTCAAACTTTGCAGATAAGCGGGTGACTTTCAACATTTCTTTACCCGACAAATCATTCAGTTCCAGTCCTTCTATGACAATGCGATTCAAAAAACCGATGTATACTTTCTCTATCCGCAGGTCGCTTTTCAATGTGGCACTTAGCTGTTTGGATAAAAAAATAGAGAGTTGTTGCTGAACATAGGGCAAATTCAACAACAATATAGCACCGATATAAGATCCAATAATAATACCGATGAGAATCCGTATAGTTCTTTTCAGCTTTTTGATAGGACAAGTATTTTTTTGTATTTGGCGAACAAAAATAGCAAATAATACCTTAAGAATCTACTTTTATCTGTATTTTTGCAAGGTTTAATTCAAATATATTATGAGCACTTTTATTTTAGGAATTGAATCTTCTTGTGATGATACTTCGGCAGCCGTCATAAAAGATGGTTATTTGCTTTCCAATATAGTTGCCAGCCAAGCTGTACACGAAGCCTATGGAGGGGTTGTACCGGAATTAGCCTCTCGTGCTCACCAGCAAAATATTGTCCCGGTAGTTCATGAAGCTTTGAAGCGTGCTGGTATAAATAAAAATGAATTGAGTGCTATTGCGTTTACACGAGGGCCTGGTTTAATGGGATCTTTATTAGTAGGCGTATCCTTTGCCAAAGGACTTGCACTTTCTCTGAATATTCCCTTGATTGATGTCAATCATCTAACCGGTCATGTGTTAGCTCATTTTATTCAAGTAAAAGGCGAAGAAAATGAATTGCCTGCGTTTCCTTTTCTATGCTTGTTGGTTTCAGGAGGCAACTCTCAAATCATTCTGGTAAAATCTTACAACGAAATGGAGATTCTTGGCCAAACCATTGATGATGCGGCCGGTGAGGCTATCGACAAATGCTCTAAAGTGATGGGATTAGGATATCCAGGTGGTCCGATAATCGATAAATTGGCTCGACAAGGAAACCCCAAATCTTTTACTTTTAGTAAGCCACATATTCCCGGATTAGATTATAGTTTTAGCGGTTTGAAAACCTCTTTTTTATATTCTTTGCGTGATTGGATAAAGGAAGACCCTGATTTTATCGAACATCATAAGGCGGATTTGGCTGCTTCGCTAGAAGCAACAGTTGTTGATATTTTGATGGAAAAATTGCGTAAGGCAGCCAAGCAATACAACATAAAAGAAGTGGCCGTAGCAGGAGGAGTATCTGCTAACAATGGGTTGCGAAACGCCTTCCGAGAACATGCACAAAAATATGGATGGAAGATATTTATCCCCAAATTCAGCTATACGACAGACAATGCAGCTATGATAGCTATTACTGGCTACTTCAAATACTTGAGCAAAGAATTCTGCCCTATAGATGCTCCCGCATATTCCCGTGTGACTCTACAGTAAACAGAAAGGCTCTTTATGCCTTCCGAACAAAAGGCACGGTTATTCCGAACAAAAGGCTACGTTTGTGCGAAGAAGAACAAAACGGTGAATTCAAAAAAATAAAAGCTTGCAGGATGCTGACTATGAATATTGAAGAAAAAGTAGGTGAACTGTTGAGAGCCAAGAAAATGACCCTTACAACGGCAGAAAGTTGTACAGGAGGAGGTGTTGCTGCATTAATAACATCTGTGCCAGGAAGTTCTGAATATTTTAAAGGAGGTATTGTGGCCTATTCCAATGAGATAAAGATAAATTTGTTATGCGTCTCCCCGAATACTTTGAAAAAATATGGAGCTGTAAGCCAAGAAACTGTTATCGAGATGGCTCAAGGGGTGATGAAATCAATGAAAAGTGACTGTGCCATAGCCACATCGGGCATCGCTGGCCCGGGAGGAGGAAGCATTCAGAAACCTGTTGGGACAATTTGGATAGCTGTTGCATGCAATGGAAAAGTCATCACAAAAAAAGAAAGCGGAGATTTAGGACGTTCTCTAAATGTACAAAAAACCATTATAGACTCCTTGTCTTTACTCTGTGAAGAATTAGAGAAAAGTTAAAATAAAATGTTTATATATAATCAACATCGTTCAATAAGGTAATTCTTTATAAATGCACCTTTTTTCTTTATGAGAAAATGATAAATGCGAGGTTCTCGAAAGAAAAGAAGCAGGAGAATGGCATAAATATCCTTGCCAGAACGATTATTTTTCAAAAAAAACTTGTGTGTTAACAATAAAAGTAGTTACTTTGCGCTCTGTTTGAAATAAGTAACAAGATAAAACTATAAAAAAGAGATAGAGATGTCGAAGATTTGTCAAATTACCGGAAAGAAGGCCATGATTGGCAACAATGTTTCACATTCCAAAAGAAGAACCAAAAGAACATTTGATGTGAACTTGTTTAATAAAAAATTCTATTATGTAGAGCAAGACTGCTGGATTAGCTTGAGCATTTGTGCAAACGGCTTGCGCATCATTAATAAAAAAGGCTTGGATGCAGCTTTGAAAGATGCAGTAGCTAAGGGGTATTGCGATTGGAAAGACATTAAAGTTATCGGCTAAAAATATAGAGGAGATACAAATATGGCAAAGAAAGCAAAAGGTAATAGAGTACAAGTTATATTGGAATGTACTGAACACAAAGACAGCGGTATGCCGGGAACTTCTCGTTATATCACAACGAAAAATAGAAAGAATACGACCGAAAGATTGGAATTGAAAAAATACAATCCAATTTTGAAAAGAGTAACCGTACATAAGGAAATTAAATAATTAAAACAATAACCACTCATGGCAAAGAAAACAGTAGCAAGTTTGCACGAAGGTTCAAAAGAAGGTCGTGCCTATACAAAGGTTATCAAGATGGTTAAGTCTCCCAAGACGGGTGCTTATATTTTTGACGAACAAATGGTAGCTAATGAAAAAGTTCAGGACTTTTTCAAGAAATAATAAGTAACAATGCCGTATATGGAATCCCCTTGTTAGCTAAAAGCTAATAAGGGGATTCCTTTTTCTTAGAGCACAAAGGGGTAGTTTTATTTTGTGCGCGTTTTATTTTATTATATCTTTGTAGCATAATGTTTTGTCATAAACAAATGAAGTTATGGGAATATTTAGTTTTTTCTCAAAAGAAAAGAAAGAGACCTTAGACAAGGGATTATCTAAAACGAAAGAAAGTGTATTCGGAAAAATTGCCCGTGCTGTAGCAGGAAAATCAAAAGTAGACGATGAAGTTCTAGATAATTTAGAAGAAGTTCTAATAACGTCTGATGTAGGAGTAGAAACTACTTTAAAAATCATAGAGCGTATAGAAAAGAGGGTAGCTTTGGATAAATACATGAATACGCAAGAGTTGAATAACATTTTGCGTGATGAAATCGCAGCTCTATTGTCTGAGAATAACTCAAAAGATATAGATGACTTTGAGGCACCTATCACGAAACCTCCTTATGTAATTATGGTAGTAGGTGTAAATGGAGTAGGGAAAACCACAACCATTGGAAAATTGGCATATCAATACAAAAAAGCTGGGAAAAAAGTCTATTTAGGTGCGGCTGATACATTTAGAGCTGCGGCAGTAGAACAACTGCAAATTTGGGGTGATCGTGTAGGGGTGCCTGTGATCAAACAAAAAATGGGAGCAGATCCTGCTTCAGTTGCCTTTGATACGCTTAGCTCAGCCGTGGCAAATAAAGCTGATGTTGTTATAATTGATACTGCTGGAAGGCTCCATAACAAGGTGGGGTTGATGAATGAATTGACAAAGATAAAAAATGTCATGAAGAAAGTTTTGCCTGATGCTCCAAACGAAGTCTTGTTGGTATTAGATGGTTCTACCGGGCAAAATGCATTTGAACAAGCAAAACAATTTACTTTGGCAACAGAAGTAACTTCTATGGCAATAACAAAACTAGACGGAACGGCTAAGGGGGGGGTAGTTATTGGCATTTCTGATCAGTTTAAAATTCCTGTAAAATATATAGGTTTAGGCGAAGGAATAGACGATTTGCAAGTCTTTCGTAAGAATGAATTTGTAAACTCTTTATTTGGAGACTCAAAATAAATGAAACGAACAACGATCGATATAGTTACACTGGGATGCTCTAAAAATCTGGTGGATTCAGAGCGATTAATGCGTCAGATAAAGGCGGCTGGTTATCATGTCACTCATGATGCTCAATATCCTCATGGAGAAATTGCAGTCATCAATACCTGTGGTTTTATTGGCGATGCAAAAGAAGAATCTATTAATATGATTTTGAGATTTGCGCAAGCTAAAGAAGAGGGGAACTTAAAAAAACTGTATGTTATGGGATGTCTTTCTGAACGTTATCTGAAAGAATTATCCATAGAAATCCCACAGGTAGACAAATTTTATGGAAAATTTGATTGGAAGAATTTGTTGCAAGATTTGGGGAAAAGTTATGACGAACGGCTTCATATCGAACGTGTTTTAACTACACCTGCACATTATGCTTATTTAAAAATCTCTGAGGGATGCAATCGTACCTGTGCTTATTGTGCTATACCCATTATTACAGGACACCATATTTCTCGTCCTATGGAAGAGATTCTAGATGAAGTCAGGTATTTAGTGTCACAAGGGGTAAAAGAGTTTCAGGTCATAGCCCAGGAACTAACATACTATGGAATAGACTTGTATAAAAAACAAATGTTGCCAGACCTTATTGAGCGAATGGCTGATATTCCTGGCGTAGAATGGATTCGGCTTCATTATGCTTATCCAGCTCACTTCCCAGAAAAACTAATAAAGGTCATTCGCGAACGTCCTAATGTGTGTAAATATCTTGATATCGCTTTACAACATATCAGTGATAATGTATTGGCACAAATGCAACGCCACGTAACTAAAGCTGAAACATATCACCTTATTAGAAAATTACGTGAAGAAATACCGGATATTCATATAAGAACGACTTTAATGGTTGGATTTCCAAGTGAAACAGAAGAAGATTTTGAGGAGCTAAAAAAATTTGTAAGAGAAATTCGTTTTGATCGGATGGGAGCTTTTGCTTATTCTGAGGAAGAAGGCACATATTCAGCTCAACACTATATAGATAATATTCCCCAAGAAGTTAAAGAAAAACGTCTAGATGAGCTTATGGCCATACAAACCCAAATATCTGCAGAGCTGGGGAAATCCAAAATTGGAAAACAATTGAAAGTTATAATCGACCGTATAGAAGGGGATTATTATATTGGAAGGAGTGAGTTCGATTCACCAGAAGTTGACCCAGAGGTGCTGATTGAGCGGAATGAAAATTTGCAGTTACAAATCGGACATTTTTATCCGGTAAAAATTGTATCAGCAGAAGATTTTGATCTTTATGGAAATGTCGTTTTAGAAAATAGCTAATAACATGAATAATATTTTATATTGAAACTTGCCAGTAATTTTAGATGTTCTACCCAAGAAACATCTAATATGTATGGTAGCTTCTTTATTAGAGAAAATGACTAATCAACTAGAAAAAGGATATTCTGTTAACATATAACATACAAGGCTCTGGTATATGAGGTAAAAAGAGATTAGAACAAGTTTCGGTTAGCTTTCTTACTAAACAACGGTTATTGCTCCTCCTAAACTAGTACTCCGTTATTGAGCTATGAGAAAGTATTAACATTAAAACCAAAGGATGTATTGGAATCTCAGGTTATACCAAAATATTTTTTACCCAGACAATTCTAATCTAAAGAAGTTATTAATAAGCCTTTTTCTCATTTCGAGCCTGTGCCCTTAAATGGGAATGTACTTATTACTGATAAACGAAACGAGAAAGTGCTTTTTTCATATGATGAGTCTGATTCGAAATAATACGAGAATAAAATAAAACTGAATAAAATAAATATTCTCTATTTAACGTGAGTTC
>NZ_JAMBLS010000042.1 GCF_023336905.1 Bacteroides sp. ET71
GATTACTTCAGATTACTATCTGAGATTACTTCAGATTACTATCTGAGATTGCTTCAGATTACCATCTACAAAAAAAGGGGGCAAGAACATACGTCCTCCCCCCTTATTGTCCGACAATAAAAAACGGTTCTTACAAGAATTCTTCCGACAGATAAGACTTCGGAAGAGCACGGCAGTTATATTGCGATGCCATAGCCTCACCGTATGCCCCGGCCGAACGGATGCCAATGAAATCACCGCGGCGAACCTCGTTCAAGTCAACTGCTTTGCCGAAGACATCGGACGACTCGCACACCGGACCGACCACATCGTAAGTCTGTACATCAAGCTCCGACGACAGGTTTTCAATCTTGTGATAAGCCTGGTAGAGTGCCGGACGAATCAGCTCCGTCATGCCCGCATCGAGGATGGCAAACTGCTTGTTCGCCCCCTGCTTGACGTAGAGCGTACGGGCGACGAGTGTACCGCATTGCCCCACGACGGCACGGCCCAACTCGAAATGCAACGTCTGCCAGGGGCGCAGGCGCAAGTGCGTGGCGTAGGTCGAGAAATACGACCGGAAATCGGGCACAGGCTGACGATTAGGATGCGCATAGTCAATGCCCAGTCCTCCGCCCACATTGATATAATCAACCCGTATCTGACGAGCCTCCAAACGGTCTTGCAGCTCGTTGACACGATTGCACAATGCAATGAAATCGCCCATATCCAAGATTTGCGACCCGATGTGAAAATGCAGGCCGATGAACTCCGTATGCTCTAACTCATGCGCCCGGTCGATGACACACTCCATGTCGTCCATACGGATACCGAATTTATTCTCAGCCAACCCCGTTGTGATATTGGCATGCGTATGCGCCCCCACGTCCGGATTAATACGCAAGGCCACCCGCGCACGCCTTCCCAGCAACGCCGCGCGCTGGTCGATGACCTCCAGTTCGGGCACCGACTCTACGTTGAAACAATAAATGCCATTCCTAAGGGCCAGATCAATCTCCCAATCAGCCTTGCCTACTCCGGCATAAACAATGCGCTCGGGCAAAAAGCCGGCACTCAAAGCAGCCTCAATCTCACCTCCGCTGACACAGTCAGCTCCCAGGCCCGCCTGCCGGATGAGCGTAAGCAAGCGCGGATTGGCATTGGCCTTAATGGCATAATGCACCTGAAATCGTTCATAACGGCCAGCCTCATCAGAGATGGCCTGCAAAGTATCACGTAACACATGTGTGTCGTAATAATAAAAGGGCGTTCTCAAACCCTCAAATTTCTCAATCGGAAAAGTTCCTTTCATCTGAAATTGGTATTGGTTAAAAAAGGGCGACCAAACGGGGTCGCCCTGCATCACGTCATCTGGATTTACTCATCAAAAAGAGCATGACTGAGCGACTGCAAAGCAGCTTTTTTATCACACTCACGGATAAGGAAAGAAATATTATAATTGCTTCCCCCGAACGAAATCATACGCACCGGGATATCCTTCATGGCATCAAGAGCTTTGGCCTCGAAACCTACATTTTCCCACTCCAAATCGCCAACGACACAAATAATACACATGTCGCGGTCGACCGTAACCGTTCCATACTTCTTCAGGTCATCCAGAATCTCATTCAAATGCTTCACATTATCTATTGAAACCGAAACACCGACTTCCGATGTACATATCATATCAATAGAAGTCTGATAGCTCTCAAAAATCTCAAAGACTTTACGCAAGAATCCATAAGCCAACAACATCCGGCTGGATTTTATCTTAATGGCCGTAATGTTATCCTTCGCCGCAACAGCCTTGATACGCCCCTTCTCCGTCTCATTGCTAATCAGTGTCCCTTCAGCCGTCGGATCCATCGTATTCAAAAGACGTACCGGAATATTCGCGTATTTAGCCGGTTGAATACAAGTCGGATGCAAGATTTTCGCCCCGAAATAAGCCAGTTCAGCCGCCTCCTCAAAATGCAAATGCCTGACAGGAGAAGTATGCTCAACAACTCTTGGATCATTATTGTGCATGCCGTCAATATCCGTCCAAATCTGTATTTCAGAAGCCTGCACGGCAGCCCCAATCAACGAAGCCGTATAATCACTGCCGCCACGCTGAAGATTATCAATCTCCCCATATGCATTGCGGCAAATAAATCCTTGTGTGATATAAATATCTGCATCCGGATGCAACTGAAGTTGGTTTTCCAGCTTCTCCCGAATATAGACCGGGTCAGGCTCACCATTCTTATCCGTACGCATAAACTCAAGAGCTGGCAAAAGCACAGCGTTCACCCCTTGCTCCTGCAAATACAAATGCATCAACCCCGTAGAAATCAATTCTCCTTGCGCAAGAATGACCTTCTCTTCAAACAAAGTAAACAGATCTTTAGTATAAGAACGGATATAATCAAAGTGTCCCCGTATCAGCTCCTGCCCTTTCTGTTTATACTCGGACGAATCATACAATTGATCAACATGTCCCCGATAAATAGCTTCTAGACGATTGATAATCTCATTGGCGCCTTCCGGATTTTTTTTATATAAATAATCCGAAATCTCAACCAAAGTATTCGTCGTCCCTGACATGGCAGAAAGCACAACAATCTTACGCTCTCTATCCATAATCAACTTAGCAACTTCTTTCATCCGCTGGGCGGATCCGACTGAAGTGCCTCCAAACTTTAAAACTTTCATTCCAGTATTCATTGTTATCAATTATTAGTTTCTATTTCATCCAGTTTTCCTCCCATTGTCTGCTCCATCAAACGATGATCCTGACAACAAAACACACGCCCCGGAAACTCACGAAGAAGCCCTGTATTATGCGTTGTCACAATGACCAAAACGCCGCTATGCGCTAATCCTTGCAACACGGCCATTATCGCCCGACCAGTTTCTCCATCCAAGTTTCCTGTCGGTTCATCAGCCAATATAATAGGAGGCCTATTCAAGACAGCCCGGGCAATTGCCACACGTTGCTGCTCCCCGCCCGATAACTCATAAGGACATTTATACCCCTTCCGCTCCATACCAACCAACGAAAGGACCTCATCAATGCGCTGAGCAATAAGTGCCTGCTCCTTCCATCCCGTAGCACGTAGCACAAATTCCAGATTCTCTGTTACCGTACGATCCATCAATAATTGGAAGTCCTGAAAAACGATACCCAAACGTCTACGTAAATCAGGTAATCTCTTTCGACGCAACCGCCGAAGATCGAACCCTAACACATTCGCTTCTCCCTGTTCAATATCCAACTCACCGTACAAGGATTTGAGCAAGCTGGATTTTCCAGATCCTACACGACCTATCAAATAAACCAACTCGCCAGACCCTAATGACAACTCAACGCCTCTCAACACGCACAACTCCTGTTGACAAATATCAACTGCCTTATATGAGATTAATGCTTCTTCCATGTTGGACAGTGACGTTCTTGTAACTCACGTGCTAAATCTTCAATACGATATCCCTTTGATGTCAACAACACGATAAGATGATATAATAAATCAGCACCTTCATAAATCAGACGCTCATCTGAACCATTACATGCCTCAATGACTGTTTCAACGGCTTCTTCTCCCACCTTCTGAGCCATTTTATTTACCCCAGATTGAAACAGACTAGTCGTGTATGAACCTTCTGGCATTTCCTCATATCTGCGGCAAATGAAATCTTGTAAAGTCTTCAAGAACATTACCGAGCTACTTTCATTTTTTTCTCCCCAACAAGTATCCGTTCCTTGGTGGCAGACAGGGCCCATCGGATGTACTCGAATCAGAAGTGTATCGTTATCACAATCCACCTTCATATCGACAACATTGAGAAAATTTCCGCTTTCCTCACCTTTAGTCCACAAACGTTTCTTTGTCCGGCTAAAAAATGTCACCCGACCGCTGTCCATTGTTTTCTGATAAGCTTCCTCATTCATAAAGCCTAACATCAGCACTTTTTCTGTTTCAGCATCCTGAATGATGGCCGGCACTAAACCACCCATCTTAGCAAAATCTAAATTCATCTCATCTGTAGTTTTTAGAAAAATATCCGTTCATAATGCCCGGACAGGAATTCCCAGGCTGCAAAGATACGATTTTAAATCCGGAATCTTTATTTCTCCGAAATGAAAAACACTGGCAGCCAATGCTGCGTCTGCTCCACCACTCAAAAAAACATCACGAAAGTGTTCAATCGTTCCAGCTCCTCCGGAGGCAATGACCGGAATAGACAATCGCTTTGTCAGCTCTGCTAAAGCTTCATTTGCATAACCAGTCTTTGCACCATCGTGATCCATGCTTGTAAACAAAATTTCACCTGCACCACGTTCCTGTGCTTCATATGTCCATTCCATCAGTTCACGTTCTGTTTCCACTCTGCCGCCATTCAAATAACATTTCCAAGCATCTTTCATTTGACATTTCGCATCCACTGCCAATACACACACTTGAGATCCAAAATGGCATGCAATCTCATCTATCAGCTCTGGTCTACGAATTGCAGCAGAATTCACAGTTATTTTATCTGCTCCAGCTTCCAACAAACGCTCCACATCCGACAATTCATGGATTCCTCCTCCAACAGTAAAAGGGATATTAATATTCTCTGCTATCCGTTTCACTAAATCTGTAAAAGTTTTACGCTTTTCAAAGCTGGCAGTGATATCTAAAAAAGCCAACTCATCAGCACCCTGTTCACTATAAGCACGTGCTAATTCAACTGGATCTCCAGCTTGACGAAGATTAACAAAATGAGTTCCTTTCACCGTCTGTCCGTCTTTAATATCCAAGCAAGGAATAATTCTTTTGGCCAACATACACAATAACGACTAATGGTTAGCAAATCGATTTTATAATGCTATCTTATGCAAACTGTTCTAAATCGCTCAACATAATACGTCCCTCATATAACGCCTTTCCTACAATAACTGCAGGAACTCCAACGCGCTCTAAAGCATATAAGTCGTCGACACTACCCACGCCACCGCTGGCTATCACTTTAAGCGAAGGATAGCGCTCCAGTATCCTCTTATATAACTCTACTGCCGGTCCCTGTAACATACCATCACGACCTATATCCGTACATATAACTTGCGTAACTCCTTTTCCTTCCACATAATGCTCCAAGAATGGGAACAATTGGCATGGAGTTTTTTCTTTCCACCCACCCGTCGCAATATAACCTTCATTCACATCTGCACCTAAAATGATGCGATCGCTGCCATACTCACATAGCCACCGACAAAAGGTTCCCGGGTCTTTCACTGCTACGCTTCCTCCTGTCACCATCGTTGCCCCACACTCGAATGCCACTCTTAAATCATCATCAGTCTTAATTCCTCCACCAAAATCAATGAACAACCCTGTGCCACTTGCCAAACGCTCTAACGTCCGATAGTTTACAATATGATGGGAAGCTGCTCCATCCAAATCTACTACATGCAGGCGACTTATACCATGAGCCTCAAAGGCCTTAGCCACCTCTAAAGGGTCATTATTATATATTTTCTTACTTTCATATTTACCTTGTGAGAGGCGTACACATTTTCCATCAATAAGATCAATGGCCGGAATCAATTCTATCATATGTCTATAATTAATGAGTCAGTGAAAGGAAATTGCGCAATATACGTTCGCCTACCCCGCCACTTTTTTCGGGATGAAACTGAGTAGCGAAGAAATTATCTTTCTGTAATGCAGCACTAAATGGGGAAATATAATCTGTTACTGCTGATGTGCACGCATGTAACGGCACGTAATAGCTATGTACAAAATACACATATTCTTCTTTTCCATCCACAAATCCATCGAATAAAGCGCCCCGCGTCTGCCCGATTGTATTCCACCCCATGTGTGGCACCTTATCCTCATGCCTGAGAGGAACAAATCGCTTAACTTCCGCATCAAAAATACCCAATCCGTCTGTATCACCTTCTTCCGAATGACAGCACATCAATTGCATCCCCAAACAAATCCCCAGCACAGGTTGAGTTAGTCCTAAAATCAAGTGATCCATTCCTGAAGTGCGAAGAAAACGCATAGTCGTAGCCGCTTCACCAACTCCAGGAAAAATTATACAGTCCGCCTGTCGCAACTGTTCTTTATCAGCAGTAATAATAGGTTCTACCCCTAGACGGCGCAAGGCATAATCTACGGAACGAATATTCCCTGCATTATATTTAATAATAGCAACGCTCATTTCTTTGTTTAGCTGAATATTACTGTTTTATTTTTGTAAGTCAGGATTTTCCGCTCAATATGCTTCTGAACAGCACGCGACAGAACTATCTTCTCTAAGTCCTTCCCTTTATTCACTAAGTCCTGTACCGTGTCTTTATGTGTTATCCGCACCACATCTTGTTCTATGATTGGTCCTGCATCAAGATGTGTTGTAACATAATGACTGGTTGCTCCTATGATTTTTACTCCGCGTTCAAATGCGGCGTGATAAGGTTTAGCTCCGACAAAAGCCGGAAGGAAAGAATGGTGTATGTTTATAATACGATTAGGGAACGCGTCTATCATTTGTTCAGAAACTACTTGCATGTAACGTGCCAATACTATGAAATTCACTCGATATTCTTCCATTAGCCGCAGTTCACGTTCTTCCTGCTCGATTTTATTTTCTTTTGTAATAGGGAAAAGATAAAACGGTATATCAAAACGCTTTGCGACGTGTTCCAAATCAGGGTGATTGCTGATAATCAGAGGAACATGTACATTCCATTCGCCTGCTGAATAACGCGCTAACAGATCGTATAAACAATGTGACATCTTCGAGACGAAAATAGCCATACGAGGCGTATAATCAGAGAAATACAGGCGAAATTCCATCGCATATTTCTGCGCATAGAGCGTAGCAAAATAATCATGAATTTTTTCCTGGGGCACCAGAAAGCAGTCTAACTCCCACTCTATACGCATGAAGAAAATATTCTCTACATGATCCACATATTGGTCCAGATAGACAATGTTCCCTTTATTCACAGTAATAAAGTCGGTCACCTCTGCCAAAATGCCCGGTCGGTCTGGACAATGCAACAACAATTTTGCTGTTTTCATCATTCTCTTTCTTTTTGATTACAATATTAGCATCATACGGGTGCAAAAATAACGATTAATTGCTAAATAACGAACATTTCGCACAAGAAGTTTTTCCTTTTCCAATTACATGCCATTTCCTTAAAATGACACAAATAAGAGAGTGGGAAAAGTCAATACCATAACTCTTCAGTATTTCTGTGCTAATATTAAGCATTTCCTCGGCCAGTGTTAAGCATTTCCTCGGCTAGTGTTAAGCGTTTCCTCGGCTAGTGTTAAGCGTTTCTTTCTTCAATTTTCACGTATCACTTCCTTTGCTGACAATATCCGTAAATATGTTACAATCATCCGTAAATATGTTATCCCCTTTCCAGCGACTGTCCGCTACCTTTGCACCAGAGTTAACACAGAAAACGATAATTATGGACCGTAGAAACTTTCTGAAACAAGCATCGAGTTATGCCTTGCTTGCCGCAGGAACGATGGCAGGTGTGTCAGATGTCTTTGCTGGCACATCGTCCACGCCGGGCACGCAGACGAACAATGTAATAAACCAATCAAAAGGAGGGAACATGGAACAGCGTAATCTGGGCGGATTGAACGTATCCGCCATCGGTTTGGGTTGCCTGCCTATGGTGGGTTATTATGGCGGGAAATACGAAAAGAAAGACATGGTAGCCCTCATCCGCCGGGCATACGACAAAGGCGTCACTTTCTTTGATACAGCCGAGGTATATGGACCACACACCAGCGAGGAATGGGTGGGCGAAGCCGTCGCCCCATTCCGCGACCGAATAAAGATAGGCACGAAGTTCGGCTTCGGCGTGGAAGAGGGACAGCCTACGGCATTGAACAGCCACCCCGACCACATCGATGGTAACGTGACGATAATACTTTCATTAGATAAGCCATAACCATGCACCCGACGTGGATGTAGCTAGCCGTGAAGCTATCCATTCCCTTGATATATTAGAGACGGAGGCATCATTAGCAACCAACAAGATACAACTATTATTTATCGGCTTTACTTAGATTGTCCAACATCTTCCGCAGGTTCGCGGCATTCTGTTCGTCGGAAATTGTAGGGTCCTTCAAAAAGCGTTCGCAAGGAAGCGCTGCACATTTGCCACAATTATGTAGTCGTTTCTTGTTCACGCAACAATCATACACGCGGCAGCAATCGTCGCCCGTGTATTGTAGCCAAAAAACTTTCCCTTTTATCTTCCGGCATCCGGCACACTGCAAAGGAAACAGTCTGCACTCTATACAGATAGCTCCGCAGGGCGATGGCTTGACATATTCATCCTTCCAGTACCACCACTGACATTTCGCAGGGTCGGGATTTTCTGTATTCACAAAATATTCGACAGCCCGGTACAGGTAAAGCTGGCAGCGGTCGAGTACACATCCACGCAAATCACATTCCTCGGCATACAGTTCATCTGCCTTCTTACCTTTCAGCGATTCGATGGTGGTGTAGCCCATCGCTATCAGATCTTGTTCGGTCTTTTTCCTACGCTGGGGATTTTACGAAGTTCAGTCATTGTTGTTTGTTGTAATATAGTCTATTATAATTCACGGATTACCCTACAAGGATTTCCCACTGCCACGCAGTTTGCCGGAATGGAGTGTGTCACCACACTACCCGCACCGATGACAGAATTATCACCGATGCTGACACCAGGCAAGACGATACTTCCGCCGCCTATCCAAACGCAATTGCCAATCGTAATCGGTAAAGCACGTGTACGGAAAAACAGTTCGCCGGATTTTTCATCCCAATCTTCGATGAACCGTTCTTGTGGTAGAATGGGATGAGTGGACGTGTATAGCTGGACATTGGGAGCGATAAGGACTTGATTACCTATGCGTATGATGTTCTCATCAAGAAATGTGCAGTTCATATTGACAATAGTCTTTTCTCCAATGAAAATATGCTTACCACATTGACAGGTGAAATTCACGTCGATGCTGGAATGTTTGCCGATACTGCCCAGCATCTGATGCAGGATGTCGGCACGTTTTTCCCCGTCTGCGATGTCCGTAGCATGAAGCGGGCAAGAAGGCGTTTGGTTTGCACCATCATTTCCAAAACTTCGGGGTCGAACCTGTTACAGTATTCCCCGTCAAGGAAATGTTGACAGTTCGTTTTCATATCGCACGATTTTAATATTGATGCTTGCGAAGATAAGGAAAAACAAGGAGCGTAACAAAAATCTTGCTTCCCTATTGTTCACGCCGTTATCTCCACATAATTGCCTTCCGGGTCGGCAACAGCACTCTCATAATATCCGTCTCCTGTAGTTCGAGGCTCACTCAAAATGGTATAACCGTCTTTTCTTAATCGTTCGGTAAGCGTATCTACCATTTCCGGACTTCCTACAGCGATGGAAAAGTGTGCCAATCCCATCAGATTTCCTCTGCTTACCGGGGTTCCCATACCGGGCTTGTGCATCAATTCAATGCGTGTTTCCTCTTCTTCAAAAAACAGGAAATAAGAGGTGTTTTAATCGGATTGATATATCTATCTCCGCAGCGTAAATTGAAATACTTCATATAAAACGCACGAAGCAGTTCTATGTCGTCTGCCCAAATGGCTAAGTGTTCTATTTTCATACCACTTGTTTTAGTTCTTTTTCTCACTGTTTTTCTCCAACCACTGTACCCGGCGCAAGTCAGGCAAATGCTTGATGGAAAAGCCTTCAAACCGTGCCTTGAAGCCATTCCCGTCCGGGCAGGCTCCCATAATGCCTACCATGACCGGACAGTTGTCCTGTAGCCAGGCATTGCGCATCAGGGTGTATTCCTTGTCATCGAAAGAATAGAATATCTCTACGGCATCCAACCGGCGCACGGCCTTTATCCACACGAACGGTACGGGCTTGTCCAGAGGTATGATGCTCCAGTCGCTTGTGTGGTGGGTAACAACGGTGCTGAGGTTGTACTTGCCATCCACAAACTCAATGCCGGCCTTGATGTAGTTCTCGTGGTCGATGCGCAGCATCAGCCCCGACTGGTCGAAACGTGTCCGGTAATCGCCCGATATCTTCACCTTAACTTCAAACTCGCCTCCACGCAGGGTGTACAGGAAGGGGGCATCGTCCACGGTAAAACCATAGTGGGATATGCGCCAGTAATCGGTCTGCGGCGTAACATCCATGAGGAGCGTGTTGCCGTCAATTTCCCACTGTGCAGGTTCGTTGAACCACTGCATTTTCTCCAATGACTGTGCCATGCCGGTGAGTGAAGCCGTGGCCATCAGTCCGCTAAATACTAACTTCTTCAAATCTTTCATACCTGATTTTAGTTTTTAAGTTTTCAAGTTCATGAGTTTTTAAGTTAGAGTATGATATAAAAGTTTGTGAACTCAAAACCGACAAACTCAAAAACTTAAAAACTCAAGAACTCATGAACTCATGAACTCATGAACTCATGAACTCACAAATTATTTATCTTTGCAAAGATAACGCCTTATGACAGGTTGTACAATGATTATAAATAACCATTTTGTCAGCTAATATGAAGACGATAAACAGGTTGAACAGGGAATTTTTCTCGCAGGACTTCTCCGAAGAAGAACCGTATGCTGAATGGCTGGAAAGATATAAAACTATAGCCTGCAACTATGCACGGATGGAAAATGCCATTGCCGTATTGAGCGATATGCGGGACAATGCAAGTTATGTCTATTATGGAGGGTTTTCGCAAACATTGGGGATGGGCAGAAACCGCAAGGAGGGCAGGCTTCCTTCCATCTGGGAAGAAGAAATCTTCCGGCTCATTCATCCGGATGATTTGTCGGGCAAGCATTTGCAGGAACTCCGTTTTTTCCATTTCATGAAGCACCGGCCTAAAAAGGAACGCTCCGATTATTACCTGGCAAGTCGGCTCCGCATGAGGAACGCCACCGGCGACTATGTGCCTGTATTGCACCGGATGTTTTATATTCCAAGCCCTTGTGACGATACCTTGCGGTTGGCATTGTGCCTTTACGGTCCTCTGCTGCTGGACATTCCCGGCCAATGTGTGATCATTCATTCCGCCAGCGGACATATCGTGGAGCTGGAAAAACAGGACAACACCCGCATCCTGTCCGCCAGGGAGAGGCAGGTATTAAGTCTGATAGACAAGGGACTGACCAGCAAAGGCATAGCCGAAACGCTTTCAATCAGCATTCATACCGTCAACCGGCACAGGCAGGAAATCTTAGGCAAGCTGCAGGTCGGGAACGCCATCGCAGCTTGCCGGGTAGCAAAAGAATTGGAGCTAATCTGATTCGTCAATCCTTTCCAACTTAAAAATAACAAAAAGCGTTCCGCTATCCAAATTTCGAAGCAATAGGGAGACAGCTTCCGTTTGAAGATGATAAGGATATTGGAAAAATGAGAGATTCTCTCCAAAAACAGCCTTACCGCTTATCCGGATTGAACTGCCTGTCATAGTCCAGCAGGAATTTCGCCAATGCCGGGTCGTTGAAATCGGCTGCCAGCGGCTTTCCGCCATCCAACCGGCGGATTGCATTCCGCTCTTCGTCCGTCAGTTCAAAGTCGTCAAGGGCAAGGTTGCTGGCCATACGTTCCTTGTGCGTGGTTTTGGGGATAGCGATGATGCCTTCGTCCGTCAGGAATTTCAAGGCGACCTGTGCGTTGTCTTTCCCATACTTGGCACCGATGGCGCGCAACGTCTCGTTGATAAAGAAACCGTTTGCTCCCTGAGCCAGAGGCCCCCACGCCATGAGGTGCGTGCCGTAGGGCTTCACCAGTTCGCGCATCTTCACCTGTTGGCAGAACACATGCGTTTCCAGTTGTACGACGGCAGGCTTAACCTCCATATTCTCGGCAAGGTCAATGAAACGGGCATCATAGAAGTTGCTCAACCCGATGGCACGGACTTTCCCAGCCTTGTACGCCCGTTCCATAGCACGGTATGTACCGTAATAATCGCCGAAAGGCTGATGGATGAGCAGCAGGTCGATGTAATCGGTTTGGAGCTTGCGGAGCGATTCATCAATGCTTCGTGCCGCCCGTTCGTCGCCAGCGTTGGAAATCCACACCTTGGTAGTCAGAAACAGTTGTTCGCGCGGAACGCCACTCCGACGGACGGCATTGCCTACGCCTTCTTCATTATAATACGCTTGTGCTGTGTCAATCGAACGGTAACCTGCCCGGATGGCATCCAGCACGTGTTGCTCACACTCGTTGGGGGCAATCTGAAATACGCCGTAGCCTATAAGAGGCATCTCGACGCCGTTGTTCAATGTAAGGGTTCTCATTGTTATTCGTGTATTTTAAGTGTTCCGATATATTTTGTAGTAGCCAGGTCCATATCGTCATAGATGGGGCTGCGCCCGGTATCCAGCGTGGCGATGCGTTGCATCTCTTCGTCCGTCAGGGTAAAGTCGAAGATGTCGAGGTTCTCCGCCATCCGCTCCTTGCGCACGGTCTTGGGGATGATGACCACATTCCGCTGATTCAACCAGCGCAAAACGACCTGCCCTACCGTCTTGCCATGCTTGGAGGAGATGGCTTTCAGGACGGGATTGTTCCAGATGTCGTTCTGTCCTTCGGCAAAGGGCGCCCACGCTTCGTGCTGTATGCCTTCCTGCCGGAGAAAGGTGTTGGCAGCCTGCTGCTGGAAGAAGGGATGCGTCTCCAGTTGGTTGACCGCCGGTTTCACCTCGTTGTGCAAGAAGAGGTCTTGCAGACGCTCATTGCTGAAACTCGTCACCCCAATGGCACGAATACGTCCTTCCTTATAGAGCCGTTCCGCCGCCCGCCATGCCGCATAATAGTTGCCGTAGGGCTTGTGCAACAGATAAAGGTCGAGGTAATCCAGCCCGAGCTTCTTCATTGAGAGGTCAAAGGCACGCAGGGCATCGTCGTACTCATAATCCTGTACCCACAATTTGGTGGTCACAAAAATATCCTCCCGTTTCAGTTCGCTCTGGCGGATGGCGTTGCCCACCTGCTCTTCGTTGAAATAAGAAGCAGCCGTGTCTATCATCCGGTAGCCCGTTTCCAAAGCTTCGCTCACTATGCGTTCCGTGTCCTTGACCGGAATCTGGAAGACGCCAAAACCTATCGCCGGCATCATCACTCCGTTGTTCAATGTTACTGTTTGCATAACTTGTTGTTTTTATGGGGTTATTATTATTTGATGTCTTATTTGTCTGTTCTCTTCCATTTGTTCCCAAATGCACTCTGTTCCGTCTCCATGATGCCGCGATGTCCGTAGATGGTGCAGGCATCGAGGGCTGCTTCCAGCGTACGGAACTCTTCATCGGTCAGTTCCACATCGGCGGCACCGAGGTTTTCCAAGATACGCTCCTGATTCTTCGAGCCGGGGATAGGTACCACGTTGGGATACTTGTGGAGCATCCATGCAAGGGAAATCTGCGCATTGGTGGCGTGCTTCTTCGCCGAGTATTCGGCAAGGATGTCGAGCACGGGCTGGTTGGCGATGATGTTCTCGCGGCTCAACTGAGGCACGAATTTGCGTACATCGTCCACCGCCTCGAACTGCGTATCCGCCTTAATCTTGCCGGAAAGGAAGCCGCTGGCTATCGGGGAGAAGGGCACTACGCCGATGTTGCGCTCCAGGCAGTACGGGAATATCTCCTTCTCGCAGTCGCGCTCCAGCATGGAGTAAAGGTTCTGCACGGCGGCAACGGGCGTCACGGCATGCGCTTTTGCCAATATATTCACATCCACCTGCGACATACCCCAAGCACGGATAACACCCTCCTTGATGAGCCGTCCCATTGCAGCGGCTATTTCCTCAAACGAAACGTGTTCATTGACACGATGCAGGTAATAGAGGTCGATGTAGTCCGTCTGCAAGTTCTTCATCGACTGCTCCAAATGCTTGCACGTGGCATCGTAGATACTTGTGCCGTCCGCAATCTCCGATTCGTGGAGGAACATCTTGGTGGCAAGCACGATGTCCTTGCGGAACGGGGCGACAGCCTTGCCCACCAACAATTCGTTGTGTCCGGGAAAGAAAACCACGTCACCATACACCTCCGCCGTGTCGAAGAAAGTGCAGCCCGCCTCGTATGCCTTGCGGATAGCCTCGATACTGTATGCCTCTTCGGGCACTTGTCCGTAGCCGTGGGAAAATCCCATGCAGCCCATGCCAATCTCGGAAACTTCTACTTGTCCTAATTTTCTTGTCTTCATATTATTCATTCTTTATAATTTGTCCTTGTCTTTGCTGACGACAGAAGCTCTCCGCGTTCGCGAGGGCTGTCGTCGGCGTTTTTAATACTTATCCTGACGGATTGGTGCTGTCGTCACCCTCCGACAAGGGTTCTCCAAGTTCGCAAGCCCTGTCGTCGCTGTTTTCAGTGCTTATCCTGACGGATTCGTGCTGTCGTAGCCCTCCGACGGTGCTTATCCTGACGGATTGGCGTTGTCGGAGATGACGGCGGAAAATGTTAACAAAGATGAGGTCGGACTTCATCCTACATCAAGTCCGGGTTCATGGTACATCAAGTCCGGCCTCATCCTACCTCATGTCCGGGGCGAGTTTACATACCGTTTTGCTTCAACCATTCCTTTATCAGCCTGTCCGATGAAGCCGCAGCACTTCCACGGATGGCAAGCCCGTCTTTCACTTCCGTGCCGGGGCAGACTTTTCGGATATCATCCACGCTATGACCCAGTCCGCTGCCCTCATGGGTGCAGAACGGAAGTATCTTCTTCCCGGTGAGGTCGTATGCTTCCAAGAAAGTGAACACGCACATCGGCATCGTGCCCCACCAGTTGGGATAGCCGAGAATAATCGTGTCATATTGTTCCATATTCTCGACTTGTCCTGTCAGCGCGGGGCGTTCTTTGCTTTGGAGTTCCTGCATGACGACCTCTGTCATTTCCGTATAGTCAGCCGGATATTCCTTGACGGTTTCTATCCGGAAGCTGTCAGCACCGGTCAGTGCGGCAATCTTGCCCGCTACACTTTCGGTGTTGCCCTGTTGCAGTTTCTTGATAACGCCGCCGACATAGTTCTCGCCCCGGCGCGAATAATAAACTATCAGTGCTTTGCTCATTGTCTTTTTCGTTTCTGATTACGGTGCAAAGTTACAGCGCTTTTACACGCTCTATGTTTCACAAAAGGTATCTAATGTTTCACGAAAAGCACAAATCGTTTGGCGCTCTCCGGATAATGCCCTAATTTTGCGGCATGGCAAAGGATAAAGAACTGAAAATCGTATATTCCACCCTGTTCCAACTGATAGGGTCGGTCAAGCTGCGGGGTTGGTGCGTGCACATGGTGTGTCTGCATGGAGAAGGCTTTTTTACTTACGACGGCCGCCCGTTTCATGTGAAGAAGCATGACGCTGTGGTCATCAATGCGCCCCAGCAAGTGCATGTAGTCGGTCAGAGCGAAGATTTGAAAGTGGAAGTCTTGGCAGCCCCGCATGATTTCCTCTCCAACCAGCTTCCGGCGAATAATTATGGTATAGGAGGCAGTATCAGCCTGTACGACAACCCTGTCATCCCCTTGTCGGAAGAGGATGCGGAGACGTTGGTGCGCGACATACACCATATCCGCGACCGCATCGCCGATACCGGCCATCTGTTTTACCGCGAGCTGATAGGCGGGCTGGCCCTTCCGCTGATTTATGACTTGTTTTATTTCCACGCCAAGAACCGTACCCCGATATTCGCCACGGACAGGAGCATGTATGTCGTGAAGGAACTGATGGCGTTGCTGGAAAGTGGACGCAGCAAGAAATACCGGGAAGTTGCTTATTATGCCGAACAGCTGAACGTAACCGTCAAATACCTCTCCAATACCGTAAAGCGGCAGACGGGCAAGAGCGTCACCTATTATATCGACCGTTACACCGTCCCGATGATAAAGGAATACCTCAACAATCCCGACCTTTCCATCGTGCAGATTGCAGAGGAAATGAACTTCACGACGCTCTCTTATTTCAGCCGGTATGTGACCAAGCATCTGGGGATGTCGCCGAAGGCTTATAGGGAATCATTGATGCCACGGTAGACTTCGACTATTCTCAATGATAAGCCCGCTTGGTATCCACAACAAATGTGGGGATGCCACAAATCGTTTTAGGATGAATGAATGATCACTGTGACCCGCCGTAAAGAGTATCTGATAGTGTTGCCAAAGGGTATCTGATACTGTTGATGAAGGGTATCAGATACCCTTAAAGTGCCCTACACGTGAGGGTAAGATTGACACCCATATAAGGGTATTGAGGAAGACCCATATAAGGGTGTTAACAATACCCCTTGCATGGGGACTGAAAGCCCTATGGATGTTGGCAGGGCTGCCGTCTTCCCCTTTCCCGAACACGAGCCAGGCCGCTTCCACCAACAGCGAATCATTTTTCTGTAAAATAGTTATAACTTTCTGTGGTTTCGGTTGCTCTTCACTACGTGCAAAACCTTATCTTTGCAACCGAATAACAATTCATCAAAAGAAAAGGAATAAAAGTTTCCGAGTAAATAACCAACTTCGTTTAATCCAACTCTAAAAAACAAATACATTATGCAAACAACCGTAAGACTTTATGACTTAAATTACGACGAAGCAAAGACCTACCTGGCTGCCGCATTGTTCGTAACAGGCAACATCGCTTTGCCGCAACTGTTTCACCTGATTCCCCAAGGAGGGGTGACATGGTTGCCAATTTACTTCTTCACCCTTGTCGGTGCCTACAAATATGGCTGGAAAGTAGGAATGCTGACTGCCATCGCTTCGCCGATTGTCAACTCTCTGATATTCGGCATGCCGGCATGGGGAGTACTCCCTGCCATCCTGCTCAAATCCATTTTATTATCCGCTGCCGCCGGATATGCAGCCCATAAATGGCAGAAAGTATCGCTACCGCTGATGCTGGGCGTTGTCCTTTTCTACCAGATAACCGGCACCTGCGGCGAATGGCTGATGAAAGGCAATTTTTATGATGCCATCCAAGATTTCAGGATAGGCGTACCGGGCATGTTACTGCAAGTCATTGGCGGTTTCCTGTTCGTCAAGTACTTAATGCGCAAATAGAAGCTAAAACATTCTCTTTGATTTTGCAAGCCGTATTGTAGGGAACATTCCATCTATGAGAACACCATGTCTCTGTCAGATAATGCAATCCCTACAATACGGCTTTAAGCGTTAAAGAATCCCGGCTACCTCATCTTTCAACGACATATTCATGCCCCCCGGCAGTAACATCCGGTAGAACCTTAACCTGACTGTTTCCCCAGCGGGGAAGAATAACAGTGGCTGACGTATTGACCGGAATCTCCACGTATAAATGCAGATTCCCATCTTCATCTTTCTTCCATTCAGAAACGACCTTGCCATATAAGGTAGCATACGAAGCCTTACAATACTCAAGTTCCTCTACCGGTGAAGGAGCTATAAAGAAATGCTTCATGCCAGGTCTGTCTACATCGGGCCTGATGCCAGCCAGCGAACGGTAGAACCAAGCAACCACACTGCCGAACATCGGATGGCAATGTCCTCTTCCGCCAGGGTCTCCCCCACCGTCCCAGGTTTCCCACAACGTGCTATTCTTCTCATCCAACAAGTAGGCATATCCAGGAAAATCGCGCTGGTTCATCAGCCTATAAGCCACATCGGCACGTCCATTCTCTGTCAGCACCTCCAGCAAAAGCGGAGTCCCGAAAATACCGGTGTCAAAATGGTAATTGAGCGACTTGATATGTTCGAGCAAGGCATCGAACACCGCTTCACGTTTGTCATCGGGCACAAGTCCAAAACCAAGCGCAAACACATCTGAACCCTGACGGCCCTGCCAATAGTGATGGGTATTGGAGTCATAAAATGCCTTATTAAAGTCGTCTTTTATCGTTTGCGCCAAAGCCTCGAAAGATGCGCGGTCATCCTGCTTGCCCAGTATACCGGCCACCTTGGCCATGATACAGGTCACATAGTAATAATACGCCGTATTAACCAACTCTGTGGGGACCTCTACCCGATTATACAAGGTACACCATTCACCCAGACACCAGCCGCGCGGTTCCTCACGAACCACGAGTCCTCTCTCGTCGGTACGCGTACCCAGATAACTAATCCATTGCTTCATGCCTTCGTAATGCCGACGCAAAAGCAACGTATCACCATAATGTCGGTAATACCCCCAAGGCACGATAACGTAAGCCGATCCCCAGGCCGGACCACCGCCTCCACCGCCAAAAGGCGCCGTATGAGGGACGTAACCGGTCACTTTATTGCGAGCATCGTCCATGTCGTCTATGAACTTGCGCAAGAAACGTGTCATATCATACGTATAAAGCAATCCTTCCGTGATAACTTGCCCGTCACCCGTGTATGCCAGACGTTCGCGGTGAGGGTCGCTACTTATAATCCCCTTGAAATTGGCGTGCATAGTGCGATTGTGAGCCTCCACAATGCGGTTAAACAGCTCGTTTGAGCACTCAAAAGTGCTTGCATTACGCACGTCCGTATAAATGTTCTTCACTATCAGACTCTCTTTTGAAAGTTTCACGCCTTTCGTCACAGCCTCCACCCAGCGGAATGTGTGCCACGTGAAGCGTGGTTCCCACTCTTCTGGACCTCCACCTTTCAAGACGTACGTATCCACCTGCCCGTAATCCATCTCTTCTTCACTAATAAAGCGCAGACGAATTTCATCTCCGGCTTTTCCTTCCACACGCAGTGCACACCAACCAGACACAGTTTCCGGTAGTGTGTAACGATAAGTACTGTCATTTAATTGCTCAAACGTACATGACACAGTATCCATTATCCGATTGAAAGGCACAGTCTGCGCACGCAAGACTCCCGTAGGCGGACGCACCACCAGAGCAGGTTTCCAAGAAGAGTCATCGTAATCTGGACAGTTCCATGCACCTAGTTCTTTACGTGCATCATACACCTCACCCGTGAAAATAGCGTCATGCAGTAAAGGCCCAGTGGAAGTCTTCCAGGTTCCATCTGATACGACAATCTCCTCCGTGCCATCCTTGTACAGAATACGCAACTGCATAATCAGCCGAGGAACATCATACCACATGTGTCCCTCTACGATACGGTCGCGCTGATTATACCATCCGTTACCCAGCACCATGCCAAGAGAATTGCCACCATTCTGCAACAAAGAAGTCACATCGAAAGTATTATAAAATAACCGTTGTGTTGATTGGTCGTCGTAGTAGTAAAGCAAATTCTTCAGTGAACGCCTGTCATAATTCGTTACGGCAGGAGCCAACACCTGATCACCCACCTTTGCACCATTGACATACAACTCATAAAATCCGAGGCCACTGACATAGGCCGTCGCCTTTTTCACCGTTTTGCTGATAGTGAAATCTTTGCGAAAATAAGGTGCAGGGGTAGTAAATACGGAATCGGGCTGAACATCCATCCGGTCGGCAATCCAATATGCTTCCCAATCGGAAGCCTGCAACAGCCCCATGCTCCACGTTGCTGTCCTGCTCCAACCGGAGGATGCACCACTTTCATCCCAGACCATCACTTTCCACCATACTTGTTCTCCCGAAAGTAACTTGCGTCCTCCATAGCGCACTTGTGAATCCCCTGAAGTCACCTTGCCAGAATCCCAACAATCGGCTTTATCGTTTTCCAGTATCTCCAAAGAACTTGCCACAAGCACCCGGTAAGCTTCTTGCGATTTGCCGCTAACAGCGGAACATAACTGCCAACGTAGCAATGGAGCCTCTTCTTCCACCGATAACGGGTTGACTTCATACTCACATTGCAGTTCCATTACCTGGAGCTCTCCTCCTTTGCAAGAGAAAAATAAACATAATATGAGGGATACCCCTAAAGCTTTCATTACATAAGAATACATAATATTAACGTGAATTCGATATAAGAAATAAAATTATTTATTTGAGAATTAGAAACATAGCGATAAGAGTCTTAATTTTATAGTATCCAATTATAACATTTAAGCGATTACCACAATGTTCTCAGAGGCTAAAGTTACAGAGATTTATTGTATGGCGGATA
>NZ_JAMBLS010000043.1 GCF_023336905.1 Bacteroides sp. ET71
GGCGGCGTCGGTCTCGGCGTTCTTGGCGCGGAGGAAGTCGTAGATGCCCCCGATGTATTCGCGCACGCGGCCGCCGCCGAACTCGTAGACCTTGGTGACCAGACCGTCCAGGAAGTCGCGGTCGTGGCTTACGACGATGACGGTGCCTTCGAACGAGGCGATGGCCTCCTTCAGCACGTCTTTGGAGCGCATGTCCAGATGATTGGTGGGCTCGTCCAGGATGAGGAAGTTGACCGGCTGCAGCAGGAGTTTAATCATGGCCAGGCGGGTGCGTTCGCCGCCGCTCAGCACGCGGACCTTCTTCTCCGAGGCTTCGCCGCCGAACATGAAGGCCCCGAGGATGTCGCGTATCTTCAGACGGATGTCGCCGGTGGCTACGCGGTCGATGGTGTCGAACACAGTCAGGTCTTCGTCCAGCAGTTGCGCCTGATTCTGGGCGAAGTAGCCAATCTGGACGTTGTGGCCCAGGGTCAGGCGTCCCGTGTAGTCCGTCACTTCACCCAGGATGCACTTCACCAACGTCGATTTGCCCTCGCCGTTCCGGCCCACGAAGGCCACCTTCTCGCCGCGGCGGATGGTCATGTCCACGTGGCTGAACACCGTGTGCGCGCCGTATGCCTTGCCCACATCCTCGCAGATGACGGGGAAGTTGCCCGAACGTGACGAGCAGGTGAACTTCAGCCTGAGCGTCGACGTGTCTTCTTCGTCCACCTCCACACGCTCCAGCTTCTCCAGTTGCTTGATACGGCTCTGCACCTGCACGGCCTTCGTGGCCTTGTAGCGGAAACGCTCGATGAAGGCCTCCGTGTCCTCTATCTGCCGCTGCTGGTTCTCCCAGGCCCTGAGCTGCTGCTCCCTGCGTTCCTGGCGCAGCCGGACGAACTCGTCATACTTCACCCGGTAGTCGTAGATGCGTCCGCAGGAGATTTCGATGGTGCGGGTAGTCACGTTGTTGAGGAAGGCTCGGTCGTGGCTGACCAGGACGACGGCGTTGGCCCGTGTGGCCAGGAACTGCTCCAACCACTGTATCGACTCGATGTCCAGGTGGTTGGTCGGCTCGTCCAGCAGGAGCACGTCGGGCCTGCGCAAGAGGAGCTTGGCCAGCTCGATGCGCATGCGCCATCCGCCGGAGAACTCGCTCGTGGGCCGGTCGAAGTCTGCGCGGCCGAAGCCCAGCCCCTGGAGCGTGCGCTCCGTCTCCGCCCGGTAGTTGTCACCCCCCATCAGGTTGTAGCGGTCGGTCTCATGCGTGAACTGCTCAATCAGCTTCTGGTACTCCGCCGACTCGTAGTCCGTACGCTCGGCCAGCTCTTGGTTCAGGCGTGCGATGCGGTCACGCAGCTCGTGGATGTGTGCGAAAGCCAGTTCGGCCTCCTGCATCACCGTCCGCTCATCGCTCAGCACCATCACCTGGGGCAGATAGCCTACGGTGCACTCGCGCGGCACGCTGACCGTGCCCGTCGTGGGCGGCTGCAGTCCGGCCAATATCTTGAGCATGGTGGACTTGCCGGCCCCGTTCTTGCCCACCAGGGCGATGCGGTCCTTACGGTTGATGACGAAGCTCACGTCCTGGAACAGCGGCGTGGCATTGAACTCTACGGATAGGGCGTCTACTGAAATCATACTTCTGCTTCACTTAAAGTCTCTTTATCGGCCGCAAAGGTAGTGAATTTCCGCCAAAACCCGTATCTTTGCACCGATAACCCTCGAACTACACATTATATTATATACCTATGAGCAAAGAAAAAATCATCCTGACCGGCGACCGCCCCACCGGGCGCCTGCACATCGGCCACTACGTGGGCTCGCTGCGCCGCCGTGTCGAACTTCAGAACGCCGGAGACTACCAGAAGATGTTCGTCTTCATTGCCGACGCCCAGGCGCTGACCGATAACATGGACACACCCGAGAAAGTAAGGCAGAACGTTGTCGAAGTCGCCCTCGACTACCTGGCATGCGGGCTCGACCCCGCCCGCTGCACCCTGTTCATACAGTCGCAGATACCCGAGCTTTGCGAGCTGACATTCTACTACATGGACCTCGTCACCGTCTCGCGTCTGCAACGCAATCCCACGGTGAAGACCGAAATCCAGATGCGCAACTTCGAGGCCAGCATCCCCGTGGGTTTCTTCACCTACCCCATCAGTCAGGCAGCCGACATCACCGCGTTCCGCGCGACCACCGTCCCCGTGGGCGAAGACCAGGAACCCATGCTGGAGCAGGCCCGCGAAATCGTGCGCCGCTTCAACCACATCTACGGTGAAACACTGGTCGAACCCGAAATCTTGCTGCCGGACAACGCCGCCTGTCTGCGCCTGCCAGGCACCGACGGAAAGGCCAAGATGAGCAAGAGTCTGGGCAACTGCATCTACCTGAGCGACGACGCCGACACCGTAGCGCAGAAGATTAAGACCATGTACACCGACCCCAACCACCTGCGTGTGCAAGACCCGGGCCAGGTCGAGGGCAACCCCGTCTTCACCTACCTCGACGCCTTCTGCCGCCCCGAACACTTCGGACGCTACCTGCCCGACTATCCCGACCTGGCAGAGCTGAAGGCACACTACCGCCGCGGCGGACTGGGCGACGTCAAGGTCAAGAAGTTCCTGACCGCCATCATGCAAGAGACGCTGGAGCCTATCCGCACGCGTCGCCGCGAGTTCGAGCAGGACATACCCGCCATCTACGCCATGCTGAAGCAGGGCTGCGAACAGGCACGCGAGGCCGCCGCACAGACGCTGGACGACGTGCGCCGCGCCATGAAAATCAACTACTTCGACGACGAGGAGCTGATAGCCGAACAGACCAAGCGCTTCGCCACGCAGGCTCGAGGGTGACCGTACGTAAGGACAGGGCACGCAGATAACACAGATGGGGCTGATGACCGCGGATATATTTGACTATAAGTCAACGGAACAATATACCTTCTGCGGTCATCAGCCCAGTCTGTGTCATCTGCGTGCCCTATCACCCTTTCGGTTCAAGCGAACCGGCGTTCAATCTCCTCCTCCTTCACCGTGACCAGCACCGTCCGTCCGTCCGGCGTCACGCCCGGACTCTGGCAGGCAAAGAGACTATCCACCAGGTTGGCCATCTCCTCCTCACTCAGCACCTGGCCATACACAATGGCCGCCGAGCGCGCCAAGGTCAGGGCCAAGACAGCCTGCACCTCCTCGCGCACGTCGCCCCCCTTCTCCATGGCCGTATGCACCATGTTCCTGATTAGCTCCACCGGACTCAGGCCTTCGATGCCCTCCGGCACCCCGTTGACGGCATAACTTCCCCCGCCCAGTGGCGAGAGGTCGAAGCCCACGGCCGTCAGGTCGTCCGTCAGCGTGTCCAGCACCGCCGCCTCCGACGCCGGCAGCTCCAGCACCTCGGGAAACAGTACCCCCTGCGCCACACCATGACGGGTCCTTATCTGCTCCATATAGCGGTCGAAAAGCACCCGCACGTGTGCCCGGTGCTGGTCAATCAACATCAAGCCCGACTTCACGGACGTCAGGATGAAACGCCCCTTCAACTGGAAGTGCTTGCCACCTTTCTCCACGGGCACCTCCTCCGCGCCCAGCCCCAAGGCCAGCTCCTCCTCGTCCGGCAGCTCCTCCGGCTCGTTCATCTTGCTGGCCTTCGGTATGCCCGCATACAAAGCCTCCCAGTCGGCCGTGGCCGTGCGCCGCGACGGCTGCCCGCCTCCCCGGCGGAAAGGGTCGAACTGCGCATCATAGTGCACCTGCGGTGCCTCCGACGGTGCCGACGACTCAAACGCGGGCAAGTCCGGCATGTCCTCCGTATCAAAGTCGATGGACGGGACGGCACTGAACCTGCCCAGCGACTCCTTCACCGCCGCCGCCAGGATTTGCCAGATGGCCTGCTCGTTCTCGAACTTTATCTCCGTCTTTGTCGGGTGTATGTTCACGTCGATATTCGCAGGGTCCACCTCGAAATACACGAAGTACGACACCTGCTCGCCCTCGGGAATCAGGTGCTCGTAAGCATCCATCACAGCCTTGTGGAAATACGGGTGCCGCATGTACCGCCCGTTGACGAAGAAGTACTGGTGCGCCCCTTTCTTGCGGGCCGTCTCGGGCTTGGCCACGAAGCCGCTTATCTTGACCAGCGTCGTGTCCACCTCCAGCGTGAGCAACTGGGCGTTCATCTTCTTGCCGAACACCGCCATCACCCGTTGGCGCAGCGGCATGACAGGCAGGTTGAACAGCTCTGCATCGTTGTGATAGAGGTAGAAAGCCACGTCCGGATGCACCAGCGCGATGCGTTCGAACTCGGCCAGTATGTTACTGAGTTCCGTCGAGTTAGCCTTCAGGAACTTCCGCCGCGCAGGCACGTTGAAAAAGAGGTTCTTCACCAGGAAGTTACTCCCCTTCGGACACGAGACCGGCTCCTGGCTCTCCACCTTCGAACCGGCCAGCAGCAGACGGGTGCCCAGCTCGTCGTCGGGCCGGCGCGTCTTCAGCTCCACCTCGGCCACGGCGGCAATCGAAGCCAGCGCCTCGCCGCGGAAGCCCATCGTGTGTAAGGAAAACAAATCGGCCGCTTCGCGTATCTTCGACGTAGCATGCCGCTCGAAAGACAGGCGGGCGTCTGTCTCCGACATACCCTTCCCGTCGTCTATCACCTGGATAGAAGTCTTGCCGGCATCAGCCACCAGCACATGTATCTCGTGCGCTTCGGCGTCGATGGCATTCTCCACCAACTCTTTGACAACCGAAGCCGGGCGTTGTATGACCTCCCCGGCAGCAATCTGATTGGCCACCGAGTCGGGCAGCAAATGAATGATATCGCTCATACTAATCTCCTATGTTGTTACTCTGTATCTTACATCAATCCCCGTTCCAGGGCATACCACAAGCATGCCAACAGGCCCAGGAGCACCAAGAGGACAGCCACCGGCCAGGGACGGGTCCCCGCCTGCCTGCGCCGCCTCAGGTGCGTGGCATGTTCCAGGAATTTGCCGCGTATGTCCTCGGGCACGACGGGCTTCCCGGCATCCAAGCCCAGCTCCCGCCTGGCCTCCCGCACCATCTGCTCCCTCCTTTCTTTCCGCTCGTCCACGTAGATGTAAGGATGGTGGAAGCGCCGCGGTTTCCTCGTAGCAAACAACCCCATGGGCACACCTCACTTCTTCTGCCGCTCGATGTGCATCTCGCGCGGGGAGAGCACCGGTCCACGACTCGAATTCTTCAACACCTGATCGGCCCGCTTGCCCCGCCAGTTAAAGATGTCTTCCTTATTCAACGGACGCACATAGTCGAACCAGACGAAAGACGGCAGTCGCGACTTGTCCGGCGGAATCTGGTCCATGGGATACATCGTACCCGAAGCCTTCCCTATGAACGAGCCACGCTCCATGCGCCTGTCCTTCAGAAACATGCGCAAGAATCCACCTTCCGTGTAGTCCATGCCTATCATCGTCGAGTCCTTCTCGTCCACAGGATAATAGACCACCAGTACATTGCCGTTGACGTCTACCTGGCGCATCTCGCCTCCCCGGAAATAGGCCATCATCTCCTTGCCGGATACTTGGTTGTAATGCACGCTGTCCATCTGTTCCACGGCCAAAGTCTGGTTGATGATATGCGCCCAGTCGATGGTGCTGTCGTTCATATAAACCTTGACCACTTCGCCAAGCAACTGCTGGTTCCCGCTCCACAAGATAGGGTCGCGGTACATCGTCATGCAGGAATCTTTGGAGTTGTAGACCAGCGAGTCGCAGACAGCCTGCACGTTCGTGCGATAGGCACGCACCTTGTAGTAAGCGCGCGTCTCGCGCCACATCGAATCGGTATTCAGGTTATACGTCACCAGCCTCAACGTGTCGGCGTGCATGAAGAGGCTGTCTCCCTGCGAATAATCCACGGCTACGGCACGCTGGGTAGCCACCGCATTGCCGGTCTGTTCATTGTAGAAACAGTAATCGCCGGTCAGCATGTTCCGGTTCAGCGTGTCGTTCAACTGTACGTTGTCAAACGCCTCTCCGTAGCCGGCCAGGCGGTCGTAGAAAAGGCTGTCGCCCGTCAGCTTACGTGCCCCGTTGGTCAGCACCGAGCGGTCCAGAAGTTCTGCCTGCTCGGTGGTGGTGTTATACACGCCGCGCTCGGAATAGATGTGGTTGTTGTCGCTCACGATGTCGGACGGTCCCAGGATGGTTGCCACTTTGGTCAGTGTACTGTATTTCAACGTATCCGAATAAAGTACAAAACGTGGATTCACCAGCTCTACGTCATGGTTGAAAACTGCCAACTTAGTGGCCGGACTGTATTCCCCCCACCAAGAGTTAAGCACGTTGACCGAATCAGCCAGCGTTCCCCCTTCGAAATAGTACCCCAGGTTCCGCACGCGATCGTAGTCCAGGCTGTCGGTCGTCAATTCCGTCTCACGGTTAATCATGCGCACGTTTTCACGCAACATGGCCAGTTGGGAGATGCCGTCGTAATACAGGTAATCGCTGTATATAAACAAGGTGTCCCCCTGCTCCATACGTACGTTGCCGAAAGCTTCCACCGAGTTGATTTTCTCGAATATCAAGGCACTGTCGCACCACATGTACATGCTGTCGTGGCGCAAATGCACCGACCCAATCAGCACTTGCACGTCAGGGCGCATTTCTTTGTCGGCTACGGCTGAATCGGCATAGAGCAAATCCACGCGCGTTTTTTTCTTCTCCGGCTGTCCGTTCTGTGGTTCCTGGGCGCTGAGCCAAGCTATGCCAAACAGGCACAGAATCCCCACCCAGAAGAATCTGTGCCTGTTTGCGCCAGCGATTCTCTTGTCATTCTGTCGCATACCGTCGCTTTATTCCTTGACCCATCCCGGATACTTGAAGTTGCAGTTATGCTTCCAACTATCCTTGATGCGGACGTAGGTTGTTTTCTGTTTTTCGCGTATCCATTTGTCCAACACCTCGGCACGCCGTTTTTCCAAGACGATGTCTTTCAGCCGCTGGTAATCCTCGGAGATGGTTGCCTTATGTCCGTTCACCCTGCTCTTCAGCTTGACGATAACGCAAACTTCTTTGCCCGTGTTCTGAGGAATCATGGTGAAGGCTTCCGATATTTCCCCGACATTCATTTTATCCACTACTTTGGCAATCTCGGGGGGAAGTTCCTGCATCTCGAAACGGGAAGTATTGTTGTTAGGATTGGGCAAGAGGCCGTGATTATTGCGCGTATCCTTGTCGTGCGAAAGCACAGTAGCTGCGTCTTCGAAAGTAAACTTCTCGTTGCGGATGTCGTCGGCAATAGAGTCCAGACGGTTCATGCCGGCTATCAATGCCGAATCAGGGACATGCGGCTTCAGCAAGATATGACGCACACGGATTCGGTCGCCACGTTTTTCCAGCAGTTGGATGATGTGGAATCCGTACTCCGACTCCACTATCTTGGATATTTTGTCGGGCGACTGGAGGTTAAAAGCCACGTTGGCAAAAGCGGGATCCAACTGGCCTCGTCCCATGAAAGGCATCTCGCCACCGTTAATGGCCGTGCCACGGTCTTCGGAATACATACGCGCCAAAGTCGAGAAGCTTGTTTCGCCCTTGTTAATGCGGTCGGTAAACTCACGCAGACGGGCCTTGACGGCTTCTACCTCTTCGATTGGGACACGCGGCTGCTGGGTAATGATTTGGACTTCGACCTGCGTGGGCACGTAAGGGATGCTGTCGGGCGGAAGGTCCTGGAAGTAACGTCTCACTTCGGCAGGCGTCACTTTGACTTCGCCCACCAGCTTCTGCTGCATCTGCTGCACGCGCAATCCGTCGCGCACGTTTTCACGCAGGGTCTCACGAATCTGGCTGGAGGTTTTGTTGAAATATTCCTCCATCTTCTCGCGCGAGCCGATGTTGGCAATGAACTGGTTGGTCTGGAAATCCACCTGGCGAATGACATCATTCTCCGAAACTTCAATACTGTCCAGCTCCGCTTGGTGGAGGAAAAGCTTTTGGACGGCAATCTCCTCGGGAATCACGCAATAGGGGTCTCCATCGAAGCGGCGTCCCTGATAGAGTGCATTCAGGCGTGCCTCCTCTACTTCGGATTTCAAGATGGCTTCATCTCCCACGACCCAGACCACTTCGTCCACCACGTTGTCTTGTGCAGAGAGGGTCTGACCCAGGCAGAGCAGCAACATCATACATAAAACTGTTGTTTTCATTTTCATTCTCAATGTTCTTATACTAATAGTATTTAATCTCGTTCTTTTCCTGCGCATTGCGGTAAAGCTCTTCACGCACCTGGCGAATGTAATCTGTCTGACGAATGTTCAGCAACATGTCTTTGGCCTGTGAACGGGCCATCTCATAAGGTTCTTCTTGCCCGATGGCGCGATAGTCGGTCACGTGCAGGAAGTAACAGAACGCCGAGTCTTGCACTTCCCCATGCCAGCCTTTCCGCCAGTCTCTTTCGCTATCGGTAGTGGCCGGCATCCACTCCAGCACTTCGGACAGCGGACGCCATTTGTCATAAAAGTATTCGTACTTCACGGCGTTACGCAGGCTGTACTTCTCCAGATGCTCTACGGCTTCATGGTCGTCAGAGCGATACCAGCGACGGACATCGGCCAGCCTGGGCGCTTCTAACGGCACTTTGATGAAGAGCCCTTTTATCAGCGGGCGGTCGACCTTAAACTGGTCTGCGTGCTGCCGGTAGTAGGTCTCTATCTCTGCTTCGGTAATGTCGCCAGAGAGTTTTTCGCTAATCAACGCCTGCTGATAGGCATGCATGATGAGCGTTTTCCGATAGGTGGACACCATCTGTTCCAGCGCTTCGTTGTCGGGGATGTTTTCCAGCGCCTTGTCGCAAAAGAGCTGTTCTTCCACCCAGTTCCGCTGATAACGCTCGACGAAGAGCAGGCTGTCTTCGGCCGACAGACCGAGCGGAAGAGCAGCTTGCAGGTCTTCGCGATACAGGAAGTGCCCTTTCACTTCGACCAGCGGCGTCTTTCCTTTGTGGTCGACAAAGGTAGTGCACGCCAAGCAGAACAGGACAGTTCCCGTCATCCCGGCAAGCAGGTTCAGCGGCTTCCTGCAGCTCTTGTTTCGGATATAAGACAGTAGACTCATCTTCTTTATAAGGCTACGAAGATACGGCTTTAATCGGTTGCCTCATTGCTTATTAACGGTTTTTAAAACCTCTTGGTTAATTTCAACCTTCACGGAAGAACGCAACGAACGCATCCAATGTTCCTCCTGGTCAGTGCGATAGTCAGCCAAAAGCCTCTCGAGCACCTCGTGATAGTCGTCGGGGCCTTTCTGTTTCCGCCCCACCAGAACGACGTGCGGATAGTCGGCAGACTGGGGTGCCTTGCCGCGGCGGAAGATGCGCTCGTCCACGTAAGGATTCTGCCCGGGGATGAACGTGCCCTGTTCGGCCTCTACCTGCGTACCATCGCTGTTGAACAGCAAACGGATGGCATCCTGCCAGTCGGCCGGTGGCAATTGTTTCAGCATCTTGCGCACGCGCTTGGCCACACGACGCCCCGTACAACGCAACACAATGCCCCGGAAACGCGGAGCGTCCCAATGATAGCGTGTGCGGTGACGTTCGAAATAAGCAGCCAGTTCAGCTTCCGGCACTTCCTGCTCCAACATGCGGCGGGTAACGGCCCGTGCCAGCAACGTGTCGCGGTGGAATTGCACCGCCAGGCGAAAATCCGGCACGCGATGCTCCAGACTGTCATATTCGGCAAACATGATTGTCCTGACCTGTACGTCGGACAGAGGGGAACGGCTTTTCGGGAAACCATAAGCCTGACGGAGATTTTCGGCCAGGGCACGGGCAGCCTCATCGACACATTGCGGGCAGGCTTGCAACAAAGAGTCGCGGACAGAGGCGAAAGAAGGCACCTCCACCCGCTCCAGCACCTGCACGATGTGCAAGCCGCGAGGCGTGAAAAACGGCTGCGAACATGCACCGGGGCGCAAAGCCAACAGCGTGTCTTGCATCTCCGCACTGGCCTGAATACCATACAACCAGTGCGTCTCCCGGTCATCGGAGAAACGCTCCAACAACGCATCGAACTCACCTGCCCCCTGGCGCTTCAGGACGTCATAAACAGAGTCCATCTGTGCAACGGCATCCCGCAGAGACGCAGGCGTCACATTCTGAGGCAAACGCCTGTATATCTGTTTCATGCGGATACGAGGCCCCAGTTCTTGCAGGTGTTTGTAGCGTCGGAGCAAAGCCCGCGACAAGGCAGCCGAGTCCGTCAGGTAGGTGCGCGACAGGCCGACCCGGTAACGCGCCAGTTCATCGCAAAAAACCCGGGACGTGTCCAGCCCCGCCGCCTCAGCGGCCTGCACCTTCAGGCGGAAGTCGACAAACAGACGGGCCAACTGCCTCAACGAATCCCGGGACAGCCCGTCCGCCCCCTTCCGGCAAGCGAAATACTCGAACTCCGAACGGAGCACCTCGCGCCCCCCTACACGCATCAGCACAGGGTCTTCGCCGGCAAACAAGGCCAGAAACGGGCCCAAACAAACCAACAGGCAGAAATGTTTCAACGTCATTCTATTCATTTCTCAGCACTTCTCGCAAAGCCGTCTGACCAAACCGAACTGCTTACGGGCCACAAGCGTGGCCGCCGTGCGAAAGAAACACGGTTTCCACGTACAACAGCCAAGCGACCTGTTTCTTTCTTCTCAGACGACACAAAAGCCGTGCCAGAGACGGGGCCGAAACCCCGGACTCTCAACACAGCTTTCCATTCATGTTATTATTCGGAACTTTCAAATCCGAAATGTACGTTTCTTATTCCGGACGGCTATAATTAGGAGCCTCGCTCGTAATGGCCACGTCGTGCGGATGACTTTCGCGCACGCCGGCATTCGTGATGCGGGTGAACTTGGCGTTATGCAACTGCTCGATGTCGGCAGCTCCGCAATAACCCATGCCCGAACGCAATCCGCCGACCAACTGGTAAATAACCTCGTAGAGCGTTCCCTTGTAAGGCACCCGTGCCGTAATGCCTTCAGGCACCAATTTCTTGACATCGGTTGTCCCGCTCTGGAAATAGCGGTCTTTCGAGCCATTTTCCATGGCTTCCAGCGAACCCATGCCACGGTAAGACTTAAACTTACGGCCGTTGAAAATGATGGTGTCGCCCGGCGACTCTTCCGTGCCGGCCACCAGCGAACCAATCATCACGCTGTAACCTCCGGCCGCCAAAGCCTTCACCACATCGCCCGAATAGCGCAGACCACCGTCGGCAATCAGAGGCACGCCCGTGCCCTGCAATGCCTTGGCCACGTCATACACAGCCGTCAACTGCGGCACGCCCACTCCGGCAATGACACGCGTCGTACAGATGGAACCCGGGCCGATACCGACTTTCACCGCATCGGCACCTGCATCGACCAATGCCCGGGCTGCTTCGCCCGTAGCCACATTGCCCACGACAATATCAACGTCCGGAAACGCCTGCTTAGCTTCTTTCAGCTTCTCTATGACAAATTTGGAGTGTCCGTGCGCAGTGTCTATCACGATAGCGTCAGCACCCGCGTCGACCAATGCCCGCATACGCTCCAGCGTATCGGCAGTCACGCCTACCCCGGCAGCCACCCGCAGACGGCCCTTGCTGTCCTTGCATGCCATCGGTTTGTCTTTCGCCTTCGTAATGTCCTTATACGTGATAAGGCCCACCAGATGATTGTCCTTATCCACCACAGGCAATTTCTCAATCTTATGTTCCTGCAAGATTTGGGCAGCCGCCTCTAAGTCTGTCGTCTGATTGGTTGTGACAATGTTTTCTTTCGTCATCACCTCATCGATACGCTTGTTCAGGTCGCGCTCGAAACGCAAGTCGCGGTTCGTCACGATACCCACCAGATGCCGCTCGTCATCCACCACGGGAATACCTCCGATTTTATATTCAGCCATCAAAGCCAAAGCATCAGAGACTGTCGAACCGCGATTAATCGTGACCGGGTCGTAAATCATGCCATTCTCGGCACGCTTCACAATGGCCACCTGACGCGCCTGTTCCTCAATCGACATGTTTTTGTGGATAACCCCGATGCCGCCTTCACGGGCGATGGCAATCGCCATTTTCGCTTCGGTAACCGTATCCATGGCTGCCGTTACAAAAGGAATCTTCAATTCAATGTTCCGGGAAAACTTTGTAGTCAGGTTGACTGTTTTGGGAAGAACTTCTGAATAAGCGGGGACCAACAACACATCGTCGTACGTGAGCCCGTCCATTACGATTTTATCTGCAATAAATGACATACGGTATGTACTTTAGGAATTTATTGCGTGCAAAGATACGGCTTTTCTCGCTATGCCGTAACGGCTCTGCCCCGAAAGGAGACGGAAGGCAGCAAACTTTTACTTTTTTTAACGGCATTATATCCTTTCAAGGCAAGGAGCGAGGAAAGGAACGAGTGAAAAAGAGCTGCATGAACATGTGGCAAACTGTGGGCCCAAATGAGGCCATGCAACATGAACCAGAGGAAAGCTTTTACCGGGCTTAGGAGATGGGCAGTAAAATATCCGTATTCCCAACGTTACAAAGACGTTCCTTGTTCGTTCTTTGTTCGTTTCTAAGCACTCGAACTTGGTACGACTTTGGAACGACTTTGGTAGGAATTTGACCCGACGGCGGGATATTCCGGTGCCGACAATAATATTTTCTTACAAACAGAATCTGCGGTTCCCGCTTTCTGGGTACGGGAGTCCATGGGGCAGCGTTTTGCGCAGGATGCCGGCGGCCGTGGGGAAACAGGGAAATGCGGGAAAAAAGGAAGGGTTTTTCGACAAAATAATAGGATAAAACGCAGAATAAGGCAAATTTGAGTATTCTCGCTGACAGTCAGAGAGTTTGACTTTGGATGGAACAAATTGGCATAAGGTCGGGAAAACGGATTTAGGCAGATTGCAGAAATAGATGCACTTCCAAATCATTACCCGACACCTGATGCACATTTAACACTAACGGTCTCTATTTCTGCGTTCTGCGTAGGTTTACATTCTGCCTTTACAACTCCCGTAAACTAATTTTGCACCAAACAAAAAGCAAGGATTATGAGGAGTACATTCAAGACCGTTTTTTATGTAAACGGAAGCAAAGAGAAGAACGGAATTGTTCCCATTATGGGACGGGTTACAATCAACGGGACTATCGCACAGTTCAGTTGCAAACAGAGCATTTCAAAGGAACTTTGGGATGCCAAAGGCAACCGTGCCAAAGGCAAGAGCCGTGAGGCGGTGGCGGTCAATTATGCCCTTGACAACATCAAGGCGCAGATAACGAAGCACTACCAGCGGCTTTCCGACCGTGAGGCGTTTGTCACGGCAGAAATGGTACGCAATGCCTATCAAGGTGTAGGCACGGAGTATGAAACATTGTTGCGTGCCTTTGACAAGGAGAACGAGGCGTTCGCCAAACGGGTGGGCAAAGACCGTTCCAAACGCACATATCTGAAATATGTCATTGTCAGGAGATATGTTGCGGAGTTTATCAAGAAGAAATACAAGCGGACGGACATAGCGATGAACGAACTGACCGAGGACTTCATCCGTGACTACTGCCTGTACCTGCGCAACGAAGTCGGGCTGGAACAATCATCCGTGTGTGTATACTCCATACCGTTGAAACACATCGTCACCGCAGCCCACTATAACGGGAAGATAGCGAGAAACCCGTTTGCGATGTACCATCTTGACCCCGACCACAAGGAGCGTGGCTTTCTCACGGAGGATGAAATTCAGGCGTTGAGTGCAATCAAGCTGGACAATCCCAACTTTGCATTGGCAAGAGACCTGTTCCTGTTCGGTTGTTGGACGGGAATCTCGTTCACGGACATCAAGAACCTGACCACTGACAACATCATTGAAATGAATAGCGCATCGTGGATTGTGTCGAAACGCCAAAAGACGGGCGTACCGTTCCAAATCAAGTTGATGGACATCCCGATGCAAATTATCAAGCGGCATGAAGCGTTCAGGACTGACAAGCGGCTGTTCAATATCGGCTCGCTTGATATGGTGAACAGACGCATCAAAAAAATAGCTAAAAGATGCGGCATAGAAAAGCCGATTTCATTCCACCTGAGAAGACATATTACTTTCTCTTACTCAGTGAAAACAAGAAACTTACAAAGATTGTCAGCTTAACAGGTAACGATTTGGAAACCAGCGGGCTTCTCTATTCTGCAATGTTCTGCATCAATCAAAAGAACGCTTTTCTCATTTGCAAAAGTAGTGTTTTTCTCTTTCATTGCCAAAGTTATTCCTCTGAAAAATAGAGTAAATCAAACATCTTATCATTATTGTACATTTGTTGCACATCTTGCTGATGAAAATCGGTAGTACTGTCTTGCTTTTAATTCCATACCGTTTCCACATCATATTTGAGCCTGCCCGTTTGCGAATAGCTTGTCGGCAGGTTCGCCTGTCTGTGTGCCGACAGGCAGGCACGCCGGCAGACCGGTCGGCAGGCAAGCTGGACGGCAGGCAGGTTGGAGCGCGGGCAGGCTTGCAGGCCAGCGTGCGTATGCCTATATGCTTTTGTTTATTGCACCATTCTTTTGTTGCTTTATTACTACGTTGATAGACGGATGTATTGTACCACCGATTTATATCATTCAAACTCCACCTCTCTAAAGCCACAATCCATTGCTGATACCTTTATTTGAAGTTTCGCTGTTGTAAACCTGCACAACAGCACGACAGCAAACCAGCATATCATTGAAACCATGTTGCTTCCTATCTGCATTGAATTACTTTTTTGGTTGTCGGGTTCTGTTCTTCATTGTTTTAGCAAACTATTGGTTCGCTGAGCTTGTAAACAAGCGAGGCTGTATTTGCCCCAAATAGCATTTCCTTATTGGTCTAATGTCTGTTTTGGCTGTGATTGGCACATATCGACATCGAATTGACACTATTGTTTGTTTCTCAGAAGGATGAAAATCCGGCTTTATTTCCCGTAATCTCAATAAGGTGCAGGCTTGCACACCGCCCTCATTCCCTTTCTTCTTTTGGGCAGCTTAGGCATCGGGAAACGATGCTTTGAAAGCCGAAATAACAGCACAAATTCCAAACCGTTTGCTGACGGATTATTGATTTCACGAGAAATCAGCAAGGTGTCCTTCGAGTTACCCGAAGGCTTTTCGGTTACTGCCGAAAAGTGGCAGCAGCAAGGTATGTTTTGAGTTACTCAAAACCTTTCGAGTTACTCCCCGAAAGCCTTGCCGCTTGGTTGCTCCTCCGAAGTCGGGCAACCTGTTTCTGACCTGCGGTAATCGTGTCTTATTCCTTGTACTTGATGCCATATTGTTTCATCTTGCCGTATAGTGTGGTGCGCCCGATGCCGAGCAGTTCAGCAGCCAGCGAGCGGTTGCCATTCGCTTGCTCCAAAGCACGGATTATCTGCCTCTTTTCCATTTCCACGTTCTTCAAGGACAAGGATGCTTCTCCCGACAGCAGAGGTTCTTCAAAATTCAGTTTGTCAGCCGTTATCGTATTCCCGTTGGTGAACAGCACCGCCGAGCGTACCGTGCCTTTCAGCTCCCTCACATTGCTGCTCCACGGATGGACGAGTATCCGCTTTCTTGCTTCCGCATCAAAGCCTTTCACCTGTTTGCCGAACTCTTTGTTTGCAAGTTCACGGAAGAAGTCTGCGAGCGGCATAATGTCCTCACGACACTCACGCAGCGGCGGTATGTTCAACGTGTATTCCTTAATCCGATGGAACAAGTCCTGACGGAAACGCTTTTCGGTTACTGCTGACTGCATATCCTCGTTGGTAGCGGCAATGATGCGCACGTCAGCTGCCATGTCTTTGTTGCTCCCTACGGGTCTGTACCGTTTGCTTTCCAATGCCCGGAGCATCATCTGTTGTACTTCTAACGACAGGTTGCCTATCTCGTCAAGGAACAGCGTGCCACCGTCGGCTTCTTCCCAATAGCCTTTCCGTTTGGTGTCCGCGCCCGTGAACGCTCCTTTCTCATGTCCGAACAAGGCGGATGCGGCAAGTTCCTTCGACAACAGACCGCAGTCCACCGCCACGAAAGGTTTGTCCGACCGTTTGCTCATCTTATGTATTTCTCGGCAACATCCTTGCCCCGCTTGCTGTTTTTCTATACCTTCGCAAGATAAAAAAACAGAATATGAGCAAATTCAATCCATATATCAAACATATAGATACCCGTACCCTCCAAGAACTGTGCATCCGGTACGGACAGCTTTCCGCCTTCCGAAAAGGCGAGTATTTAATTAGAGAAGGCGATACTTATCCTTATTTTGGCTTTGTCAAGACGGGAATCTTCAAATACGTCAGCGAAAATAAGGCCAAAAACCGTCTGTACAATACAGGCTTTGCTTTCCCCGGCGAGTTTGTCGCCGACTATCCTGCTTGTATCTATGGTATGCGTTCGGAGACCAATGTGCAAGCCTTGACCCGCTGTGAAATCTATCTCTGTCCGGTCGAAAGGCTTACCGCGCTTTGCGATCAACAGCCCGGCATCGCCAGGATTAACGCTGAGCAGCTTTTCCTACAAACTTATTCGCGTTACCTCGATCTTTACCGCCTCACGCCTGAGGAACGCTACCTCCAGTTGCTGGAGCGATGCCCCGATATATTACAATCTGTTCCGCTTCAGGAAATCGCCTCCTACCTGATGATAACGCCCACGCACATGAGCCGCATTCGCCGTAAGCAGTCATTCGGCTGACATCATCTCTCAACATAGGTCGAGAAATCACCACAATGAGAATATCCTTTTCTCAAGCTTCGTATTTTTCACAAAATCATTCCGTACATTTGCCCACAATTCTAGAATCAAATTAATATGAAGACGAAACTTTTCTTGTCATTATTTGCAATCCTCGCCCTGACAGGTTGTCTTGATGACGACACGCCGGAAGATAAAACGGAAACCATGAACGTGGCAATCTCTGCCATGACGTACATTGACAGTCCGGTGATGGTAAACTATCCGATGGAAGGCATGTGGGCGAAAGTCGGAAATGACGCGGACTATCAATTCCTGACCTTTAACGAAATCGAAGGCTTTACGTTCGAGCCGGGTTACACGTATGAATTGCAGGTAGAACGGACGACATTGGGCAATCCTCCTGCCGATGCCAGCATATACACCTACCGGCTTATCGAAGAACTCTCGAAACAGCCTGCCGAATGCACGCGGGAGACCGTCAGCCTATACGTATCTGCCGAGATAGGGAACTACGATTGGGGAATCGCCCAAATCGGAGACGCGCATTGCATGAAAATCCGCGAGTCCGAGAATGAGGATTGGACAAACGTCCCCTTCAACAAAATCATCGGCTTCACCTACGAACAGGGCAACGCCTACGAACTTTCGGTAGAGAAAATCAAGCTCAGTGCCCAACCGACGGACAGCCGTTGCCAAACCACGCAATATGTGCTGAAAGAAATCATTTCGCAGAGCAAATAGCAATCGACAATCCCAATCCGCCCCGACAACCGCCGTCCGAGCCTCTGACAACACAAATCCTACAGGATTGACGCTATCCGAGGCTCCGACAGCACGAATCCTGTAGGATTAGCATCATCCGAGGCTCCGACAGCACAAATCCTGCAGGATTGGCTCCGTCCGAGGCTCCGACAGTACTTATCCTGCAGGATTAGCATCATCCGAGATATTTTTAAGGCAAATCCTATGGGAACGTGGACAGAAAAGGCTATATTTGTGCGGAGAAAAAATATTAACGGTACATTATATGAAGAAAATCAAGAATTACGGGCTGACCGCCCTTCACGTAGAAGAATGTTTCGGTTATCTGAAACAAATAAAAACAGAAACGGCGAACCTGCCTATCGGCGAGGAGACAGGAACCCCAAGCGAGATAAGCCAGCTGTCCGCTACGAATCCCGTGTTGGAGGCAAAGGTTAACGATTTCACCACCGCTGTCGATGCTTTCGACGATGCGTTGAAGGCATCCTCCACGAATCCCGCCACCGCCACGGCGACCGCGACGGATGACGCCCGTGACGCCCGTGACGCATCTTGGCGTGGTGCGAACAATTATGTAACGGCGATGTGCGCCCATCCGACCGCCGAAGTAGCCGCCAATGCCGCCGAAGCGAAATCATTGTTCGACAAGTATGGCGACCCCACGAAGCTGGCGCAGACCGAGGAAAGCGGTGTATTACACAATCTGTTGCAGGCTGTTCTCATCCGTTAAAAGGACGGTTGAACCGCTTAGGAGAGGCAAGGGCATGGGATTATAAACAATACCAACGGAAGAATAGCAAGTTTGTGTTTGGGGCAGACCAAAACCGCTTGCTATCCTCAGTTGGTTGAAACGTCATTTTATTTGTGCCCGAATCCTACTCAAACTTGCCTGTGTGATGCCTAAATAGGTGGCGATACTTCCT
>NZ_JAMBLS010000044.1 GCF_023336905.1 Bacteroides sp. ET71
CTGTTTGCCTGTATGTAAACCGCAGCGGACCAGTGTAATCGAATCTGCCACAAGACTTTTTCATCCTGAACCTAGCTAATAGCTTGTATGACTGCTGTTTCTTCCTCATTTTGCCGGGCTTTCCCATTCCGTTACCCGTTCCGATTTCAGGTAACGAGTTGGTAACGCAATTCCGGTTCAAGTTGACTTTTTCCCGGTTTCAGTTGGTACTCACCCGAATCGCCAAAATCCCATAAATCATTAACTTTCAATCATATTTTCGTGATTTGCTCAGTATCTCACTTTTTTGTATTATCTTTGCATGTAATTTGAAGGCTTGTCGCCGAATATGTACATATAAATTATAATTCTATAAAAGAAATGATTATCTTTTTCAGAACCCCATCTAAGAGCGTAGTGGCCGTGGAGTGCGATCATGCGCTAGATAAATCGGAGACCGAGAAACTCTGTTGGCTTTTGGGCGATGCTACTCCTGAAAAGGAGACGAACCTGAGCGGCTGTTTCATTGGACCGCGTCGTGAAATGATTACTCCTTGGAGTACTAATGCGGTAGAAATCACTCAAAATATGGGACTTATAGGTATCAGTCGCATTGAAGAGTATTTCCCCGTAGAGAATGAAGACGCCGACCATGACCCGATGTTACAACGTATGTACAGTGGGTTGAACCAGGACGTATTTACTACTCATCGTACACCTGAACCTATCCAATATATAGAAGATCTGGAGGCGTATAATGAAAAGGAGGGACTGGCATTAAGCCGAGAGGAAATTGCATATTTGAAGAAGGTGGAAAAAGATTTAGGTCGTCTGTTGACTGACAGCGAAGTATTTGGTTTTGCTCAAATCAATTCCGAGCATTGTCGTCATAAAATCTTCGGCGGAACATTTATTATTGATGGCGAAGAGAAAGAGTCCTCTCTCTTTCAAATGATAAAAAAAACCACGCAGGAAAACCCTAACAAAATAATATCAGCTTATAAGGATAATGTGGCTTTCGCTGAAGGGCCTATCATTGAGCAGTTCGCTCCATTTGACCATTCGAAACCTGATTATTTTCAAATAAAAGACATTAAGAGTGTTATCTCGTTGAAAGCCGAAACACATAATTTTCCTACTACCGTTGAGCCCTTTAATGGTGCATCGACAGGGACTGGTGGTGAAATTCGCGATCGTATGGGTGGTGGTAAAGGGTCATGGCCTATTGCTGGTACAGCAGTTTATATGACTTCTTATCCCCGTACGGAGGAAGGGCGTTCTTGGGAAGAACTGTTGCCCGTGCGTAAATGGCTTTATCAGACACCGGAGCAGATACTTATTAAGGCTTCTAATGGTGCTAGTGATTTTGGTAATAAGTTTGGTCAACCTCTTATCTGTGGTTCTGTATTGACTTTTGAACATCAGGAAAAGGCCGATGATGCCATATATGGTTATGATAAGGTCATTATGTTGGCTGGTGGCGTAGGATACGGAACAGAGCGTGATTGTCAGAAAGGGCATCCAGAGGCAGGAAATAAAATCGTGGTAATGGGTGGTGATAATTATCGCATTGGCTTGGGAGGAGGTTCTGTGTCGTCAGTTGATACAGGTCGTTATAGTAGCGGCATTGAACTAAATGCTGTGCAACGTGCCAATGCTGAGATGCAAAAGCGTGTCTATAATGTAGTACGTGCCCTCTGCGAAGAAGATGTCAATCCTGTGGTTTCCATTCATGACCATGGCTCTGCTGGACATGTCAATTGCCTTTCTGAATTAGTAGAAGACTGTGGCGGTCTTATTGATATGAGCAAATTACCTGTTGGTGATAAGACGCTTTCTGCTAAAGAAATTATAGCTAATGAGAGTCAGGAACGTATGGGGCTACTCATTAAAGAAGAGGCGATAGCACATGTAGCTAAGATTGCTGAACGTGAACGTGCTCCGATGTACGTTGTGGGCGAAACTACAGGAGATCGCCGTTTCGCTTTTCAACAAGCGGATGGTGTGCGTCCTTTTGATTTAGCCGTAGAACAGATGTTTGGTTCTTCTCCCAAAACTTATATGATAGATAAAACGGTAAATCATTACTATGCAATGCCTCAATACGAAGTAGGTTGTTTAAATGAATATCTGGCTAATGTCCTTCAGCTCGAGGCTGTAGCTTGCAAAGATTGGCTGACTAATAAGGTTGACCGATCTGTGACAGGGAAAATCGCTCGTCAACAATGTGTTGGCGAACTTCAACTTCCATTAAGTGATTGTGGTGTTGTGGCTTTGGATTATCGGGGGGTGAAAGGTATAGCTACCGCTTTAGGGCATGCTCCGCAAGCGGCTTTGGCAGATCCACAAGCAGGTTCGATTCTTTCTGTAGCTGAAGCCTTGACCAATATAGTATGGGCTCCTTTGACAGACGGTTTAGATAGTATATCTTTATCGGCCAACTGGATGTGGCCTTGTCGTTCACAAGAAGGAGAAGATGCACGCCTCTATACGGCAGTGCAGGCTTTGAGTAATTTCTGTTGTGCCTTAAAGATAAATGTGCCAACAGGAAAAGATTCTTTATCTATGACACAAAAATATCCAGATGGAAGTAAAGTTATTTCTCCGGGTACAGTTATCGTGTCAGCAGGTGGAGAGGTTAGCGATATTAAAAAAGTAGTTTCACCGGTATTGGTTAACGATGCGCATACGACTCTTTATCATATAGACTTTAGTTTTGATCATCTTAAATTGGGTGGTTCAGCTTTTGCACAAGCATTAGGGAAAGTTGGCAGTGATGTGCCTACTGTTCAGAATCCTGAATATTTCCGTGATGCTTTTATGGCAGTGCAAGATCTTGTAAACAGGGGACTTGTATTAGCTGGGCATGATATCTCGGCAGGTGGACTTATTACTGCTTTATTGGAAATGTGCTTTTCTAATATGGAAGGTGGTATGGAGATCAGTCTAGACAAAATCAAGGATGATGATTTGGTGAAGATCCTTTTTGCTGAAAATCCTGGTGTAATCATTCAAGTGAGCAATAAACATAAGGATGAGGTAAAAAAAATATTGGAAGATGCAGGCATTGGCTTTGTGAAACTGGGCAAACTTACTGATGAACGTCATATTTTGGTTACCAAGAATGATGCAACTTATCAGTTTGGCATTGATTATCTGCGTGATGTTTGGTACTCCACTTCTTATCTTTTAGATCGTAAGCAATCTATGAATGGATGTGCAAAACAACGTTATGAGAATTATAAAATGCAACCTGTTGAGTTTGCTTTTTTACCTGATTTTAGGGGCAAATTTTCTCAATATGGGATTACTCCAGATCGTCGGAGCCAGACAGGAATCCGTGCTGCTATCATTCGTGAGAAAGGTACTAATGGAGAACGTGAAATGGCTTATTCCCTCTATTTAGCAGGTTTTGATGTGAAAGATGTGACTATGACAGATCTTGTGAGCGGACGTGAAACTTTAGAAGATGTTAATATGATCGTCTTCTGTGGTGGATTTGCTAATTCAGATGTATTAGGGTCTGCCAAAGGCTGGGCTGGTGCTTTCCTTTTCAATCCTAAAGCAAAAGAGGCTCTTGATAAGTTTTATGCACGTGAAGATACGCTTTCGTTGGGAGTTTGTAACGGCTGTCAGTTAATGATGGAATTGAATTTGATTGTTCCCAAGGATGAAAAGCGTATTCGTATGCTTCATAATGATTCACATAAATTCGAGAGTCGTTTTTTGGGATTGACTATCCCTACTAATCGAAGTGTGATGTTTGGTTCTTTAAGTGGGAGCAAACTAGGAATTTGGGTTGCTCATGGAGAAGGAAAATTTTCTATGCCCTATGATGAGGATCATTATAACATTGTTGCTAAATATAGTTACGACGAGTATCCTGGCAATCCCAATGGATCGGATTATTCTACGGCAGCCGTAGCTAGTGCAGATGGACGTCATCTTGCTATTATGCCTCATTTAGAGCGTGCGATTTTTCCATGGCAAAATGCTTATTATCCAATAGATCGCATGTATTCTGATCAAGTGACGCCGTGGATTGAAGCTTTTGTTAATGCTCGTAAATGGGTAGAAGAAAAAGTCAAAAGAGATAAATAGTTTCTTTTAAAAAACTCTCCTCTAACTTTGTAAATATATAAGTGTTGGGGGAGAGTTTTTATTCGTTTATATATTTAGTTATTGTAATTGCAAAACTCGAAAATAACTGAATGAAACTATTATTCATGTGGCTCGCTTTTGCCTATTTAGTTTCATCTTGCCTTTTGTTTAACGAAACTTAATGTTTATATTTGTTGAACTTTGAGAAATGAATTTATACCTGGAAGCTTTTTCTATTTTTTTTAAGATTGGAGCTTTTACCATTGGTGGAGGTTATGCCATGGTTCCTTTGATAGAAAATGAGATTGTTACTAGACGTCAGTGGTTAACTAAAGAAGATTTTATTGATTTGTTAGCTATAGCTCAGTCATCACCTGGAATTTTGGCAGTAAATATTTCTATTTTTATTGGATATCGTCTGAAAGGAATCTTAGGAAGTATAGTGGCAGCATTGGGAACTGTACTCCCTTCATTTCTGATTATATTGACTATCGCTTTATTTTTTCATAGCTTTAAGGATAATATGGTGGTGGAACGTATTTTTAAAGGGATACGTCCTGCAGTGGTAGCGCTAATTGCTGCACCGACATTTAGTATGGCACGTTCAGCTAAGATAAGTCGATATAATGTTTGGATACCAATAGTTTCGGCTTCACTTATTTGGCTTTTAGGCTTTTCACCCATTTGGATTATTATTTCTGCGGGAGTGGGAGGATATATTTATGGCAAGATGAAAAAGAGAAAAAGCAATGAAGCGTAAATAAATTATTCCGTTTTTTGACTATTATAATTTGTCGTTTACACCCATGATATTTTTGCAATTATTTTATACCTTTTTTAAGATTGGTCTTTTCGGTTTTGGAGGAGGTTACGCTATGCTGTCAATGATACAGGGGGAGGTCGTGACTCGTTATGGTTGGCTCACACCTCAAGAGTTTACGGATATAGTGGCTATAAGTCAAATGACTCCAGGGCCTATTGGCATCAATTCTGCTACTTATGTCGGTTATGATGCCATTGTGAGAGCTGGCTATGCTATGGAGTGGGGAATTGTTGGTTCTATGTTGGCTACGTTTGCTGTAGTTTTGCCTTCTTTTATATTGATGCTTACTATTAGTCGTTTTTTCTTAAAATATCAAAAGCATCCTATTGTAGAAGCAATTTTTAGTGGCTTACGTCCTGCAGTAGTAGGTTTATTGGCATCTGCTGCTTTGGTGTTAATGAATGTAGAGAATTTTGGTTCACCGACGAAAGATGTTCGCACTTTCGTTATAAGTTGTGTTATTTTTATTGTGGCCTTTGTGGGGACAAGAAAATATAAGGTTAATCCTATTTTAATGATTATACTTTGTGGTGTCGCAGGTTTATGTTTATATTGAAACATTAAAAGTGTTATTGTATTAAAGCGGCAGGAAATATTGATTAAATATAGAAAGAATGAATAATCGTATCACATTTTTATCTAATGTTATCATCTTGGATGTTTCATTTTTGAATGGAACTGTTGCTGATGCCAAACATGTTTTGGAGGAGAATTTGAGACGAAAGTTACCCGATACGGATATAGTGGATTGGTTGATTTGTTTAGCCTTAGATGCAGGATTACGTGGTGCTACCCATGACATACAAGTTCTTTTTGTGGTTGATGAAGGAGTTCAATCTTTAAAAAGTTCCGTCCCATGTTCTCTGTTGGAGCTGAATGGTAAGGCATGTCAAACAGCCTTGGGTGAGTTCTCGTTTGTTGTGGTATCTTCGGCTGGAATGGTATCGCGGGCAGACTTATTTGAAGAATTGACAAGGCTGGCACTTGATGCTAAAGAAGTAAAGTGCTTGATGCTGGTTCCTCATTTTTGTGAATATGGTGCAAGGGTCATCAAATCGATACAGAATTATTGTAAAGCAGCCGAAATCAGCAATGCAGAAAAGGCTATTTGCTTTTTAATGGAAGAGCCTGCTACTGATTTGCTTTGCCGTTGGGATTTTGCCACTTATTCATTGATGCATACTTGGGGCATAACATCGGAGGATTGGTAAATCCTGCTAAAAAGTGTACCTTTGCGGCTGCAAAAATATGATGTTGAATTAAAATTGAATTTGTATGCTGGAGAATCAAACTTTTCTAAGGTCCAAGAAGAAAGCTATCTATATCACTATTTTGGTGGTACTTTTTGTTTGCTTGATGTTGGATTATGTGCCATCCTTGTCTTCATATGTTTCTTGGGTTACTCCTCCTGTTGCTTTGTTCCTGGGATTAGCATTTGCTTTGATGTGTGGGCAAGCATATCCAAAGTTTAATAAGAAAATTTCCAAATATCTGTTACAGTATTCTGTTGTCGGGTTAGGGTTTGGGATGAATCTCCATGCAGCATTGGCTTCTGGAAAAGAAGGGATGGAGTTTACTATTATTTCGGTGATAGGCACACTTCTTATAGGTTGGTTTATAGGCCGTAAGTGTTTGAAGGTAGACCGTAACACTTCTTATCTTATTTCTTCTGGTACAGCAATTTGTGGTGGAAGTGCTATAGCGGCAGTAGGCCCTGTTTTAAAAGCAAAAGATGAGGAAATGTCTGTTGCTTTAGGAACCATTTTTATTCTTAATGCCATTGCTCTGTTCATCTTTCCTTTTATTGGTCATGTTTTGAATATAGGGCAGTACGAATTTGGGACGTGGGCAGCAATCGCCATCCATGACACTAGTTCTGTGGTGGGAGCTGGTGCTGCTTATGGAGAAGAAGCACTGCAAGTGGCCACCACTATTAAGTTGACACGCGCATTGTGGATTATTCCATTGGCTTTCATTACTTCGCTTATTTTTAAGAGTAAAGGTAAGAAAATGTATGTGCCTTGGTTTATTCTGTTCTTTGTGTTGGCTATGATATTTAATACTTATGTGCTAGACCGTTCGGAGATAGGTATGAAATTGGGAGCTTTTATTAATGACTTTGCTCGTAAAATGCTGACCATTACACTTTTCTTTATCGGTGCATCCCTTTCACGTGATGTATTGAAAACTGTTGGATTTAAACCGTTGTTGCAGGGCGTGTTACTTTGGATTGTTATTAGTATAGCTACTTTGCTTTATATCTATTGGTTTTAATTGGGGTAAATAATCAAATTTGTTGTTCAATAAACTTATCCGGGCAAGAGAAATGTTTATTGAAGAGAAAGACATGGCGATTTTTCAGGGGAGAGGGATTTCATTCTTGTATGCTTTAAATAGAAAGTGGTGATGCTGTATAAAAACTGTATCTCCAGGTTAGAGATATATGTCTCTAACCTGGAGATATATGTCTCTAACCTGGAGATATATATCTTTAGCCTAGAGATGTGCATCTCTAAGCTAAAGATACAAATTCGATGAATAATAGAAGATTATTTATATATTAAAAGATTTCTTCTAAATAGGAATAGAACAAATCTTCTGCTTTTTTCGCCTTCTTGATAAGAATCCGAGAAATAATCTTGATAAATTAACGTGAGTTCGAAATAAAATTAGAAAATGGCCAGTTGTCCGTCATTGACAAAGTTAACGTCAATGGCGGGCTTCTTTTCAAAAAAACAGTATGCTGCTATAGCCGACAAAGAATTGGCTATAAAGTTATTGAATGAACGATGTCTGGAATGTTCTATTTGTGCGATGTTCTTCAACTCATCATTGACCGTTTCAATCAAGGCTCTTTTTCGGAGCAAGATTTTGTCGGCAATACTCATCAGTGAGTTCTTCATATTGTTTTTAACTTTAGTGACAAGCTGTATGCCATTAAGGAAAAGGTTCTCAAACAGAGCCTGACCGATATATCCCTTGTCTGCACACAGTTTTCCTTTGATGTTCTCCATAAACTTACCCTGCTTCAACGGTTCCCGGTCATCCACGTTTCCGGGCGTAAACATAAAATTGAGAATTTCACCCTTGTCATTGATTATCAGATGCAGCTTGAATCCGAAGAACCATCCCATGGAACATTTTCCACGCCCGGCAAGTCCCTCAAATGTCTTATGAATCAGGACTCTTTGGTTACGACAAACACGTAAAGGAGTGGAGTCAACAAAACTGATACCGGTACAGGTTCCCAGCAGTACTTTTTTGATGAAGATGGTCATGGGAAGCAATACTTCCTTCTCCAGCTCCACAAAACGGTTATAGGAAACCTGACACGGAAAAAGATGTTTCAGGTGTTTGCAGACATATTCCTAACTATAAAATGCTTGAAACAGCGGAAACCACCGGAGTGAAACAGAATTAGAATAACTATAATCTCCGCATCACTCATACGGTTGGGTTTGTTACGATGCCTGGTCTTCTTATCCTCAATCATATATTTATCCTGTTGCAATGCAAATTCCTTGCAAAAATCATCGGCCATACAATAAATCTCCGTAACTTTAGACTCTGGAAACATAGTAGTAATCGTTTAAATGTTATAATTGGACACTATAAATTTAATACTTTTATCGCTATGTTTTTAATTATCAGAAAAATATATTTATCATTATATCGAACTCACGTTAAATTAGAAAGACGCGGTCTGTTTAAAGAAAATGTTTTTGCCTTGTTATCGCATACTTTTTAGAATAGTTTCCCGTTTATTAGAAGATGAAGTCGGAATCCAGGATTTGCTTAAGAGGAAGCTTACTTAACGAAGAAGTTACAAGAAAGTTTGAAGGAATGAGAAACAGGATGCTATTAAAGTTGTCTCAAACAGTAAAAAAGCGAAGGCGAGATTAAGAAATCTCGCCTTCGCTTTTTTGTTTTATTTCTCTTGTTTCAAAGCTTCGAAAATTTGTGTTTCCAATTCTTCTGCCAATTCTGGGTTGTCCAGAATTACTTGCTTGGCAGCATCTCTTCCTTGTGCTAATTTAGTGTCGTTGTAGCTGAACCAAGAACCACTTTTCTTGATAATACCTAAATCAGACCCCAAATCAATAATCTCTCCAGCTCTCGAAATACCTTCGCCAAACATAATGTCGAATTCGGCACGACGGAATGGAGGAGCTACCTTGTTTTTTACAATTTTCACTTTTGTCTGACGTCCCAGTACTTCTTCACCATTCTTGATTGCTTGTCCTGGCCTGATGTCAATGCGTACTGAGGCATAAAACTTCAGGGCATTACCGCCTGTGGTCGTTTCCGGATTACCGAACATTACACCAATCTTCTCGCGCAATTGGTTGATAAAGATGCACGTAGTACGTGTTTTACTAATAGCCGATGTCAATTTCCGTAAAGCTTGTGACATTAATCGGGCCTGTAAGCCTACTTTGTTGTCACCCATATCGCCTTCGATTTCAGCCTTAGGCGTCAGAGCTGCTACGGAATCAATGACGATAATATCTACAGCCGATGAATGAATCAACTGATCTGCAATCTCTAATGCTTGTTCGCCATTGTCTGGCTGAGAGATAAGCAGGTTGTTGACATCTACTCCCAGCTTGGCAGCATAGAATCGGTCGAAGGCATGCTCTGCGTCTATAAAAGCAGCAATGCCACCGAGCTTTTGTGCTTCGGCAATGGCATGAATGGCCAATGTCGTTTTACCTGAAGACTCAGGACCATAAATCTCTATGATACGTCCACGAGGATAGCCTCCTACGCCCAACGCAGCATTCAAACTGATGGAACCGGTAGGGATGACATCTATGTGCTCCACTTCCTGGCTACCCATTCGCATAATAGAACCTTTGCCAAAGTTCTTCTCTATTTTGTCCATAGCAACTTGCAGCGCTTTCAGTTTTTCGCTGGTAGCTTGTGCTGCACTCTCACTCTCAAAGTTTAGTTCGTCTTTTTTTGCCACCTTTTTGTTGAAATTAAAGGGTTATTTGTTTAAATTTAGTATTTGAGCCGCATGCTCTTTCGTTTTTATTTCCTTGGAGGTGATAATACGTTCGATAAAGCCCTCTTCGTCAATGATGAAAGTTGTGCGGAAAGTTCCCATATATTTACGTCCATACATGCTTTTCTCGCCCCATACACCAAATTGTTCTACTAATTTTTTATCTGTATCGGCTATCAAAGGAAAAGGTAAAGCATGCTTTTCAATAAATTTCTGGTGAGATTTTTCTCCATCTACACTGGCACCTATAACGGCATAGCCAGCCTGTTGTAATTCTTCATAATGATCCCGCAAATTACAAGCCTCTGTTGTACATCCCGAAGTATTGTCTTTGGGATAGAAATACAGTACAATTTTTTTCCCTTTGTAATCACTAAGGCGTATTTCTTCACCTTTTTCGTTGATTCCCAATATTTCAGGCGCTTTGTCCCCTATGTTCATGTATCTGTTTAGCTTTTAAAGTTCTAAATCTGTGTCAAACACTTCGTGCCAAGGTAATCCTTGTTTATTTAGCTGTTCCATGAATGGGTCGGGATCAAATTCTTCGACATTCCATACTCCTGGCCGTTTCCATATACCTTTAAGGAACATCATGGCACCAATCATGGCCGGTACACCTGTTGTGTAGCTAACTCCTTGCATACCGGTTTCCTGATAAGCGGCTTGGTGACTACAGTTATTATATACATAATATGTTCGCTCTTTTCCATTTTTCAGTCCACGGATGCGGCATCCGATAGAAGTCTCTCCATCGTAATTCTCACCTAAGTCTTGAGGATTCGGTAGAACAGCTTTCAAAAATTGCAAGGGAACAATTTTCATACCATTGTAATCAATTGGGTCAATTCGGGCCATGCCAATATCTTGGATAACGCGCAAATGAGTTAAATATTCTTGACCAAATGTCATCCAAAATCGAGCGCGTTTAATGGTGGGGAAATTTTTTACCAAAGATTCTAACTCTTCATGATAAAGCAGATATGAGTCACGCGGCCCGATGTTGGGGTAGTTTAGCGATTTATGGATTTCCAATGGCTTTGTGGTAATCCATTGGCCGTTTTCATAGTAGCGGCCGTTTTGTGTGATTTCGCGAATGTTTATTTCAGGGTTGAAGTTGGTTGCAAAAGCTTTATGGTGATTGCCTGCATTACAGTCAACAATATCTAAATATTGTATTTCATCAAAATGATGCTTAGCTGCGTAGGCAGTATATATGCCACTTACTCCCGGGTCGAATCCACAGCCAAGTATTGCAGTTAATCCAGCATCCTCAAAGCGTTTTTTGTAGGCCCATTGCCAACTATATTCAAAATGGGCTACATCCTTAGGCTCATAGTTAGCAGTGTCTAAATAGTTGACTCCTGTTTTCAGGCAAGCCTCCATAATGGTTAGATCTTGATAGGGCAGAGCTACGTTGATAACAATTTCAGGCTTGAAACTATTGAATAGAGCTACCAGTTCGTCTACGTTGTCAGCATCTACTTGTGCAGTCTGAATATTAGAATTGCCAATGGCTTTTACCACAGCGTCACATTTGGATTTTGTACGACTGGCAATCATGATGTCGGTGAAGACATCTGTATTTTGAGCTACCTTGTGCGCAACGACGGTACCTACGCCGCCTGCACCAATAATAAGAACTTTACCCATATTTTTTATTATGTTATATTTTGAAGTGAATCCAGATGAGCGAGAATCCCGCTTATCGTTTGCAAACTTAGGGAAAAATCCGCGATTTTCGACGTTTACTCAACAAAAAAATCAAATAGCCAACAGATTTTCTCTGTCATTCCATTGTTCTTCTTGTGATAACGGGGAGAATGGACGCTTCTTGCTGAAATCCGAAAGCCGGCTTGCCGCAACCAGACAGATTGGTTTTATGCTTTGCCGGATGGGCTTTGGGGGCTTTGTTTTTTGAATGTCATGGGATATTATCCCTTTTCAGGTCTCTTTCAGGTCTTATTCAAGTCTCTTTCAAGTCTTATTTCCAATAAGGGAAGCATAGGCCGTGCATAGACTCTGGAGAAGCTGGCGAAAAATCCGGAAGCGCAGGTGTCAGGATGCGATGAAATAATAAGTAATCATTCCTTTTTAGTTTATACTATTGATGTGTCTGTCACTCTGAGTGAAGCCCGTAGGGCGTAGTCGAAGAATCTCTCTAAAGGCTCTGTCTGGCTGGCAGCGCAAGAAGGAGATGTTTCGACTTCGTTTCACACCCCCTCTTACCTCCCCCGTTTGTCGGGGGAGAACAATGCTCAACATGACAGATACAACACAATGTATAAACTAAATTTCAGTAAGTAGATGTTTACATTTAGTTTATATCATGAATACGGACTTAGTTAGAGCGCAAAGAGTAACAGAAATCCCCTCCTCCGGGGAGGAGGAGAATCAAGTTACCATTGTTTACTTTCATGATAATATAAACTAAAAAGGAATGATTACTTACTTAAATCTTAATCAAACTAAATCACTAAAAACTTCCTAAAACCTTGGTTGCTTTGGGGGATTTTATGGGCAAACGATTTGCTATCCGGTTATTTTGTCTAACTTTGCACTGAAATAGCTTTATGCACTATTTTTTTATAATTAAAGACGATAAATATGGTGAAAAAAAAATTAGTATTCTTTTGTTTAGCAGCCGTAATGGTTGGCATGTCATCATGTAGCTCATCTAAAAATGTGGCAGTGTTGGCTGATATTGATGGAGAATGGGATATTATAGAGATAAATGGTACGGCTGTAGTGCCGACACCAGGGCAGACGTACCCCTATATTGGTTTTAATAAGTCTACGGGGCGCATCCATGGAAATGCAGGCTGTAATCGTTTAATGGGAGCGTTTGATGTTAATGCAAAATCGGGCACGATAGATTTGGGGCAAATGGGTACTACGCGTATGATGTGTCCAGATATGGCGTCAGAACAAAATGTCTTGAATGCCTTGGCACAAGTGAAGCACTATACGAAATTGGGTGAAGGAACTATCGGTTTGTGCGGCAAATCGCTTAAACGTCCTATTCTTATATTAAAAAAGAAAGTACCTGATATGAATATTGCTGATTTGAACGGAAAATGGAAAATTGTGGAAGCCGGAGGAATTGCTGTTAGCGATAGTTTGGAAAACCAACCTTTTCTCGAACTAAAAGTGGCCGAAAAAAAGTTGCATGGAAATGCAGGATGCAATATCATCAATGGAGGCTTCCAAACCGAAGATGGTAATGCCGGAACTATTTCTTTTCCGCAACTTATCAGTACAATGATGGCTTGTCCTGATATGGAAGTGGAAAGTCGTGTGTTGAAGGCTTTAAATGATACGCGTTCTTTGGGACGTTTGCAAGAGAATCGTGTTGGCTTTTATGATGCAGACAACACATTGGTTATGGTATTGGTAGCTTTCTAAGAATAAGAGTTATAAATAAGCGTCATGAAGAGAATAATTAATCCTTGGAAGGAAACGGAAGGTTACAATTGCTTTGGATGCTCATTGCATAATGCAGCGGGGCTGCACATGGAATTTTATGAAGAAGGTAATGAAATCTTAAGTCGTTGGGTGCCACGCCCGGAATATCAAGGATGGCTTAATACCTTACATGGCGGTATACAATCTGTTTTATTGGATGAAATATGCGGATGGGTAGTCTTTCGTAAATTGCAAACAGGAGGGGTGACATCTAAGATGGAGATTCGTTTTCGAAAGTCTGTTTCTACGAATGAACCTTTCCTGGTGTTGCGCGCTCATCTTCGCGAACAAAAACGAAACTTAGCGGTGGTAGAAGCTAATCTTTACAATAGTCACGGTGATTTATGTACGGAGGCACTCTGTGTATATTATACTTTTCCTAAAGATAGAGCAGGAGCGGAGATGCATTTTCGTCAGTGTGAAGTGGAAGATGAAGATATTCCTTCGTTTGAAGAGTTACTAGGTAAAGGAAACATTTAGCTTTGGAGGGAGGCAAGAGTGTTTTTCCTGTCTTGAAAAATTTTCGTATATCAAAAAAATAAACTACCTTAGCATAGTTTTTTCGGATAGAATAGAACATTATTAATTAATTATAAATTATAAATGCTTGAGCAAGATAGAATTATAAAAGTAAATATTGAGGAGGAAATGAAGTCGTCGTACATTGACTATTCTATGTCAGTCATTGTATCGCGCGCTCTCCCTGATGTTCGTGATGGTTTCAAACCTGTACATCGCCGTATTCTTTTTGGCATGATGGGGTTGGGAAATACGTCAGATAAACCGTATAAAAAATCAGCCAGAATAGTTGGAGAGGTATTAGGTAAGTACCATCCGCATGGAGACTCATCTGTTTATGGAGCATTAGTACGTATGGCCCAGTGGTGGTCGATGCGTTATATGATGGTAGATGGTCAGGGCAATTATGGCTCTGTGGATGGTGACAGTCCTGCTGCCATGCGATATACGGAATGCCGTTTACGTAAAATTGGTGAAGATATGATGCAGGATATTGATAAGGAAACGGTTGATATGCAGAATAATTTTGATGACACTCTGCAAGAACCTACTGTAATGCCTACACGTATTCCCAATTTGTTGGTGAATGGTGCTTCGGGTATTGCGGTTGGTATGGCAACCAATATGCCTACTCATAATCTTTCTGAAGTTATTGATGCTTGTATAGCTTATATAAATAATAGTGATATCTCTATCGAGGAGCTAATGAACTATATTAAAGCTCCAGACTTCCCTACGGGTGGCTATATTTATGGCATGAGTGGTGTACGTGAGGCATATTTAACCGGACGAGGACGTGTTATTATACGTGCTAAAGCTGAAATCGAGACAGGACAGAATCATGATAAGATTGTTGTAACAGAAATTCCTTATGGTGTCAATAAGGCGGAACTCATAAAAGATATTGCTAATCTTGCCAATGAAAAGAAGCTGGAAGGAATTTCCAATGCTAATGATGAATCCGATCGCGACGGTATGCGTATAGTTATCGATGTGAAACGCGATGCTAATGCGAGTGTTGTACTGAACAAACTTTACAAAATGACTCAGTTACAAACATCGTTTAGTGTTAACAATGTAGCATTAGTGCATGGGCGTCCGCGTTTGCTTAACTTGAAAGACCTTATTCGCTATTTTATTGAACATCGCCATGAAGTAGTTATTCGTCGCACACAATACGATTTACGTAAAGCTAAAGAGCGTGCTCATATTCTTGAAGGTTTGATTATCGCTTCAGATAATATTGATGAAGTAATTCAGATTATTCGTGCATCACAAACCCCTAATGATGCTGTAAATGCTTTGATGGAACGTTTTCAATTGACAGATGTACAAGCGAGAGCTATTGTTGAAATGCGTCTCCGCCAACTTACAGGCCTTCAGCAAGAGCAATTACATAGTGAATATGAGGATATTCAAAAGAAAATAGCTTATTATGAGCAGATTTTGTCTGATGAGCATCTTTGTCGGAAGGTTATAAAAGATGAACTTGTTGAAGTAAAAGAAAAGTATGGTGACCCGCGCCGGTCAGAAATTGTTTATTCTTCTGAAGAATTTAACCCAGAAGATTTCTATGCTGATGATCAGATGATTATTACAATATCGCATTTAGGATATATTAAACGTACGCCCTTAAGTGAGTTTCATGCGCAAAATCGGGGTGGAGTGGGTTCTAAAGGAACGGATACACGAGATGAAGATTTCGTGGAACATATCTATCCTGCAACAATGCATAATACAATGATGTTTTTCACACAAAAAGGAAAATGTTATTGGTTGAAGGTATATGAAATACCAGAAGGTACTAAGAACTCTAAAGGACGTGCTATACAGAACCTTTTGAATATTGATACTGATGATGCGGTAAATGCCTATTTGCGTGTTAAAAATCTTAATGATCAGGATTTCATTAATTCACACTATGTCCTCTTCTGCACTAAAAATGGTGTTATTAAAAAGACCTTGCTAGAACAATATTCACGTCCTCGCCAAAATGGAGTGAATGCTATCACTATTCGAGAAGATGATCGCGTTATCGAAGTGCGTATGACCAATGGAAATAATGAGATTATTATTGCTAATCGTAATGGACGTGCTATACGTTTTCATGAAAGCACAGTGCGTGTAATGGGACGTACTGCTACAGGTGTTCGTGGTATAACTCTGGATGAAGATGGACAGGATGAAGTTGTAGGTATGATTTGTATTAAAGATGCTGCAACGGAAACTATTATGGTTGTCTCAGAGCAAGGATATGGTAAACGCTCAGAATTGGAAGATTATCGCATCACGAATCGTGGAGGCAAGGGTGTAAAAACTATGAACATTACCGATAAAACGGGCAAACTTGTAGCAATTAAGTCAGTAACAGATGATAATGATTTGATGATCATCAATAAATCAGGCATCACAATTCGTCTTAAAGTGGCTGATGTTCGTGTCATGGGGCGTGCAACCCAAGGGGTGCGTCTTATCAACCTTGAAAAACGTAATGATGAGATTGGTTCTGTTTGTAAAGTAACTTCTGAAACAGCCGAAGAGGCATTGGAAAATGAAAGTAACGTCAATGAAGCAGATAACGAAAATAACGAATAGACATATATCTATTAATCATTTAATTACACTACAATCATGAAAAAAATTGTATTTTCGGTAGTTTTATTATTGGCAGCAGGCTTTGTATTCGCTCAAGAGAAAGCCGTAAAGGAGGCAAAGAAGATCGTAAATGGAACTTCTCCTGATTTTGCCAAAGCAGAGGAATTGATCAATGGAGCATTGACCAATCCTGAAACGAAAGATCTGGCTGAAACTTGGAATGTAGCTGGACTTATCCAAAGGAAACGGAGTGAAAAGGAAATGGAGAAGGCTTATTTGAGGCAACCTTATGATACAATGCAAGTGTATAATAGTGCCTTAAATATGTGTAAATATTTCTTTAAGTGTGATGAGCTGGCTCAAATACCTAATGAAAAGGGTAAGATTAAGAACAAGTATCGTAAACCCAATTCAAGTGAGATCTTGGCGGAAAGGGGAAATCTGATTAATGGTGGTATCCAATATTTTAATCAAGATAAGAATAAAGAGGCCCTCGAATTCTTTGGCACGTATGTGGATATGCTTAATCAGCCTATGTTTGCAGACAATGAGCAAGTAAAAAATGATACTTTAATGCCTCAGATTGCTTATTATGCTAGCTTGGCAGCGATGAAGATGGAAGATTATCCTAGTGTTCTGAAATATGCTCCTTATGCTAAAGATGATAAAGAAGTAGGCAAGTATGCAATGGAATTTGTATCAACTGCCTTAAAAGCAGAGGGTGATACTGCCAAATGGGTTATTTCTTTGCAAGAAGGTGTGCAGAAATATCCTGATCATCCATTTTTCTTTGGTAATTTGATTGATTATTATAGCAATAGCAAAAAGTTTGATGAAGCTATGAAATTTACTGATGAAATGTTGGCCAAAGATCCTAATAATGCTTTTAATTTATATGTGAAAGGGTATATTTACCATAATATGGAGGATTATGACAATGCTTTGAAGTATTATAAAAAAACAATTGAGATTGATCCGACATATGCAGAAGCATATTCTAATATTGGTTTGATTTATTGTTTACAAGCACAAAATTTCTCAGAAAAAGCTTCTTCTGATGTCAATGATCCTAAATATAAGGAAGACCAAGCTGCTTTAAAAGGTTTTTATGAACAAGCTAAGCCGTATTACGAAAAAGCAAGAGAGTTAAAACCTGATCAAAAAGACTTGTGGTTGAATGGTCTTTATAGGGTATATTATAACTTGCAGATGGGACCCGAATATGAGGAAATTGAGAAATTAATGAATAACTGATATTCATTAAAAAAACATTAAAAGCGGATGGTTGGTATCAACCATCCGCTTTTATTTAATCTGCTATCAGTTGAAATGCAGGAATTATATCTAAAAATGAT
>NZ_JAMBLS010000045.1 GCF_023336905.1 Bacteroides sp. ET71
GCAATTCGTGGCCAATTCCTTATTTGCCATGACCAATCCGGGTGAGACTTGTCCGGTGGACAAGGTGGATATGGCTATCGATAACATCCTGTCGCAACTGAGCTTCACGTATGCTTCCTTGCTCTACCAGCTTCCACCCAAGCAAAAAGAGGTGCTGATGGCCATCTGTAAGGAAGGGAAAGCGCGTGAAATCACTTCCTCCCGTTTCCTCAAGACTTACAAACTGACAGCCAGTTCCGTGCAAGGAGCCGTCAAAGGGTTGTTGGATAAGGATTTTATTACCCATGAATTAGGCACTTACTGTGTTTACGACAAATTCTTTGAAATCTGGCTGAGAAGTTTATAGTATTGCCCGGCGTCATTTATTATTTGGTATTACTTTATTCTACTTATAGAGATTGTCCATAATACCTCCATAAAGCAAAAGGATGCACCCATATTTCTGGTGCATCCTTTTATTCTATTCAGAGGTCGGTTTATCCCGACTTTCTTTACTTCATTTCTCAACGTATCATGCTGAACGTCGTGTTCGCTCCGCCCATCAGGCTGCTGTCGAAAGACACACGGTTCGTGCCGTTCGACTTGTTCGTGCGGGGCTTCGGTTGGATGTTCAGTTCAGTCTTATACGTGCGGCGCGGAACAAAGCCTTGCTCAACCTTCTGGAAAGAGAGGGCCGATGTCCGGTTGAAGGAAGCCTGTTGCGCGCTTTCGCTATACGGAGCCCATACCAAGTTATTCCAATAACCGGTCAGGTACAACGGTTGCTGCCCGTCCGTAGCCATATAGACCATAGCGTCGTACTTGCCTTCGTTGCTTTCATCGTTCAGGAATTTCAAGTTGCCGGCTTTGTCCAGACCGCCAATAAGTCCTTCATCGGAGAACTCTCCAGTTTCTGAATTGTAAGCAACTACAAATACGCTATATCCAGCGAAGCCGGCCACTTGCTGGTAGTCGAAACGAACCCAGCCTGTTTCTTTGTCATACGACAGCAGCATAGTGTCGTCATAGTCGCCCATCATGCCTGCCGTCAGACCTTGTACGGCCAAAGTCGTGGCATCCTTTTGCGTGATGCTGGCCAATACCTGTCCGCCTTCGCTGCCGTCCGTCAAACTTACTACCCAGTTGCCCACGTAGTCGGCAATGTCCGTCCCCTTTTGCAGTTGGTCGAACTCGCTCTGACCCCACAAGAAGGTTTCTGTCACTTCCTGAAGGTCGGCAATGTTCTTGCCATCTTCGTCAGCCAGGTAGAACGTAAGTCCCAGAGTCAATGTGCCAGTCTTCGAGTCATACGAAGAACGGTTGGGCGTACCTTCCAGATAAACTTTATTGCCAAACGTAGTCAGACCAGTGTCTTGTCCTCTGGGGATAGTTACCTCACCCGTTTCCATGTCTACGTGGAAATAAAAGTGAGCTTTCTCGACATTGGAATACAAGTTGGGCATACGATAGAAGGTCTCGTCTTCTTCCGACTGCTCCACGGCCTGCATCCAGCTTTCGCCCATCAACTCTGAAGTGAAGAAACCAGTAGCTTCGGGCACAGCCTTCCAAGTATAATCGCGGTCATAGTCAGGCGACAGCAAAGCCGGATCAAGAGCCAAGGTGAAATTCCCAGCTTCCAAAATAAAGAATCCGTAGCCACCCAAGTTATGATAAACAGCACCCAGGTCGAACAACTTCTTCTTCGAATCGTAGGAACCCAGCGGATAAGTAGTGTCATCCGGTCCAATCGGTCCACTACTGGTCGACAAGTTTCCAGCTATGGAACCGAACGTATTCCAGCTTGTATCAAAGCTTACGCCTTCACCGTCTGTCATCTTAAAGCCCAATGCTGTCGGGGCGATATAGTATTTGCCTTCGTAGGTTTCGCCGTCAACAATGATATACGGATATTCGAAATCGCCGGGGAAAAGGTTCGGTTCCCCCCACATTAAGTCCATATATTCATTGTTATAAGGACTCTTGAAGCGATACAATTCATAGCCCTCGGCCTTTTCTACGGTGATGCCGGTAATCTCATAAGCTGAAGCCCCGTACATGGAGAACAGATTGTCTTTGTAGATGGCGTTTTCACTTACGACTTCCCACGTGTACACGATCTCTTCCGGCCAAGACACCGTCAGCGTTAGCGTCGAGTTAGAATAAGGCGTTCCTTCGGCAAAAGTCAACGTGATGTTGTAAGAGGGGCCCTGAGTCAGGTTCGCGTAATCAATTGTCAGGCTGGACGTGTTCTTGCCGTCGGCAAAGCTGACCGTAGCAGGCACGGAGAACACGCTTTCCCCACCCTCGCTGAAGGTGGCAGTCAGTGCGGCATCCAGCGCGCCCACGCTGTCGGTACGCATCACGGCCAGCGTGATGCTGCCGCTCAGTGCAGTCTCTCCTTCTTCTCCTTCCAGTTCATAGGAAGTACGCACGGAAGTCGGGAAATAGACCCCGGCTCCTTCCACGCCTCCTGCCGGCGTGTAATCCACGGTGTCGGTGCACGAAGTCCACGTCAATCCGACGAAGGCCATCAGTGCAAGCAGTAAAGCATTTATTTTTCTCATATTCATAGTTTTTCTTTAATGTTTCTGTTAACTTCTATTGTTTGGCATCCGGTTTATCCGCCTTAATCTTCCGACGGATCTATCCACAACTCTTCCGTGCCGCTCGGATCGGGATTCTCAAAACCGATGAGGGCAGCGTTGTTGTTCTTCTCGGTCTGTACGATACAGATGTTCATCCATGCCGGACGGCCGTTGGTGTTAAAGCGAGCGGCATCCGTGAAGTTAGTGCCCTCGTAGCCACGGGTTACCGACATGTCGAGGCGCTTCACGTCGAAGAAAGTCAAGCCTTCGCCCCACAACTCGATGCGTTTCTGGAAAACGATTTCGTCTATCAACTCGTCGCCCGAAGCGTTGATCACGTATTCCGGATCGCGGTATTGCTGCATGAAGTCAGTCAGCATAGTCTGCGCTTGGGCATTGCCTTGCTGGGCGGCGGCTTCCATCTCGATGAAGTACATCTCTTCCACGCGCATCAGCGGATATGCCGTGGCAGCGCCTACGGTATAATCGTCAGGATTGCCTTCAGCCGGGCGGAATTTGACGGAAGCATATTCCGGCAAGCGGTCGCCGAAGTCGCCGAAGGATGCCGAAGTCAGGAACTCCGTCTCGCCGTCCAACATGCCGCCGTCGGGAGCCTTCCACATCTTCTTGCGGAAGTCCGTGTCGCTCAGGCGGTCATACAGGCTCTTGCCAATCTGGATGTAAGGAGCTTGTCCGGAGTAGCCGAAAGAAGTCTCGTTGCTCATCCACGAGCACCAGTTCAACAAGCCGGTCTGCACGGCGTTGTCTTCCGACACCATCTGCGAGCCCCAAATCCAGCAACTGATGTTGTTGAATCCGCTTGACGTGTTCAGGCACTGGTCTTCCGTCATCGGAGCCATCTTCGACTCGTCAATAGCCTGGCGGGCATACGTCTGCGCGTTGCCGTACTCTTCCAGCCACATGTAGTAGCGGGCTTTCAGGCCATAAACGGCAGCCAGGTGGGGCAGCGTATTGGCGGTTTCTTCCAGCTTGCCGATGTTCTCTTCCGCAAATTGCAAGTCAGCCAAGATAAATGCTGCCATCTCTTCGCGGGTGGCACGCGGGTTGTTGCGGGCATCCTGCTCGGTCGTGTTCTCATCCACGATGGGCACTGTCAGGTGCTCCACGTTGGGCGCGCTTGTCTTCTTGTTGGGCAAGAACTCGAACATGCGGGCCATATCCAGATAGAACATGGCGCGGAAGGCATGGGCGGCAGCCAAGTAACCCATCTGCGCCTCGGAAGCCGTTTCCTCGTCCAACGCGCCGATCAGCTTGTTGGTGGTCAGCACGGCCTGCCAGTAGTAGTTCCAGATGAATTGCGGATAAATATTGCTCTCTGCTTGGTACAAGTTCTGTTCCCAGCTTTGGTACCAGTCGTAGCCTGAACTGGCCACGGCCATGTCTTCCGTCATCACGTCGCGGATGTGCATGATAGAGCCGTAGCCCCAGTCCCAATGGTAAGAATCGTCAATCGTTGAAATTTGGTTGAGCACGCCCGGCATAGCCCACAGCAAGGCTGCAGTAGCTTTGTCCGAACCCGCCAATTGGTCTTCCGTAGCCACTTCGGTGGGAAACGTCTCCTCTATGCAACCGGCGGTAGTCACCAGCAACGAAGAGAGGCAAGCCCCCGCTAAGAATTTATATATATTTGTCTTCATATCGTTTTATGCTTGATTTGAGTTTAGAATGTTAAAGTAATACCTCCCGAGATGGTGCGCATCGGCGAGTAGTAGGAGTTGGTCGTAGAACCCGTGATGCTCTGGCGCGGGTCAAGACCTTGACGCTTCGACCAGTACCAGATGTTGTCGGCAGTCACGTATACGCGGACCTTTTCGATTTGCAGTTTCTTCGTGATGGACGACGGCAAGGTGTAGCCCAGGTTGATGTTCTGCAAGCTCAGGTAGGAAGCGCTCGTCAAGAAACGGTCGGAAGAACCGGCAGTATATTGGTCGCCAAACTGGAAGCGGGGAATGTTGCTGCCCGTATTCTCGGGGCTCCATGCATTCAGCAGGTCGGCATGGAAGTTGCTACCCTTGCTGCTGGCCGTAGGCGAGGACATCATGGCTGCGTAGTCGCCGTCATACACTTGTCCGCCAAGCTGGTAAGTGAAGTCGATGGAGAAATCGAGGCCCTTGTAGCTCAAGCTGGTACCGAAGCCGCCGTAAACGTCGGGCAGGGCCGTGCCGCACAGGTAGTAGTCGGCATCGGCATAGTTGGTAGTCGTCGTCACGCCCGTCACGTTGCCATCCTTGTCCGTCACGTTCATGTACCACATCGATTCGCCGTTTTCATTCACGCCGGCATACTTCTGCAGGCGGTAAGTGTAAAGGGGCTCGCCTTCGCCGTAGTAGTAGCTGCCGCTGCTGTAGCCCGGCACGCCGTCTACCACCATCGTCTTGCGCTCTTCGGGCAAGTAGGTGATCTTGTTCTTATACTGCGTCAGGTTCAAGCGGATGTTCCATTCCAGGTCGTTGGTCTTGATAGGCGTGCCGTTGAAGTCCAATTCCACGCCTTGGTTGCGCATGTCGCCCACGTTGGCATAGTAGGAAGTATAACCGAACGAAGGAGCCAGCGGGAAGCTGAACAACATGTCGCTGGTCTTGCGGTAGAAATATTCCACCGTACCCGTGAAGCGTCCGTCGAAGAACTCGAAGTCTACGCCGGCATTGAAGTTGCCATTGGTTTCCCAAGTGATGTCCTTGTTACCCATCGTGTTCGGAAGAGCCGCAGGGCTGCCGCCTGAGTTGACAATGGTGTAAGTGTTGACGTAACGGTAGTTACCGATGTTATCGTTACCTTGCGAACCGTAAGAAGCCTTGATTTTCAGCAAATCTACCCAATCGGCATTGAAGAAGCTTTCTTTGGAAATGATCCATGCGGCGCCTGCCGACCAGAAGTTACCCCAACGGTTGTCCGGATGGAAGCGCGAAGAAGCATCGCGGCGATAAGAACCGGAGAGGAAATATTTCTCGTCGAAGTCATACTGCACGCGGCCGAAGTAACCTTCCGTATTATAGTCAGAAATATAAGAACTACTGTTTACATTCGTAATGGCACCGGCCAGTTCGATGTTAGTAGGATCGAACGAATTGGATTTGCTGGCATACAGCTCGTAGTATTTATAATAGAAAGACTCATGACCCAGCATGACGTCCACGTTGTGCTGCCCGAAGCTGCGCTTCCAGTTCAGGATCTGCTGGTGGTTGTAAGCCAATTGGCGCGTGTGGTACTTGCTGGCAATACCATTGGACGAAGCATACTGCCCGTAATAAGGATTGGTGTACAGATTGGTACGCATTTCGTCGACGGCCACGTTGCTGGTCCACGTGAACTTGAAGTCCTTCAGGAAGCGAATCTCCGCGAAGCCGGTCGCCGTCATGGCGTTGCCTTCGTTGTTGTTTGTATCCAGCAGGTTGGCGGCATAAGGATTGGCACCACTCAGCAGGGGGCGTGACAGTCCGGCGTTATCCTTGTTACCGAAGTCATACATCGTGAATCCGTTGCTGTCCTTCATGATGTTGCCCTGTCCGTCGCGTATATACAAAGGATAGATGGGGGCAATCTGCGTGGCATACGCAAAGATGTTGCCCGACGAGTTGGAAGCGCCGTCCTCGCTCAACTGATTAACATCGTAGTGCGTGTAGGACATATTGGCGCCCACCTTCAGCCATTCTTTCACCTGATAGTCGGCTTTCAAACGCCCTGTCAGACGCTCGTAATCAGATTTGTCAACGATACCTTCGTTGTTCAGGTAGCTCACCGAAGCATAGAACGAAGACTTGTCCGTTCCAGCAGAAATGCTTACGTTGTACTCTTGGCGCAAGCCTGTGCGATATGCCTCGTCCAGCCAGTCATCCGGGCGGACCAAGTAGGCCTGTCCGTTGTAATTGACAATGTTGCCCAGCGTAGCGTTGGGGTTCAGTTTGCCGTTTACACCAATCAGGTATTGGCCTTGGGGCACCGTATATACACTGTATCCCAAGCCATAGTCACCCGTGCCGAGCATGTTGGTGTTGGCGCTGGCATGAGCGGCAGCTTCGCTCTGTCCTTGGCCCAAGTAGTAGTTCTTCAGCGCGCCATAATACATTTCATAATATTGCGCCGGGTCTGTGATGTAATTGTAATCCCGTGCAGCGCGCGAATTGGAACCCCACTTCGCATCCACAGTCACCGTAGCCTTGCCCGAAGTACCCTTCTTGGTCGTAATGATAATCACGCCGTTAGCGCCGCGAGCGCCATACAAGGCATTGGAAGCCGCATCCTTCAACACCGTCATCGACTCAATGTCCTGCGTGCTGATGTTGTTCAGGTCGCCCTCGTAAGGAGAACCGTCCAGGATAATCAGCGGGTCGTTGCCGGCATTGATAGAGCTGATACCACGAATGCGGATGGTCGGGCTCGTGGCGCCCGGCTGTCCGGAAGCGTTGTTCAACTGCACGCCGGCCACTTTACCCTCCAACGCATTGGCCGCATTGGAAGTCTGGATTTTATTAATCTCGTCGGAGTGCATCACCGTGGCCGAACCCGTAAACGCCGACTTCTTGGCCGTACCGTAAGCCACTACCATCACCTCGTCCAGCAGTTCGGCGTTGGTCTTCATCCGGACTGTTACATTCGGCTGAATATCAACTTCCTGCGGATGCATACCCACGTAGGAAACTACCAGAGTCTCCGCCGAACTAAGGCAACTATAAGTTGCTGGTAATAAGTGGTTTATAGCTAATATTTAGACTGCCGTCCGCTTATATCCTCATCTGATTGCCAATGCTTTACGCGGAAAGCGCTTCGGTGCCGTTCTACCGTTTGGATTACTCGATTCCTTTGCAATCTATTTACAATCAGACTGTTGGCATGTTCTGCACCGGCCAATTCGTTTCCCCGGAGCAATCCTCTCTAAACCAGTCGAAAGTCCTACCTCCTCCCTACCTGGTCCTTGTCTTATAACAGGGACGAGGTAGGGAGCAGGTAGGGAGGAGTAACGAGTTTGATAGGAGACTGAGCGGTTACTGCCTCTATCGGCTATGGCTTTTCAGGTCGTGTACGATGGTACGGTCTGACACATTGGCATAAATTTGCGTGGTCCTCACATTTTTGTGCCCCAACAGTTTTTGTACAGTTGTGATGTTTACACCTTTATATATTAATAAGGTGGCATTGGTATGGCGGGCGGCGTGAAACGAGAAGGGCTTTTCCAGTCCGGCCAACCGTCCTAAGACGCGCAGGCGTTTGTTGACATTCGAGTTGTCGGACAGCCGGAAGAAGTCTGCCGGACAAGTCGCGTATTTGTCTAAAATGGCCAGGCATTTGCCTTCGAAGAGCAAGGAAAGGGGGAGACGCACTTCTGCCTGGGTCTTGACCGAACGATAGACCAGCCAGCGTTCGCGGCCGATGTTTACGATGTTTCGGTCCGACAGGCTGGTGAAATCGGAATAGCGCAATCCGGCATAACAGCAGAACAGGAAGGCATCCAGCGTATGCTGCAACCGGGGGCTGCGCGGATCGGGTGTCAGGCGCTCCAGGCGTTTCAGTTCTTCGGGATTCAGGTGTGTGTGGCGGTAGGTGCCGGTCTTTATCTTATAGTGGCGGAAGGGGTGCTGGTGTTGGCTGAGATAGCCTTTATGGATGGCAGCATTGATTTGCTGTTTCAAGTGCTTCATATGCTTGGCGATGGTATTGGCATGATACTCCCGCTTGCGCATGAATACCTCAAAATCGCAGAGAAATTCCAAAGTCAGTTCCGGAAACTGCACATGGCGGCGGAACTCATGCAAGAGTTTGAAAGTGGACATCTGGTTGCGGCGCGTGCTTTCCTTGACAGCGGCATGGTTTACTTCCTGTTCAAAGAAAGATAAGAAAGAATGTCCGGACGGATACATTTGTAATTCCGTCTTCAAAGCCTCCAGGGTAACCGCATGCCCTTGCCGCCACAGTTGCAGTTCTTTTTTCTCCATGTCGGCCCTGAAAGCATAAAGCTGTCGGTTCAGTGCTTCAGCATTCGGATGTTTCCTCACCCGCTCCTTGCGTGCATCCCACTGTTCCGGTTTCAGGTAGATGTGGGTAGAAAAATACTTTTTACGCCGGTTCAGGTATGCTTCGACCTGTACTAATGCTTCGCCCTTGCGATTCAAGATTTTTTTCCTGTTGTACACCAATTTGTAAACAATTTTGTTCATTTTTCTTATATTTAAAAGTTGCATCGACAAACAGGGGGGAAAGGCGAAAAGCAAAAAGTAATTTCTAACCCGCGTTTCGCTGCACAAGAGACAGGGCAAATGCCGTCATTTACCCTACTTCTGGAACAAAAAAAGCCCATTTCCGCTAACAAATTGCCCAAACGGAAGGCTTCAGGACTTCATTTTTTAACTATTTTATAAAAAAAACAAGGAAGTATTAAAAGAAAGGTCCTGAAACAGTTACTCAATTTGACAGAAGAGAAGTGGTCTATTCCGACTTTTATATCTTAAAACTATGTTATTCGACATAAAACGTGACTTTTGATTAACAAATTGATAGAATCGCAAGGTTTTTTCAAATAATCAATTGCGCGATTCATATTTATTAATATATTTGCAAACTGTTAGAGTAAAGAATCAATTAATGTAAAGTTTAACTTTAAGAGAGAATTTATGAAAAGAAAATTAATGCTGTTATTGGCCTGTCTTTTTGTAGGGATAGGCTTGGTAACTGCCCAGACGCAAAGGGTCACAGGTGTTGTGATTTCCGATGAAGACGGGCAGCCGGTTATTGGAGCGTCAGTATTGGTAAAAGGAACCCAACAGGGGACGATTACTGACGTGGATGGTAAGTTCACTTTGACGAACGTACCAAGTTCGGCGGAGACTCTGGTAGTTTCCTACGTGGGTATGCAGACTCAAGAAGTGAAAATCCAGCCTACCATGAAAATCAGCATGCTGACCGATGCAGAGGTATTGGACGAGGTCGTGGTAACAGGTATGCAGGTGATGGATAAGCGTCTGTTTACCGGTGCGGCCACCAAGATTTCAGCCGATGAAGCCAAGCTGGACGGTATCCCCGAGATCAGCCGTGCCTTGGAAGGACGCGTAGCCGGTGTGTCCGTGCAGAACGTGTCGGGTACTTTCGGTACAGCGCCCAAGATCCGTGTGCGCGGTGCTACTTCTATTTATGGCAGCTCGAAGCCGCTGTGGGTGGTGGACGGCGTCATCATGGAAGATGTGACCGAAGTGGATGCCGATGCCTTGTCTTCGGGTGATGCCGAGACGCTGATTTCTTCGGCCATCTCCGGTTTGAACGCCGATGACATCGAGAGTTTCCAAATCCTGAAGGACGGTTCGGCTACATCTATTTACGGTGCGCGCGCCATGGCCGGTGTGATTGTGGTGACGACCAAGAAAGGACGCGCCGGGCACAACAAGATCAGCTATACCGGTGAATTTACCATGCGCATGAAACCCCGTTACCGTGACTTCAACATCATGAATTCGCAGGACCAGATGGGCGTTTACCGCGAAATGCAACGTGCCGGCTACCTGAACCTGGCCGAAACCTACCGTGCCTCGGACAGCGGTGTATATGGAAAAATGTACCACCTCATCAATACCTACGACCCGACGACGGGCACGTATGGCCTGGCCAACACGGAAGAAGCACGCAATGCTTATTTGCGCGAAGCAGAATATCGGAACACAGACTGGTTTGATGTGTTGTTCAACAACTCCATCTCGCAGAACCATGCCATCAGCATGTCTTCCGGCACGGAAAAGGCTTCCTACTACACCTCATTGAGCATCATGAATGACCCGGGTTGGTACAAGCAGAGCAACGTAAACCGTTATACGGCTAATATCAATGCCTTGTACAACATCTCGAAAAAGGTTTCGTTGAACCTGATTGCCAACAGTTCTTACCGCAAACAGAAAGCGCCCGGCACGCTGAGCCAGAGCGTGGACGTGGTGTCCGGCGAAGTGAGACGCGATTTCGACATCAACCCTTACTCGTATGCCTTGAACACGTCCCGTGCGTTGGATGCCAATGAGTTCTATGTGCGCAACTACGCCCCCTTCAACATCCTGCACGAATTGAACAACAACTACATGAAGCTGGATGTGCTGGATTTGCGTTTCCAGGGTGAACTGAAGTACAAGCCCATCACGAAGGTGGAACTTGCCGTACTGGGTGCCTACAAGTATTCGACCACGACGCAGGCCCACCAGATTATGGACAACTCTAACCAGGCATGGGCTTTCCGCGCGATGGACGATGCGACCATGCGCGATGCCAACCCGTGGCTGTACACCGATCCGGACAATCCCAACTCGCTGCCGGTATCCGTATTGCCCGTCGGTGGTTTCTACCGCGAGACGAAATACTCGATGAACAGCTACGATTTCCGTGCGACGGCTTCTTACAACGACGTGTATAATGACGACCACATTGTCAACCTGTTCGGCGGTATGCAGGTGACTTCCACCGACCGCAAACGCACGTGGTTCAACGGCGTGGGTATGCAGTATGACATGGGCATGCTTCCCAACTACGACTACTTGTATTTCAAACAGGGTAATGAAGAAAACTCCGGTTACTACGAAGTGGAAGAGACCCGCATGCGTGAGGTTGCCTTCTTTGCCACCGGTACGTACTCTTGGAAAGGCCGCTATACGCTGAATGGCACCATCCGCTACGAAGGTTCGAACAAGTTGGGTAAGAGCCGCTCGGCCCGTTGGTTGCCTACATGGAACGTGTCGGGTGCCTGGAACGTGCACGAGGAAGATTTCTTCGAAAGCTTGCAGCCGGCCCTGTCAAACTTGACGCTGAAGGCTTCTTATTCGCTGACTGCTGACCGTGGTCCTGCCAGTGTAACCAATTCGCGCGTGGTGATACAGAGCTACAATCCTTGGCGTCCGTTCGCCAGCCTGAATGAATCGGGGTTACAGATTTACGATTTGGAAAACAGCGAATTGACTTACGAGAAAAAGCACGAATTGAACATCGGGGCTGAAATCGGTTTCTTGAATAACCGTATCAACCTTTCTTTCGACTGGTACAAACGTAACAACTACGACCTGATTGGCATCATCAACACGATGGGCGTAGGCGGCCAGATTACGAAGTATGCCAACGTGGCCGACATGAAGTCGCACGGTGTGGAATTTACCTTGTCTACGCGCAACATCGTGACCAAAGACTTCAAGTGGAACACGGACTTTATCTTCTCCAACGCGGAGACGAAGGTGACGACTTTGGATTCCAATGAGCGTGTCATCGACATGATTACCGGCACCGGTTTCACCATGGAAGGCTATCCCGTCCGTTCGCTCTTCTCCATGAACTTCCAGGGCTTGAACGAGGAAGGTCTTCCGACGTTCATCAACGAAAAAGGCGAAGTGACTGTGAGCGATATCAACTTCCAGGAACGTGAAAACAAGAGCCACCTGGTGTATGAAGGCCCGACAGACCCGACCATTACGGGTAGCTTCGGCAATACGTTTACTTACAAGAACTTCCGTCTGAATGTGTTCATGACTTATTCGTTCGGCAACTTCATCCGCCTGAATCCGGTGTTCAGCAACACATATTCCGACCTGGATGCCATGCCGAAGGAGTTCAAGAACCGTTGGACAGTGCCTGGTGACGAGAAATACACGAACATTCCTGTTATCGCAGACCAACGCCAGAATACGAAGGACAACTACCTGAGCTATGCCTACAATGCTTACAACTATTCGACGGCACGCGTGGCCAAGGGTGACTTCATCCGCATGAAGGAAATCTCCCTGACCTACGACTTCCCGAAGAGATGGCTGGAACCGCTGAAGGTCAGCGACCTCTCGCTGAAATTGCAGGCCACGAACCTCTTCCTGATTTATGCCGACGACAAACTGAACGGCCAGGATCCTGAGTTCTACAATTCGGGTGGTGTGGCATCTCCCGTGCCCAGACAGTTCACACTGACAGTAAGACTCGGCATCTGATAGGAACCTCCATATACAATCACTTTAATAGAGAAAAATGACTATGAAGAAAAAGTTTTTACTATATTCAACTATGTGTGCGGCATTGGCGATGACTTCCTGCCAGGATTTCTTGGACACCATGCCTGACAACCGCGCGGAGGTGGATTCCGCAGACAAGATAACAGCCTTACTGGTATCTGCTTATCCTCAGAGCACCCACATCGTGATGACGGAGATGTCTTCGGACAACGCGATGGACAACGGTTCGCGCTACGATGTAGAAGACCAGGCGCAGGAAGAGGCTTACTTGTGGGAAGACATCACTTCGGTGGGCAATGACAGTCCGCAAAACTATTGGGATGCTTGTTATGCTGCGGTTGCTGCTGCCAATCAGGCGCTGCAAGCCATTAACGATATGGGCAATCCGGCCAGTCTGAGCGCCCAGCGTGGCGAGGCTCTGATGTGCCGTGCCTATGGCCACTTCGCTCTGGCCGACATGTTCTGCCTGCCTTACAACCCGGAGACGGCTTCCACAGACCTGGGCTTGCCGTATTCTATGGCTCCCGAAACGCAAGTGGCTCCTCATTACGAGCGTGGTACGATGGAAGAACTGTACCAGAAGATTAATGACGACATCGAAGAGGCTTTGCCGCTCATCAGCGACGACTTGTACAGTGTGCCTAAATACCACTTCAACCGTAAGGCCGCTTACGCTTTCGCTGCCCGTTTCAACCTGTATTACAAGAAGTTTGAGAAGGTGATTGAATATGCCAATGTAGTGTTGGGCAATACGCCTACCAGCGTGTTGCGCGATTGGAACGCCATCAATAATTCACCTGCAAACGTAGACACACGTGCCAATATGTATATAGATGCCGATGAGGCGGCCAACCTGTTGCTCTTCCCGGTTATTTCTTCCTGGGGATATTGGGGAGGTAACTACTACTTAGGGGAAAGATATGGCCATGCCAATGCCATCTTCAACAATGAGACTGCCAGAGCTGCCGGATTGTGGGGAGCTTACAGCAATCTGATTATGTCACGTGCCGTGGTCGGAATGGATACGAAAAACTATATTCCTAAAATGGGTATCTTCTTTGAATTTACAGACAAAGTAAATGGCATTGGTTACCGGCGGACTGTAACTGTGGCGTTCAGCACAGATGAGACGTTGTTGTGCCGCGCCGAGGCTTACGCCCTCCAGAATGACTTGTCCAATGCCACAGCCGATATCAATGCGTGGCTTTATACCCACACGCTGAACCAGACGCAATGCACTCAAGAGGAAATCGTTGACTTCTATGAGAATATTGATTACATGCCTACCAGCGTGACGGACGACAGCCAGCGGACCATTAAAAAGCGCATTAACCCACAAGGCTTCACAGTGACAGAGGGTGCTCAGGAGAACATTATCCAGTGCATCCTGCACCTGCGCCGTCTGGAAACTTTGTATGAAGGTTTGCGTTGGCAGGACATCAAGCGTTACGGCATTGAGATTGCCCATAACCGTGAGGGCATGGCTGATGATATCCTGACAGTCGACGACCCGCGCCGTGCCATCCAGTTGCCTGCCGACGTGATTGATGCCGGTCTGGAGCCCAATCCGAGAAACTAACCCGAACTTTTAATCTTTTAGCAAAGAATTTATGAAACAACTGATAGGAATATTTATCGCACTGGCCACGCTGTCGCTGTGGTCGTGCAGTGAAGACGACCTGGATCCGAACAGCATCTTTGGAGGAACGGAAACCGGTAAAGTGCCGAACGAGTTCGATACTTGGTTGCTGGAGAATTACACTACACCCTACAACATCGAGTTCAAATACCGTTTCGAGGACATGGAAACGGACGATACGTATAATTTGGTTGCTGCCGATTACGACCGCTCCATCGCTTTGGCCAAGTTCACCAAATACCTGTGGCTGGAATCTTACGAGGAGCTGCTTGGACCGGATTTCATCCGTACCTATTGCCCGCGTTTGTTGTTCCTGGTGGGTTCTCCTGCTTATAATACCGATGGCTCCGTCGTGCTGGGTACGGCCGAGGGCGGTTTGAAAATCACTCTGTATAACGTGAACAGCATCAGCCTGACAAGCATTGACGTGGAGCAGTTGAACTATTGGTATTTCAAGACCATGCACCACGAGTTCGCCCACATCCTGCATCAGACCAAGAATTATCCCACCGAATTCAATGAAATAACCCCCAGTGGTTATCAGCCTACAGGCTGGGTAAATGTGAACGAGCAACAAGCCTTGGATATGGGTTTCGTTTCACCATACGCCAGTTCGGAAACTCAGGAGGATTTCGTAGAAATTATAGCTATCTATGTAACTAATACTCCTGAATATTGGGATAACATGTTGAGCCGTGCCAGTGAGGAAGGACGAGGTTATATCAACCAGAAGCTGGAGATTGTAAAAAACTATATGACAACAACCTGGGGCATAGACTTGGATGCATTGCGTGACATCGTGCAACGCCGTTCACAGGAAGTAGCCCAGTGGGATGTGAACGATTTGACAACACTTGACTAATTAAACGAAAGAACAATGAAGAAACTATACAAAATGCTGTACATGGCCGCAGCCGTATTGCTGGCTGCCGCCTGTACCCCCGAAGAAGACGACATTTTCAGCGACTCTTCTGCCAATCGTGCGGATGCAGCTATTGAGGCTGACATGCAAGTGCTGACCGGAGCTGCCAATGGATGGCTGATGGAGTATTATCCTGAGATGTCGCAGACGTATGGCGGTTACAATATCTTGCTGTCTTTCAGCGAGGACGGGCATGTGACCGTGGCAGGCGATGTGGCCAATCCCACAGATACGTCTACCAGTTTGTTCAGCGTGAAGCAAAGCGCCGGTATCGTGCTGAGCTTTGACACGTACAATGAGATTTTCCATTTCTTCTCCGATCCCGGTAATTCACAGGGTGGTGGAAACGCTTACGGATTGGAAGGCGACTATGATTTCCTGATTCTGGAGGCTACGCCCCAGCAAGTGAAACTGAAAGGCAAGAAGTCCGGCAGCTATGCTGTGCTGACTCCGATGGAGGGCGACTGGGCAACTTACATTCAGGAGATACAGGCGGCTGAGTCGGCTATGCTGGCCGCCCAATATAATATCACTGATGGAACAAATTCCGCCACAGCGTCTGTCAACTACCGCAACATGACTATTAACTATATGGAAGGCGAAGAGGCCCTGTCAATGCCTGCGCCTTTTATAGTAACGTTGACCGGAATAAAGTTCTATGAGCCTATTACCTTGTGGGGACAGACTATCAGCGGCTTCACTTATGATTTCGCTAATGATTCGTTCACTGCGAATGAACAAGCCAACATCACAATGAAGCGCGAGATTCCGCCTATTAATCAGACGTTCATCACAGGAAACTGGTTTATGACTTATGAATCAATGGGTAGCTTCGCGCAGGCAGCTTATGCCAGATTGCAACCTGCTCTGGCTGCTAACGGTATTCAGTGGGGATATATCTTCTTGGGCGACATGCTGTTGGGTGAATTTGGATTCAACATCGTTGACAATACGACAAGCGCGACAGTCTTTCCGTATGATTATCAGTTGGTAGGCGAGGACCAAGTCATATTGTATTGGAACGGAATGGGAGCTGGTAATGCAACTCTTTACTATTCACAATTGGGCATTAGTCCGGTTTTGGAAGTATTCGGTAACTATGCTCCTCGTACTTTCACTCTTACAACGGATGATCCGGAATCTCCCACAGAGATAACATTGACAGACAATGCCGAACCGTCGAATGTCATTACGATGTATGCTGCCCAAGTGCAGTTCTAATAAGAATGGAAACCGAAAGCTTGATTTGATTTTAATATAAAATCACTCGGGGGGATGTGCCTGTGAAGGTATGTCCCCTTTTTCATTAGCCTCGGAATAGACAGTCCATTAGCCTCGGGATGTACACCCTATTAGCCTCGGAATAGACACCCTATTAGCCTCGGGATGGACAACCGAGTAGTTGCGGCATCGGCAACCGATTCTTTCAGTTCGTCTCAGAGTTTATAAAAATATCGCTTTCCCTGTCATCCCATTTTTCCTGTCATCCCATTTTCCCTGTCATCCCATTTTCCCTGTCATCCCATTTTCCCTGTCATCCCGAGCACCGTCGAGGGATCTCACTACATGTCTGCGAGTCCTTAGTGAGATGTTTCGACTTCGCTTCGCTCCGCTCAACATGACAGGAGTGTTTTTCTTCTTTTCCCCTGTCATCCCGAGCATCGCCGAGGGATCTCACTATTCACCTGAGAAATATTAGTGAGATGTTTCGACTCCGCTTCGCTTCGCTCAACATGACAGAAATGTTTTTCTTCTTTTCCCCTGTCATCCCGAGCATCGCCGAGGGATCTCACTATTCACCTGAGAAATA
>NZ_JAMBLS010000046.1 GCF_023336905.1 Bacteroides sp. ET71
GGTATGCAGGGTTATGCCCCAGCAGGGGCGCACGACTGAAATCATTATTCTTCATTCTTCATTATTATATAGTATGCAAAAGAAACTATTCACACAGATACGAAACGAGTGGCGCGGCAACCTGTGGCTGGCCCTCGAACTGCTGGTGGTCAGCGTGGTGATGTGGTACATCATCGACCTGTTATACTGCCGCCTGGCCACTTACTTGGAGCCGCGTGGCTTCAACACCGAGCATTGTTACCTGATAGAGATGGGACGGCTGACGGATAAAAGCCCCGATTACCACACCGACAGGAATACTGCGGACGACATTTGCACATTGGTCGAGCGCCTGCGCCACCGCCCGGAGGTGGAAGTGGTCAGCCTCTCGCAGAACGCCTACCCCTACAATGGCAGCAACAGCAGTGACCCCATCGAGTATGATACCCTGCGCACCAACAGCTACGTGGTTCGCCGCCTGGTGACGCCCGACTTCGTGCGCGTGTTTCGCTACCAAGGCATGCAGGGTGAAACGCCAGAACAGTTGGCCGAGATGCTCCGTCGGGGTGATTTCTTGGCATCGGACAACTTGTTCAGTCGCTACGGCATCCGGATGACCGCGCTGGCGGGCAAGGATGGCTTCCATCTCTTCGGCGACACGACAATGAACTTCCGCCTGGGCGCGTCGCTCCAGCCCGTGCGCTACGACGACTTCGAGCAGGCCCGCTTCTGCCGCACCTACCTGTTCAATCTCGAAGAACTGGACCGAATGGGAGGCGGGAGATGGATAAACATCGACAACGAACTGTGTGTCCGCGTCCGTCCCGACCAGGACCACGACTTCATCGAACGCCTGAAGGCCGACAGTGAGAGCCAGTACCGCCTGGGCAATGTCTACATCAGCGACGTACGGAGCTTCGTCGACATCCGCCGCAACTACCAGCAGAGCGAAATGAACCAGTTGCGCAACTATTGCATCGGCATGGGCTTCCTCCTGCTCAACATCTTCCTCGGCCTGCTGGGCACCTTCTGGTTCCGCACGCAGCAACGCCGGAGCGAGATTGCCCTGCACAAGGTGAGCGGGGCCACCGACCGCGCCATGTTCTCCCGCCTGCTGTGCGAGGGGATGTTCCTGCTGCTCATCGTCACTGTGCCCGCCCTGCTTATCGACTTCAACCTGGCCAAGGCCGAACTGAATGCCTGGCGCAACGGCACGACGCTGGAGTGGGACCGCCTGCTGCTCTGCGCCCTGGCTTCGTTTGTGCTGATTGCGCTGATGATAGTGGTCGGAATCTGGTATCCGGCTCGCCGGGCGATGCGGGTGCAGCCGGCGGAGGCGTTGCATGATGAATAGGCTTTCTACTGATTACTAACTACTTTAATATGTTCAGACAATATCTTCAACAATCTCTCTATCACCTCCGCGAGAACCCCGTCATCACGTGGGTCTCGCTGCTGGGCACGGCCTTGTCCATCTGCATGATTATGGTCGTTGTCATCACCCTGCGTGCCCGTATCGTCGACTGCGCCCCGGAGGTCAACCGCAGCCGCACACTCTACGTGCCCAATATGACCGCACGTCCTAAGACCGCCACGGACGGCGGGATGAACTCCCGCATGTCCGTGCAGACCGGTCGCGAATGCTTCAAGGCGCTCACCATGCCCGAGGCCGTCACCCTCTATACCGATGTCGACAAGGTACGCGCGTCGCTCCCGGCGGGCGATAAGCTCACTGCCGATATGCGGCAGGTCGACTCGGATTTCTGGCACATCTTCCATTTCCGCTTCCTCGACGGGAAGCCTTTCTCGGAGGCCGACTTCCAGAGCGCCCTGCCGCGGACGGTCATCTCCGCCACGGTGGCGCGCCGCCTGTTCGGACGGACGGAAGGCGTGGCAGGGCAACACCTGCAGCTCAACCATGTGGACTACCAGGTGGTGGGCGTCGTGGCGGACGTGTCGATGCTGGCGGCGGACAGTTACGCCCAGGTCTGGATACCTTACACCACTGGCACCGCCGAGGCCAACACGTGGGGCTTCAACCTCATGGGACCCATGCACGCTGCTATTCTGGCCAAGAGTCCCGCCGACTTCCCCGCCATCCGCGAGGAGTGCGAACGCCTCCGCCAACGCTATAACGACGCCCAACCCGAATACGGAGTCTTCTACTTGGGCCAGCCCGACACCCAGTTCACGCACCTCTACCGCACCTGGGCCGAAGTGCCCGACATGTCCTCCGTGGTGATGCGCTACGTGGCTGTGTTGCTCATCCTGCTCATTGTGCCCGCCATCAACCTGAGCGGCATGACTCATTCCCGGATGCGGAAGCGCATGGCCGAGATTGGTGTGCGCAAAGCCTTCGGGGCTACGGGTGTGGAACTGCTGCGGCAGGTGTTCGTAGAGAACCTGTTGCTGACCATCCTTGCGGGCCTTATCGGACTGGCACTGAGCTACGGGGCGACCTTTCTGCTCAACGGCTTCCTGTTCGGCACTTCGGCCAATGCTTATCTAGCGGGCGAGACCACCCTGACAGCCGGACAGTTGCTCAGCCCGTGGGTCTTCCTCGCTGCCTTCTTCTTCTGCCTGTTGATGAACCTGCTCAGTTCCGGCCTTCCCGCTTGGCGGGCCTCACGGATGAACATTGTGGAAGCTATCAATCAAAAGGAGTAATGATTATGAATGACTTACTGAGACAAATACGAAACGAATGGCGGGCCAACCTCTGGCTGGGCGTCGAGCTGCTGGTGGTGTTCGCCGTGCTGTGGTATCTGGTGGACTGGAGCTACGTCACCCTCCGCACCTGGCTACAGCCGATGGGATTTGATACGGAACACTGTTACAACCTCTCTTTCAACCGCCTCACGCCCCAGGCCGACGGCTACCGGGCGGACGACGACACGGAGGCAGACATGAAGAACCTGCTGGAGATTGTGGAGCGTCTGCGCCATCGTCCCGGTGTGGAGTATGTGGCGGTGTCGCAGAACAGCATCCCTTATAACGACGGCAGCAACGGCCTGACCCTGGGGGTGGACAGTACGAATGTCACCGTCATGCAGCGATGGGTGCAGCCAGACTTTTTCCCGCTGTTCCGCCTGCAGGGGGTGGCAGTGCAGACGGAGGACGGTCGTACGGTGCAGACCACCCGTCCGGATTCGCTGGCTACTGCCATGCATCGTCGTGGCAATCACGTCATCCTCTCGCACAACTTCGTCTCCGCTGTCCGTACCCCGAGCCTGGGCTATGCCGATGCCCTGTCCATGTTGGGCAAGGATTATCCTTACGGTGGTTATACAAGCGATGACTATCTGCATGTAGCAGGCATTTGCGAGCCGATGCGCTGGTCGCACTTCAGCACCACCGAGCAGTGGGGCGGTCCCCTGGCTGCCATTGAGTTGCGAGACTCGCATATCTGCCAGTTGGGCAATCCGCTCTATGTCCAGGTCTCCCTGCGCCTCACGCCCGATGCCGACACCGGACAACGCTTCATGGACGAGCTGCTGGATGATGCCGACCGTCTCTATACCCTGGGCAACGTTTTCCTGCTGGACGTGCGGCCCTTCACCGACCTGCAGCGCACGCTGGAGATGGACGACGTGAACGAGGTGCGCACCCAGCTGTGCATCATCGGCTTCCTGCTGATGAACATCTTCCTCGGCGTCATCGGCACGTTCTGGTTCCGCACGCAGCACCGCCGTTCAGAGATAGCCCTGCGCATGAGTTTCGGTTCGACGCGCCGCGGGATATTCCGCCGGCTGCTTACAGAGGGCCTGCTGTTGCTCACGCTGGCCGCCGTGCCTGCCATGGCCATTGCCTTCAATGTGGGCATGGCGGAGCTGGTGGACGTGGAGCGGGTGTCTTTCACGGGCGGACGCTTCGCCGTGGCGGTCGTTGGCTCATGGGTGTTGATGGCGCTGATGATTATCGTCGGCATCTGGTACCCCGCGTGGCGTGCGATGCGGATACAGCCTGCAGAGGCGCTGCACGGCGAGTAACCGACACACACGTGCGTAGGCCTTTGTCGCGCACGTGCGTAGGTCTCTGTCGCGCACGTGCGTAGGTCATTGTCGCGCACGTGTGTAGATGCCTGCTACGCACGTGCGTAGGTTTTACCCGCTCACGGGTATAGATGGTGATAGTCCTATATGACTCATATCTAATGATATACAGTATGAAACAACTTTTGAATCTTATCTTCCAACACCGCTTCTACACCGCGGTGTGCGTCATCGGCACCGCCGTCACCTTGGCCTTCGTCATGGTGGTCGTGATGGTCTATGACTTCCGTACGGCCGACGTCGCCCCCGAAACGGAGCGCAGCCGCATGATGTACAATACGGGTGGCCGTGTCTCCCGTCCCGACGGCACGAACAACTTCGGCGACGGGGGACTGGGACGCCTGGCCTTCGAGACCTTGTTTACCGGCTTGCCGGGCGTGGATACCTTGACGTGGCACGGCGGGTTATACAGGTCCTTGTGCACCTTGCCAGCCTCGTCCGACCGCCATGCTGCCTTTACCCGCCGGGTGGCGGCCAATTGGTTCGACTTCTTCCGGTATGACTTCGTGGCGGGTCGCCCCTTCACCCAGGCCGAGTATGACGCCGGACGGGCCGCCTCGGAGGCAGATGCGGATACGCCTGATGGCATAGGCCGCCGTTTCGTGGTCATCAACGAACGCCTGGCCGGGCAGTTGTTCGGCAGTGCCGGGCAAGCCGTGGGCCAAGAGATACTGATGGACTTCCTGCCCGTCCGTGTGGTCGGCGTGGTGCGCGACGTCAGCTCCATCTTCCAGACAGCCTATGCCGACGTGTGGACGCCGTTCACCCTGGCCAACGAAGACGGACTGACGCAGGCCATCGGCACCGCCGGCGAATTGCGAGGCTTCCGCTATGCCGTCCTCCTGCGCCGGCGCGGCGCTTCGCCAGACGCTATACGAGCCGAGGTGGAACGGCGTTTGGACGTCCTGAACCATGCCGGGCGCGAGTTCGTGTTGAGCCACGTATCGCTCTACGACCATACAGAATACACCTTCTTCCGCGACAACAGCATCGACGCCCGGCTGGTGTACGGTCTGTTGCTGGCCGTGCTGCTGGTAGTGCCTGCCATCGGCATCTCCGGCCTGGTGCACACGCAGATGCAGGGACGCTTGCCCGAGATAGCCATCCGCAAGGCCTACGGGGCTACCAACGCGGGCATCATCGGCCGTCTGTTTGCCGAAAGCCTCGCCACCACCCTCGTAGGCGGCGTACTGGGCTACGCTCTGGCATGCCTGCTGGTATGGGTGGGCAGCTCCTGGCTGTTCGGAAGTGGGGGAGTGGAACTGTCAGGCATCCGCACAGGAGCCTCCCTCTTCTTCCAGCCCGTATTGTTCATGCTCACCCTCCTGGTTTGCCTCGTGTTCAACACCCTGTCAACCTTGCTGCCCGCATGGATAGCCGTGCATCACAACATATCATATACTTTAGTAGGAGGAGAATAAACTATGTGGAGACAAATATTACAGCAGATTTGGAATCAACGCCGGGCCAATGTCTGGCTTTGGGCAGAACTGATGGTGGTGACCGTCTTGCTATGGTACGGCATCGACCTGGTATACAATTACGAAGGGGCACTCCATCAGCCCAAGGGATACGATACGGACTGCGTGTTCGACCTCATGGTCGGCACCCAATCCATAGAGGTGATAGACGACGCCGACAACCAGCGGGCGGGTGAGGACTTCACCTACCTGTACAATCTCATCAAGGACTACCCCGGAGTGGAAGAGGTATGCGCCTACTACGGTTGCGTTCCCTATTCGGACAACAACATGTTCGAAGGCTATAGCCCCCATACCGACTCGGCACACGTCGTACGGACCTTCATCCGCTACGTCACCCCTTCTTACTTCAACGTATTCAGGCTGAAACCCTTGGCGGGAACATTGGGCGAAAGCCGTTGGAACACAGGAGAATACCCCATGCCGGTACTGATGAGCGCCGACCTGGCCGATTCACTCTTCCATCCGCGCACCCTTACAGAAACCGTAGGCAAGACCTGCTTCAACCCATACTTCCTGCACTCAGACCGTCCGCTCACCAATTACCGGGTAATGGCGGTACTGCCTCGCCACAAGCTGGACGACTACCAGCGTTACAAACCCTTCATCTACTTGCCCTTAGACAACGCCCTGTTCTGGCAGAACATAGCCATTCGTGTTTCGCCCGACCACGTGGCCGGCTTTGCCGAACGCTTCCGCCGCGACATGCAGTCCGTCTTCGATCGGGGCATCTTCTACCTGGACTACATCCGTTCCTACGACGACATGAAAGCCGCTTACGACGTGCAGCAGGGCACAGTCAACTACCTCAACACAGCCTATGCCGTGGCTGCCTTCTTTGTATTCAACGTCTTCCTCTGCGTTCTGGCCACCTTCTGGTACCGCACCCACAAACGTCGTTGCGAGATAGCCCTGCGCATGGCCATGGGCAGCTCTCAGACAGCCGTACTGCGCTATTTCCTGGCAGAAGGATTGAGCCTATTGTTGCTGGCAGCTATACCAGCCCTTGTCATCGCCCTACATCTGCAAATGGCCGACCTGACTGTACATACACTGGTCGATACTTCTTGGGAACGCTTTTTGGTCTGTTTCGCAGGAGCAGTGATTATGTTGGCCGGTGTCATAGCGTTGAGCATCTGGTATCCAGCTCACCGTGTCATGCATATTGTACCAGCCGAAGCCCTGCACGATGAATAAAACAATGAATGCAATAGAAGAGATACAATAGTTTTCCATGTCGTAATGCTGTTTAATAGTAAAGTAATAAATGAAAAGAGGCGGCAGGTTACGTTTTTTCCTACCGCTTCGTGCAAATCGCACATATCCAAGCACTTACCATTCACTCCCGGCACCACCCGGGTGGCTATCTCTAATGCTCGCTACAAAGATATGGAAATAATCAATATTATGTTTAATATATACATAAATTCCCCTCATCAAATTTGATGAGGGGGTAACTTATTCAGCCTTTTGTGCTATTTCATCTAAAATCTTTAAAGCTAAATCTAAAACTGTAGTATCATCAATCATAACTAAACCACCATCTGGCCCAGGTTCTAGATGAATCCCTACACTTTTCCCTTCTTTAAAGTTTTGTCCTCCGAAAAAATTTCGAACGGTATCAACATTTAATCCTAATTCATCAGCTATTCTATGCATGCTTCCATCCGGTAATGAATCTTTGATCTTCCGTAATTCATTAAAAGTTATTGCTCTCATATGTCTACAATTTTGAAGGTTAAAAAATTACTTAACTAAAAACGCTATAAACTTAGCAAAAAAAACATCTCAAACAAAATAAATAGCCATTATTTTTTATTTTAAATAATTTCTATACTTGATGCAGGTAACCATCCAACTTTCCCATCTTTTAAACGAATCTCTTTCCATTCTTGCATAGACCCGTCTTTAATTTCTACTTTGTGCCCCTCGTGTAGAATAAAAAGACTTGTTCCATTCTCACTAGGTGTACTCCGTACTGTAATACTAGGCGAAAGGACTATAGCGTTATTGCGTACCATGATATTCTTTTTTTGTTGAAAGGCAAATATATTACATATCATAGCAAAAATTAATAACGTAATTCCTCCTATAAAGCCAACTTTTTTCCATTTTATAGCCTTGATATAAAGAAATGTCCCTAAACCTATTAGGCATAGCATAAAGGAAATGATACCAAGTTTGGCCCATGTATCAATATTTAAGCTGTTTATTAGAGACTTAATCCAAGTTATAAAAAAGATCTCAGGTATAGGTGTTATTTTGTCTATAGTTTTAGCATTGGCTATTTTTAAATTGGCACGAATATCGCCATTTTCTGGTTGAAGCAGAAGGGCACGTTCATAATTCAAAATAGCATGCGCAATATCGCCTGATTTATAATAACTGTTTCCTAAATTGTAATATATTTCAGCTGATTCACCTTGCTGAAGCAAACTTTCATATACTTGGATAGCTGTTAGATAATCACCCTTTATATAAGCACTATCGCCCATTCCTTTGGTCGCGGCTTCATTATTATTTAAGTCTATAACATCTTGTATTACAGATAAAGTATCACTTTGCACAGTATCCCTATTTTCTTGTCCCCAAACAAATTCAGAGAACAATAATATAACCATGATAAAAAATATCTTTTTCATATATGTAGCAATTATTGTTTAATAGAATTTTCCATGTTACTAATAATTCTCAAGGCGTTTTCGTAAATCTTATCCATCTCAGAATTGGTTTCAGAAGGTGAAAAACGAGCAAATTCACAATTGTCTAAGACATTTATGAACTCTTTGATTAATTCATCATTTACGCCATAATTACGAAGTTCCTCTTCTATATTATCTTTTGAAAGTCGAGATATCGGTATATTAAGCTTGTCACTTACATACCCCCAAAGAGCTTTTAATACTTCATCATAAAATTCATCTTTCTTATTCATAGACAAAAACTGTCCAGATATTTTTAATCGTTTTACAGCTACCTTGTTAGCTTTACGAGTACGTATTTTAGCTACATTAGCATTAGCCGCAATTTGTTTACGATAAATAATAAAAAGAAAAATAAAAATACCCAGTGGAATTAAGTAAAATAACCAATAATAGAAGGTTCCTAAAAAGAATTGTCCACGTGGAATTAATATAACATCATTTTGCTTGATAAAACGAATATCCTCATTCAAAACCTTAAGTTCCTCTTTATTTGAGAAACTGTTCACCACAGTTTGTGTAACATTCCCTTGTCCTTTTTCTACTTGAATTTGATAATCTTCTGTTCTCAAAGTTTTATATGAGTGCGATCTTGTATCAAAAAATGTAAATTCAATAGCAGGAATCTTATAATTGCCAGGATTACGGGGAATGGCTAAATATTCAATTGTTCTATTTCCTGAAAGTCCTGCATTAGTTAAACGGAAATTGTTCTCACTTTTAGGGTCATAAATTTCAAAATCTTCAGGAAATTTTACTTCAGGATCTGTAATTAGTTTCAAATTACCTGTGCCAGAGATAACTAATTTTACAGTAATAGCCTCATTAGTTTTAACGTTGGACGTATTGATAGATGAAGTAATATTAAACTCCCCTACTCCACCTGAAAAATTAGTTGGCTTATTAGGAAGAGGTTGTACTTCAATTATTTGTTTGGGTGTGAATAATGATTTCTTTACTTCTATAATATTTCCACCACCATTGAAAAATGCATCGAAAGGATCCATTGATTGATTAGATACAACAGCAACAGATGCATCAAAACGAGCAGCGTCAATAGTTAGCTTGCCAGTTTGTTGTGGGAAAAGTACAAATTGTCGATAAATAGTAGTTTGATAGTTCCTCCCTTTATAATGTTCCAATCCCCATCTTCTATTATTAGGCAATTCTATTTCTTGTGAGTGGAACCCTTTGAAATCTGGTAATTTAATGTTATCAAAAGCACGTAAATCAACTTGGGTATATATTTTGTATGTCAACAAAATAGCTTCTTGTTCATAAACATGTGTTTTATTGACGGTAGCTGTAACAAATAAATCATTACTAGAAATTGTTGTTTTATTTGTATCCTTTTTTTGATTGGAAGTTTCATCTGCTGGCAGAACCTTAACATTTACAGCATTAGATATCATTTGATTTCCATTAGCCGTGATTGTAGCACCAGGTATAGTAAAATTACCTTCTGATGTCGCTAACAGAATATAAGTAAAAGTTATACTGTTAGTAGAAGTAGTTTTCCCGTTTATTCTTTGTACACTACTTTGTTGTGATCGACTGGGGCCCATTAAGACATCAAATCCTTTAATTGATGGTATTCTAAAATCTCTTATGTCTTGTGTTGTAATTGTATAAGACAAACGGAATTGTTCTCCCACAGCAACGGCATCAGGTGTTGCTGAAGCTGTAAATGTAACTTCCCCATTAGCCCATGCTGACAATTTTATTGTTAGCATGAATATCCATAAAAACAATATTCTGTTCATAATATATTTATTATCATTTAATCTCTTTACCAATCTTTTTCTAAACGTCCCCCTTGAATTATTTGTTGTTTCTTTACTTTATCCTGTGTGTTTTCTTCATCTTGCATCACAGACCTTAGTAATTGTTCTGCATTTTCTCTGGACATCTGATTTTCTTTTTCTTCAGCTTTAGATTGTTGCTGTTGATTCTGTTTTTGATTTTCTTGTTCCTTTTGATTCTGATCTGAATTTTGTTGCTGTTGCTGCTGTTGAGATTGATTTTGTTCTTCTTTCTGATTTTGTTGTTGATCTTTCAACATTTTTTGAGCTAAAGCTAGATTATAACGGGTTTCATCATCTTTAGGATTGTTACGAAGTGATTCTTTATATGCCTCAATAGCTTTTGCATATTCTTTTTGACTATGAAAGATAACCCCTATATTATGAAAAATTTTTCCTTTTTTATCTTTATCTTTTTCTATCTGTGCAGCACTTACAAACTGCTCCATGGCTTCTTGTTGTTTATTTTGCCAAAGAAGAGTATTTCCCAAATTAAACATCGCTATAGTCGATTGAGGATTTACATCTAGGGCTTTTCGATAATTAATTTCTGCGTCTACATAAATACTATCTTTAAAGCAACGATTTCCTTTGCGGATATAATCACGTTCTGCTTTCTGAGCAAAAGCAGACATGGATGTAAAAAGCAATAAAGTCAACCAGATATATCTGTCATGTGTCATAATAATCTCTTGTTTTAATTAAATATTTATTTAGAAAACAAATGTATATTACGAAATAATGGATTTTTACATTCTAAAATTAACATTTCAACGAACAATAAAATGAGAATAATCCATGCTATATATTGAAACTGTTCATTAAAATCAGTATAAATCTGTGTTTCTACGTCCGCTTTTGCTAATTTATTAATCTCTTTATTAATAGCTTCTTGTGCATTATTCGTATTATCTACTCGCACATATATCCCCTTCCCAATTTGAGCTATTTCTTGACACATTTGCTCGTTTAAACGTGTTATAATGACATTTCCATCGCGATCACGCCTATAGTCATTCTCTTCATCTGAAGGAATTGGAGAACCTTCTGGCGAACCTACACCAAGAACATTTACCTGGATGCCTTTCTCCGTTGCTCGTTTGATAGCTTCGTTTACACCTCCCTCATGATTTTCCCCATCAGTAATAAGAATAATCGTACGCCCAACTTCTTCATTAGGTGTAAAGCTATGATTTGCTAAATCTATCGCAGCCCCAATAGCTGTACCTTGTTTGGAGATAAGAGAAGGTTCAATAGTTTCTAAAAACATCTTTGCTGAAATATAGTCAGTCGTGATAGGGAGCTGAGTAAATGCATCACCTGCAAAAACAATCATACCTACTTTATCATTCTGCATTTTATCTACCAATTGCGAAACAATACGCTTTGCTTTTTCCAAACGACTAGGTTGAACATCTTGAGCTAACATTGAATTAGAAATATCTAGTGCAATAATTACTTCTATCCCTTGTCTTTTGATTGTCTCAGGTTTGGAACCGAATTGAGGACGAGCCAACAAGACCGCGAACAAGCCTATAACGGTTAACATAATAGCAAACTTCACATTTGGACGGTATTTAGAAACTTCAGGCATTAACGACGCCATCAATACCGGATCTCCAAAACGGCATATTGCTTTATTCCTTTTATAATTGGAATATAAGTAAAATGCTGCTAATACTGGAATAAGTAGCAACAAATATAAGTATGTAGGTTCTTCAAATCGAAACATTTTTATATTTTTTCTGTGATTCAACGCTATAAAAACTTTAAGGAATTTTTTTAAGAACAGAATTGCGTAACAATATTTCGAGTAAGACGCAGAAAAAAGCAGCTAATGCAAATAATTGATATTCTTCTTGGCGTTTACTGTATTGTTTTACATTTAATTTCGTTTTCTCTAACTTATCAATTTCTTCATAAACTTCTTTTAATTTTGAATTACTTGTTGCACGAAAATAATTCCCTTCAGTAATACCTGCTATTTGCGTTAGAGTTTTCTCATCTATTTCTACAGGAACATTTATATATTGCACAGTACCACCAACTGGATAAGGGTAAGGCGCAGTACCATTAGTACCAACACCAATAGTATAGACACGAATACCAAAACTTTTTGCCATTTCAGCTGCTGTTAAAGGAGAAATATCTCCCCTATTGTTTGTGCCATCTGTTAATAAAATAATGACTTTAGATTTTGCTTTACTATCTTTTAATCTTGTAATAGCATTGGCTATACCCATGCCGACAGCTGTCCCATCTTCTATAATCCCACACTTTATGTCCTTAATAAGATTCAGTAGAACTGCATGATCTACAGTCAAAGGACATTGTGTAAAACTTTCACCTGCAAAAAGTGTAATGCCAATATTGTCGCTTGGACGTCCGTTCACAAATTCTGCGGCAACTTCTTTAGCAGCCTCTAAACGATTAGGTTTCAAATCTTCTGCTAACATACTAGTCGATACGTCTATCGCCAGCATAATGTCAATACCTTCAATTTCACTTTGCTGCCAATTATTTGTCGTTTGCGGGCGCGCTAAGACAATTATAACTAATATTAGCGCAATGATTCTTAATATAAAAGGAACATGAAGCAAATAGTTTTTATAGCTCTTAGGTGTATGAGCGTATACACGTGCATCTGAAATTTGGATTGTGGCTTCATTTCTTTTTCGTTTCATGATATACCATATTATATATGGTATTAACAATATTAATAAAAATAAATATCCAATGTTAGCAAAGATCATAATGTAGAATATTAGAATGATGTTCCCTAATGTAGTTTAGGCAAAATAGTTATAAAGTTCAGCAACTATGTATATAATAGAATATATTATAACTATCGCCAAGAGTAAAATTCCAGTTCCTAACAACAATTTAGTACGTAGAGAACGTTTCTCCACAACAGTTATTTCCGTTGGCTTTGGTTTAGCATTTATCTCTTCTTTTTCTTTTGTTTCATTAATAAAATCAATAGCATTAATAAGATTTGCGTCATTCTCATTCATCATTGGATTGTGTTTAGCAAACTTTACCAAATCTGCAGTTTGGAATAAAATGCGTAAATCTGAAATGGCTTCTTTATCTTTAATTTTCATAAGCTGTTCAATGATTTCTGAAGATGTCATTTCTAATGCATTGAATCCAAAACGTTCTTTAATATATGTACGCAAAGCATCAGTCAATTCCGTGTAATATTCTTTTGGTTGCCCTTTTTGCCAAATTTTCTCAGCCTTAATACGCTCTATTTCTTTCATCGCTATTTGGTGTGCCGGCAACCTAGGTTCTACTTTTATTTTGCGAATAATCGGTCTATTATCTCGAATTCGTTTAACAAGATATATTAAGAGTAAAAGAAATGGAATAAATAGAATTGCCATTATGATAGCTACATACCAATCCTCCCATGTAAAAGGAACTTTCATTATTGATTTAGGACCAAAAAACTGTTCTGGATTTTCGGGATCTAATGGCACATTGACTGAATAAACTTTCAAGGCTAATGCTTTAGAATAATAAGGCTTATTGTCTACTAATACTTCCATTGGAGGAAGATAATAGAGAGCAGAGTCAAAAGATGTGATAGTATAAATTTGTGTTACAACCGCACGCTGGCCGTTGTTTAACAATTGAGTGTCGGGTTTGGCTATATCCAATACTTCTACTCCATGTACCAATGTATCTGGATAGATGGGGAAAATAGCTTGTTTATCAGCATCGAAAGTGGCTTGAAGTTTTATTTTAGCTTGATCACCAATGAAAATTTGTAAAGAGTCAATTGTTGCATCTACAATCACAGATTGCGCTGAAGCCTTATGTCTTCCTACAATGATTGACAGTAAAATAAGAAATAGAATGCCTTTTTTTTTCATTCTTTTGTTTTTTAATTACGTTTTGCAAACAAGTTCATCAAAGCTTTTACATAGTCTTGATCTGTACGCACCGAAACATTATCAACATTACTTTTAGTAAAAACTTCATTCAATTCTGCCTGCTTATTTATCCACCACTCACGGTGAGCATATCGCACAGCTTTAGATGATGTATCTATCCATTGTTCATGACCAGTTTCTGCATCTTTTATTTTCATCAATCCAACAGAAGGAAGTTCTTCTACACGACGATCATAAACCTGAATGGCGACCATGTCGTGTTTGCGATTAGCTATGGTCAAAGCATTAAGGAAATTTTCTTGATCTATAAAATCGGATAAAACAAAAACCGTAGATCGACGCTTCATAATATTAGTCAGGTATTCTATACCTATTCGAAGATTTGTTCTCCGGCTTTGAGGATGGAAGTCTAACAATTCCCGAATAATAAAAAGTATATGTTTCCTGCCTTTTTTAGGCGGAATAAATTTTTCGATACGATCTGAGAAAAAAATCACACCAATCTTATCGTTGTTTTGGATGGCAGAGAAAGCTAAAGTAGCTGCAATCTCTGTTACCATATCTTTTTTCATCTGTTTAACTGTACCGAACTCTAAACTCCCGGAAACGTCTACTAAAAGCATTACTGTTAATTCACGCTCTTCTTCAAATACTTTTACATAAGGCTTATGAAAGCGTGCAGTTACGTTCCAATCTATGTCACGTATATCATCGCCAAATTGATATTCACGTACTTCCGAAAAAGCCATACCCCTACCCTTGAAGGCAGAATGGTATTGTCCCGCAAAAATATTGTTGGACAAGCCTTTCGTTTTTATCTCAATTTGACGGACTTTCTTCAATAATTCTGTTGTTTCCATCCGCCAAATAATTAAGGCACTTCCACTTTATTCAATATTTTACTTACGATCTCATCTGGAGTCAGATTGTCTGCTTCTGCCTCATAAGTCAACCCGATGCGATGACGTAATACATCATGAGCTACGGCACGAACATCCTCTGGTATAACATAGCCGCGATGTTTAATAAACGCATAACTTCGTGCAGCCAAAGCCAAATTGATAGAGGCTCTAGGAGAACCTCCAAAGCCAATCATGCCTTTTAAATCTTTTAATTCATATTTTTCCGGATAGCGTGTTGCAAAAACAATATCAACTATATATTTTTCAATTTTCTCATCCAAATAAACTTGATGCACCACTTTACGTGCTTCTATGATTTCTTCTGCTTTTAGAATCGGTTTAACAGATTTCTTTTCACTATTTATATTCTGACGAATAATTTGTTTTTCTTCTTCTATTTGGGGGTAATCAATGATAACTTTTAACATAAAACGGTCTACTTGAGCTTCTGGAAGTGGATAAGTACCTTCTTGCTCTATGGGGTTTTGAGTAGCCATTACTAAAAAAGGCTCTGGAAGAAGGAATGTTTCTTTACCAATAGTTACTTGGCGCTCTTGCATAGCTTCCAATAAAGCACTCTGGACTTTAGCTGGTGCACGGTTAATTTCATCGGCTAGTACAAAGTTGGCAAAAACCGGTCCTTTTTTCACAAGGAAAGTTTCATCCTTTTGGCTATATATCATTGTACCTATTACATCTGCAGGCAACAAATCCGGAGTAAATTGAATACGGCTATATTGTGCGTCAATCAATGATGCCAGTGTCTTAATAGCCAATGTCTTAGCCAAGCCAGGTACACCCTCAAGCAAAACATGTCCATCTGATAATAATCCTATCAATAAAGATTCTATCAAATGCTTCTGCCCCACAATAACTTGATCCATACCTGTAGTTAAATTCGTAATGAAAGCACTTTGCTTTTCTATTCGTTCGTTTAATTCGCGGATATCAACTATTCCAGCCATAAATTTATTTGCTTTTAATGTTTCTTGTTATTCATTATTTGACTCTATCTTTCTTTGAGTTTCCAAAATTACGGGAATAAATTAACCAGGCCAATTAATTTTAGTGAAAAAACAATGCCAAATCTTTAGATTTAACTACTTTCAGAGTTATATAAGTTCAATATACTTATAAACGTAATAGAGAGTTTGTTTCTAAATAG
>NZ_JAMBLS010000047.1 GCF_023336905.1 Bacteroides sp. ET71
TTGCTACCATAGATATATGAATCAATATAAGCAATCGTAACGAGAGCTTTTGCCATCTTCTTATAACAGCTCTTATTATCTATAATGACCAGTACGTTTGTCTAGCAAGGAAAACACAAAAGTATTGAAATTGAAACTTCTTTCAAAACAAAAATACAAAAACGAATGATTTTGATATTGATATATCTACTTCCTATCCTATTCATGCTTCATGAATTTGAGGAAATGATTATACTACCTCCATGGGTTAAGAAAAATGAAAACGATTTGTACCGAAGGTTTCCAGCATTGCGGTCAAAGTTTTCATTTCTGAAAAGTCCAGTATTCGGCATTACTGTGTGCGAAGAGTTTATTATTATAAGTGCTTGTACAATAGCTACTATCGCCACAGAAAACATATTATTTTGGTATGTTTGTCTACTGGCTTTCAGTCTGCATTTCATTGTCCATATCATACAATTTTTTATTATTCGGAAGTACATACCGTCCATTGTCAGCATGATATTATGTCTGCCTTATTGCATCAAGGCAATCGGTGTTACTTATAGACAATATTCCTTTGCAGAAAGTATCTTATTAGTGGTTTTAAGCCTAACTATTTGTATAACCAACCTTTACTTAATGCAAAAAGTAACGCCCAAAATTTATAGATGGATTACAAATAAGATATAACGTAAATAGAAATTGACTTCATATTTCCTGTTACATAAAATTACTTAACCAACATGATTAAAGCAAATTGTAATTCTCGCAACGCATAAACAATTAAAAAGGTACCGTCTCATCATTCGGAGAGCTAAAAGGATTAACAGATATATCATTCAATGCTGGTGGAGGAGGAACAGAAGAAGTAGCAATAGAAGCATTCATGCTTGAACCACGCATCACCCCTCCTCCATCAGTCGGTGGTGGAACCATATTATTATCACAATTCTCAAAACGGGTATATTGGCCGATGAAACGCAAACGAACATCTCCCACTGCACCATTTCTATGTTTAGCAATGATGATTTCTGCTATGCCACGTAAATCAGTGCCATCTGCAGAGGTATATATTTTATAATATTCTGGACGATGAATAAAACATACCATATCAGCATCTTGTTCAATGGCTCCCGATTCACGCAAATCACTCAATTGCGGGCGTTTCCCTTCTTCTCCTTCTCGATTTTCCACACCACGATTTAACTGGGAAAGAGCAATAATAGGAATATTCAGTTCTTTAGCTAACCCTTTCAACGAACGTGAAATAGTGCTTACTTCTTCTTGTCTATTGCCATATGACATACCACTAGCATTCATCAACTGCAAATAGTCGATGATTATCAGCTTGACCCCATGTTCACGAACCAAACGACGTGCTTTGGTGCGCAATTCAAAAACCGATAAGGACGGAGTATCATCTACATAGAGTGGTGCATCCAAGAGGTCGCGCAATTTGTAATCCAACTGTTGCCATTCATAATCTGCCAATTGGCCACTCTTAATTTTCTCACTCGGTATTTCGCAGACATTGGATATAAGACGATTGACCAATTGCAAATTACTCATCTCCAGCGAGAACAAAGCCACCGGATTATGATAATCCACAGCTATATTTTTGGCCATGGAAAGCACAAAAGCCGTCTTACCCATAGCCGGACGGGCAGCAATGATAATCAAATCTGAATTTTGCCATCCAGAAGTCATTTTATCTAATTTAGTAAACCCGCTTTCCAAGCCGCTCAATCCGTCAGTCCGCGCGGCAGCTTTCTGAATTTGCTCAAGAGCTTGTGATATAACAGGGTTAATCTGAGTATAATCCTTCTTTAAGTTCTGCTGAGAGATTTCAAAAAGTTTTCCTTCCGCTTCTTGCATCAAATCATCTACATCCAGAGTTTCATCAAAAGCTTTAGTCTGTATGTTACTCGTAAAGGTTATTAGTTCACGGGCCAACGCTTTCTGAGCTATAATACGGGCATGGTACTCAATATGTGCCGAGGATGCGACTTTGCTGCTAAGCTGAGCTAAATAAAAAGGGCCACCCACCTCGTCCAATTCACCACGTTTAGTCAGTTGTTCCTTGACAGTTAGTATATCCACCGGCTTTTGATTGAGAGCCAAATCTGTAATAGCTGCATAAATCAACTGATGGCGGTGTTCGTAAAATGATTCTGGGCGCAAGATCTCGCTCACCAATGAATATGCATCTTTTTCTATCATCAAAGCTCCCAACACGGCTTCTTCCAATTCGGGAGCTTGCGGCTGAATACGTCCATAATCATTTACCGACGGGGAATTTTTACTCCTGCTAGAACGAGGTTTCCTATTACTGTTTTCTGCCACGAACTAAAAAATATTATTTATTAAAATAACTTGTACTTATTCACTTCGTAAAGTTCTTCGATTTCGTTTCACTTCACTCTGCATAAACATTAACCAGATTCGTCCGTACTTATTCTTTGAAGTACGGACAATAAACCTGAAGTGCGAACTTATAGAGGCCCTAAATATAGTATTCAAATCATTGATGGACCTACTACAATTCCACTAACGATATTTTTATTATCAAGTCACATGCTGTCAACGTTCAATAAGAACGTGCAAAGATGACGCGACAAGAAGAAGGTTTACCTGTAACCATACATCTGCCAGGTTCCTTATCGCCCGGCAAGAAAGTATCAAATGGGATACAACGTATGGTTGCTTTTGTTTCTTCTTTAATGCGCAACTCTGTTTCTGTCGTGCCATCCCAATGTGCCAATATAAATCCACCTTCTTCTATTTTCTCCTTAAACTCATCGTAAGTATCTACGCTCGTAATGCGGGCATCGCGATATGTCTGTGCTTTTTTATAAATGTTTCTTTGAATATCTTCCAGCAAATCTTTTACATATTGTTCAATTCCATCGCAAGTACGAGTCTCTTTTTCCAGCGTATCCCGACGCATCACTTCTATCGTATTATTTTCCAAATCACGCCCCCCCATTACGAGACGTACAGGCACTCCTTTCACCTCATAATCAGCAAACTTGAAGCCCGGACGCTTGTTGTCGGCATTATCATACTTGACACTGATTCCCATATCCTTAAGGCGAGCAACAATTCCAGACACTTTTTCATCAATTTGATGCAGTTGTTCCTGACTCTTATAAATAGGAATAATGACAACTTGAACAGGAGCTAAATGGGGAGGTAAGACGAGACCATTATCATCAGAATGTGTCATAATAAGAGCTCCCATCAAACGAGTAGATACGCCCCATGAAGTTGCCCATACATATTCCAACTGGTTGTCTTTGTTAACAAATTGCACATTAAAAGCTTTAGCAAAGTTCTGGCCCAAGAAGTGTGAAGTACCACTTTGCAATGCCTTACCATCTTGCATCATTGCTTCAATTGTATATGTATTAAGAGCCCCGGCAAAACGTTCGTTGGCAGATTTTACACCTTTAATAACCGGTACAGCCATGTATTTCTCTGCAAAATCAGCATAAACATTCAACATTCTGACCGCTTCTTCCTCAGCCTCTTCACGAGTTGCATGAGCTGTATGTCCTTCCTGCCAAAGAAATTCGGCTGTACGGAGAAAAAGACGAGTACGCATCTCCCAACGGAAAACATTAGCCCACTGGTTAACTAAAATAGGCAAGTCTCGATAAGAATTAATCCAATTCTTATATGTATTCCAAATAATAGTCTCCGAAGTAGGACGGATAATTAGCTCTTCCTCCAATTTAGCTTCCGGGTCTACAACAACTCCACCTCCATTGGGATCGTTTTTTAAACGATAATGTGTTACTACGGCACATTCTTTAGCAAATCCTTCCACATGTTCAGCCTCACGGCTCAAAAATGACTTAGGAATAAGCAAAGGGAAATATGCATTGACATGGCCTGTATCCTTGAACATTTGATCCAACTGGCGTTGCATTTTCTCCCAAATAGCATACCCATATGGTTTAATGACCATACAGCCACGCACAGCGGACTGTTCTGCCAAATCAGACTTTACCACCAATTCATTGTACCACTGCGAATAGTTTTCGCTCCGCTTGGTTAAATTCTTTAATTCTACTGCCATTTTCTATCTATTTTTGATTATTATCAGTAAAAGCTGGAATGCGAAACAGTTGCATCGCACTCAATTATTGCATTTTTAATAAAAAAAGAGATACGAATCGCGTAAATTTACATTCCTATTAGTTAAGCGTGCAAAAATACGAATTTTCGACCGAAAGCAAACAACTATTAGACATTTATATTACATTTGCACACACTATTCAGAAAAAGATGAGATTTACCTTACAATGCACATCCCTTCCCAAGCTACGTTTCCGCCAATGGAACCGTAGACGTTATGCTGCTTTTGCCAGTATAGGCCGATGTGTAACCATCGGGCATCTGCATCATGATGTGACAAACCGTGCCTTGGACAAACAAATAAGTGCAGGCACAGCTGCTTCTCTATCTGAACATGATTTCTCTGATTTTAATGATAACCCTTATGAAGATACAAGACTTGAAAGAAAAAGTCCTCCGCGGCGGCAACATCACCCCGACGGAGACTCTTTTTCTGGCCACGCAGCCTAAAAAAGACGAACTATATGAAGCTGCCCATGAGATAACTCTCCATATGACTAATCGTCGGATGGAGTTCTGTTCCATTATCAACGCTCGCTCAGGCCGTTGCCCTGAAGATTGTAAATGGTGTGCACAATCAATTCATCATCACACAACAGCAGCACAATACGACCTTTTAGACAAAAACGAATGTTTGCGCCAAGCACGACTGCACGAAGCGCAGGGTATTAGTCGCTTTTCTCTCGTCATAAGCGGACGGCGCCCTTCCCAACGATTATTAGAACGTATTTGTGACACAGCCCGCTATTTACGCCAACATTCATCCATCAGGCTTTGCGCTTCGTTAGGATTAGTAGACGAAGCGGGAATGAAAGCTTTATATAATGCTGGCATCACACGTTACCATTGCAACCTCGAAACAGCACCATCTATATTCTCTACTCTTTGTACAACACATACTCAGCAAAATAAGATAGAAACCCTTTACGCAGCCCGACGTGCAGGACTTGAGGTGTGCAGTGGCGGCATTATCGGCATGGGTGAAACAATGAGACAACGTATCGAACTAGCTTTTAAATTAAAAGAGCTTGACATAAAATCCGTGCCGCTCAACGTTCTTTCTCCAATTCCTGGTACACCTCTGGAACATCAGCCCCTTTTGAGCGAAGAAGAATTACTCACTACCATTGCCCTCTTCCGCTTCATCTTGCCTTTAGCGGATCTGCGTTTTGCCGGAGGTAGAAAACGTTTTTCCGCAGACATACAACGCAAGGCTATGTATATAGGCATCAATGCTGCCATTACTGGAGACCTGCTTACCACAACTGGTTCCACCTCAGCCGAAGACCAACGGCTAGCCCTAAAAGCTGGTTATGAATCGGATGATACACAGATAGATTTACTTCATCTATGGCACCCTTATACTTCTACCTCACATCCTCTGCCTGTATATAAAGTACAAAAAGCAGAGGGAGCAACACTCACCTTATCAAGCGGACAACAACTTATAGACGGCATGTCTTCATGGTGGTGCGCTATACACGGATATAACCGCCCGGAACTTAATCTGGCTGCAAACAGACAGATCACTCAAATGTCACATGTCATGTTCGGCGGCTTGACGCATGAACCAGCCATCGACTTAGCACGATTGCTATTACCTCTTGTTCCACCTAAACTTCAAAAGATATTCTATGCTGATTCAGGTTCCGTATCTATCGAAGTAGCATTGAAGATGGCGATACAATACTGGCAAGCCAAGAGTCTCTCTTGTTCTGACCAGGCACGATTAGCACGAAAGCAAAACTTCGTTACCATTCGCAACGGCTATCATGGAGATACATGGAACGCGATGTCCGTATGCGACCCAATTACAGGGATGCATTCACTATTCGGATCAGCCTTACCTGTGCGCTTTTTCGCCCATCAGCCTCGTTCACGCTATGGAGAAGCCTGGGATGAACATGACATAGATGAACTACGCATGATCATCGAAGCCAATGCCGACACATTGGCAGCTCTTATATTAGAACCCATTGTACAAGGTGCAGGAGGCATGTGGTTTTATCACCCAAATTACTTGGTAGAAGCAGCCAAACTCTGCCGCAAATACGGGCTTCTACTTATTTTTGACGAAATAGCCACAGGGTTCGGACGAACAGGACGTTTATTTGCCTGGGAACATGCAGGAGTACAACCTGATATCATGTGCATAGGAAAAGCCCTTACGGGAGGTTACTTGACAATGGCAGCAGTTTTAACATCTAATGAAGTAGCCGATACCATCTCTGCTTATACACCAGGAGTATTCATGCACGGACCTACATTTATGGGAAATCCGCTGGCATGCGCAATAGCCTGTGCTTCCATCCGGCTACTCCTTTCGCCAGAATATGATTGGGAAAGAAAAGTGCAGTACATTGAACATCAGCTAAAAGAAGAGTTAGCCCCAGCTAAACGACTTCCGCAAGTAAATGATGTACGTGTATTGGGCGCTATTGGAGTCATTGAAATGAAACATAACATAAACATGGCACAAATGCAACGCCGTTTTGTAGAAGAAGGCATTTGGGTACGTCCTTTCGGAAAATTAGCATACATAATGCCCCCTTATATAATAACTCCCGACGAACTCTCTCGCTTAACACATGGATTAATCAAAGTAGTATCTGAAGCAATATGACCAACATATCTGATTTTATGGACAGTCCTTACCGTTTCCTTCAAGCTCGTTTGGATGAGTTAAAAACAGCGAAAAATTTGCGTACATTGTCCCACGCAGATGCCGAGGGACGTTACATCATCAAACAAGGCCGACGCATGCTCAACCTTTCCTCGAATGATTATCTGGGACTGGCAGTCGATATGAATCTGCGGGCAGATTTTCTCCGCCAAATTTCAGTAAAAGATTTCGTACCATCAGCCAGTTCTTCAAGGTTGCTTACCGGCAATCATCCAATCTTTGACGAATTAGAAACGGAGTTAGCAAAGCTATACAATGCCGAATCAGCCTTACTCTTCAATAGTGGATATGATGCCAACAGCGGTATATTACCAGCCATAGCAAACAATGATGATACTTTGATTTTGGCCGACAAGTTGGTTCATGCCAGTCTTATTGATGGGATACGGCTTAGCCATGCGAAATGTATCCGTTTTAGGCACAATGACCTAAACCATCTGGAAAGATTGATTAGTAAAAATGCTTCTTGCTACCGACACATTATTCTTGTAACAGAAAGTATCTTCAGCATGAACGGCGATGAAGCACCTTTACGCGAGATGGTTGACTTAAAACGTCGATATCCGAATATTATGCTTTACGTAGACGAAGCTCATGCTTTTGGGCTGCGGGGCTCCCAAGGGCTGGGATGTTGTGAAGAAGCAGGAATCTTGCCTGACATTGATTTATTGGTGGGCACACTCGGCAAGGCGGCAGCTTCGGCCGGTGCGTTCGTAATATGTGCCCAAACGATACGGGACTACCTCATCAACCATGTACGTCCCTTTATCTTTACGACAGCCCTCCCGCCATTTACCGTGGCCTGGTCTTTGTATATCGTGCACAATCTCCCGCAAATGTCTGCACGGCGAGAACGTCTTTCCTGCATCACCAAGCGTGTGCACCAGGCATTGGCAACGGAACAGGTCAAAGATATATCGCAAAGCCACATCATACCTTTGCTGATCGGAAGCAGCGCTGATGCTATGCTGCAAGCCGACGCCATGCAACGTCATGGTTTTTACCTTCTCCCCGTCCGGCCTCCTACGGTGCCTGAAGGGACAGCTCGGCTGCGTCTTTCACTCCGGGCAGACCTGACAGATGAAGAAACGGAAAGATTGATTGAAGAAGCCACGGCAACCCCGCAGCTCCATTCATACGAAACAGCATCCACACGCACGAATAATTCCTAAGCATCTATGAAATACGAATATATCATACAAGAACAGAACCCACGCTTGCTGTTGTTTTTTGCAGGCTGGGCATCCGACCCGACTCCGTTCCGCCATTACCGTCCCAAGGATAGGGACTTTATCATTTGCTATGACTACCGGACGCTGGAGCATGATTTTCTCCCACCCGGTATTTACCAAAAGGTTGATGTAGTAGGATGGTCGATGGGGGTATGGGCTGCGTCGCATATCGGGTCACAGTTGGGTATACCCATCGGCCACAGCATTGCTCTTAACGGGACTCCTTTTCCCATCGATGCTGAACTAGGTATTCATCCAGACATCTGGCAAGGTACGCTCGATAACCTGAGTTCTGCTTCCTTGCACAAATTTTGCCGGCGAATGTGCCTCGACTCCAACGCCTTCCACCAGTTCCTGCGCATCACCCCGCGCCGTCCGGTGGAAGAGTTGGCCGAAGAGATGCGTTCCATCGAAAAGCAACGTCTGTCTCTTCTCTCTCCCACTTTCCACTGGGAAAAGGCCATCGTTGGGAGCAACGACCGCATCATCCCACCCGGCAATCAATGCAGGACCTGGCAGATGCTCAACGTGCCGTTCTACCAGACAGAGGACGCTCATTACAGTGAACCGATGTTTCACCAATATCTGGAAGAAGTATGGAGAAACAATTGATAGCTGAGCGCTTCGCACGTGCTAGGAAGACATATGATCGGGAAGCCCGTGTGCAATACAAGGCTGCCGAAAGGATGTTACGGCTGCTTCAACCCCATATCAAGCGGACTGGGCTGGATATCCTTGAAGTGGGATGCGGCACAGGCATCTATTCACGGCTTCTGCGCCAGGCGTTTCAGCCATCGGAACTGTGGCTGAACGACCTTTGCCCTGAAATGGAGCAAAGCCTTCAGGACTTGCTGGGACAGCCCCATGTCCATTTCCTTCCGGGCGACGCCGAAACATTGCGCATGCCTCCTCGAATCCATGTCATTACTTCTTGTTCCACATTACAGTGGTTCAGCCAACCGCAGCAGTTCTTCAGACAATGCCAGGACATCCTGCCTCCAAACGGCATTCTGGCATTCAGCACCTTCGGCCCCCAGAACTTACAAGAAATCCGGACCATCACCGGGCATGGGTTGCACTATTTTACTACACACGAATGGGGTGCCATGCTGCCTCCCAGTTTGCGTCTGCGGCATATTTCCGAAGAAACAGCCACGCTGCACTTTCCCACACCTACGGATGTGCTCCGCCACTTGAAACTGACGGGAGTAACGGGCACCGAGAAACGTATCTGGACCCGTACCCACCTGCAAGCTTTCGCCGAAAACTACATCCGCCTCTTCGGGCAGGCCGACGGACAGGTGACGCTGACTTATCACCCCATTTACATTATAGCACAGAAAGCGGATGACGGCTTGTGAGAAACATACTGTAAAATTCCCCGCAAGTAGAGTGACAGCAACCTTCTCCCGAAGTGGCACTTCGGGAAAGCGCCCGTCTGACCTGATTATCCGTTGCAATCCACCGTCCAACCAACATAACAATATATTTCTATAAACACCCTATTATATGAAACAAAATACCCGTATCTACTACATCAGCGGCATCGACACCGATGCCGGGAAAAGTTATTGCACCGGATGGCTGGCACAACAACTCCGCCGCACCGGACTGAACATCATCACCCAAAAGCTTGTACAAACTGGCAACACGGGCAGTTCAGAAGACATAGACTTGCACCGGCGCCTCATGGGACAGCCTGTCTTTCCCGAAGACAAGGAGGGATTAACCGCCCCCGAAATCTATTCATACCCTTGCTCCCCACATCTGGCTGCCCGCATCGACAAGCGCCCCATCGACTTGAAGAAGATAGACCGAGCCACCGACGAACTAGCTCGGCGTTATGACGTGGTGCTCGTAGAATGTGCCGGCGGACTGATGGTTCCACTCACCGATGAACTGCTGACCATCGACCACATAGCATCCCGCCATTGCCCACTTATACTGGTTACTTCCGGTAAACTAGGCAGCATCAACCATACATTACTCAGCTTTGAAGCTATCCAGAAGCGCTCCATCCCCCTGCACACCGTGCTCTACAACCTCTACCCGGAAGTGGACGATACTACCATCCGCGACGACACGATGCACTACCTGCGACAATACGTAGAGGAACATTTCCCTGGCACACGCTTCGACACAGTCCCCGTCATCCGATAAGAAAAAGCAGGCCCGCCATTAAACGGGCCTGCTTTTTTTGTACCTTTGCGCCGACAACAACAGTCTGCACAATATGGTTACACTTACACTTGACAACAGCGAAACGATACTTTTAGCCGCAACAGGCTTTTTCTTTCTCATCCAGACCTGCTTCTATACATGCCTCTACCTGCGCATACCCCGTCACAAGAAAGATGTAGAACAGGGCAAAATCACCTTTGCAAACCATTGCCCCCCTGTTTCCGTCATCTTGTATGCACACGAATCATTTGAACAGATACAGATTTGCCTACCCGCTATCCTGCAACAAGACTACCCACAATTCGAAGTAATCGTCATTACAGACGGAGCAGACGACGGAACCTCAGACTACCTAACCCAGCTCCAGGCAAATCATCCTCACCTTTACCACAGCTTCATCCCAGACTCGTCACGTTATATCAGCCACAAAAAACTGGCACTTACGCTCGGCATCAAAGCTGCCCGATACGACTGGATGGTCATGACCGAAACAGGCTGCTACCCAGCCAGTGACCAATGGCTACGCCTATTGGCACGCAACCTCACCCCAGGCACCGAAATCGTATTAGGATACAACGACTACGAACAAAACAAAGGATTGATTCACAAATACATGTCCTACGAAAACCTGTTCCAAGCCATGCGCTACCTCGGTTCTGCCTTAGCTGGCCATCCCTACATGGGCATAGGTAAAAACCTGGTATATAGCAAAAAACTATTTTATAAGAACAAGGGATTCTCCCAATATCTAAACTTGCTCCGGGGCGACGACGACCTCTTCATCAACCAAACAGCCACGACGAAAAATACGCAGGTAGAAACAGATCCCCGCGCAGTCATGCACCGACTGCTATACGCACAAACTAAAGAATGGAAAGAAGAAAAAATCGGTTATACATCCACCGCCCGTTTCCATAAAGGCCTGCAACGCTATATAATCGGATTCGAAACAACAAGCCGCCTACTGTTTCATGCATGTTGGATCTATACAGCAACCATAGCAATCATCCTGCATCACTGGCTGACAGGAGGTATTTCCATCGCATTTTTCTTAATCCGCTGGATGTTACAAATGTATGTAACAAACAAAAATGCCCGCACAGTAGGCGATTCACAACGCTATTACCTTACTCTTCCCTTCTTCGATATGCTTCAACCCATGCAATCTCTTCGGTGGAAACTGCATTGCCTGTTTAGAAGAAAAAGCGAGTTTATGCGGAAATAAGAACATCTGCACCCTCATTTTACTCCTCTTATTCAAACCGCATGGCATCAGCCGGTCGAATCCGGGCAATCAGATAAGAAGGGCCAAGAAGTATTAATACAGAAGCCAGCAAAGTGCCTGCATTCAACAGAATAAGGTACTTGATATTGAAAGCAATAGGTACTGCATCCATATAATAAGTCTCTGCATCAAGAGTCAACAAGCCTGTGTAATATTGAAGCAAACAGAAACCAAGCCCAATCACATTTCCCCACAACATACCTCGTCCAATAATGAACACGGACAACCACAGAAAGACCCGGCGGATGATACCATTATTTGCACCCAATGATTTCAACGTGCCTATCATCGCTGCGCGCTCAATAATCAGAATAAGTAGGCCGGAAATCATCGTGAATCCTGCTACACCCATCATCAATACCAATATGACCCAAATGTCAACATCAAGAACACCCAACCAAGCAAAAATAGCAGGATTAAGCTGCTCAACATTACGGGCTGTATATTTCGCACCATAACGATCTATACATTTCTCAAGAAAAGAACCAATCTCCCACGTATCATTTTCCAGCACAGCATAATTGTCAAGAATAACCTCAATACCACTTACTTGGCCAGATTGGAAATGATTCAGGCGATTAACAGTATGCAAATCAGTAAAAAGAAAATAACTGTCGTATTCTGCAAAACCAGTACAATAAATACCTACTATGGATAAACGGCGGATTCGGATTTCATTTTCTATATAATATGTATCCAATTTGTCGCCCAAGTTTAACTCCAATTGCTCAGCCATAGCTTGAGAAACGACTACCTGATTAGAGGTAATAGAATCTGTAAAATTAGGAAATTCTCCTCCTATCAAGTGAGAACGCAAAAAAGAAAGGTCATAATCCTGTCCTACTCCTTTCAGCACCATACCTTGAAAAGCTTTTTCCGTTTTTATCATCCCCGGTTTAACCGAGTAACGCTGTATATGCTTTACATTGGGAAAAGCAGCCAATGAGTTAATCAAAGTATCATCGATGCCAATAGCCAGCGGCTCATAAGGTTGCATCTGCTCTAAATTATTAATCTGAACATGCCCGCCAAAACCAACAATCTTATCCCTTACTTCACTTTTGAAGCCTACAATAACGCATACTGCAACAAGCATCACTGCTAATCCAACGGCAATGCCAGTTTTTGCGATAAGCACTGCTGGACGAGATATCTGCCGTCCTTCTTTTTTCTCGCAATATAAACGATGTGCAATAAAAAAAGATAAGCTCATGTTTTTTTACTCTACCCTTTCAGGATAGACTTCCAATGCCTTTTGCAAAACAAAAAGTGCTCGCGTTAGATCTTCTTTTTTTAATGTATAACTAATACGCACCTCATTATGCCCTGTACCTGGCGTAGTATAAAAACCAGAAGCCGGGGCCATAAATACAGTCTGCCCCTCATATTGGAAATCGGAAAGGCACCAAGCACAAAACTTGTCTGAATCATCCACCGGTAAACGAGCAACTGTGTAAAAAGCCCCCATAGGAATAGGAGAATACACCCCAGGAATGCGATTTAAACCGTCTATCAAACATTTGCGCCGTTCCACATATTCATCATACACATCACGCATATATTCTTCATCGACATCCAAAGATGCTTCAGCAGCGATCTGCCCTATAAGTGGAGGACTAAGACGAGCTTGGCAAAATTTCATGACTGCTCGACGAATTTCTTCATTTTTTGTAATAAGTGCTCCAATACGGATGCCACACTCAGAGTAACGTTTGGAAACAGAATCTATAAGCACCACATTTTGCTCAATCCCTTCCAAATGACAAGCGGAAATATAAGGTGAACCTGTATAGATGAACTCACGATACACTTCATCCGAGAAAAGAAAAAGATCATACTTTTTCACTAAATCTCGTATCTGATTCATTTCACGGCGCGTATAAAGATAACCTGTCGGATTATTGGGATTACAAATAAGAATAGCGCGGGTACGCTCATTGATGAGTTCTTCAAACTTCTCTACTTTAGGCAAAGCAAAACCTTCATCAATAGTTGTTGTAACAGAACGAATACGGGCACCGGCAGAAATGGCAAAGGCCATATAGTTAGCATACGCCGGTTCAGGAACAATTATCTCGTCCCCCGGATTAAGGCAAGCTAGAAAGGCAAAGAGCACCGCTTCGGAACCGCCTGCTGTAACGATAATATCATCCGCTGTCAAATGAATATTATACTTCGCATAATAACCTACCAACTTTTCACGATAGCTACGAAAACCAGCACTAGGACTATATTCCAAAACAGAACGGTTAATATTATGAATAGCGTCCAAAGCAACTTGAGGTGTCGGCAGGTCTGGCTGCCCAATATTCAAATGAAAAACATGCACCCCTCGTTGTTTGGCAGCATCAGCTAATGGAGCCAATTTACGAATGGGCGAAGCAGGCATTTCTATCCCGCGAATAGATATAGTTGGCATGATTTATTATCTTTTTAGTTTGTATGTTTAAGCTGCAAATGTAAGCAATATATTCGAAAAAACTACCAAGAGTAAAAGAAAACCTCTAGGCTCAATTATAGGAGCACTTAACAAAATAGATTAAAATATGATTCTATTATTCTACAAAGATATAGCAAACCATTGAATGATCATTT
>NZ_JAMBLS010000048.1 GCF_023336905.1 Bacteroides sp. ET71
ATTAGTCAACGCAGCAAAAATATAGGCAAGAACGGAGTCTGTAGCATTCGTTTCCATCCATTCGGTGAGTATTGTTTCTATCCCATTGGTAAGAAGTTCCGCATAAGGTTGTATAAGCATTTCTTCAAGCAGGACACAGACTTGCTTGCGTCCACGGCGACCTTTAGATGCCTGTAAGGTGGAACTGACCACCTCTCTTGCCGCACCATTTTTACCCATAGCTTTCCATGCCCCTTTGGTATAAGCTGCTTTGTCAAAGCTGGTAAGCATTAAAGAGCGTATAAATTGCCCACCAAAACCTTTCTGCCAGACAGACGAGTTTTCTCCCATCATTGTTTTGGAGAGTAAATCTCCCATCTTCACAAAACCATCGTCAAATATCATCCAGTAGAACGCACTACACATGAAAGGATTGTTATGCAGGAGTTTTTGTTTCGTTGCCTCTTGATTAAATGTAGAAGCAAACAAGGCTGTCAGTTTCTCATGGACTTGCTGGTAATTGCTTCCAAATTGAGCTCTATTGTAGCTTTCAGTCCCAGGACAAAGGCTTTCAAGTAATTCTGTAATACCCTTAATTCCATTGAGAGACAGCATCTCTGCCAAGTAAGACATGCCTTTAAGAATGAAAGTCATATCACCTTCGTATGCTTTGGCAAAAAGATTTGTAAATTCTTGATAGTCTCCGGGGTGTTCATAGTGCCAGCGACGTAGGCTGAGCAAATTCAAATCCTTGTTAACTGCCTCTTGAGTTTCACGTTTCTTGTCCTCCAAATAAGCATGAATGCCTTCTTTGATGTATTTTGCATCCTCTGACTGCTCAAATTTGGTCATGGCATATTCTATTTCCTTAAACCCATTGTCCAATTCCAAATAGCAATACAAGCAACAGGCAGACACATTCCCATCTTTTATGGCATTGGAGAATTTGTCAATCATCTCATCGATAGCAGCTCCTTCTTCTGTGGTCATTATCTCCAGGATTATGCTTTGTAGCTTATTTGTCTCATCGTCTATCTGTTTACTGTGGTTATCGCACAACGGGTTCTTTAAGATGGATTGAATCTTACTCTTAAAGTCTGTATAGATTTCTTGATTCGCTTCAAGCCATTCCTGCATTTCCGATTGACTGGGATAGTTATCATGGTGAAGTTCCTTCATATCATCATCCATATAAACAGTTTTGCTAAATGGTTAATCTTTGAGACATGCCAAAGGAATTACTTTAACTCCATCGGGACGAGAGTATGCCATTGTCCCACCCGTCATCACAATAAGCAAGTCTGGCTCCCGAATAGGCACCTGCTTCTCCGTCTTGTTGTGTTCCTGTATCAACCTTTTGAGTTCCAGTAGATGTTTTGCTCCATCATCTATTTCACGGCTACCAAGTTTGCATTCTATCAAGGCGTAATGCCCATCTTCCAGATGTAACACCAAATCAGCTTCCAGACCATATCTATCTCTATAATAGGAAATACGACTATTGAAATCAGCTGTATATGCCTTCAAGTCTCTGATGCACATCTGTTCAAATATGAATCCAAAGGTTTTGAGCTGAGTCTCTAATGCTTCTGCATTGACATTCATAGCAGCTACAGCAATAGAAGGGTCAACGAAGCAACGCTTGGGAGAGCTACGGATGGCTGTCTTACTACGGATAGCGGGACACCACGCATCAATATCTTGGATAACGAACAATTTTTCCAAGGCAGCAATATAATCATCAAAGGTATTCATGGACAAACTGATGTCTTCTGACGCAGTGACATCTGCAAGGATATTGCTTTTCTTGGCCAGTGTACTGATATTTCGGGCATACGACTTCATGATTTGTCGGGCAATTTTCGGATTTCGCTGTTTGTTATCTACAGCCGAAATATCATTCTCGCAAACGCTATTTACATAATCCTTGGCGATGAACATGCTTGCTTTTGGTGGCATCTGCAACGTGGCAGGCCAACCTCCCCGACAGGCTGCCATAATCAGCCCTGGAATATCTAATTTGCTTGAAGCACCATCAATATCGTAATCAGGGTTGTTGAAAAGTTCCTGAATAGAAACTTCTCCTGATGATTCCAAAGATTCCCATAAACTCATCGGGTAAATCTTCATTCGTGTAATGCGTCCTGTACCAGTATGCCGGATCTTTGTTTTATCCACGGTGTTGCTTCCCGTCAGAATAAATTGTCCAGGCTTACCTCCTGCATTATCGACAGCTGTACGTACAGCATCCCAAATCATCGGGGCGTCTTGCCACTCATCTATCAACTTCGGTTGCTCTCCCTTCAATAATAAAGATGGTTTGGTGGCTGCTGTGGCAAGATACTCTTCCGCTTTATCCGGGTCTTGTAACTTGATTACGCTTTTGGCTTGTTGTTCCGCTGTGGTTGTTTTCCCAGTCCATTTTGGACCTTCTATTAACACTGCCCCAAATGTTTCCAAGCGTTCTTGAAGCATTTTATCAGCGACTCTTGATAAATATTTCATAGCGGTTGTTTTAATTTTAGTACAAAGATACTGATTTTATTTGGAATACGATTAGCTACTTGGTGTTTTTGCGGCATTTTACTTGGTATTTTTGTGGTTATTTATTCCGTGTTTTTGCGGTGTTTTGCTTGGTATTCTTGCGGTAAAGGCTGCATCAGTTAGATAAATCAACCATCAACTCCATCCTCTCCTCTTCGCTTAAGCCCTTCAGCATTTCCAACAAAGCTTTCTTATCTACAACTGGGGCAGTTTCTTTAGGCTTCTCATTAAGCAAATAATAATTGTACTCCAACATCTTCGCAAGAGGATAGGCGCCTATATAGTTGGAAGTGATGTCACTGCCACCACTATGCCCCATGCTGTCACTTATATATTTATAAGGTACGACACCTGAATTATTGAGATTGGTAGCAAAGCTATGTCTTGCCCATGTTGGTGATGGTGTTTGTTCCAATCCTATGAGTTTAGCGACTTTTGCCATGTGCTCACGTATATATCTGTTATAACGTTGGATAACCCATATCTCCTGTTCAGGGGTAATAAGTTCGCTCATTATGGGAAATACCCTTCGCCCAAGTTTTGGAGCATTACCATATCGGTTGAGTATCTCTTGTATCTCAGGTGTAACAGGAAATATTACCTCACTGGCACTCTCGTTTCGTTCCCGGGTCTTATGACGAAGAAAACGTAACTGTTTGCCATGAGTGGCATAGTATAGTTCATCATAAGTCAGACGGAGAGTATCAGCAAGATTTTGCCCATCGCCTAAATACATAAAGAGGAATAATCCAAGGTCGCGAAATATAGCATGCTTTTCTCGCCCAAGAAACAACTCGTTCCCATCCTTGTCTTTTGCCTCACCTGCTTTCCAGAAGTCATAAAGTTTACGCATGGTAGCTACATCAAGAAACTCATGCTTGCGGCTTTGGGATTTATTGTAACCTGTGTCCTTGAACATTTCCTTGGTATCACCTTTCATCAAACCATTTGAGATACACATATTGATGATTGTTCTGAGGCTACGAAGTGCGATGGCAATGGTCGTGGTACTCAGTCCATTTTTCCTCATAATCTTCACCCACTTCAAGACGAACTCCCTGTTTATGTCTGCAAATGTTACATCTGTCCCCAAGTCTTTCACAAAGCGGTTACGAACATCTTTGCTACAACGGGCTGAACCAGCCTTGCCCTCATTGGTCTTAGATTGAATGTATGAATCCCACACTGTAATAATGGTGCTGTCATCATCTTTTCTACCCTGAAATCTGTCTTGCAGCTTGCGAAGAGAGAAGTTGTTTTCTGCGATAAGTTGATTGGCGATAAGTTCCACCCTGTCCATTAGATTTTTCATGTCGTTTCTCTCTATCAGTTGAACACGACGACCACTTTTCTCGTATTCGCACAAGGTCAACCATTCTTCCATAGTGTATGTTTTGCCCAAACGAAGAAAGACCTTCTGTCCAGCATGGCACACACGCACAGCCACAGGAAGCGGTTGCGAGTAATCTCCTGCTTTTCGTATATCAAGAGTCAATGAACCATATACGTTGCCATTTGCAGCCGTGAATTTGGCGAGGCACTTTTCTCCCCTTGAAGTGGTTTTGGCTTCCATTTTTGCCGTTTTAGTGACCTTATTCGTATCCTTCTTCTCCATAATATGTTTATTTACAAGTGATATTCCGCTCTCTTTGGTGACCTTCAGGTGACCTTTTCGCACGAAAACTACTGCAAACATACGTATTTTCCTGCAAACCACAAAATGTATTAAGCACTGGCAATCAGTACATTTACATAATATGTAATTCCATGAAATATCCTACAAAAAGACTCATAATCTGGAGGTCCCAGGTTCAAGCCCTGGCTGGTCCACGAAGCAGAGGGACGACGATTCGGCAACGGATGGTCGTCCCTCTGCTTTTACCTGCCGGTGGCGGGGACGGGTGGACACTGCCGGAGCGGCGGACACGGGCCGCGGCCCGTGTCCGGCAGAGGCGCGGCCCGTGCGGACAAGGAGCATGGGCGTAGTGCGTCAGAACCTGGTCTGTTTTCTTCTCACGGTTTTCCGTGATGCTTTTAGCTGTTTGGAGGAAGTTTTGGCGGGAAAAAGCCTGCAAATGCAGGAGAAATACTTTTTTTTTGCCAGAGACATGCTTTTATTTATGAAAAACGTTATCTTTGTAGCGATAAAGATAAGTTAACGATTCGTAGGTACCATTTAAACACTATTTGTTCATGGGAGCTTTGTTTAATATCATCTCATATTCCATCGGAAATCTTTTTCTGGGGGTCTTGCTGACGGCTGTCGGCGTTGCGCTGATGTTCTTCATCATCCGTTCGTGGTTCTCCAACCGGGCCTTCACCCCCATCAGCTACGTGGTGGGCGCCATCTTGTTCCTTTTTTTGTCGTTTCAGGCCATCTTGTTGTGCGGGGCTGTCACCATACGTTCTTATAGCACTGATGTCGAAGAAGCCATCAATGGCTGGGTGCGCGACGTGCCCGAGTATGTGACGTTTGACGAAGAGAACAGTCAGGCTATCTTGGAATCGATACAAGCGGAGTGGCCGCTGGTGGGTTACTTCATCGGCGGGGCCGACTTTACGGGGCATACGCCGTTGAACATCGCTTCGGCCATGGCCGACGAGTTGCGTGCCTACATGGCGCGTTTCATCTGGCGGCGTGTGGGCTGGAGCGTGCTGTTTGTCGTGGTGGCAGCCGTCGTGGTCATCCAGACGATGGAGCAGACCGGCCGGGCCAGGCGTACAGCCTCGTCGCGCGCCAGAAGCACCGGTGGAAGCCGTCGGAGAGGCGCACGGCCTAAACGCTACGATGATTTTTGATACTATTCATGCATGTAATAATATAATAATGTATAAACTGATATGGCAAATCATTTAGTTATTGGATTAGGAGGCACGGGCGGTTCTGTTCTGTGCGCCTTGCGTAAGCGCATTTACGAAGAGTTTCGCTCAAACGACCCCACGGGCGACGCTCATATAGAGTACTTGTATGTCGATTCGAGCTTGGCAGACCTGAACAACGAGGATCGCTGGCAAGTGCTGGGGACGTCGGTTCAGTTGGCGCCCGCCCAGCGGCTGTCCATCAACGGCATCGGTGCCGGCGTGTTGGACAACCTGGACCAGTATCCGGGTATCAATGCCTTTATCAACCGCCGCGACGAGGCGATGCTGAAGGAAGGCATCGGCGCCATCATCAGCGAAGGCATCGGCGGACAACGCCGTCGTTTCGGCCGTATGCTGATTGCCAACAACATGTGCGGCCTGCCACAAAACACGTTCATCGGGCAGGTACATGCACGCGTACGGGCGCTGAAGGAACAGGAGAACGTGGACGACGTAACCTTCCACATTTGTGCCGGCCTCGGTGGCGGTACGGGCTCAGGCTCCATCGTAGACGCAGTGACGCAGATTCGCAATGAGTTCCAGCGCACGGGTGACGACCGGAGCAAGTTCAAGATACAGCTTTACCTCTACGTCCCCGAGAAGATTATCCAGATACCCGGCGGCGAAGACAGCAACCGCTTCTACCAGCCCAATGGCTATGCAGCCCTGTTGGAACTGAACGCCATGTCAGTGGGACGCTATCTGCCTACCGACGTCAAGGGAAATACCGATGAATACGGCAACGTGCGCCGTCTGCTGAAAGGACAAGACGCCTTCGACATGGCCTACCTCTATACGAATGTCAACGAAGCCGGCAAGGAAGTGCACCTGCACAAAGTCCTCCCGAACATCGTGGGCGACTTCCTGTTCCAGAAGATTGTCGTTTCGTCGATGAACGGCGGGAAGATGGCACGCCTGGAGACGAACGAGAACAACGGCCTCCTGCCCGAAGCCAACGAAGTGGGCGAACCTGTCCACAGCCGCAAGTTCATGACGTTTGGCGTGAAGCGTATCGAATACCCCGAGACGGAGGTCGTCGAGTACGGAGCCTACCACCTGGCCCGTCAGGCATCCATGCAGATGCTCTACGGACTGTGGGACGATGCCCGCGGATACATCGAGTGTGCGGAAGACATGGTCGGCAAAGACTATGTGGAACTCGTGGAGAAAAGCAGCGAGCTGGAGAGCAACCTGCTGAGCGAGGAATACCTGACCCTGAGCAAACCGCTCCCCTCCATCGAGAAGCACGTCACCAACTGGAAACCCATCGTCCAGGGCTGGGAAGTCTACGTGGACCGCTACAAGCAAGACGTGCAGGCCGAATGTCCCAAGAAAGAATGGTACGAAGAGTTCAACCAACTGTGCACGAGCTTCTTCGACAGCATGTACCGGGGCTGCGGCGTGAAGAAATTCTATGCAAACTACGAGTCGCAGCTCAGCGGATTCGCCGAAGAGATTTGCCGCCGCGTCGAGAACAACCTGTTCGGCCGCTGGAAACTGGGCGAACTGTCCATCATCGAAGTGCACAAATACATCAAGGTGCTTTCGACCAAGTGCGAGGAGCGCATCGACCAATACAAGCAGAAGATTAACAAACGCACCGCCTACCTCAACGAAGACCTGACCGCCCAGTTGGAGGACATCCGCCGCGACTGGAACAACATCGGCTGGCTGCGCGATGCCGTGACCAACGCCTCGACCAAGACGTTCGGCCGCTTTGCCGACGCCAAGCGCGAGCAGCTCACGCTGATGACCACCATCACGGCCTACGGATATGCCGTCAAACTGCTGTCCGAGGTTGTAAACATGCTGACGCTTCTCAACTCCAACAGCGTGGAGCCCTTGATGCGAGTGTATGAGGAGTTCGCTGACAGTATGAAGAAACAGGCCGAAGACAAGTGCAAGCTGAGCGACGCCGAAGAAAATGACATGAAGGGCGAAGTCGTCAAAGAGTACGACCCGCGCCAGGTGCGCGACACCGTGCAAGGCTTCCTCAAGAACCAGGAAAACCAGAAAAAGCACGCCGCCAGCCTGCGGGCCGACATCGTGGAAGCCGTGGGGGCTGCCAACGCTTCCTTCAGCGCATTGGCCAAGAAGATGAACCTCACCGCCTTGCAAGAAGTGACGCTGAAGGCCTGCATCGAGCAGTCGCGTGCCGAGCTGAACGAATACTCCAAGAAGAACGCCAACTTGCGCCTGGTCAACGTCAACATACTCGACAAGCTGCGGAACTCCGACTGCAGCACGCCCGAAAAGCGCAAACGCTTCGTCAAGGAAATATACAACGCCGCACAGAGCTTCCTGACCTTCAACGGCTCGGAAGAAGGCAAGGGCAGTCCCGAGACGGCGGCCAACCACCAGAAAATCATCCAACTCTCGCTGCCGCTCTACGAAGACGACGACACCTTCCGCAACGACTTCATCAAAGACTTCGGCGAGAGCGGAACCATACCGTTCAACAAGGACAATGACGTGTCGGTCAACTTCAAGAGCAATCAGATTGTCGTCATCACCGCACACAGCGGATTCCCCCTGCGCTACGTCGACAACCTGCGCGTGCTGAAGGAGAAATACGACATCTTGACGCGCAACGAAGTCAACCGCATGGTGGTGCACACCGAGAGCTTCGCCAAGCCCCTGCCCGGCCTGTTCAACCGCAACAAGGAAGAGTCTGAAAAGGACCTCATGCCGATTGTCCTCATGGCCTACACCATCGACGGCATCATCATCCCGCGCGAAGACCCCGAGACCGGCGAGAAAACCATGTGCTTTGCCGGCGAAAAGAACCGCATGGGCCGCGTCAGCCGCTGGATTCCCGTTGGGGAAGACATCGTCGCCACGCTCAAGGAACTGAGCAAGATGAGCCGCGCCATGGACGCCGCCGCGCTGAAGAAAGCCGTCGTCGAGGAAATGGACACGAACTACAAGCACATCGACAAGCGCAAGCAACTGATGCTGAAGCTGGGCGAGACGCTGGACAACGTGCTGCTTCCCTTGTTCAACGGCAACGAGAACAATCCCGTATTCGTCGCCTTCAACAAGGCGGCCGAAAAACTCTGCGACGACGACCTGCGCATCTCCTGAGCGCCGCATACATGCCGGTGCCGTGCACAGAAGCCCCGCTTCCTGCGCACGGCAGCCGCGTTTCTTCCGAACAACGGCCGTGCTTCTTGCCCGCAAGAAACAAACGGCTGACAGTCAGCGAAGAACGGAACAAAGAACGGAAAATAACTTTATTAATAATCATTCATAAACATCAGCAACTATGGCAAAGAAAGTTGGAACCTGTGTGAACATCGATTGTGATAACTATAAGCAAGATGTGGAAGTGGAACCGGGCGGCGAGTTCGAGTGCCCGATTTGCCACCAACCCCTGCGCGAAAAAGCAACCGGCCCTGCTCCAGACCCCGACCCCCGCATGCGCATCCTCCTCATCGTGGCAGCCGTCCTCGTGTTGGGCGGCGGAGGCTACGGTCTCTATTCCTACCTGAATGGGGATAAAGAGCCCGAGACTGTCGTTGAACAACCGAAGCCCGTCGCTCCGGAGACGCCCAAAGACACGGCCACCGTCGCTCCCGAAGAGCCCAAGGTGGCGACGCCCGAACCCAAGCGTGTCGACCCCAAGCCCACCACTCCGCAAAACGGCCGTGGCACTGTCGACTTGGGCTACGGAACCTACACCGGCGACCTGAAGAACGGTAAGCCCCACGGCTACGGAACCATCACTTACAAGAAGGAACAGAAAATCGTTCCGTCGAAAGACTTCGTGGCTCAGCCCGGCGACACCTTCGAAGGCGAGTTCCGCGACGGCCGAATCAGCGGCTTGGGCTATTGGAATCATAATGGTAACAAGACGGCTGTGAAACCATGATGATACGGCGTTGCTATATGGCATTGTTGTGGGTAGCGCTTGCCCTGAGCGCGGGCGCTGCCCCCACGTATCAAGTGCCCTGCCTAGAGCGGTTGGCCCGAAGCATCGGCCTGAACTTGCCGGACAACCTGGGCCCTGATGCGGACAACGACTCGACATGGAGCCATCGCGGCCGTGCCCTGCGCGTTCGCACCAATGCCTATGGCGACATCTCACACATCGGCTACAAGCTGTTCGACACCTCCTGGGCAGCAGCCCACGATGCCCGTCCCGTGCTGGACTTCCTCGAACGCTACGCGCTGGAAGAAGACGTGCTGAAACCCGAAGACAAGGCCGAAGCCACCAGCCGCAAAGACATCACCTTCCTGAAAGGCGACGCCACCCTGCTCAAGACCCTGACGCCCGCGACTGCCTTCAGCCTGAGCGAGCAGGAACGCAGGGCCTACGTGGTAGAGTGGGAGGCCGGCAACACTCCGGTGTCTCTCCGCATCTCCGCCGATTGTCAGACCCTCATGGGGGCCAACCTGATTGAGCTGGAAGAAATGCTGGAGCGCAACCTGCTGCGCACCGCGGCCGCCCTGCCCGCCGACACCCTGCCCCAAGCCTGGCGCGGCTGTCCCGTGTCGACGGCTGACGACGTGGCAGTGGCCGACGGAGGCAGCTTCTTCAGCGACCTGATACGTGCG
>NZ_JAMBLS010000049.1 GCF_023336905.1 Bacteroides sp. ET71
CCAAAAGGGTCAAAGTCGCGTAGCTTTTCCAGGCTGCGAAGCATCCTCCGGGGGCAAGGTTCCTTCCAGATATTCCACCCAGATGCGGGCCGCACTCTCAATCATGCGTGCACAAGGGCGCTTGGCATAATACTCTGGCGTGCGTTCTTCCGGGACAGAGCTGCGCTCTATCTTGCGCAACTTCAACAGTTCGGAACAGGTAATGGAGCCATTGCGCCGCTTGAACTCTGCCGCCAGACGCTGTACCAAGGCGTAATTGGCCGACTTGCTGGCACGGTCGCTCCCCTCTAAGGCACATTTTTCCAGCCCTGCCAGCATCAACATGCCGCACACAGCCCCACACGTCAGACGCATCCGCCCGATGCCCGCCCCGAATGAAGCTGCCATATGCAACGCCTGTTCGCGCGTAAACCCATACATGTCGGCAAAAGCAGATACAACCGACTGCGAGCAGTTGTATCCTTCATAGAAATTCTTTATAGCTAAATCAATCCGTTCTTCTAATTCCATAATAGCTTATCATATAAAAACTGGTTCTCTGTATCAAGACATTCACAAATTATAAAGCCGAGCATATTAAAGCGACATTGAGCACCGTCACCACCGTAGCAATGACATAAAGCACAATACTGGTCAGGCGACTGTTGACATACTCTCCCATGACTCGCTTAGAAGAAGTCAAACCCACCTGAAGAAATACCGTAAACGGCAACTGCATGCTCAACACCATCTGAGACAGCAACAAGCCTTTGAAGGGATTGCCTATGCACACTATCAGCAACAGGGCGATGCCCAAAGAAAGAGCCACTCCCACCTGCGAATGGGTATCTTTAATATTGTACGACTCATCAAACATTCCTGCGAAAATCGAACCGGCAGCCATGCCGCTCGTAATGGTAGATGACACCCCGGCCAACAACAAAGCCAACGCAAATACAACCGCAGCATTATCTCCCAACAACGGACGCAACAACGATTGGGCTTGCTGCAATTCCTCCACCGGCGTGCCGCTGGCAAAGAAAGTAGTGGCTGCCAACAAAATCATAGCACTATTAATGGCCCATCCGATGACCATCGACAACATCGTATCAAACAATTCATACTTCAACCTTCTGCGTATCGATTTCCCATCACGCTTGTTGTATTCATGACTCTGAATAACTTCTGAATGTAAAAACAAGTTGTGCGGCATTACAACAGCTCCCAAGACACTTGTCACCACCAATAAACTGCCGGACGGCAACGAAGGCACTGCCCAACTGCTCACAGCCTGCCCCCAATCCACATCCACCAGAAACAACTCATAAATGAACGAAAGTCCGATGACAGATACAAAGGCAATAATGGCCCGCTCTATCCTTTTATAAGAATTGGTGAACAGCATAATGAAGACAAAAGCCGTGGTCAGTACAGCCCCGGCAATAATCGGCAAACCGAACAACATTTGAAGAGCGATAGCCCCTCCCAATATCTCGGCCAAAGAGGTAGACACAGAAGCCAACACGGCCGTCGCCAACACCGGACGCGACACCCAGCGCGGAGCATATTTTGTGGCTGCTTCGGACAAGCAAAGCCCGGTAACAATGCCCAAATGTGCCACATTATGTTGCAAAATTATCAGCATGACGGTGGAAAGTGTCACCACCCACAACAATTCATACCCGAACTCCGAGCCGGCAGCAAAGTTCGAAGCCCAATTCCCCGGATCAATAAAACCAACTGTCACCAGCAATCCCGGGCCGATGTATCGCAACACATCTAATCCGCCCAAGTACCTTTTATGCTCTTTATTCCTCAGGTCTTTCCAGATATTCTTCATCACCCTCAATTAATGAAAGAAAGAAGCCGCACAGGTTTTTACCCCATACGGCCTTTTCTCCTTAAATACATTCTTGACAAACAAACACGTTAAAAGCCCATCTCATGCAGAGCTTTGCATAATTGGTCGGGGCAGGAAGTTGGCCTCATGCCGCAACGGATGCCTTCCAAGCGGTCCAGTACTTCCTGAACAGACATACCTTTCACCAGACGTGATATGCCTTGCAGGTTACCGTTACAGCCATTCCAGTACTCTACCTCGCGGAGTATGCCATCTTCCACATCCAAGAATATATCAGTGCTACACGTGCCTTTCGTCTTATAATGGTATCTCATCGTTCTTTTATTCGTCGCCTTCTTCGGGCTTCATGTTCGTATATACGGTTTGCACATCATCAAATTCTTCCAGACGTTCCACCATTTTATTGATGGTTTCGCGGTGTTCGGGTGTCACGTCTTTCAGGTCATTGGGGATGTAGGTGAAGTCACCGCCGACATCTTCAAAGCCTTGTTCCTCCAGATGCTTCTGGATAGCAGCGTAGCTCTTGGGGTCTCCATAGATAGTGATAGTGCCTTCTTCCTCGTCGATGTCATAATCTTCGTCCACATTGTAGTCTATCATGTCGAGCAGGAACTCGTCCATGTCCATGTCATCTTTCTTCTTGAAAGTGAACACACACTTGTGGTCGAAGAGGAAAGCCAGCGACCCCATCGTGCCGAGATTGCCGCCGAACTTGTTGAAGACTGAGCGTACATCGGCTACCGTGCGGGTAGGATTGTCTGTCAGCGTGTCCACAAAGACGGCGATGCCGTGGGGGCCGTAGCCTTCGTAAGTCATGCCTTTGTAGTCACTCTGGTCCTTGCCCATCGCATTCTTGATGGCACGTTCGATGTTGTCCTTCGGCATGTTCTCACGCTTGCAGGTGGCAATGATGGAACGCAATGTCGGATTGTTTTCGGGTTCGGGGCCTCCTGCCTTCACGGCAATGGCGATTTGTTTGCCCAGGCGGGTGAATGTTTTGGCCATGTGGCCCCATCTTTTCAGTTTTGTTGCTTTTCTATATTCAAATGCTCTTCCCATTGGATGATTGTTTTTATGTTGTAAGTTTATGAGTTTTTAAGTTTGTAAGTTTATGAGTTTATGAGTTTTTGGGTTCTTGAGTCATTAAGGTGACATAAGACTGGTTGCTTATGAAACTTATCAACTCAAGAACTCAAAACTTATCTCAGTTTAGCTCCCAACTTGTTTTCCAGGTTGGTGATGAGCTTCGACATGATTTTATCTATCTGTTTGTCGTTGAGCGTGGCGTTTTCGTCCTGCAGCAAGAAGCTGACGGCATAGCTTTTTTTGCCGGTTTCCAGTTTTTTTCCTTCGTAGACATCGAAGAGGGAAACGTCTTTCAACAGTTTCTTTTCGGTCTCGTAGGCAATCTTTTCTATTTCAGAGAACGGCACGTTTTTGTCGAGCAGCAGGGCCAAGTCGCGCTTGACAGCGGGGAACTTGGAGAGTTCGCGGTAGCTGACTTGCACGTTGCGCACGGCTTTCAGCAGTTCCTTCCAGTTGAGGTCGGCGAAGTAGACTTCGTGTTCGATGTCGAAATCTTTCAGGAGTTTGCGGGTGACGATGCCGAAGGATGCCAGACGCTTACCGCCTCGGGTGTGGACGGAGAGGGCGGCTGCGAAGATGTCGTCGGTCAGGTTGCCGATGACGAGGTCGCGCTTGTTCAGGCCAAGGCGGGCGAAGATGTTTTCGACGTAGGCCTTGAGTTCGTAGACGGAGGAGTCTTCGTCGGGGTGCGCCCAGGAGCCTGCGACCTTCTTTCCGGTGAGCCAGAGGCCCAGGTGCAGTTCTTCGCTGTAGGGTGCCAGGGGACGTTCGGCGTCGTTCTTGGCGGTGTCGTAGTGGTAGCAGTTGCCAAATTCGAAGAACTTCAGGTCGGCGTTCTTGCGGTTGGCGTTGTGGGCGATGCTCTCGAGTCCGCCGAACAGGAGGGTCTGGCGCAGGACGTTGAGGTCGGCGCTGAGGGGGTTGAGCAGACGGACCAGGTGGTCGGCGGGATAGGACTGGAGGTTGTCGTAGTAGGCGGCGCGGGTCAGTGAGTTGTTGAGTATCTCGTTGAATCCGCAGCCTACGAGTTGTTCGGCCACGAGGTTCTGCAGGCGGTTCGAGGTGTCTTCTGCTCCTTTGGTGGTCAGACTGGAGTGCAGTGTGGTGGGTATCTCCACATTATTATATCCGTATATGCGGAGGATGTCTTCGACCACGTCGCAGGGGCGTTGGACGTCGACGCGGTAGGGGGGTACGTCCAGGGTGAGTCCGTCGGGTGTTTCGGCTACGATTTGCATCTCGAGGCTGGTGACGATGTTTTTAATCGTGGTCTCGGGGATGGTTTTGCCGACGAGGTCGTGGACGTATTGGTAGGGAAGCTCGACGCGGAAGGGTGGGAACTGTGCGTTGCAGACGTCTTTGATGTCGCTGGAGATGGTGCCTCCGGCGAGTTCCTTGACCATGATGGCGGCGAGTTTCAGGCAGTAGATGACGTTGTTGGGGTCGATGCCGCGTTCGAAGCGGAAGGATGCGTCGGTGTTCAGGCCGTGGCGGCGGGCGGTTTTACGTATCCAGGTGGGATGGAAGTAGGCGCTTTCGAGGAAGACGTCGGTGGTGTGCTCGGTGGAGCCGGAGGCGAGTCCGCCGAAGACTCCGGCGATGCACATGGGTTCGTGGGCGTTGCATATCATGAGGTCGCGGTCGCTGAGGCGGCGCTCGGTGCCGTCGAGTGTGACGAAGGGTGTGCCTTCGGGCAGGGTGCGTACGATGACTTGGCGGCCTTTCACCTGGGCTGCGTCGAAGCAGTGGAGGGGTTGGCCGAAGGCGTGTACGATGTAGTTGGTGATGTCGACCACGTTGTTGATGGGGCGCAGGCCGATGGTGCGGAGTTTGTCTTGGAGCCATTGGGGGCTTTCGCGGACGGTGACGCCGCTGACGGTGACGCCGGCGTAGCGGGGACAGGCTTCGGTGTTGTCGACGTGGACGGAGATGTCGAGGTTGTGGTTGTCGACGGTGAAGGTGTCTACCGAGGGTCGGCGGAGGGTGGCGGTGTGTCCGTTCTGCCGGAGCCAGGCGCAGAGGTCGCGGGCTACGCCGTAGTGTGAGCAGGCATCGGCACGGTTGGGTGTGATGTCGACTTCGAGGAGGTAGTCGTCCTGCACATTATAATATTGGCGTGCGGGGAGTCCGACGGGTGTGTCGGCGGGTAGGACGATGATGCCGGCGTGGTCGGTGCCGACGCCTATCTCGTCTTCGGCGCAAATCATGCCGTTGGATTCGATGCCGCGCAGCTTGGAGCGTTTGATGGTGAAGGACTGGTCGCCGTCGTAGAGCTTGGTTCCGAGGGTGGCGACGATGACTTTCTGTCCGGCGGCGACGTTGGGTGCGCCGCAGACTATCTGGACGGGGTCTTCACCGGGGGCGAGGCGGACGGTGCAGACGTGCATGTGGTCGGAATTGGGGTGGGGCTCGCAGGTGAGGACTTCGCCGACGACGAGTCCGTGGAGGCCTCCTTTGATGGTTTCGACGGGTTCGACGCTGCCTGTTTCCAGCCCGATGGAGGTGAGCGCGGCGGCTACTTCGTGGGGGTTGAGGTCGAAGTCGACGTATTCTTTCAGCCAGTTGTAAGAGATGTTCATATCGTTGTTTTTTGATAGTTCGCTTAAAATGACCCGCAAAGATAATAAGTTTTTCGCGAAGTTCGGAGGGTGATGGCATAAAAAAAGCGGGGCGCCTCGCCGTAGGCGTCCCGCCGGGGGTCTGGGCGGTGGGTCATCCGAAGGTTCCCTGGCCGCTGTCGTCGCCGCTGTCGGGGTCTTCGGTGTCGGGCTGGTCGGGGGTGATGAGTCCCTTGGCCAGCTTGTAGGAGCGTGTGGAGCCGTACTTGATGCCGTCTTCGACGACGCCTTCTACTTCGAAGGTGGCCGATGCGAGGGCTGCTTTCACTTCTTTGGAGGGGGTGAAGATGAACTTGGCGTTCTGAATCATCGTGCGGGCGTCGAAGTCGTCGATGTTTTCCACGCCTTGGCTGCCGAAGGAGAGGCGGAGCTTGCCCAGCTTGCCGATGGTGACGGTCAGGCCGCTCAGGACGGCGGGGATGAGCTTCTCGCTGGCCACTTCCATGGCGTGGTTGAACTCGCCCTTGGAGAGTGTGGTGTCGACCACGGCGAGGGCGGCGGTTTCGTCGGCGTCGAGGGTGCCTTTGGAGGCGGTGGTGGCGTACCATTTCGGGGTTTTGGTCACGGGTTCGAGCTTCTTGGCAAGGTTACATTTCGCTTTCATAATTCTTTGTTTTAAGTGGTTGTTAGACAAATGGTTAATTGTTTTTCCGAGCCACGACGGCGAACCGGCCCGGAAAGAGTCCCGGTGTTTCCCGAAAAAGACCGCGGTGTTTCCTGAAAAAGACCGCGGTGTTTCTGGAAAAAGACCGCGGTGTTTCTGGAAAAAGACCGCGGTGTTTTTTGAGGAAGACCACGGTGCTTCTCGGGAAAGACCCAGGTGTCTCGTTGCAAAGATAGGCATTTCTTTCAAAAAAGCAAATGTTTTGCCTTCAAATTTGCCCGCTTCACCAAAAAAAATCCCGCGCAGATTTTCCACAAATCTGCGCGGGCCTTTTCTACTATGTCTATACTACTTAAAACCAGAAAGACCGGACTCGACACCGGAACCGGTGAAGAAGGCGGCGGACTTTCTATACCCGGTGCAAAATTACGAATCTTTTGCAGAAAAAAAACATTTCTGCCCGAAAAAATCACGCGGGGGCGTTTTTGGGAAATCTCCCCCGCCTCCCACCCGGATTCTCCCCGAAAAAACGTATCTTTGCGCCCGGAAACATCAAACATTCACTATGCAACACTCCGACACGCTCGCCCGCCTGAACATCACCTCCCTCACCCCCATGCAGGAAGCCACGGCACAAGCCTGGACCACCGGGCGCGACCTCATCCTGCTCTCCCCCACAGGCACCGGCAAGACACTGGCCTTCCTCCTCCCCCTGGCCGCCGAACTGCGCGAAGACACCCCCGGCGTGCAGGCCCTCGTCCTCTCCCCCTCGCGCGAACTGGCCCAGCAGACCGCCCGCGTGTTCGCCGACATGAAGACACCCCTGCGCGCCCTGTGCTGCCACGGAGGACGGCCCACCATGGACGAACACCGCCTGATGCGCCAGACAAACCCCGCACTCATCGTAGCCACACCCGGACGCCTGGCCGACCACCTGCGCAAAGGCAACTTCGACACCCGCCACGTCCACACCCTCGTCATCGACGAATTTGACAAATGCCTCGAGCTCGGATTCCAGGAAGAAATGGAAGAAATCATCCGCCTCCTCCCGGCCGTCAGACGCCGCGTGCTCCTCTCCGCCACCGACGCCGCCACCCTCCCCCACTTCGTCCGCCCCGCACAAGACCCCGACGCCGCAGCCCTGCGCCTCGACTTCCTGCCGCCCACCGGCACAGACAACCGCCTGACCCTGCGCATCATCCCCTCCGCCGACAAAGACAAGCTCGAAACCCTCTTCCGCCTCCTCTGCACACTGGGCACCAGCCCCACCCTCGTCTTCGCCAACCACCGCGAAAGCGTCGAACGCATCGCCCGCTACCTCCGCGAACGACGCTTCCCCGCCGCCCCCTTCCACGGCGGCATGGAACAAGACAACCGCGAACGCGCCCTCTACAAATTCCGCAACGGCACCACACCCGTCCTCATCTGCACCGACCTCGCCGCCCGCGGACTGGACATCGACAGCGTGCAAAACATCGTCCACTACCACCTCCCCACACAAGCCGACGCCTTCACACACCGCAACGGACGCACAGCCCGCTGGGACGCACGAGGCACCGCCTACCTCATCCTCCA
>NZ_JAMBLS010000050.1 GCF_023336905.1 Bacteroides sp. ET71
ATCTTATCATCTGCCGCCACCAAGGCAATGCGCCAAGGGAAGTCGCGCGCACCGTTCACTTTGGCGATATATGCTTCTCTTTTCTCTACGATTTGTTGCAGCATATTGTGGCCTCCTTGGCTAGTTTTTTTCGGATAAGCCGGGAAGATACCTTTCAATTGATTAGAGGCATCCCCACCAGTCAGGTAGAGACCTGGATAATTTTCCAGATGTGATTCTGTCAGGCAAATCCTTACTCCTTCCGGGGTGGTCACTACCAATGGCAGGAAAGCCAGATGCCCCGGCGTAAGTGCCGACAAGTTCGTCTCCGTATAAACATTCTCGAAAGAGTTGAAGAATTGGGATTCATAATCGTCAGCCTTTCCGCCACGCACATAGGGTAGTACCACTTCGTTGTCAGTGGGAAAACGATAATCTACGGTTTCCGACGCAACATACACGGTTTCCTCTTTTTCATAGGAAAAGCGATAGGCTATGCCATCATCATAGGCTCTGAAAGTTACAGCATAGTTGCCCTTGCAGCGGAGAATCAGTTCATTATATCGTTCCTTGATATCCGTAGCTCGGAAGAAAGGCGATGCTACGCGTTGATCGACTTGTCTCCGTTGGGTATCCCACACTTGCGGTGATTTCCCCCAAATCGTTCCGTCCGTCAGCTCCATACCTATGGACGAAAGAGCCAATACTTCCTTACCTTGAAAACAAATGCAGTAGGCCAATTTCTCATCCACAACAATTTGTGCGGAAAGTTTTCCGTCAGGCGACTGAACCTCAAAATGTTTGCCATTACTTGGGCTGGCATATGTGCTGGCCAACAAAAGGCATATTCCAATCACTAATCTCATCATAAAAATAGTCATGTTGGTTTTTACTTTGGAATTTTATGACGGAAAACACCCTCCGATATACTCATTAATGGCGAAATATTTTTTGAATTTTTGCAGTTTTAAATAGGAGGAAGTAGACTTGCAAATCAATGATGCTGCAAAATTATTTTTTCCTGCGTTTTCGGTTAGTGCATTATTTATTGTCTGGTGTGTGTCTGATATAACTAACTCATCTTTTGATTTAATGGAAAAAAGCATGAGCTGTTTATTTCAATCATATACAGCAAAAGGAATATTTTTGAGATGAGTAGCAGATTGCATTTCCTATCCTCATAGTCTATTCTTCTTTCCATCTCGCTTCAGTCTTTTTAGACCGAGCGAAGTAGGAGGAAAGAGGCAAAGAAGAAAAGAATACTTTGGAATACTTCCCGCACTATACGTTTTCGGGCAAAACCAAAGGGGTAAATGTATTCTTCACCCTGCACCGACTGGGATCAACAGATCCTCCTCCGGCCAGTGTGGCAAGTAGAAAAGCGGCAAGGGCCGACCGCCTACCCCGTTCCACTCCACGCGGCATAAGTGATAAAAGTCCGGAGCCCCGAAGTCGAATGAGCGGCCGTAGAGCAGGATGGCTCCGCGCCCCTCATCAATCTTCCACAGGCCACCGCCATAGGGACATTGCTCGTCCCATGCCAAGAGGTCCCTATGCAAATAGACGCGGCCGAACTTCAGCACGCCGTCTTGGTTGATGATGAATTTCTGGTACATAGTTTCTATTCATAAATTGTGGCTACTATTTTCCTTTCTCCACCGTAGTCGCGAAATTCACACAGGTAAATGCCCTGCCATGTGCCCAAGTTCAGCCGACCATTTGTGATGGGGATGGTCAGGCTCACTCCAAAGAGCGAGCATTTGGCATGGGCAGGCATGTCGTCCAGGCCCTCCAGGGTGTGGTCGTAGTAAGGTTCGTTTTCAGGAACCAGGTGGTTCAGAATCTTTTCCATGTCGGTACGTACGTCCGGGTCGGCATTTTCATTGATGGATAGGGCACACGAAGTGTGTTGCACAAAGAGGTTGAGCAGTCCGGTTTGTGGTAGAGGTTTGGGCAGATGCTCCAGAATTTCGGAAGTGACCAGATGGCATCCCCGTCGTTTGGCGGATAGGCGGAAGGTGATTTGTCGTATCATAATTTTTCGAGTATGTTTCTTGGACTATTTTCGCCCGAAGTCGGCTGGAATCTCGCCCCATTGTTCCGTTTCCCATTTCAGTATCGGTGTGGAGTAGGCATTATCGTGCAGCCATCGTTCGGCGCGGTCGATCAGTTGGAATAGGGGTTCGCTCTTGGTGTCGCGGGGCAGCTTGGTCTTGCATTTTTTCTGGCGCACCCAGGCGATGGCGTTGCGGCTGTCACTGTAGATGGGCATGTCAAGCCCTTTTTGCTTCAGCAAGGCCAGGGCATGCACGATGGCCAGAAATTCGCCGATATTGTTGGTGCCGTAGAGGGGACCAGAATGAAAGGCCTGCTGGAAGCTGGGGAGGTGTACGCCGCGGTATTCCATCTTGCCGGGATTTCCGCTACAAGCGGCATCTACGGCCAGGGCCTGGCCTTTCAGGTCGGGAGGTAGGCAGAAGACGGTCGGTCGTTTGGGCACTGGCGAGATCCCGGTAGGCCGGATATAGTCTGTAGGCGAGGAGGCAAACGCTTCTTCGGCTCCTGCAAAGTGTCGAACGATTTATATTTCGCGCCGGCATAACCCTTGGTTTGCAGTTGGCATTCTGTCCAAGTGCGGTAAATGCCTGGGGTGCCGCCCGCCCAAACCACGTAGAACTTCTGTTTTTTTATCATGCGAAAAAGCAACTTGTTTGTAAATGTAGTCCGTCGGGGCAAAGGTAGGGCTTATAAATGGATTACGCAAACTTTGGACAAGCTGGCCTCAATGTTCTTCCATGGCACGGCCAAAGTTCCTCCAAGCCCCAGCCTCCTCCCTACCTCCTCTCTGTATATAGGCAAGGACGAGGTCGGGAGAAGGTAGGGTGGGGCATGTATGCGTTAGAGTTTCCCATTGCAATGTCCGATATCTTCGAGTGCGCACGCCCCTGCATCCTTGATCTCCTTCAGGAATAGCCGGGCGCACATCTCCGCATCGTTGCCTGCCTGGTGGTGCTGCCCGCAGGGAATCTCAAACTCGTGGCAAAGGTAGTCGAGGCTGTTGCAACCGAAGTCATAGAGGCGGCGGGCTGCCCGCAGGGTGCAATAATAGGTGATGTCGGGCTTCTCCATGCCGTATAGTTCCAACGAGTGGCGGATGCAACCAATGTCAAAAGCGGCGTTGTGGGCCACGAGCACGGGAATGTCTTTCAGGTATTCCAGGATTTCAGCCCATACTTCGGGAAACTCCGGCGAATGGATGGTGTCGCTCGGGCGTATGCCGTGGATTTGCATGTTCCAATAGCTGTACATATTGCCCTGTGGACGCACGAGCCACGAGCGGGTTTTCACGATCTGCCCGTCGCGCACCACGCAGATGCCTGCCTCGCAGATGGATGCGCGTTTGCCCGTGGCCGTCTCAAAATCTATGGCGATAAAGTTCAATCCTTGCATGGTTTCTCCTTCTTTTCTCTGGTGTAATAGTTCAACATGTTTTGTGCAAAGTTGCGCATCTCGTCGCGTACCGGTTCCGGCTCCAATACCTCCACTTGGTCGCCTTGGGCAAGCACCAGCTGGTAAAAGTCGAAAGTCGGCTTCAGGTGATATTCAAAGAGCGTCGATTCGTCATTGCTTTCCAGCTCACGTTGGGATTCGTGCAAGGGGAGGGTGCGCAGATAGTCGGCAAAGTGGTTGTAGGCCAAGAGTACAATCCGCTGAATCGGTTTGTCAGAGGTTATCACTCCGCAACAGCCTTCAAAATACCTGTCCACATCAAAGTTTTTCTTCATCTTGAATGTCTTGCCCGTATCTTGAATATCCGAAATGCGGTCGAGGGCATATACCCGATAAACATCATTCGGCTTGATGCCTTGCTCCTTGTTGCGCTGGGAGTAATAGGGACTTCGTGCCACCACATACCAGCGTCGTTTGACCACCTTCAGGCAGTAAGGCTCGATGTCGAATGTGCAGGGTTCCGGTTTGCTGAAGCCCTGGTGTGTGATGCTCAGCACGTGATTGCGCCGCATGGCATCGGCAATGCAAGTCAGCCACGTCTGTCCGGAAGGGATTTCCTCAAAAATAATCCGGTCCTCCAGCTTCTTGTCTGCCTGTATCTGGTTCAGCGTGGCGTAGGAACTGATGAGCCAGCTACGCAGGTTGTTGCCTTCCAAGCGTTCGGGCTCGTCGATGTAATAGCGGTAATTGTCTTTCCGGTCACATTCTATATAAACATCGAAGATGTCCTTGATAGCCTTCTGGTGATTGTGGAACGTGCGCAACGGCAATTCCTCGCCATAGCTCAGTCCGCTCTCCTGCCAAAGCTCGCAGATTTCCTCATACGTCAGCCGTTTGTACCGGAGCAAGACATCCATCAGCCAGACGTATCGTCCAAAAAGATTTGCAGCCATATCATAGGGTTTTTAACGGTTCTGACGCAAAGTTACACATTCTGTTGCGCCAAATCATGGCACAGCCTTATTTTTTTCTCGCTTTCCTGCATTTTTTCTTGGGTTGTGCCGTGTTTTGGCATTTGGGGGCTCTTACTTTGTACTCACTAATCATAAACAAGTGCTAATGATGAAAACCTTAGGAAATCACGATGTGAAGATATTCACGGACAACATCGAGACTACTGCCATCGAACAGATAGAGCGGTTGCTGGCCATTCCTGCTTTTGGTGGTTGCAAAATCCGCATCATGCCCGATGTGCATGCCGGAGCCGGGTGCGTCATCGGCTTTACGGGCAATTTGGGTGACAAAGTAATCCCCAATATCGTAGGTGTGGACATCGGTTGCGGCATCTGGGTACAGCCGTTTGCCTGCGCAAAGGCGATGGATTTTCATGCGTTGAATGAGTTTATTTTGCACCATATCCCTTCCGGACGCAATTACCGGGACAATCGTTATGCCCCACTTCCGCAAAAATACATGGATGACTATCGCGAAAGCAAGGACCTCATTAAGCAGATGCGTTGCTACCGGGAACTGAAAGAGACCAAACGGCTTAACCTCTCCATCGGTTCGTTGGGGGGAGGCAATCACTTCATCGAACTGGACAAAGACGAAAGCGGCCTGCATTATCTGGTGGTGCATACCGGGAGTCGCAACCTGGGCAAACAGGTGGCGCAAATCTACCAAAAGTTGGCCGTGAAGTGCCAATCCGGTTGGGCAGAGCTGATGGAAGAGCAAGATAGGCTGATCGCGGCCTACAAACAAGCCGGGCGAAAAGACGAGCTGCAAGAAGCTATCCGTCAATTGCACAATTCGTTCAAGATGCGCAAGCCCACGATACTGCCCGACCTGTCCTACCTGGAGGGCCACTTCCGCGAAGACTACCTGCACGACATGCGCCTCTGCCAGCTATGGGCGAAAATCAACCGTCGCCTGATTGCAGAACTTATCCTCGACCATCTCTTGGCGGAGGGCGTGGCTAAGAGCCGGGATGCCGGACTACAGTTTGAGAGCATCCACAACTACATCGGCGATGACAATATCATCCGCAAGGGAGCCATCTCTGCCCGTGCCGGAGAGAAATGTATCATCCCACTGAATATGCGTGACGGTTCCTTGATCTGCATCGGCAAAGGCAATGAGGATTGGAACCATTCCGCTCCGCATGGGGCCGGACGCATCATGAGCCGCAGCCAGGCGTTCAAAGAAATCAGCTTGGACGACTATGCCCGGTCCATGCAGGATATCTATACCGAATGCGTGAGCGAGGAAACCAAGGATGAATCGCCGATGGTGTATAAGCCGAAAGATGAAATCATCCGAAACATCCAGGACACGGTGTCGGTGGTGAACGTGATTAAGCCGGTGTATAACTTTAAGGCGGCGGAGTGAGGCAAAAAACAGGGCGGCTTGCGATATAGTTAGCAATTTATTTTGTAGTTCATTAGTGTTTTGTAACTTTGCAACGTAACCAAAACAAAATGAGCTAAGAAATAGATTAAAGACATATTGCAAACGATTAGACAGTTATTCGATTCGCTTAAATTCTGGTAAAATTTGGACTGAAATCAAGAATAATAGGTCTAAGCGTAGTTTGCACCCTTCCAAAGGGCGCAGGCCGCTTTTACTTATTCTGATTTCGGGTTTACCAGAGCCTAAGCGGATGGATAAGAAAAAGGAGGGCTGTGTCCTTTTCTTGTATTCGCATCAATATACTTTAGAGTAGCATAAATCGTAAATCAATACTTAAATTATAATGTTATGAATGAAGAACTCAAAGAACTATCTGAATGGTTGAGCCAAAATCAAAAATGTATTCCCAAAAAGCAAATACGGGAAAAAACTTTTATGGATATCGCAGGGATAAGTATTTATGAGAATAACTGGTCGGATATTTATGCCTATTTCTTCAACCCGAAAGAAAAACATGGCTTAGGACGATTGTTTATAGAAGCACTTAATACTCTGGTCTCTGAGAAGACGGGTAAAAAGCCTTTGCTAATGGATAAGTTCTCTGTCTTTCGCGAATATCCTATTGAAGGAAAATGGATAGACCTTTTAATTAAAAGCGAAAAGGAAGCTATTATTATTGAAAACAAAGTTTATGCCAATCTGTATAATCCTCTTGATATTTATTGGAGAGGTATAAATATGTCTGATGAACTCAAACGTGGTGTTGTTTTGTCATTACATGAAATGCAGGTTACGAATCCATATGTAAATATTACGCATAAGGAATTTGCCGAATCTATAGAAAGTGCATTGCCTAATTATTCTCATTCTTCAGACTCTAGAAATTTGATGATTTTGCGAGATTTTATTCAAAATATCTATAGCAAAACCTTATATAATATGGATGCAAACGAATTGAGCTTTTATTACTCAGAAAGTGATAATCGAAAGATAATCAATAGACTATCTGAAATTCGATCAAATGTAATCAGGCATATCCGTGAATCAATAGAAGATGAAAAGGCGGTTAATGCACGGTTGGAAAACAGAGGTATTGTATTGCAAGTTAAAGCTAAAGAGAACAATAGGTATACTTATTATGCCTATAAGGAATTGGGACAAATCATGCTTACATTAAAGTATAATTCATTATGGGACTTCAGTCAACAATGTCGTGTAGAGATGTATCTGGAGTTACAAGGAAACATAATGAAATATGTTGAGCAGAATCTAAATTCACTGAAGGAAGCAGGTATTGAGCCTAATTATCATACTCCTAAAAAAGATTATTGGCATTTCCAAAAAGAAGATATTCTGTTTAC
>NZ_JAMBLS010000051.1 GCF_023336905.1 Bacteroides sp. ET71
GGAGGGGTGTTCTCCAATGATTGACATGAACTGCTCTGTCTACGACAAAGAAGCGGATGAAATTTTTCAGCCAATGGCAACCTATATTCCTTTGTCTGAAATCTTGGGCATGGACATCAATATAGAGCATGACATCATTATTACACCACAAGAATTGACGGCAGGATTGTTTTGGGAAATCACCTATTACGGACGGAAATCTTAGTCCGTAATAGGCGAAGTTAATATTTTGAGGATATTAAACTCTCATTTCTCCATTCGCCTGCTGAGCAGCAAAGTCACGTTTACATCCGGTGCTTCAGTTTCCACTCCGACACTTCCAAAGTAAATGTCTGTATAGCCCAACCACTCACGGATTCCTTGTTTAAATGAGTTCAGGGATAATTCATCTACCGGCTTTCCTAATGGGAACTGTAAGAATATCACGGCTGAATTGTATCGGGACAAGTCCAGTTGTTGGTAACGGGTCATTGATTCAAAGATATAATCCAACCTGTTTTCAATGTTTGAGGTCACCGAGCGGTAATCATACTGCCTGCCGTATTGGACATGGAGCAGAAACTCCACCTCGTTTCGCCGGAAGCTGCTGCCTTCGGCGGAAAGCTTCCTTACCAAGTTCTCGCGTGCGGCCATCTTGCGCAGATATTCTTTCCGTTTGTCCTGACGGTATTCCCGCTTTCGTTTTGAACGGTTCATGCGATTGTTAAAGAAATCACGTGTGTTTGTCCACTTGACATAACGCCGTCCGTCCTTCCCTTTACTGCGTAGTCGGCGTGGAATTTGATGCCGCCAGATGCTTTCTTCCAGTTTATCCAAAGCAACTTCATACTTATTATTCAAAACCTTTGAGCCGAATTTTCTTTGCCATGTTTCCTGTCTTTCCGCAGGTGAAAATCCCCAATACGTGATTTCCCACAAGCAATGCATGGCGAGTTCTGCCGGAGAAAGATGCACATCATCGGCTATGACGATTTCCTTGGCCAAGTCTTCTTCCCAACTGCTGTCATGCATTGGTCCGACGCGAATCCATTTTTCCTCGCATTCAAATACTCCGCCAGACCATTCCACGTGTATTTCTCCTTTAAACTCCGTGTCAGGTTTCATGCTTTGAAGAATGTCGTATGCCTCACGGAAAGCATACATGTTATCAAGATGCTTTGGTTCACGCTTTTTCAAATGCGGAAGAAGTTCGTCGAAACCAACTTGTGTTAATAGTTCTTTTAGTGTCATAATTATTTGTATTAGAAGTGTTATGCTATAACAATTTTATTATCTAAGTCTAATGTTATCTCCTGCCCAGGTCTAATGGGCAGAGCCAAGTTATAATCGAGCAGGAATTTATTGCCGGCGTTCAGCTCATTCTGCGTATCATACCGGACAGAATAAACATTGTTTTCCCAACCAAAGGGACCCCCGTTATATTCTTGGGCGAAGCGCACGGCATACATCGTGCCACTGATGATGGGACATTGAACCACGATAACCGATTGGGTCAAGATAACTTGCATACGGCAACGCGCCACCAGCTTTGTGGGGTTAGCTTTCACGCCGAAAGGATGTTCGGAAAGGATGGCTCCGCCCTTGGCGATTATTTCGTCCTGCAACGATTTGTTCACTCTTGGATGCGTGATATCTAAGCCTGAGGCCACCACAGCGATTGTCTGTCCGCTCGCATCAAGACAACCCTGGTGGGCAGCCGTGTCGCATCCCAAAGCCAGACCACTGATGACGATATGTCCTTGTTCACCCATCTGTTTAGCAAGCCCGTATGCCATGTCCAATCCATCTTTGTCCGCAGCACGGGCACCAATGATAGCCACATTGTCTTCACGGTTGAGTAAATCCTTATTCCCTAGCACGTGGACGAGCGGCGGTGCGTCTTCTCGTAAATGGCGGAAGTGATGAGGATACGCTTTGTCATAGTAAGAGATGGTGAACACTCCGGCTTTTGCTTGCTTGTCTAATATCCGTTTTGCCTTGTCGAGTTCGCGAATGGACATGGAAGCCCTTTCTTTCAGTGAATATCTTTCGCTTTCCATGTCTTCATATAGTTGCTTGGGAGAATACCCCAGCAACTGCAGGCATAATAATTCTTCTACCGAAAGATAAGAAAGCCTCCATGCCTCTATTTTATTTTGCTGCTTCTTGGCAGCCTCTTTCCAATCTTCGCTATTTTTCATAAGATGATATTTTATTTCACGGCAAAGGAAGCCTTTCGATGCGCCGAATCGGAGCATAGGCTGATTATTTTTTCGTCTGCTTTCGTCTGCTTTCGTTTGCATTACTCTACATGTGGTTCGAAAATTTATGATGGAAATACAAAATATCTTCGCCTTGTGCTGCGATTTGGCACTTTGATGACGGAACTTTGCATCATCAAACCAAATAGGAGGAATAGAATGAAACTGGCAGAAGCATTAAGCATCCGCGCCGACCTGCAAAACAGGATCGACCAATTGAAAAGTCGGCTAAAGTACAGTGCTAAGGTGCAGGAAGGTGACCAACCTTCTGAGGACGTGAACGAATTGTATAAAGAATTGGATGAATGCCTTTCGCAATTCGAAGAGATTGTCTATCGGATTAACCGCACCAACATGCAAACCGTGCACGAGGGAGAAACTCTCACCCAAATGATTGCCCGCAAAGACACATTGAAGTTGCGTCTGACGGTAATGCGCGACCTCTTGAAACATGTTGTTGGAAATGACCGTTACGGGCGACAGGAGATAAAATATGTCCGCACGGTGGACGTGGGTGAAATAAGAAAGGTTACGGACAACTATTCCAAACAGCTCCGAAACCTGGATATGAAGCTACAAAGCCTGAACTGGTCGGTAGATTTAATTTGACATAATAAGGCATAGTCCTTCTTTGCATCAGACAATGGCGGCACTTCCTTGTCACATGGCAGGGGCAACAAACCAAGGTGGCAACTGGTAGAGGCATGGTTATTACCGCGCATCTCCAGCACAGCGTACAAACGCATTCACGCATACGACCCCTGGGGGAAGATTATTGCGCATTACCTTGTGCCGATTGTTTTTAGAAAAAGGACGAGGGTGGGTTGAGGGAATTAGTATCATGATAAAAAAATAGTGTTATGACATTCAAGGAACTGTTTTCGCAATTCAGTTTTGCCGAAATCAGACCGGCATTCCTGAATTTATGGCAGACCAACGAACCGAAACTGGTCGAACATCTCGACTTGGGCAAATGGGAAAGAATCTATCAGAACGTCCAAGCGTTGGAGGCAAAATCATCCCAATACTATATCCGTTTAGTATGGCGTTGGGAAACCTGTAGTCCGATGATAGATATGAACTGCTCTGTATACGACAAAGCGGACAATCATCTCGACTGCCCTATGGCCTGCTATCCTTCGTGGTCGGAAATAGCTGGCATGGAAGTGGTGGTAGAAAAAGATATCGTGATTACGCCACAAGAGCTTGTAGCAGGCTTGCTGTGGGAAATCACTTACTTTGGCGGGACGGAAGAGATGGCACGAAAGAATATGGGAAGAACATTTCATGGAGGAACGAAATGAAACGAGAGCATATTGTCATGTTCATTTGGATATGTATTATTTCTGCCATAATGCTTTTCCTGCTTGTATCGCTTTGTGGAGGAATGTCGGAAGAACGGTGGGTAAGAATAGGTTTTTAATAGTAAATAGAAATGAAAGAATCAAGTAGAGAAGATTTGATACGAGTTATCAAGGATGAACAGGAAATAACAAAAGATTATTTCATCAATGTAGCCCAAGCAGAAGGATTGATTAATTTAGATCTGAATGATTTCAGAAAATTCGCTGATAAGTATAAAGTCGTAATGCAGATAACCGTTGATGCCCGCATCTCGGTTTCCGCTCAAATAGAAATTGCGATGGAGGAAATAAGGAAACATGGGATAACTGTGGTATCAGCCATTATTCTGTCTGTCTCGTTCAACTCTTCATATTCGTTGATGATGAAGGAGCTTGAGAGTGTATTAGATTGTTTAAACAATTTGACAAAACAAAATATAGAGGTGATATGGGGAATACAAGAATGTACCAATATTTTAAATCAATGCAGTGTATCTTTGTTTGTCTTCGTATAATCAAACTCACTAATTAATAAAACGGCATGAATAATATTAATGAAATATTCTTTGACAATCACGGGCTGACTTCCACATCGGCATCGCATTTGGCAGATTTGGCGCAAGAAGTCATAGCCGGGAATGAGGCAAAGTTGAAAAACATGACTTTTTTGACTACGAAAGTTGATATTGTAGGCTCACCTTCTGAATCGGGAAAAACTATATGTGTCGGTTATGACGGGAATATGCTGGACCAAGTGCGTCCTCTTTTAGAAAACATAGCCGCAATGAACGCTTTTTGCGCTTGGATGAGGGAAGCAGTCAAGGCTAAAGACAAAGAATTGAAACGGGTAGCAAACTTTACATTTGAAGAATGGTGTACGCTTCAAGGATTCGAAATACCTTCCAGTCCATCCTGTCCGAAGGAAACGACGGAAACGGATATCATTGCTCAAATGAATATCAAGGAGCGTAACCGCTATCTGCAATTGGAAGCCGTAGCTGCTACTATTGGAAAATACATCCATCCCGGAGGCCAATTTTCTTCTGCTCGTGAGGAACTACAGAACGGAATCATGAAGCCTTACAGTACCGATGGTAATGGAAAAGACACGCTGATTTACGCTCATGTTCCTTCCGTTGACCCGCAAAAAGTAGAAGATGTGTTTTTCGAACTCCAAAAATGGCATCGTCAGAATGAACGGGAGCTGAATAAAATGAAGTTTGCTATCAAAAAACAAGCCGAGAAGCAGACTTTAGAAAATATACATCGGTTCAAGCAGGAACTGGAAAGTGAAAAACAATGCCACATGAAGCTTTTCACTCAATACAAGGAATGGCAACTGAAAGAGCAGGAACGCATCTCTAAACTGAAAATTAATGTGCCGGAAGCCTTGCAAAGCACTTATGAGCAACTAAGCCGGCTTGAAGAATAAAAAAAGGTGTCGTGAACTTGCATCTCAATGGATGCTAATCACGGCTTTGATGGGGCAGAGGTTGTCGCTTTATTTCATGGAAATTAGAATAAGGATACCTAACTAACAAACGGCGGATGTTTATGGGTATAAAAAACATCCGGTCTTGGACCTTGGCTTTACCTGTGTCTTTGTCTTGGTATTCCTGCAAAAGGAATGCCGTATTGACAATCTCTGCCCCTAACTTAAATTTTGAATACAATGGAACATTTGAGAAAAGTATTAGGTCAACCGAAAAGAAAATTCACATCTTGGGAGAAGGTTTATATTGGTTTTATGACAATCGTTCTATCGTGCAAAATAGTATTATATATTTTTTGCAGATTACAGAATGAGCTAAAAGACTAACGAGAGATTGCCATATCCAGATGAATTCTTATCTCTAAGATATGCGATAAAAACAGGTTTCCGAGTTCAGTCAAAATATGGTCTTCTATGCTGGTCATTACATTGTATTTGTCGCAAAATTATAAATTATTTGCGACAACATTATGCTTTATGCAAAACAAAAGAGGGTACTTAACATTACCCTTCCAACGAGCTTAATAGCCATTTACCTCCCTAATTCTGCGTAAACAAACGGTTTCAGTTAGGGGCATTTAATGAGTTTCATAGGGGATAGTAAAACCTATAACCATCTGATATACAATTAAAATCAGCTAAACAGGCTATCACAAAATATCATTTTATCGTTCTCATAATCTGGAGGTCCCAGGTTCAAGCCCTGGCTGGTCCACGTTAAGAATCAAGCACTTACGAGAAATCGCAAGTGCTTTTTCTTTTATACAGTGACCTTCAGGTGACCTTTTTGAAGCGAAACTCTGTAATAGTGACCTTCTGTAGTTCCATGAAATTACAGAGAGTTTTTATAGATTTTTAAATAGAGAGAGTGGCTAAATCTGGCTTTTTAATAAATCGCTGCGATTATTCGTGTAAGGGATAAGATAAGACCGCAATAACTTGTCGAGGAATTATTTCGTAAATCTGTATAAGAAATATACCTACCTGAAATCAAAAGAGTTAGAAGAATTACCTCGTTTTGGGGTAATGAGTTGGTAACCGTTCCAATTGCCGTAGTCTGCATCGCTTTGCTTGTTCGGGTAACTCTTACGGATGCAAAAGTACGAAAAATATTCCGACTGGAATAATCATTCCCAATATTCTTTCAGCTGATTGGCATCCACTCTTATGCCGTTTGAGGCTTAAGGCAAATTGCAAACAAGGAAGCCACGGTAAAAGCAACTCTTATCCATAACAAATGAATGCATTGCATTTCCTCAGAGGTTTAGGTTGTCATGCGGGAAGCTATGTGTCAGTCGGTTAAAACCTTCAACATGAATATACTGGTTGCCGTATGCCCGGAATCTCCGAGTTGACCATCCAACAGCTGAAATCCCCGTTCCTTATACATATCAATGGCTTTACCAAACGAAGGGAATGTTTTATATACAGGCTGGTATAGCCCGCTTCCTTTGCACGGCGGACAATCAAATCAAGAATCATGCCTCCCAATCCTTTTTCTCGGACAGCAGGCGATAAATAATACTTGACTATTTCAGCACACTTGCCGGGCAAGCCTTTGGTGGGATAGAAGCCACAGCCTCCTTGAATCTCTCCGCCGTAATCAATCACCCAATATTCTGTATTTACATTTTCAACCGACTGACTGATGCAGTCCGTGACAGGGTCATCATACACCGTGCCTGTACGCGACACACCAAATTCATCAATAACACATCGTATCAGACGAGCCATTTGAGCATTATCCGTTTCCTTGATTGGACGGATGATAAAACCATCTTTTGTCTCCATATTGTTATCAGTTTATTTCCTATTCCTACAAAGATTCTCTTTGTTTTCGGGCAATGAATCTGTAGCCATTCCATTTACCGTGGTCTGCATTACTATATTCAGGCTGAATATTTGACATCCACACTTATGCTGTTTTAGAGTTGAAGCAATTAACAAGCAAGGAGGCTACGGTAAAAGCGATTCCTACTCCTACCACACCCGTCCATCCACAATGTTGCCAAAACAGACCTGAAACGAATGTTCCAGCAGAACCGCCCAGG
>NZ_JAMBLS010000052.1 GCF_023336905.1 Bacteroides sp. ET71
TAAAATAGGCAATTACAGATATCACCTTCATTTAGAATTATATCACCTTTTTGATATTTCTTAGCTGAATAATATCTGCAAAAAGGCGAATATTCTCCAACTTAAGTTTGCGATTAGGGCATGTTTCAGCTATAATCTGTTTTGCAATGTCAAATTGAATACTCATAGGCTAAAGTTATTTATATCCAACATTTTGTTTCAATTTTGGGTTCAAGTCTATACTTTTTTGTGGAATAGGAAAAACTGTGGTATACCCATTTTTCTCATCAGCCAGTTGGACTCGCTGATCGTATGATTTGTGATAAACTCCAAAACGCACCATATCTTGTCGTCGCCAGCCTTCCCATACTAACTCCAACAAACGCTCTTTCAATATGTTCTCAAGCGTAGCTTCTCGATATGGCATACCAACACGACCTCGGACTTCGTTCAACTCCAACGAGCCATCCTCACCATTACGTACCTTTGCCTCGGACTTCATCAGGAGAGCATCGGCATAGCGGAATAGCACGATGTCGTTATCCGGTTGTCTACCGTCGGAATGTGAGGTCCTATCAACCTCATATTTTGCCATACGAGCACCAGCTGTCTTGACATAGGAGCTTCCCGTAAGATTCAACTTTAGCTCCAATGGGAAATACTCCAACTGCTGTCCATTGTCCATCATTACAGGCTTTCCATCAACCTCTACGATGCCGGCATAGAAGTTCTTTTCAAAGCGAGCATCTACATCATCTGTGCCGTATCCGTTGGCTAAGACTGTTGAGATATTGGCACTGGTACCATTTTCCGATGAGCCACCCAACGCACCGCCATGGTTGTAGTGTCGTGATCGGAAGAGATACCAGAACTGCGCAGCATAGAGGTTCTTATCCAACGGAATGGTGAATATGTTTTCGTTGGAGTTCTCGTTATGCACAGAGAAATTATAGCTATAATCGTCCTCCAACCGATAACCTACCTCGGCAAGTTTATTGCAATATTTGATACAGGTCTGCCAAGCGTTGAGTTTCTCACCATCGACGGTGAAAAATATCTCTTTACCGTTCCGTGGAACGCCATCAGTCCAATTATCATCACAATATATCTCGGCATTAAGAGCCAACTTAGCCAAAAGGAAATTAGCTACAGGTGTTGTTATACGACCATAGTAGTTACCCATCTTATTACTACGCTCATTTGGCAACAACTCGGCAACCTCCTGCAACTCATTCACGATAAAACGGAAAACCTCGCTACGCTCGCTCTGCACAACTTCATCCTGCGGTTGTTCATAGGATGTTACGATGGGCACTCTGCCATACATATCCATAATGTAGTAGTAGAAAAGTGCTCTCAGAGCTCGCACCTCAGCTTCGTAGGCCACTCTCTGCTCCTCAGATAGGTTATGGCTATACTTATCGATGATATGCAGAGATTTGTTCGATAACACAACAACCTTGTAGAGGTATTTCCAAGTATTGTAGAGTGGTAAATCATTAGGACTCCACTTATGCTGATACATATTCGCCCACAAACCTCCATCGTACCAGTCGCCACCACGAATAGGTATCATGGCTTCGTCTGTAGTAAGTGTGTTATAGTCATAAATCCCACGACAGGTCCCCTGTAAACCCTCACTGTCTGCACTGCCACCAATGTAATTGTAGAGCACAGCCACTGCATTAATATATATGTTGTTGGCATTGTTGTAAATGTCTTCTTCATAAAGTTGATCTCTAGGGTCTTCAGTAAGACAAGAGGTCATCATCGTTGCCAAAGCAACCATCAATATGTTTATATATCTTTTCATAACTGTAAGCGGTTATAATTGAATACTAAGACCTAACGAATAGGTACGATATAAAGGATAGGTGCGTTTGTCGTCAATGCCCAAAGTGTTGCTTACTACATAACTGTTTATCATTGGAGTAAGACCGCTATAGCCTGTGATTATTGCAAGGTTGCTAATGCCTGCCGAAAGACGCAATGACTTCACAGCCTTGGATTTCATTGGAATATTGTAGCCTATGGTAATATGTTCAATATTTACATAGTCACCTTTTTCCAACCAATAGTCTGAAACATTCTGATCAATAATATTTTTTTCAGGAGCACCCTTCAATACATTGTAGTCAGGGAATATAGACATATTGGTATAAGCCAAGCCCGTGCCATTGAATATCTTATGACCGAAAGCACCATTTATCTGCATGGCAATATCAAAGGACTTGTAACGGAAACTGATGTTTGATCCAATAGTTACCTTGGGGGTTGCCTGACCTGCTATATACCTGTCTCCGCCATCGCTAAAATCAATCTCGCCATCATCATTCAAATCTTCAATATCGTAACTGTAGCCACCAAGTTCATTTTCTTTAAGCCCTTTGCAGTGAGGTAGATAGAATACCCCCAATGGCTGACCTACAATCTGATATACTACATTATTGTCTCCACCGTTCTGACCTGCACCATAAAGCGAGCCAATCGGAGTAATATCTGAAGCTGTCATATGCATACCATTATACTCTCCACTAAGCGAAAGTAACTTATTCTTCTGGTAGGACATATTGAAGTTGATATTCATCTCCATATCCTTTCGTTGAATGGGAACTACCGAGATTCCTAGTTCGATACCCTGGTTAGACATCGAGCCGATATTTGCCATCAGTTTATCGAACGCAAAGGTCGGAACGGGAACATCATACTCATAGAGCATATCCGTTGTCTTTGAGTAATATAATTCCGAGGTAAGCATCAACCGATTATCCCATATACCTAAGTCAAAACCGATATTAAATGTTGAACGAGTCTCCCACTTAAGGTCCGGATTCGTGTTGCGTATACTTCCCATTGTTACGGTAGGTGCACCGTTGATGGATACGATACCATTCTCCTTTACGGTATTAAGTGTTGTATAGGATGTTATACCTCCAAGATTTCCTGACCGACCATATCCGGTTCTTAGTTTCAATATTGTTATAAAGTCAGTATCAGAGAGGAAGCCTTCTTTTTTTACATCCCAACCCAGTGATACTGATGGGAAGAATCCGAAAGTATTGTTATCGCTTACCATTGAAGAGCCATCTCCACGGAGTGCTGCCGCAATAGAATATCTATCCTTGTAACTATATGTGACACTACCCATTATTGAAGCAAGTGACGGGTCTTCATAGCTACTGCTCGTACCACCGAAAGGACGCGATGATGTTGCTCCGATGTTATTATAGGAGAAATCATTTGTTGTTATTCCTTTTGCCTGCACCCATAAACCAGTCCTTACCTGTTTAAGATATTCTGCGCCAACAACAGCATCAAGGTGTGAGTCTCCCCAAGCATTGTTATATGAGAGGGACACATTTGTAAAGTAGTCTTCACCCTTGAACTCTCCACGATAAACATTGCCTTGCGCCCACACCCATGTAGGACAAAATTGAGCATTTCCCGTAGATGAATATGAATAAGAGCCGAAAGCCGACAATATCAAATTGTCAAGGATATTAAATTTCAGCCCCAAATGTGTATTGAAATTCCGTTCTTCGGAGTCATTTTTCTCATAGAGGAGTGCTCCGGGGTGGTTGATGTGTGATGCAGCCGAGTTCTTCACCCAGTTGCCATTAACATCAGTTCCTGCTGGATATGTAGGATTCTGTGCAGCTGCCGAGTAAAACAGCATTCGTGTATCGAAAATGTCGTGTATCTTTGACGAGTAGCCATATACACCAAAATCGCCAACTAAGCGACCATCGAAAGCCTTTTGTGTAGCATCAAGTTTTACCACTAAATTTCGGTAATCGTTAACTTTGACAATTGTATTATGATCCATAAAACCGAACGATGCTCGATAGTTTGAGTTTTCCGAACCACCGCTAAAAGCCAAGTGATGCTGATGTATCAAGCCCGTACGAGTAATTACATCGTGAAAATTGGTGTTGTAGCCACCATTATTGTAATCTAATCCAAGTGCCTCTGCTGTAGCTATATACTCCGGGCCGTTGAGCATTTGCAGATGTTTATACATTGATTCGAATCCGTAGTTGCCATCATATGATATTTCGAAACCTCGCCCCGTTCCTTTCTTGGTCTTAATCTCAATTACACCTGAAGCACCACGGGAACCGTACATTGCCGTTTCGGTAGCATTCTTCAAAATAGTGAAACTCTCGATGTCTGCGGGATATATGGTAGATAGCGTAGCGATGTCAGATGTCACTCCGTCAATAATTACTAACGGGTCATTGCCACCCATAATGGATGTGGTACCACGCACACGGATACTATTCAGCATAGCGAGCCTGTCAGTCCCATTAGTGGTGACGTTCACACCGGCAGACTGACCACTCAATACATCCAAAGCATTATTCAATGGTCCCTTCTTGATATTCTCGGGCCTGATATGCTCTAATGATTTAGTCGCCGAAATGGTATCTTGTTTCTCTCTGATATTCTGTACTTGTGCATCAATTTTTTGAGCACTACAGATGAAGAACATTATGACAAGACAAAGACCGACTCTTCCCATCTTGATTCGTTAAATCTCTGTAGATTCCCCAGACCAGACAGTTAATAAATCTTATACGCAATGTATTATAATGTATTATAAAGAGGGGGATTGGGAATCTGTACTATTTCCCTGCCTGTCCGTCCGCTTAGCCATTGTATATTTTTTTCTGTTATTTCATATCAGTGATGCTGATAATCCAGGCAAGAACAGAGTAAACATCTACCTCTTTTATACATAAATCCTTTCCAAGGACTTTATAAGCGCAACCATTAACTACATTACATTCCAAAGGTAACAATAATTTGTCATTTGAAGAAATTTAGAAAAAAGAAAAAGTCATTATGCGTGATATTTTTTATTTAATTACGACATTTATCAAATACAAAAAATCATAGAAGGACAAAAATCTTTAAATGATTTGATTATAAACAAACTTTAAATAGTTAAATTGCAATAATACTATACCATGGTTGTTCTTTACCTTAATGTAATACTACTGTTATATATCTGGTCATTTATCTCCTTTTGTCGGATGCAAAGGTTGCCAAACCTCTTTTAGAAAACGAAAAGTTCAAGCGGTAAACCATTTGGAGCAGTTTCGTCCTCCGTTGGAGAGTAAACAGCTCCAAAACCTTTTCTTATTCATCGGCTTGGCTGAAAACTGCATCCGGCAACGGAGATAAACGACTGACGAAATAATAGCATAAAACAGCATAGCCCCCCCCCTTAATAAGGCAATTTTATCAATGCTGTTTTCATTCTTTTCAGAGGACTATTATTTTCGACAGAGAGAAATTTGGCAAGCGGCAGATTTCACTCCCTCAAAAATAATAGATTTGAATTGCTGTCCTCTTGCCTTTATTGGAAATTGTAGTACCTTTGTAGTGGCTTGTGCGAACGAGCCAAGCAATGTGGAAAGATGGGAACATCGAACCATCAATAAAGTACCGAAAAGAGGGAAAATACCCTCTACCACCGCTCTTTGAGTGTTAAGAAATAATAAAAAGGTTAAATCTTCACCTTTTAGAATGTACCCCTAAAGGTTATGCCCATATTTCTGACTTATAACTCACAAAATATTGAGTAATAACTGGTTGCAAATACCTTTCTTGAAACTGACCGATTTCTGTAACTTTAGTCTCTGAGAACATAGTGGTAATTGTTTATATGTTATAATTCGTCGCTATAAATTTAACGTTTTTTTTATCGCTATATTCTTAATTTTCAAGCGAATAATTTTAATCCTTATATCGAACTCACATTAATATGGAAGAATCATTCAAGTTACGAGCTTGGACCAAAGCAGACATACCGGCAGTGGCAAAACACCTGAACAATAAAAAGATTTGGGACAACTGTCGTGACGCCCTTCCTTATCCCTATACGGAAAAGGATGCGGAACAGTTCATCAGTTTTGTTGAAGGGCAAAGTGAACAGAACAATTACTGCATCGAGATTAATCACGAAGCAGCAGGTAATATCAGTTTCATCAGAGGCACGGACGTAGAGCGTTACAACGCCGAACTGGGCTACTGGCTTGCCGAACCGTATTGGAACCAAGGCATCATGTCCGTAGCCATCAAACTGGCCGTAGAAGATTATCTAAGCCATTCCGATACGGTACGGATTCATGCTAATGTTTACGAAAACAACCCGGCATCGATGAAGGTTCTTGAAAAAGCAGGCTTCCATAAGTGTGGTATCTTCAGGAAAGCCTGCTTCAAGAACGGACAGTTTGTGGATTGCCATTGTTATGAATTAGTGAGCCTAAAGAAGATAAACTAAAAACACCCGACTTTACATTCTTGGATGTAAAATCGGGTGTTCGATTTGTAAAACATTGATAATCAATGTTTATCGCGGTGCGGACGGTAATCGTACCTGCCGCTTATAATATCTTTTTAATCAGTAACTTATGCGTAACCTAAAATTTAATGGTTACGACTTGGTTACGATTTCATCTTGTCAATTTTCGTAGCTTATGACACCACCGTGTCACCTTTCGATTGCGAGTGCAAAAGTACTACACATTTTTGAAACATGCAAGTTCTTAACAATATTTTTTTCAGCCTTTTTTTCAAGTGCAAGGTGCGAGCCTATATATATAAATAGGCTTGCACCTTGCACTGAACTAATTTTGAACCTATTAACCTTACTCCT
>NZ_JAMBLS010000053.1 GCF_023336905.1 Bacteroides sp. ET71
TAACACCAGGACTTTAAAGAGGCAATCATATTGTAGCCAAAGGGGGGCAAATCCCGCTTGGCCAAAAGGGTCAAAGTCGCGTGGCTTTTCCAAGCAGTGAAACGCAATAGAAAAGCTTCTATGCGTGGCAGTAGAAACTGATTGAAAGTTGTCTGTAAACTGGCATAGATTGCCATCAAGACAATTACTGTTGCAAAAAATGCAACACTACTACTGAAATCGTCAACGCCTTTGGATAAAACAAACAGCCGAGCTAAAACGCCAACGACAAGCGTACCTACCAATACAAGGGAATAGAGTGCTATATGTTCTATACTTTTCTGATTCATAGTGATATTTGCTAATTGTTTGTGCGCAAATATATGTCATTTCATAGATACCATGTTATAAATCCAAGAAAGTGGCAGCATTTGTCCTCGATATGGTACTTATTTCTATGCCATCTATGCCACAATAGAATAAAAAAAGAGTCCGACATGGGGTTAAAACCTAGTCAGACTCTTCTTACGTTACAGAACTTTATACTATTTCAACGAAATCTTATTCGCCGTCTCTCGCTTCTTGGAGTTAACCAAATCAGCATAGATTTGAGTAGTGGTGACATTCTTATGCGTCAGCATCTTCGATACTGTGTAAATGTCTGTACCTAAAGAGATTTGGATGACCGCATACGAGTGCCTAAAGCAGTGGAAAGTTATGTGTTTTCTGATTCCGGCTTCGGCAATCCATTGTTTCAGAGGATGATGAGTCATGGATCGGGTTAAACCTTTGAAGACTTTTCCGGTGCCCCATTCGCCACACAGTTCCAGAGCCTCCTGACTGATGGGGAGTGTAGCCTCGGTTTCTGTCTTTTCGGTGCAGATACGGATATAGTAACCTTGATCCGGGCCGACTTCAAAATCACGCCAGTCCAGCTTTAGAATATCACTGATACGTAGGCCTGTCATGCAGGCAAACAGGGAGGCTTGTTTTAAGACTGGAATCTTGCATGGCGTAGCCGCCAGTTTTTTGACTTCATCAAGTGTCAGATACTCTTTCTTGACCTCTTTCCATTCAATCTTTTCCAGAAAGTCGTTCAAGTTCTCACGCAGCATCTTCTCTTTATAGGCTATTTTCAACAAGGCTCGGAAAGTTGAATAATAGCCGGCTGCCGAATTTCGTGAGATGTAAGCATTGGGATGATTGATCTGTTTGCATTTGAGCAGGTAATCCCTGAACTTCTCACACAGTTCCACGGTGAATCACCAAAGGTGCATTTGCCACCGACAAATTTCTCGAAGTGGTTGTAAACGCAATCCCATTTCTCGTACTTTTCTCGTGCTTTAGTCCGGAAATAGGCGAGGAAATCAACCTTTTGTTTGTTCTTATCCAGGAACCCGAATTCTTCATTGATAAGCGACTGGACACGGATACAGCGGATTGCCTCTGCCTTGTTCAGCATATCCTGATTGAACATTCTTTGCTGCTCGTTCTTGGGCTTGGCATAAATGTAGATGCCGAGGAATTCCCGGCGGCTCATCTTCATCGTGTAAGGATTGCGGATGGCCGGGTAATAATCCAGATAAAGAGATATGCGGTCGTTACGCAATGGTTTTTGTCTCAGTGTTACGTTGGTGCATGTAAGTGTCATAGCTATATTGTTTTTTGATTAATACTTGTTTTGGTTGCAAATAAAATAGGTGTTCTAATGGTGGTATTTATCACCGGAAAATAACTTTTGCCTCATTCTATCTTTGGAGGCTCAAAGAACTTGTCCAGCTCTGCTCGCAGGATCTTGGTATATTTACCGACCTTGACACGGGGAATATTATGGTATTTCACATAATGGTAGAGTTGGTCTCGTGTCAGATTGAATCGCTCCATCGCTTCGGCAATGGTGTAGTATTTGGGCTCTTCGGGAGCTATGAGACCTTTAGCAATATCCACATGCTTCTTGGAGTAGTACACCATGATGCCGACCTTCTTCTTGGGAATGGCATTCTTTGATACAAAAGAATAGATGGCCGTGAGCGTCATGCCGAACTTCTCTTGCATGTCTTGCGTGCTGTACCATTCCTTGATTTCAGGATCGGGAGCTTTCTTTGCAAAGTAGTCATCAATATGCTTTTTGCTCCAATAGGTTTTCCCACGGTTAAATGTCCGGGGTATATTATGCTCTTTAGCTATATGAAATATCCAGGAATCTTTGACACCGAATTTCTCTTTAATCTCATTGGTGGTATAGAAGTCTGTGATAGGGATTGTATCTTTGGGCATTCGATATTGATAAGGCTTATTTTGAAGCATAGCATCAATATCAGTCCTCCTGATAAATGAAAGCCTACTGCTAATTTTAGACGCTTTAAGGTGACCTGCCTTTACCATGGTATAGATAGCTTGGCGAGATAGACCTAACAGACGTCCTGTTTCTGAAAAGGAAAGATATTCCTTCTCCTTAATGTCTTCAATGATGCGTTCAGTTTTCTGAACTTGAGTTTGTGACTCTGTTGTCTGCACTCGTTTTTTGCGTATGGCCCGTTTATAGGCAAAATTTGCACACCTGTGTGAACAGAACCTTGTAGAAACTTTCTGAGCCTCGAATTCTTTACCGCACCACTCACAAATCTTTTTAATTCTAAAGTTACTAGTTGCCATTTTTACTTAATATTTAGGGGTTAATTCTCCTTCATTTCTCCTGTTTTTTGTCAACCATCGTAAACTATTGTCAACCATAGTCAACATTCTCCACGACCTTGCCAACGATAATCCTCGGATTTTCGTGGTGAGGTACACAGGAGGTACAAAAAATGGCGTAAAAAGGCTTAGCAACGATTATCAACGATACTTGAGCAACAAAAAAGGCGCCCGTAAAGAGCGCCATATTAATCGATTATAATCAATTTAACTATTTGATAATCAGTAATTTACTTACCGACGCATCAGGCATACATCATTGAATATCAGCGGCTATTCATTTTAAAAGGTACAAGTCATATTCAGACAATTGAACGAAGTCGAAAAGAAAGTGTAAGGTGTTTACATTCAATGGCTTTCGCTCATGGTCTTGTACCGCCTTTTTTCAGTCTTTTTGTGAAATGTCCTCTGCCATGTACAAAACATTGATAGACAAAGGATTTCACCGTATATGTTACAGAACGCTTGATTAGTTTCGCAAAGATAATGTTTTTCTTGTAAATCTATGATTATTACTCAAATAAATTTGTTACTTTTGCTGTGAGTAAAAGTTTTCGTCGCATTGAGTAAAATGTAACAGTATGTATAAACGAGCAGAATATCAGTTGATTACAGAACGCATGAAAGAGCCTCGTAGATTCATTCAGGTCGTTATGGGTGCCCGGCAGATAGGAAAATCAACGGTGGTCAAACAAGTGCTGAAAGATTTGGATATGCCTTACCAGTTCTTTTCTGCCGACAATGTTCCGGCTACGAACAGTGCATGGATTTCCGATTGTTGGGCAGCTGTGCGAAGCTTGAAGGAGAGCAAAGGCTGGGGAAGCGTCATTCTTGTAATTGACGAGATACAGAAGATTGCCAATTGGAGCGAGGTGGTGAAAAAGGAGTGGGACGATGATACGTTCCATGACTGCGACATTAAGGTCTTGATTTTAGGAAGCAGTCGTGTACTGTTGGAAAAGGGATTGTCTGAGTCATTAGCTGGGCGATTCGAGGAGATACGCATGAGTCATTGGAGCTATAAGGAAATGAAGGAGAGCTTCGGGTTCTCGCTCGACCAATATATGTTTTATGGAGGCTATCCCGGTGCTGCCACTTTAATTGGCGATGAAGACCGCTTCAGCCAATACATCCAGTCGGCAATCATCGAGGCGACCATTAACAAAGACATTCTGATGGATACGCCAATAAGTAAGCCAGCCTTACTTCGGCAGACCTTTGAGCTGGGGGCAGCTTATTCAGGGGAATTGCTTTCACTAAACAAGATGTTAGGTTCGCTTCAAGATGCCGGGAACACAGTAACATTGGCAGGCTATATCAATCTGTTGGACGAAAGCGGATTGCTTTGCGGACTCCAGAAATTCAGCATGGATATGGCAAGGCGACGTGCCAGTATTCCTAAGTTGCAGGTCTATAACAATGCGTTGAAGATGGTATATAGTCCGTTGACCTTTGAACAAGCGATACTCAACCGCAAAGCATGGGGACGAATCTTTGAATCGGGTATCGGTGCCTATTTGGTAAGCCAAGCCTTCGTGCATCGTTTTGAAATATTTTATTGGCGTGAGCGGGATGATGAAGTTGATTTCGTTTTGCGTAAGAAAGGTTCGGTGGTAGCCATTGAGGTGAAAAGCAATGCGGAAAAACGGACGGACGGGCTGGATAAATTCCGCAAACTATTCAATCCGCAAGCGGCGTTTATTGTGGGAGACGGTGGCATCAGTGCGGAGGATTTTCTTTCAATGGATGTGAGAAAGTTGTTTTGAAGTATAGAATTTTATCCAGAGATAAGTTAAATTCAAGTCGTGAGTGATATTCACGGTATAAAATTGTAAATCGTATGGCAGTACAATCAAATGATAATGATTTGAAAGACCTTCTTGTTCAGGTAGGCAAAGGAGAATTGCAACTCCCAGAATTTCAACGTTCATGGGTTTGGGATGATTCAAAAATACGGAAACTTATAGAAAGTATAACCATGGGGTTTCCTATGGGTGCTTTAATGTTCTTAGAAACAGGGGGAGAGGTAAATTATAAACCCAGACTTTTTACAGGAGTTGACCCTAAATATAAGGATGTTGAGCCAGAATATTTAGTACTGGATGGGCAGCAGAGACTTACTTCTCTTTATCAAGTTTTTATGGGTAAGAGGCCTGTAGAAACATGCCTTGAAAGGAATAAAAGTACAACCATATATAGGTTCTATTATTTAGACATAAAAAAAGCTTTGGATGAAAGTGTAGATAGGGAAGATGCTATTATTTCTATATCGGATAAGAAAATAATAACTAGTAATATAGGCAAGGATATAGATTTGGATTTGCGTACTCGTCAAAATGAATTTGAGAAAATGATGATACCATTGAATATCTTGTTTTCGGATGAGTGCTATGATTGGCTGGATGAAATGGAAGAATATCATAATGAGACATTTAATAAGGATATAAGAGATATAAAGAAAAAATTTAGAAAGCAAATTTTAGAGCCTGTCACAAAATACAAATTGCCTGTAATCAAAGTGTTGAAATCAACATCTCAGTCATCTGTATGCCAGATATTTGAAAATGTCAATCGAGGTGGAGTTCCACTTAACGTATTTGAATTGGTCACGGCCTCTCTTGCTGCGGAAGGCATCGAATTACGCCAAGAATGGAAAAATATCAAAAAGGATTTTGATGTTCCACAGTATGATGTACTTCATGACGTAAATGGAACTGATTTCATAACTTCTATGACATTGTGGGAAAGTTATGAACAATCTCTTATTAAAGATACAGGGGTGAAATGCAAGAAAAAAGATGTCATGGGATTACGCCGTTCAGTTTTTGAGGCCAAAAGAGACGGTATGAAAAATGCATTTATAGATGCTGCCAGATTCTTGATAAGACAAGGAATATATACAGCCGCTAACCTTCCTTATAATACTCAATATATTCCGCTTGCCGCCATATTTGCATATGACAATAGCCATCAGAAAGTACTTAACAATTTGCCTAATTTGCAGAAACTTTCCAAGTGGTATTGGTGTGGGGTTCTTGGCGAATTGTATGGTGGAGCGAATGAGACACGTTACGCATTGGATATTAAGGATTTTTTTGCATGGGTAGATGATGATGCGATTATACCTGATACAGTAGCCCGCTCAAGTTTTCAAGCTACGAGGCTTCTTTCTTTGCAGACAAGGAATAGTGCTGCGTACAAAGGCTTAATGGCTTTGATACTTCAAGATGAGCCGTTGGATTTTGCAACAGCAAATAAAATGTCTGTTGCCACATACACTTTGGAGAATACGGATATACACCATATATTTCCAGCTAGTTATTGTGAAAAGATGGGCTATCCAATGAAAAAATGGAACTCGGTCGTGAATAAAACCATGATAAGTGCATCAACCAATCGTTCAATTGGTGGTATGGCTCCAAGTAAATATGTACAGAAATTATTTAGAGAAAATGCTGATGTAGAGTCGGTAAAGAAGGCTATCTGTAGTCATAAGATAGATTTTGATTTACTGAGCGAAGACAAATTTGTAGAATTTATAAATGATAGAGCAATAAAACTACTTGATAGAGTAGAAAAGGCGACAGGTAAAGTTGTCACAGGAAGAGATAGCAAAGAAACAATAGAGGCATTTGGCGATAGTTTAATTGCACGAATGTCGATGTAAGTTGAATTGTTTTGAGAATTTAATTATGTAATAAAAAGAAAGAAAGCTATGGATGCATTAAGTCTCACAAAAGTAAAATCATTGTTCATCCTAACTTTAATACAAAGAGACGATGGACAAAAGAAACAAATTTTGGAGACGTCAACAGATGTCGCATGTGTTTAAAGCTCGCATGATTCTTTATGCAGCTTA
>NZ_JAMBLS010000054.1 GCF_023336905.1 Bacteroides sp. ET71
TTACCATCGTCAAAAGGGAGTTGATGCCGTCTGTTGCCTTATCATCCGCCTCTACTTTTCGCCACGCATAAAAGAAATCGTAAGGTGAAAACAGAGAGCCATACTTGTTGTTCACCCCATCGCTTATTACCACAAAAGCATTGTATTTGAACAGGTCGGGAATATCACGGCGGTAACGAACGATGAGTTGGGTGTAAGCATCCATGATGGTCGTATCTTCTTTTACGGCACTCTTGAACTCCAACACCACCACGGGCAGGCCATTCACATAAACAATGCCATCGGGAATACGTCGCTCCGCACCTTGTATTTCTAACTGGTTGACTATGCGGAACAGGTTGTTTTTTATGCCGTCTTTGCTGAAATCTATCGGCTCAATAAACAAATCTGGCAAAGCCGCATCCTCGCGCTTCAACGAAAAGCCTTCTGTCATCAACCGATAGGTATGACGGTTCTGTTCATACAAGGAGAAAACCGCATTGGCAGTCAGCGTGGCAAGGATTCGCTCTATTTCTAACGGCGTAATGCTTTCCGCTCTGTAGCGGTTGTGCAGATATAGGCGCATATCGTCCCGAAGCAAGACGTCGCTTACTTCCTTATGGATTTCTTCTCCGCTTGTGTATGTGTAACCCTCTTGCTGGAACAGTTCCATGATGGATAGTTCGAGGGCGTGTTCGTTGAAGTGTGGCATAGTTATTTTCTTTTTTTCATTCGCAGATTTTTTTCTTTCGTTTCTCTTATGTACTGTTTGTATTTTTCTGTACACTCATTGATAAACACCTTTCTTCCACGCTGTTCCATGAGCTTTTGTACTACAGAAACAACAGATTTTGAATATTTGTGTATGCCATTGGATTTTTCTCCTTGCATTATCAACGTATGTCTTTTGGGTTTATTCTTTAAGTCCAATGAATATATTACAGATTGCATTTCATATTGATTTAATCCTAATTCTTTCTGAAGTAACCCTGTCGTTAAAGGATAAGCAACATTCGGGTCAATAATTGCATTATCAACATCTACTAAACCATCTATTGTTCCAACTAATTTCAATGTAGGTAAGCCTTCACCTTCTTTTTCTGTAAAATGCCCTTCCTTAATGAATTTAAGTTGGTCAATTAACGACTTGTCCAATAGTATTTTGCTATCGCCATAAGTGATTTCTCCATTATATCTATCAAGGAGGTGTATATTTTGCGGACCAACCATTGCTATTCTTTCAATGTGCTTAATCCATAATATACGTTCTTTTTCTCGTTCTTTGTCCAATATCTTTTTTAATTCTGGATATTCAATTTCTTTTGTCTCTCCTCGATAGCGATAGTAAATAGCTCCTTCTCGCAATATATCATCTTTGTTTTTCTTACATACCACAGGCTTTTCTTCTGCTTCCTCAACAGATAGTACTCCAAATTTTTTCCCTTCAAACTCTTGGATTGCAGACTGCCACCTAATGTCAGGAGAAAAGTATTCTCTAATTTTAATATCAATAACTTTAGGGTCTGTTTCTGATAATTTGTTGTTAGACATACCTAATAATATATGAGGAGAATCTTTTATTCCAAATACTATTTGTCCTCCTTTATTGTTAGCCATGCCAACTAAAGTCTTAATGTATTTGAGCAAATTATCCCCTAACTGGAAATTTTGCTTGTATTCCAGATTGAAACTTTCACGTTTCTTTAAATACCCTTTACTATCTGTTTCAAAAGAAAAAGCCATGCGTTCTTGTTTTATCGTACCATTTTCGCTAGAAGCAAAGACAGCAATTCGGTTAATTTTTTATTTTGTTTTGCATTCAATTCAATTGCGTTACTTATCAAAGACATTCTTTTTTCAAATTCGTCAAGTGTTTTATGGTCAGGTACTATAACTTCTTCCCTTTCTAAAACAGGAATAGTCAATTGATTCTGCACAGAGCCATCACCTTCAAATTGTTTACGGCTAAGTTGAAACCATAAATTATGAAGAAAGCTCTTATCGTACGGAATGACAGAAATCAATCTCACGATTGGACAATATGGCCTTGTGCGAACAAAGCAAACGCCAATAGTCCCTTGTTATAGCACGTTCATTTATGACAAAATGTTCTGTATATCCAATAATTCCCTGATTTTCTATGCCGTTAGCTACTACTGGTATTTGACATTGGTCTGTATAACAATTAGAAAAGACTTTGGGCTTATCTCCTCCGGCCTTTATTTTCGCAATCTCTCCCAACGTCCCCATTCTCCACCCTTCCGGCAGATTCTCCTTATCAATCCCATCCACAAACATCTTGCGATAGAGAGTTTGCGCCGTTTCTTCTAACTTGGCAATGATTTGCTCATTAAGGCGGATGCGACGGGTAACCGCTTCGTATTCGGACACAATCTTGTGTTGTTGCTCTATGGACGGAACGGGCAGTTCCACATCACACATTTCTTCCCAACTGAAAATCTCACGAGCACTGCCGTGTGATTTAAAACGGGCATAGCGGTCGAACTCAGGGCGACGAAACCACATCATCAGGTATTCGGGGAGGAGTTCTTGTTTATTCTTAACCTCAAAGACTGTATAGGCTTGTGAAATTATAGCACTCTCATCCTCTTTGTACAAAGCAATAGAAACCTTATCTCCATTACGTGATGTAACTGGACCGTATGCAAATTGCCGAGATTCAACTACCTTATAAGAAGACATATCCGTTCCAATAGTGTTCGCAATGGATGGCATGAACTCTTTGGAGATACTGACGCCTAATAGTTTCGTCACCTTCAAATCCCGATTTCTTACATCCACCTCGCGGATATAATTGCCTAACCGTTTATAATCATTCTTCATGATTAGCATCTTCCTCATTAAATCCAATAAACTGATCATCAATAGCAACAAGAATACGTATCTTCAAATCTTCATCAAAATCCATTTCTCCTTCAAGAATAGAATGAATAATATCCCGTAAAAGTTCTTTGTCAATACGCCCTGCAGCTAAATGATAACTGATGTTTTCCATCTCCTGAAGAAAACGTCTATTACAATATAAACGACCATTTAAAAGAAGAAACAAACTACCTAAAGTGATGGATAAACGTTTATTGCCATCTGAAAAGGAATGATTTTTGTTGACAGACCAAACAAGATGCACTAATTTGTCTTCAAACGTTGGATAGTAATCATCATTTTGAATGTGTTCCAATACACTATCCAAGTAACCTATATTCAATATAGACATGTCTCCCCCACCACTATATTCAATGGTTTTTTTATGGGTCTCTATGGCCTGTTCGTGTGTGATATATATTACTTCCATTTCAATCCCGCTCTTTTAGTCGTTTCAAAGCATCCTTATATTCTTCTAAACGTTTATCGAGTTCCATACTTTTTTCTCCAAGAAAACGTTCGAAATCACTTTGAGGAACTGCACTGATATATTCTTCAAGGTTCTTATGCAGAGCATCGCGGAAACATAAATCTCGGCTTGCCATTTTATTTCTAGCTTTCTCTCGTAATGGAGCCCAAAGACGTTGATTCTCAAATTTAGAAAACAAGATGTCTGTTTCATGAGACGATAATTTACGCCCCTTCTCTTCCATCTCGCTTCTTAATGTTTCTGCAAATCCTGCTTCATAGCTGGCAATAATATCCAACACCTCACTATACATAGTATCACGCATGTTCTCAGACTTCTCCAAATTAAGTATCTTACGATACTCTGTAGAGTTCTCTTTAAAAATGCTATTATATACCTTGTCTGTATAAATCATATATTTTATATTTCCCATTGCCACACAATCGCGCAGAGCATCGGTAAACTCTTTTCGATAGACTTCTCCACGAAAGATATTCGAAACAAAATCTTCATCACGCTGATTTATATATTTCGTACTTCCACCTGTACGTTTGTTAATTGTGTCTATCACAACGTCTAAGATGGCGCTCCGTAAGCTACGTGCTTTTTCGCTGTCTGTCAATAGCATTGCAACATTTAAAAAAGCACGAAAATCAAAAATTCCCAATACCGTAGTTTTGGTAACGAAATCTGTTTCGTTACCAAAATGTTTTTGAAAAGCTAACTTATAATCTACCAAGCGTTTGCCGCGTAAAACCTCGTAACCGTTTTTGGCTATTTCTTTTTCATTCTTTTCAATACAATAGTCTATGGTGCGTTCTGTGACTTCAAAGAATTCTGCTACTTGTCTTTTAATGAATGTGAGTTTACTCTCAAACATTACACCATCTAAAGACAAGGTTTGTTGGAGCGTATCCATTGCAATAGTATTATTTAGAACATTTTGCCTGACTACAGCAGACTCTACAAAATTTTTCTTCATGCTACGTATTTGTTTATGCTATAACAATTTATATCCTAATTCCTTAAACAAGTTCGACAATTCCCGCTTGCTTTCTTCTTCCTGTCGAAACAATTCTTGCATATCACTTTGCAGTTGCGTCATCTTCGTATCGAAGTCGATGCCTTCATCCCGGTTCTTGAACTCGATGTATTTGCTGGGCACGAGCGACCAACCTTTTGCTTCGATTTCTTCCAGCGTGGCAGAATAACAATATTCAGGTACATTACGATAGGTCTGTTCATAACCTTCGCGTTGCCAGTTATGGAAGTTTTCGGCTATCTGTGCAATCTGTTCCCCGGAGAACTGGATATATTTCTTCTCGAACGGTTCGCCCCATTGGCGCAAGTCGATAAACAAAACCTCATTTTCCCGGTTACGGTAGTTCACTAATTCACCGTTCTGTTCTACTGTGCGGATTTTGCGATTCCCTGCCAATATCCAAAGTGTAACACTGATATCCGTAGAGTAGAACATATTACGAGGAAGGATTACAATGGCTTCCACCAAATGGTTCTTCAATAGTTGGCGACGTATGTTCAACTCGGTGCCGTCGCCGCTCAACGCACCGTTGGCAAGCAGAAAGCCCGCCATGCCATTGGCTGACAGTTTGGAAACGATGTTCAGAATCCATCCATAGTTGGCATTACTTGTAGGTGGCACTTCATACCCGTGCCAACGTGAGTCGTTGGTCAGTTCGTTTTCTGCTCGCCATGCCTTTTGGTTGAAAGGCGGATTTGCCATGATGAAGTCCGCTTTCAAGTTTTTGTGTTGGTCGTCATGGAACGTATCGGCAGCACGTTCACCTAAGTTGCAGGCAATGCCACGAATAGCAAGGTTCATCTTCGCCAACTTATACGTGGTATTGGTGTATTCCTGTCCATAGACGGAAATGTCTTTCTTGTTACCGTGGTGCGCTTCAATAAATTTCATGCTCTGCACGAACATGCCTCCGGAACCGCAACAAGGGTCATAAATCTTGCCCCGGTAAGGCTGTATCATTTCCGCTATCAGGTTGACTATCGTCTTGGGCGTATAATACTCCCCTTTACCTTTTCCTTCGGCTATGGCAAACTTGCCCAAGAAGTATTCATAGACACGTCCTATCAAATCGTGTTCCTTGTCTTTCTGTGTATCTATCTTGCCGATGACGTCCAACAGGCTTGCCAATTTGGTACGGTCAAGCCCTAATCCGGAATAATAATTACTTGGCAAAGCTCCTTTCAGTGTCGGGTTGTCTTTCTCCACCTGAGCCAAAGCCGCATCTATTTTGATGGCGATGTCGTTCTGTTTGGCATTTTCTATCAAATAGTCCCAGCGGCTTATTTCGTTTAAATAGAAAATATTCTTGGCGTTATAGAATACAGCCTGTTCGACAAACGCTTCCTTGCCGTCTGCAATCAGTTCGTTGCGGCGTTCCACAAAGCGGTCGTAGGCATATTTCAGGAATATCAGACTCAATACCACATGCTTGTATTCCGAAGGTTCAACCGACCCACGTAGTTTATTCGCCGAATCCCAAAGGGTTTCTTCTATACTTTTTTCTTTCTGCTGTTTTTTAGCCATGACCTTATTCTTCTATCCCGTTATTGATCAATCTTCTCGCATCTACATTCAATATGGTAGCTATCTTCATTAGCATTTCCAATGATGGCTGGCTCGTATTGGAACACCAACGCGAAACGGTGGCTTCGTTTTTCCCCAATTGTCCGGCCAGCCATTTTCCGGTTTTCCCCTGTTCTACCAATACTATTTTTAGCCGATTTATTTTTTCTGTTCCCATATTAATAAAATGTATTGCAGACACACGATAATAATTGATTGTATTTGCAAATATAATGATTGCTCAGCAAAATCATTCAAATTTCGACAATAAACTGCTCTTTATAATTGAAATTTTGCCATTTATGTCTGAGTTGTCTGCGCAAAAAAAAATCATTCTGTGGAACGGTTTGCCTCTTTTTGACCGGATGATTAAAAAAATCCTCTTTATCTTTGCACACGAAACG
>NZ_JAMBLS010000055.1 GCF_023336905.1 Bacteroides sp. ET71
ACTAATGGCGGTTTGCTTAATGACTCTTACAATTACCGAACTTTTCATACTGCCATTTTGGAGAGGTTCCCAGCCCTTGGATTCAAATTTGGTTTTGATTGGGCAGAAGCCCTTTATTGTGCCATTATCAATGAACATGGCGACTATGATTATAATTTGAACTTATCAGAAAAAACTATTCAAACAGGAAGGGAACAAGCGAAGTTGATGGGCATAAGACTGCGTACCTTGCTTTCCCCCAATGTATATTGATTCTATCATAAACGTTTGATTAGTTAAAAAGAAACGCTATCCTGTTAAAAGCACCTCGGCAGAAATCGACACGATTTTTACCGAGGTGCTTTCTTTGTGTTCTATAATAATTTCGCAGCATAATCATCTAAACAACATATTATGCAAGGAAATTTTATCATGTTACAGAAGGATGACCTCAAGCAGGTTGTTTCCGAATTAGTGGAAGAGTTGGTAGGAAAGAAATCTCAGCACGATTTAACATCAGAAGAGAGTGACGAATACTATACGCGCGACCAAGTATGTGAACGGCTTCATATCACCTACACCACTTTGTGGCGTATGCAGAAAGAGGGTACAATCATCGTTCACAAGTTAGGTGGACGTAATCTTTACTCAAAAAGAGAGATTGCTTCACTTATGAAATCGAAAGTACAGGGTTCTGGCTGTAGTGAATTGAATGTATAATTCCAAGAGGAACAATATGGAAGAATTATATATTCGGGTAGGTACTACAATATATAAGGTAGTGCAGCAGCCTTTGGTCGATGGTACAACTATCACCCGCCGGATTCAATGGAGCTTTGGCACTATCCGGCAGGACTATGGAAAAAACAATATTCATTCCATCACAAAGTATAATGGCTTTTGTACAGTACCGAGTCATATTAACTATCAAAAAGAAGTTGCAGGCTTCTACAATCTTTACGAGCCGATAACCCATATCCCTGTGGAGGGCGATTTCAAGCATATCCGCTCGTTGGTGGAACATATCTTCGGTGAACAATATGAGTTGGGAATGGATTACCTCCAACTATTATACTTGAAACCAACGCAGAAGCTGCCGATACTCCTGTTGGTTTCGGAAGAACGGAATACGGGAAAGAGTACATTCTTGAATTTTCTGAAAGCATTGTTTCAGGAGAATGTCACGTTCAATACCAACGAGGATTTTCGCAGCCAGTTTAATGCGGATTGGGCGGGTAAACTGATGATTGTCGTGGATGAGGTGCTGCTCAACCGCCGTGAGGATAGCGAACGGTTGAAGAACCTTAGCACAGCCCATTCCTATAAAATGGAATCCAAAGGAAAAGACCGTTATGAAGTGCAGTTCTTCGCTAAGTTCGTGCTGTGTTCCAATAACGAGAATTTTCCCGTTTACATTGAGCCGGAGGAAACACGTTATTGGGTAAGGAAGGTTAGCCGATTGGAGAAGGACGATACTTCGTTTCTACAGAAATTGAAAGACGAAATCCCAGCATTTCTGCACTATCTGTTGCATCGTGACTTGACAACCAAAGAAGAAAGCCGAATGTGGTTTTCGCCGTCACTCATACGCACGGAAGCATTGGAGAAAATCATCCGCTGCAACCGGAGCCGCATAGAACTTGACATGGCTGAACTGCTGTTCGACATCATGGACTGCATGCAGGTGAATGTGGTGGATTTCTGCATCAACGACCTATTGGCGTTGTTCAACTATTCTATGGTAAGAGTGGAACGCCACCAGGTGAGGAATGTCCTGCAACAGTGTTGGAAACTGGAGCCTGCTCCCAATGCGCTGTCTTATTCCACTTACCAAATATCCGTGTTGCCGGGACAGAAGTATTCAGCATCACCCAAGAAAGTCGGTCGCTTTTACACCGTCACCCGAGAAATTCTGAAAGACTATCGTTGAGTTTGTTGAATTTGATGAAATATAGGGAGAAACGTATGAGCAAGGCTTATATGATTCAACAATAGTCTCAACAGTTTTCAACAGAATTGCTGGCCAAAAAAGAAAAGTAGAATCCTAAACCGTTGGATGCGATTTTTATTTTCCCTTTTGTCGGTACTCTCTCAACAAAGTCAACAAAATCAACGAGAAATAAACAATCACAAGACTTCTAAAATAACAGTCACATGAAGAAAGAAGATTTGATACCAATTATCGCACAGCGCAATCCGCTCTTGGCGGATGCGGTCGGCAAAATGGTCGGCTACATTCAAGACAGGTGGGCAGCACCGTACCCTTCAAAGGAACAGACGGATGCGGTCAACGCCTACCTCCGCTCCGTCCATGCGGACGGTGACGGCACGATGAGCGAGAACAACATCGCCCACCGCAGGATTGCCACGCAGAAGATAACCATCAGTGCCATCCGGGTGCTTGACCACGACCAGCTTGACCGTTTGCAGGATGTGCTGAACCGCATCGCAGCGGACAGGGAATACCACATGCCGGAACAAAGGTATGGCATGGGCAGGTAGTTGACCAGTGTAACACCTGTAAATATCATAAACTATGTGCAAGAACGAACAGACCATACATTACTGCACCATCCTTTCCGCCGGGCAGTGGGATTTCCTTTTAGACGGCAAAGCCGCCATCGACAGACAGAAGTGCCTGCACAGGCTGATGACCGCAGCCGTGCGGACAAAGACCGTCCTCCGTATCAAGGGAGTTGAGATTGAGTTGGAGGTGGGACAGGCAGCAGCTTCCGATGTGGAACTGGCAGAGTACATGGGCTGCAACCGCAAGACCATCGGGAAGCTCATTGACAGCTTCAACAGGCTCGGTATGCTGACCACCCGAACCAACAACCGCACTTCCGTACACACCCTGCATTTCCTGACGGGGTGGTATGTGGATGGTGTCCTGCTGACCAACCCCCATTATGTCAAGCCTGCGGCAGTTTCCACAGGACAGGCAGACAGAGTGCGGACACCATACTCTAATGATATGCCATCGGAGAACAAGCCGTGTTCCGTGCCGGACGGTTGCCAATGTCCAGCACAAGATACGGACAGCATGGCAGGCGGAGCAGCCGCCCTTTCTTCCCTTTGTTCGCCTGTGGTTTCCGACAGGTCGGATAACAGAGTGGATGCGGAAGACGAAACAGACAATACCCATGCCGGAGACAACGGCAACGACAGCATGGCAATAAGCCCGTAGAAAGCACGAAAGAAGCGCAGGACGGCACGGTTGGTGGCGTGGATGACCGACCATAGCCGGGAGGGGCTGACGAGCGCACAGCGCAGGATTTCAGCGATACTCCGTTGGCGTGGCGTGACTGACTGGGCTTGCCCAGATATAGCCCACTATAACTTCTCCGCTGCGTTCCGAAGTTGTGGGCTCTCTCGAGGGGCTTATGGCTCTGCCCTAAGAACCCGGCAAGGACTTTCAGCCCTGTGCAACCCGACCAAAGAGTGACCTCCTCTTTGGAAACTCCGCTTAGTGGCTTCCACCCCTAAGAACCCGGAGCAGGAAGTGACCCTCTCCCTGCACCCTCCGATTAAGGCTCTGCTCTAATAACCCGAAGTGAAACCCAAAATACAGACAAGTCTATGGCACAGAAAACATCCATCAACATCAAGCCGTGCAACATCGGCAGCAGCGAAGCGCACAATGGGCGGACAGCGGAATATCTCGCCAATATCCGCAATGAGAAATTTTACATCCGTACCGACCTCATGGCAGGAAACGAGACGTGGGTATCACCTGATTTCGGTGAAGCCACGCTCACCGACCGCTACAATCAGATAGCCGCAATGGTCAAGGAAAAGACAGGTCGGGCGATGCAGACCAAAGACCGGGAACGGGTAAACAAGAAGACAGGAAAGGTGACCATCGTCCGTGGCAGCACTCCGCTCAAGGAGGGCGTGGTCGTCATCAAGGACGACACCACGATGAAGCAGTTGCGGCAGTTCTGCAAGGTGTGCAGGGAGCGTTGGGGTATCACAGCCCTGCAGGTTTTCATCCACCGTGACGAGGGGCATTACGGAGTACCCGGCGACAATGCCACATGGAAGCCCAACTTACACGCACATATCGTATGGGATTGGATGAACCACGAAACGGGAAAATCCTGCAAGCTGGACGAGAAAGCCATGAGCGAAATGCAGACCGTTTTGGCTGAGTGTCTGGAAATGGAAAGGGGCACATCAAAGGAGGTGACGGGCAAGGAGCATCTGGAGCGCACGGACTTCATCATCGCCAAGCAGAAGCAGGAAGCGGAACAGGCGAAAGCCGCAAGGCAAGCCGCCATCGCTGCCAAGGAGGAAGCCGAAGCGGAACTTTTATTCGTAGAGGGCGAGAACAAGGCGAAAGAACAGTACCGCCTTTCCCTCGACAGTGAGATTGCCGAAAGGGAGCAGCAACTCAAAGACGAGCGCAAGGCGAAAGTGGACAGCATACTGGATAGCTTCGGCAGCCTTGTCGGGGTCGGCAAGTCCGCAGCGGTCGAAAAGGAAAACGCCAAGCTGAAAGCCGAGAACGAGCGCATGAAAAAAGCCTTTGCCGAAGCCGTAAAGGAGAAGGCGGAGGAACGGACAAAGGCATTGGTCGCAGAAAAACAGAAAGCCGAAGCGGAACGTGACAGGGCTTTGGTGCAGAGCCGTTCACTTGCCATTGAAAGGGATAAGGCGGTACGGCAGCTTCAGGAGCAAAAGAACGGCGAGCGGCAGCGCATCAGCCAATCGGTGGGCCAAGCCACGGCGGAGAAAGACATGACCATCCGCTTGTTGCAGAGTACGCTGAAAGCGAGCAGGCATATTCTGAACATGCTTGCCGATATTCTTTACAAGGCAAACGAGGTCTTTAAGCGAGCCATTGATGCGATTGTTCATTTCGGTATGGAGCAGTACCAATCTTTCTTTGCCCCGTCCGAAGCCGCCGACATCAAGAGCGTGATGCAGGAGTACGGGGAAACGATTGAACAGCAAAATGCGGTCGGAGCATGGCTCTGTGATTATGCGGAGAGCCGCCAGCCATTTGACGAAATAAAACATCGCCATACACTCAAAGAGATTGGCGATGTCGCAGAGGGGGCGTATGATTGGAAAATCAATTCAATACAGAAAAATGGAGTTGTATTGCGATAACTAATCCATAATTTCAACTATAGGAACAGTTTTTTCCATTTCACTGCGCATCATATATTTGTATGCGCCAATTTGCATTACACGCTTACCTGTTGGCACATTTATTTTTGGTCGTCATAATAGGAAATTCCCTTATTAGCAAGGAATAAAACGACCATTCCAATGTTAGAAATATCCTCTACCGTTGCCAAGGCACTTCCATCAGGAAGTACTTGCATAACCTCAAACGATTTTACATTGAATCTGTGGAAAAACCTCCGAAATTCGGCAGATTAACGCAATATAATCTGTGAATTAAGTAGTTAGGGGAAAATCACGGAAGTTGGGAAGAGAGCTGAAAACCGTTTCTAAGCGGATTGAAGCAGAAGAACGGTTTCCAGAAGAACAGAAGGCCAAGTTGTCACTCTACAATTTTATAACCTGAGTGTTTGAGAATATTCAGTCCCTTTTGATAATTCTCCTTTTTTATCAAAACATAGTCCGTGTTATAAGTTGAAATCGCAAAAATCGAAATGCTGTTTTGGGCCAAAATCTCTGCAATTTTAGATAGGATGCCAATCAAAGAAAAATCTAAAATCCCTTGAATACGAAAACCTTTCCACCCATCATCACGTTGAGTGACATTGGCCGGAACATCGCCGGTAATGCATACCAAGGATTTTTCTTCATCTGTTTTCCCGATGAAACAGTATTCCGCATTTAAGTTTACAAGCGAATAATCCGCTACTTTGCACACTGAAAAATCGTGATTAATCTTTTTTATTTCCATCATGTTGTCCTCTACAAATTTATAAATACGTAGGTTGCTTCTCTTTCAAGGTTTTGCATCCATTCCTTCCAGCTGGAATAAAAGATAAACGTCACTTTATTTGTGCCCTAATCCTGCTCAGACTTGCCTGCGTGATGCCTAAATAGGTGGCGATACTTCCC
>NZ_JAMBLS010000056.1 GCF_023336905.1 Bacteroides sp. ET71
TTTCTGTTAAAAGTATCCTCAGGGTTAATAGTCATTGGGATGATTATATATCTTTGTTACATTATTAAGTAGACCTTGAAATATTATTGCTGTATGGTGAAACATTATTTTTCTTTGTTGTTTCTTGTTCTTGTATTGTCCGGCGAGTTGTTTGCCCAAAACAAAGTAGACATTCATTCAGGGGGCTATCCCATTACTCCTGTGCCTTTTACTTCTGTGAAAGTGGTTCCTGAAAGCTTCTGGGGGCAGCGCTTGAAGGCTAACCGGGAAGTTACTATCCCTTTGGCTTTCAGAAAATGCGAGGAAAGCGGTCGTTATGACAATTTTGTGAAGGCGGCTCATCCCAGTGAAAAATACAAAGTCGGCGGGTCCCCGTTCGATGATACGGATGTGTACAAGACCATCGAAGGAGCCAGTTATTCTTTGCAGACTTATCCGGATGAGAAATTGGAAAAATACATAGACAGCATTCTTGTCATCGTGTCTGCAGCCCAGGAAGCGGACGGTTATCTTTATACTGCTCGCACCATGAACCCTAAGCACCCGCATGAGTGGGCAGGTCCGGAACGTTGGGTGTTGGTGGAGAGTCTCAGCCATGAGTTTTACGACCTGGGGCATATGATTGAGGGAGCTGTGGCGTACTATCAGGCTACTGGCAAACGCAATTTTCTGGATATCGCTATCCGTTATGCCGATTGTGTATGTGAAGCCATTGGTGACGCCCCCGGACAGAAATGCCTGGTGCCAGGGCATCAGATTGTAGAGATGGCTTTGGTGCGTCTTTATCTGGCCACCGGCAATGAGAAATATCTGAAGCAGGCCAAGTTTTTCCTGGATGCCCGCGGGCATACCGCCCGGCGTGATGCTTATTGTCAATCCCATAAGCCTGTGCTGGAGCAGGACGAGGCCGTGGGACATGCCGTGCGCGCTACTTATATGTATGCAGGTATGGCCGATGTGGCGGCTGTTACGGGCGATACGGCCTACATCCATACCATCGACCGCATCTGGGAGAACATTGTTGGCAAGAAACTCTACATTACGGGAGGTATTGGTGCCCGCCACGATGGCGAAGCTTTTGGTGACAATTATGAACTGCCGAATCTGGCAGCTTATAATGAGACATGTGCTGCTATCGGCAATGTGTATGTCAACTATCGTCTGTTTCTTCTGCATGGTGAGGCTAAATATTTTGATGTGTTGGAGCGTACGCTTTACAATGGATTGATTTCAGGTGTGTCATTGGATGGAGGAACTTTCTTTTATCCCAATCCGCTCTCCTCGGTTGGTAATTATAGCCGTCAGTCTTGGTTCGGATGTGCCTGCTGTCCCAGCAATATTTGTCGGTTTATTCCATCTCTTCCTGGCTATGTTTATGCTGTAAAAGGGGATGAAGTGTATGTTAATCTTTTTCTTCCCAATCGCGCAACGTTGAATTTGGGTAAGAAAAAAGTGGTGCTGGAGCAGGAAACGCTTTATCCGTGGAATGGTGACATCCGCTTGACCGTAGCGCAGGGACATTCGCCTTTTTGTATGAATATTCGCATTCCTGGTTGGGTGCGTAATCAGGTAGTTCCCAGTACTCTTTATACCTATGCTGACAACCAAGAGCTTGGTTATCGTGTAGAAGTGAATGGAGAGGCTGTAAAAGGTGAATTGAAAAATGGCTATTTATGTATTGACCGTATATGGAAAAAAGGCGATGTGGTAAATATTCATTTCGATATGGAACCCCGTTTGGTAAAAGCCAATGACCAGGTGGAAGCAGACCGTGGGCGCGTGGCCATAGAACGCGGACCGTTGGTGTATTGCGCTGAGTGGCCTGACAATGACTTTAATGTGCACAACATATTGTTGAATCGTTATCCTTCTTTCGAGGTGACTTGGCAGCCTGATTTATTGAATGGTGTTTGTACTCTTGTCACTCCCGTACAGGTGCTCAGTTACGGAGCTGACGGTAAACTTGTTGTACGGGATGCACGACTGACCCTCATTCCCTATTATGCTTGGGCTCATCGTGGTGAAGGAGATATGGATGTCTGGTTACCTATTGAAGTTGGTGCTTCTTCTGCTTCTCCTCTAATGGCTCCAAATCTGGAAGACAATGGCTTTTTTCACTAAAAGCCAATATTAATAGGGAGATGATTATGAACGTTCCTCTCAGAGGGGGGAATAAGTTTGGTTATTTCTGCTAAGCCGGCCAACGATGTGAAAGACACAGACAACTGTCTGTTTAAGATTACCGTAGAAACATAAAGCGGATAAAAGGGAAAGCGCTAACTGCATGGAATGAGGCAGTTAGCGCTTTCCTGTTTTTGTGGACCAGCCAGGGCTATAATTTGAGATTATATGAATCTATAAAAGGCATGTATAGTACTGAAATCTAACCCCTTATAAGGCTCTATTATCTTAGTATAATTCATAAAATGTCAACAGAATCATTCTCGGTTGACAAAAATAGCCCTATTTTGTCAACCAAGATATGAATAGGGGAAAATCAGATTTCCTAGTCTTATTTATCCCCCAAATGAAGTACTGTTTTTTCCTCAATTTCGTGGCCATAAAAATTTAAAGGATATGGCTACAATCAGAATGTATTTATCAAGTAAGCAGCAAAAAGGAAATGCAAAACATGAAATTCTTTTACGTATTTCAATAGCCCGCAATAAAGTATTTCGGACTAAATCAAATCTGTATGTTTTGTCCAAGTATTGGGACTCCAAAAAAGAAAAAATCGTAATACCACGCATCCATGTAAAAGAGCAAGGAGAATTAATTGCGTTACAAAAGCAGCTTGATACTTTATGTACTTTCATTTTGGCTAAGAGCATTACAGTTCCTATTGAAGAAATCAGCAAATCATGGCTTGAAAGTATAGTGCATGAATTCCATTTCGGTACACCAAAAACAGAGGATGGAAATGAAAAGGACTTTTTTGAGATTCTTAAGATTTTTATTTCCGTAAGGGTTAAACCAGGAAATCGTTCTGCCCAATTTGGAACGCTCATTAGATTGTTAAAAAGGTATGAATTATATCGTGGAAAAGGATTCTGCTTAAACTTAGACGATATTACAGATTTGGATTTGGTTCGCTTTGAAGAATTCCTGAGAATTGAGCATACCTTCTTTAACAAAAATGGAGTGTGCATCAAGCATATAAACATATATCAAACTTATCCTGAAGTTAGGAAACCCAAAGCAAGAGGTACTAACGGCATTCATTATATCATGAAGCGCTTCCGAACTTTTTATAATTGGGCTGTAGCAACAGGGAGAACAAACAATAATCCGTTCAATAAATATCAATTACCGACTTGCGTATATGGTACACCCTTTTTTATAACGACAGCAGAACGAAATAAGTTATTTGAATATGATTTTTCCGATGAACCAATGCTGGCCATACAACGAGATATTTTTGTTTTTCAATCTTGCATTGGAATCAGAACGGGTGATTTTTATCAACTTACAAAAGATAATGTAGTAGGCGACTCGATAGAATATATACCCAGTAAGACTGTTGATGAATCGGGAAAAACAGTCAGCGTACCTTTAATCGCTCAGGCCAAAAAGATTCTTTTGCGTTATAAAAACGAGAAGCGAGAAGCACTATTCCCTTTCATTTCAACGCAACACTATAATAAAGCTATAAAAAAGATGCTGAAAAAGGCTGGTATATCAAGAATCGTGACAGTCATTAATCCAATAACTAGGCAAGACGAACAGCATCCAATTTATGAAGTAGCTACGTCATATATGGCTCGTAGAAATTTTATTGGGAATCTATATAAAGAAGTAAAGGATGCAAATTTGATAGGCAGTATGACTGGACATACCGAAGGAAGTAAAGCTTTCGCTCGTTATCGTACAATAGATGAAGATATTAAACGCTCTGTCGTGAACCGATTGGAATAGTGAAATTCTCCATCCTGATTAGGGGAAAGGATACCGTTTATAGTAATTGTTTTCCCCTAACGTATAATTGTGAATTCCATAATTTTGCACCAGAATTTAACAAAAAAGATTATGGAAACAAAAACAGAAGTAGTAAACATTCTTAACATGATTGCTGACATGATAGCCAATCGTGTAGTAGAACAAGTAAGGCAAATGCCAGATGCAACTAAACAAGCGGATTCTGGCAGGAAGCTATATACTATTAAGCAGGTGTGTGATATGCTTCACATATCTAAGTCTAAGCTGTATCGGCATAAAAAAGAAGGCCGATTAGTTCCTACTAAATATACGGGACGTAATCCGTTATTTAGTCAAGACTCCATTGATAATTACTTAAACAGTTTTAATTATTAAATGTCTGAAAAAGAATTAAATCCTCTGACCGAGTTATCGGAGGAGGTAGCTGTTTGCACAATAGTAAAGAATGAAGTGATTAATAACGATGGTGTTCAGCCTCAGTGTAGTGCTACGACTGATAGTAACTGTAGCACACATAACAATAATAACAGCGTCTTAAATAAGAGCTAATGATAAGATTATTTTTAAGTCCTGTGACCGAGCAATCGGAGCAGGCAACCGCTTATGCAGCGGATGGTAAAATGAACTACGGTCTTATGCCCCAATTTAGAGCTGTGACTGATAATAATTTAACGTTTAAAATGTTGAATAATTTAAATATACAATTATGGAAAAGGTAAATATAGTAAAAGTTAGCGCAACAATTATTTCACTTGCAATTGGAGGTGTCAGTGCCTATCTTTGGTATGACAGAATTTATGGTTTCTTGTCATTCCCGTTAAAATTGGCAGATAAGACAGGCTCTTATATTGGAAAAAGTTCAAAATGAAAAACGACAGGTATATTACTAATATTCTGATGCGTTATTCATCCAAACTCAATCTTTGGATACCATGAAAAGGGTTCCCTGTTTATCGTGAATACAACGATCCTTCCTTAAACCGCTTTCTTAAGATCCATATAAGACCTGACGGTTCAAAATACCTGGATCTAAAATTTCCTGGGATAGTTGAACTGGATGAACTCGTTGCAGACTGCTATGTCCCCAAACCTATGGATGGAAGGAAATACGAGCTTGTTCATAAAGACGGGAACAAAGGGAATTGTAGTGCCAGCAATTTGGAATGGCGTGTACTCAAGCAATTCTCTTCTCTCGATCCGATCAGATCCATACAAAAGGACTTATGGGTAAATTTTGATGGCACAGTATGGAAAGAGAAAAGTAAAAAGAATGAAATTCGTGTCACTATCGATATTGGTGACAGCGATACAGACAGAAATGTTCCTATTCCCGAGCCATACATCAGTTATCGGATCAAAAACAAATACGGTAGCTACGAGGACAAACATATCTCAATGGATGAACTGATGGACATGGCTGAATTTGTGGATGGAGATAAGACAATACTGAAACGCCCCCAAATACTTCATAAGGATGGGGATTATCTGAACTGGAGTGAGGAGAATCTGGCATGGGTGGAGGAAGACAGTCCGGAATATCAGGCCTATCAGCAAAAGAAAAAGGAGATGCTGGAACAAAGAACGATCGCCCTGAATCCGAACCACCCGAACCCTTTAATGAAACCCAGAAATATGGTGTAATGATAAAATTTTGGAACGCTATCCAATGAATGTTTGAGTAGATTGCTGAATATCTTAATCCTATTTTAGCACGAGAAAAAGGAGACAGGTACTTTTAGGGTACTTGCCTCCTTTCATGTTATATTCCAAATAACGTCTTAATCCGGTACTTCTTCGCTTCTTCCTTTTTCAAGTAAAGTTTTTGGCGTTCACTCCCGAAAAAGGCACGGTTGGCGTTATAATTGTTGATAACCATTCCTTCTATGTCCGATTCTGAAATGCCATGCTTCCCGAATGTAGCTTTCAAATACTCCAGGGCATTCTCATAGAGCACCCCATAAAGGCATAACCATTTGGCTCGGGAGAGAATGGATTGATGTCTGTGCCCATCTTCATAGGAATCTGGGTAATCTTTCCTCCAATAGACATCCACA
>NZ_JAMBLS010000057.1 GCF_023336905.1 Bacteroides sp. ET71
TAAAAGAAATAGGCGGTAATCCACTCAAAACGATGGATTACCGCCTAATTATCTGATTATTAACTAAAATCTATTAGCCCTCAATCGCCGCCTGCGCCGCAGCTAAACGCGCAATGGGTACACGATAAGGTGAACAACTAACATAATTTAGACCTACTTTGTGGCAGAACTTTACAGAAGAAGGTTCACCACCATGTTCACCACAAATGCCACATTTCAGATCAGGACGAACGGCACGGCCTTTTTCTGTTGCCATACGAATCAGTTGCCCTACCCCATTTTGGTCAAGAACTTGGAATGGATCTACTTTCAAAATCTTCTTTTCCAAATAGATTGGGAGGAATGAAGCTATATCGTCACGAGAATAGCCGAAAGTCATCTGTGTCAAGTCATTAGTGCCAAATGAGAAGAACTCTGCAGAAGAGGCAATGCGATTAGCTGTCAATGCAGCACGTGGTACTTCAATCATTGTACCTACTTTAAAATCAATACTGTCTCCCACTTCTTCAAACAGTTTTGCGGCTTCGGCACGTATAACTTCTTCCTGTTGCTTAAACTCATAGAGGATACCTGTCAATGGCACCATAATTTCAGGATGAGTTTCTATACCTTCCTTCTTTAATTCTAATGCTGCACCCAGGATGGCTCGCGTCTGCATTTGAGTGATTTCAGGATAAGTATTGCCTAAACGGCATCCACGATGTCCTAACATCGGATTATGTTCGCACAAGGCTTCTACACGCTGTTGGATGTATTTCAAATCTACCCCCATTGCTTCAGCCATCTCTTGTTGACCTTTCAAATCGTGTGGAACGAATTCATGTAAGGGCGGGTCAAGCAATCGCACGGTGACTGGATAACCGGCCATAGCCTTGAATATTCCCTTGAAATCAGCTTGTTGATATGGCAGAATCTTCTGGAGAGCTTTACTACGTCCTTCAGCGTCCTCGGCCAAAATCATTTCACGCATTGCTTTGATCTTTTCACCTTCAAAGAACATATGCTCCGTACGGCACAAACCAATGCCTACTGCTCCAAAACTACGTGCTACGGCTGCATCGTGCGGAGTGTCTGCATTGGTGCGTACTTGCAATTTTGCATACTTATCAGCAAGTTTCATCAATTCAGCAAAGTCACCAGAAAGTTCAGCAGCTTTTGTTTCAACCTTGCCTTCATATACTTCTCCGGTACTGCCGTTAAGTGAAATGAAATCGCCTTCCTTCAATGTGACTCCATCTACTTCTACTGTACGTTTTTTATAGTCTATATTCAGTGCACCAGCACCAGATACGCAACATTTACCCATTCCACGAGCTACTACGGCAGCATGCGAAGTCATACCTCCACGGGCTGTTAATATGCCTTCGGCGACAGTCATTCCTGCAAGATCCTCAGGAGAAGTCTCGATACGAACCATTACCACACGTTTGCCTGCGGCACGCCAAGATGCGGCATCATCGGCAAAAAATACGATTTGTCCACAAGCTGCTCCCGGTGAAGCAGGAAGTCCACGAGTCAAGACTTTAGCCTTCTTTAAAGCTTCTTTGTTAAATATAGGATGGAGCAACTCATCCAGTTTATTGGGTTCGCAACGCATCAAAGCTGTCTTTTCATCAATAAGGCCTTGACGAAGCATATCCATTGCTATTTTCACCATTGCCGCACCTGTACGTTTACCATTACGTGTCTGAAGGAACCACAATTTACCTTCTTGTACGGTAAACTCCATGTCTTGCATATCACGATAATGATTTTCGAGTTTCGTCTGCAGTTCATCCAATTCTTTATAAATTTCCGGCATGGCTTCTTCCATGGAAGGATATTTTGCGGCACGTTCTTCTTCACTTACGCCTGCCAGTTCGGCCCAACGTTGAGAACCTATTTTGGTAATTTGCTGTGGTGTGCGAATACCAGCAACCACATCTTCACCTTGGGCATTGATAAGATATTCGCCATTAAAAAGATCTTCGCCTGTAGCTGCATCACGGCTGAAACAAACACCTGTCGCAGAAGTATTGCCCATATTTCCAAAGACCATAGCCTGTACGTTAACAGCCGTTCCCCATTCATCGGGTATTCCCTCCATTTTGCGATACAAGATGGCACGGTCGTTCATCCACGAATTAAAGACGGCGCAGATAGCCCCCCATAATTGGTCATATGCGTTAGCAGGGAAATCGCCACCTGTAGATTCTTTCACAGCCTCCTTGAATCTTTTCACCAGAGTTTTCAGGTCTTCAACTTCTAATTCATTGTCCAAGCGTACTCCTTTGGCTTTCTTGACATCTTCAATGATTGCTTCAAATGGATCTATATCATCTTTATTGGTAGGTTTCATTCCGAGTACTACATCACCGTACATCTGGACGAAACGTCGATATGAATCCCATGCAAAACGTTCATTTCCTGTCTTACGGGCCAGTCCGGCGACAACTTCGTCATTCAGTCCTAAATTCAAGATTGTGTCCATCATGCCTGGCATGGAAGCACGTGCACCCGAACGGACGGATACAAGCAATGGATTTTCAACATCTCCAAACTTGGAGTTCATCAGTTGTTCAACTTGAGCAATAGATTTCTCAACATCGTTTTTCAAAAGTTCTACAACCTTTTCCTGCCCCATTTCATAATATTCGGCACAGACTTCGGTTGTAATCGTAAAACCAGGAGGTACAGGAACTCCTATTAAATTCATTTCTGCCAGATTGGCACCCTTGCCACCCAAAAGGTTACGCATATCAGCTCTTCCTTCAGCTTGGCCATTTCCAAAAGTATAAACTCTTTTTCTGTCCATGATATAAGTTTAAGTTTATAATAATGTTTTCTGTTCGCAAAGCTAAGGATATTTCATAGATTATGAAACTTTTTCGATGAAAAAATGATAAGAAATTGCAATTTCGACTTTACAATATTGGTTGCTGTATCCATTAGACTTTCTTTCACAACGGGAAAGCTTATTTCTTGTCGAACAAGAAGGATGCTCTTTCAGAACAAAAGGCAAGGCTTTTCCGAACAAGGAGCAAGTGTTTATCGGCGAGCCAACATAATCTTACGAAACAATAATAATAGGTTTTCTCAGAAGAAATATTTATTTTTGCACACTCAAACCCTAATAACGAAAATAGAAGTGGCAAGAAAAAGAAAAGAATTACCATTGCTGGAAGGCATTACAATTACCGATGTGGCAGCCGAAGGAAAAGCCATTGCTAAAGTAGACAATTTAGTCATATTCGTTCCTTACGTTGTACCCGGCGATGTGGTAGATTTACAAATCAGACGTAAAAAACATAACTACGCCGAAGCAGAAGCTGTAAATATCCGCAAATATTCGGATTTGCGGGCAACGCCTTTTTGCCAGCATTATGGTATATGCGGAGGATGCCAATGGCAAATACTTCCCTATGCAGAGCAACTGAAATACAAACAGCAACAAGTAATTGACAATTTGACGCGAATAGGGAAAGTAAAATTACCTGAGATTTCTCCTATCCTTGGCTCAGAACAAATACAAGGATATCGTAATAAATTAGAATATACATTCTCCAACAAAAGGTGGCTCACACGTGATGAAGTTGCCCAGGATGTAACTTATGAACAAATGAATGCCGTTGGATTTCATATTCCAGGGGCTTTTGATAAAGTTCTGGCCATTGAAAAATGCTGGCTTCAAGATGATGTTTCAAATCACATCCGCAATGCCATACGCGACTATGCATACGAACATCAATACACATTTATCAACCTACGTACACATGAAGGAATGTTACGCAACCTGATCATCCGGACTTCATCCATTGGTCAACTGATGGTAATCGTAATTGCACAGATAAAAACGGATGGAGAAATGGAATCATTTAAATGCCTTTTACAATATGTTGCAGACACATTTCCTGAAATAACGTCACTACTTTATATTATAAATAACAAAGTGAATGATTCCATTGGAGATTTGGATGTCCATACTTTCAAAGGACAAGACCATATCCTTGAAGAAATGGAAGGACTACGTTTCAAAATCGGCCCTAAATCATTCTACCAAACTAATTCACAACAAGCCTACCGTCTTTATCAGATAGTGCGCCAATTTGCAAATCTTACAGGAACAGAATTAGTGTATGACCTCTATACTGGCACTGGCACTATTGCCAATTTTGTTTCACAGCAAGCTCGCCAAGTTATAGGCATTGAATATGTCCCTGAAGCCATTGAAGACGCCCGGATAAATTCAGAATTTAACGGCATTGACAACACTTCATTCATTGCTGGTGACATGAAAGACATTTTGACTGAAGACTTTGTACACCAACACGGAAGACCAGATGTCATCATCACAGACCCCCCTCGCGCCGGTATGCACTCTGACGTGGTAAAGGTTATTCTTCAAGCTGCTCCCAAGCGAATTGTTTATGTCAGTTGCAACCCGGCAACCCAAGCGCGTGACCTACAATTACTAGATTCCAAATACGAAGTAAAAGCAGTTCAACCGGTAGATATGTTTCCTCATACATATCATGTAGAGAATGTCGTATTATTAGAAAAAAGAGAAATGATATAAAGTAAAAATTGCTAGTAAAATATGAAACAAAGAACATACGCTAAAGCTCAAGCTCAATACACAGACTATACAGTGCAAGAACCAATAGAGCTGATGGCCTTTCTTTCTAGCATGATGCCGCAAGCCAGTCGGACTAAGATTAAATCATTGCTCTCAAAGCGTATAGTACATGTAGATAATGTCATCACTACCCAATATAATTTTCTTCTTAAACCAGGAATGAAAGTCCGGATAAGCCGAAATAAAAATATACACGACTTTCATTCCCGCCTGCTGAAAATTGTATATGAGGATGCTTATCTTATTGTTATTGATAAAAGCGAAGGCCTACTTTCCGTAAATACAGAACGACAAAAAGAACGTACAGCCTACACAATCCTGAATGAATATGTCCGCCGTTCGAGCAGACAGAACCATATTTATATAGTCCACCGTTTAGACCGTGATACGTCAGGATTAATGATGTTTGCAAAAGATGAGAAAACCCAACATACCTTACGAGACAATTGGCATCAAATCGTTTTTGATCGCCGATATGTGGCTGTAGTGAATGGAGAGATGGAACGTGAGCAGGGGGTTGTCCGCTCTTGGCTCACAGACCGGACACTTTACGTTTCCTCAAGTTCCGTCGATGATGGTGGGAAAGAATCTATCACTCACTATCGGGTTATTAAACGTAAAAATGGATATTCATTATTAGAGCTAAACTTGGAAACAGGTCGTAAGAACCAGATTCGCGTACATATGCAAGACTTAGGCCATCCAATTGTAGGTGATGGACGATACGGATATGAAAACGATTCCAACCCATTAAGACGTTTAGCCCTGCACGCGTTCAAGCTCTGTTTCTATCATCCAGTAACGGGGGAAGTTATGCGATTTGAGACACCTTATCCTTCTACCTTTAAAGCCTTATTTAACGTGAGTTCGACATAAGATCAAAAGATAGTAAGTTGCCCGTCATTGATTAAAGTTCACTTCAATGGCGGGTTTCTTTTCAAAGAAACAATAGACTGCGATAGCTGATAATGAATTGGCAATGAAATTACTGAAGGAACGGTATCGTA
>NZ_JAMBLS010000058.1 GCF_023336905.1 Bacteroides sp. ET71
TGACCGAAACGGATTGACCTCGCATTTTCCCGCAAAAAAAATGCAGGAACAAAAAAATTATGGTGTAGTACACGTATAGTATACCATGCGGATTTTGACTTATCGGGAACTTTGCGGCAAACATTTCAATAATTAGGATTATGACAGAAGTTATCGTAATGGAAAGTGCCGCCTATCAAAAGATGATGGGGCAAATAGCGAAAATCGCTGAGTTCATTACCAAGAATGAACACAAGTTGCAGGATTGCGACTTTGACAACGATGTATGGCTGGACAGTCAAGAAGTGGCCGATATGCTCCATATCAGCACACGCACCCTGCAACGGTTAAGGAGCGACGGACTGGTAGAGTATTCGGTGTTCCGCCGCAAGTGCCTGTACAAGCTCTCAGAAATAGAGAAAAAGGTACGGGAAAAGGTTATCACGTGTGAACCGCACCTGATAGACGTTTACAAGAAGAACCGGTTGTTGGATATAACAAAGGACGAAGACAATGAATAAGGAGGATATTTTGCAGGCGACGGACAGGGGGCTTTCGGTGTTCAGACACTACCTGCCCGTGCCGTTCCGCATCGGTAAGAAGTTCCTGAATCCTTTATATAAGGATACGAAGGCATCGTGCAACGTATATTATGACCGGCGGCATTCGGTGTATAAGATGAAGGATTTCGGCAATGAGGAATATTCCGGGGACTGCTTCGAGTTGGTAGGGACAATGACGGGGCTGAGTTGCAGGAACGCGAAGGATTTCGTTGAAATCATGCGCATCATTGACCATGACCTGCATTTGGGGTTGGCAGACGGTTACGAAAATTGTGTGGACACATCTTCCGTTCAGGTAGTTTGTCCGCCCACGCCGGAACAGGTGATAAAGAAAATACGCCCGTATAATATCGTACCAAGGGCGTTCAATGAAACAGACCGGATATTTTGGAGCAAATCCAGAATCACGGAGCATACATTAAATAAATATAATGTACGGCCTCTGCATTCGTTCAGTTCCGTCAATCAGGAAGGGAAAAGCTATACCTTGACTGAAACGGCACAGGAACCGATGTATGGCTATGTAGGCGACAAATACATTAAAATCTACCGCCCGCGCTCGGAGATGCGTTTCCTCTATGCCGGAGATTTGGGCGACAATTACTGCTTCGGACTTGACCAATTATCCGCCAAAGGGGATTTGTTGTTTATCACAGGCGGTGAGAAAGACGTGATGAGCCTTGCGGCAAACGGATTCCATGCCATCTGTTTCAATTCGGAAACGACGGTCATCCCTACCTCTGTGCTGATGCTGCTCTCCTACCGGTTCAAACACATTGTCCTGCTGTATGATATGGACAAGACCGGTCTGGAAGTTTCCGCCAAACGGCAGGAAGAATTGAAGCCGTTTGCATTGAAACGCCTTTTGCTGCCACTGTCAGGAACAAAAGAAGAAAAGGATGTAACGGATTATTTTGCGTTGGGACACACGCACGACGATTTATTGAAATTGTTCTTAAACCATTTGGATTCATTATACAAGGAAGATATGTCAGCATTAAAATCATGCGAGTTGGATTTCAACAACCCGCCACCTGTGGCACAAATGATAGTATCGGTGAACGATGTGCCGCTGGGAACACAAGGGAACCTGCTCTGCATCACCGGCGGGGAGGGTACGGGGAAAAGCAACTATGTGGCCGCCCTGATTGCCGGTGCTGTGAAACCGGAAAACGCGGAGGGCATCGACACGCTGGGCGTTTCCATTGAAGGGAACCCGAAAGGCAAGGCGGTGCTGTTCTATGACACCGAACAGAGCGAGGTGCAACTATACAAGAACGTAAGTACCCTGCTGCGCCGTTGCGGGCGCGACACGATGCCGGAGTGGTTCAAGGCATACTGCCTGACGGGGATGAGCCGCAAGGAGCGGCTGAAGTCCATTGTGCTCAGCATGGACAAGTTCCATTACCAATACGGGGGCATCCATCTGGTGGTGATTGACGGCATCGCCGACCTGATACGCTGCGCCAACGACGAGGCGGAGAGCATCGCCGTCGTAGAGGAACTCTACCGGCTGGCGGGCATCTACAACACGTGCATCGTCACGGTGCTGCACTTCATCCCCAACGGGCTGAAGCTGCGCGGGCACTTGGGCAGCGAACTGCAACGCAAGGCTGCCGCCATCCTCTCCATCGAAAAGGACACGAAGCCCGCCGTTTCGGTGGTGAAAGCCCTGAAAGTACGGGACGGCAGCCCGCTGGATGTACCGCTCATGCAATTCGCATGGGACAAGGAGAAGGCGATGCACGCCTATCTGGGCGAGAAACCGAAAGAGGAAAAGGACAGGCGCAAGGAAGAGGAACTCGTGGCGGTAGCCCGCGAACTGTTCAGCCGGAAACGCTTCATCGGCTACATGGAGCTTTCGGAAGAACTTCAGGCGGCGTTCGAGGTGAAGGAACGCACGGCCAAGAGCTACATCCGCTTCATGCGGGAAAAGGAAATCATTGTGAAATCACCCGACAGCCCGAACAGCTACATGCTGGGCGAGGTATAAAAGCACAGGAGGAACGGCCATGTTAGTGGACAAGACTGAATTTGAGGCGTGGATGGAGCGCATCATGGGTGAACTTTACCGCATATCGCGCAAGCTGGACAAGGCGGAGAACCGGCAGAAGCACCTGAACTACCTGAACGGGGAACGGCTGTACGACAACCAGGAGGTGTGCCAACTGCTGCGCATCAGCAAGCGCACGCTCCAGCGATACCGGAACAACGGGGCATTGAAATTCCATTCAATATACCACAAGACCTATTACAAGGAATCAGACCTGCACGAGTTCATCCGCAACAACTTCGACGAGAACGAAATCAAGCGTCAGGCACGGAAGGACAAGCTGTCGGAAACTTATCCGATGCCCGAAGAAATGGATGAAAACGGCGGGGAGAAAGAAACAGAAGAAAAAGAACTCTCAGATGATTGTGGATAATGCATCTTGGATGTTCATCGTTCAGGGATACTCTCTACCGCTGTGAAGCAGGAAGTTCCCGCTATTTAAGTTAAACAACCGGCTTCATTCTGTCGGGAGGACAGGGTGGAGCCATTTCTAATAAAATTCCAGTTTTGTGTCGTAAAAACAAGAATATTTCTTATCTTTGCACCGACAACCAAGGACATGGGATTATGATTATCACAAGAGAAGTACAGAAACGATTGGAAGATTTTCAGCCCGATTACGTGTTTACCTACCGGGACTTAAACTTGCCTGCCGAAACGAGCGAAAGCATCATTAAAATGCTGAATCGGCTGGCGGGTGAAGGCTACTTGGCTAAAATATCCAAAGGACGGTTCTACAAGCCTAAAAAGAGCGTGTTCGGAACGTTGAAACCCAGACAAGAAGAGTTGGTGAAGGATTTGTTGGAAAAGAACGGAAAGCGCATCGGATATTTGACCGGTTACTCCGTCTTTAATCGGTTGGGGCTTACTACACAAGTGCCCAACATCATCCAAATCGGCACAAACCAACGCAGGAACAAGAAACAACGGGATATATTCACCGTCTGCTTTGTCCTGCAACCTAACCCGATAACCAAAGACAATATTCCGCTCCTGCAATTATTGGATGCCATCCGCTTCATCAAGGAAATACCCGACACCACGATAGAGGCATCATACAGGCGCATAGCTTTTCTGGTAGGAGAACTTGGCAGGAGGGAGAAGGAAAAGATGGTTGCCTTGGCCGAGGCCTATCCGCCAATGGTACGCGCCTTGTTGGGAACCATCATCGAGAACGATTGCGGCATGGCGAAAGCGCAACCTTTATGGGATTCATTGAATCCAGTAACGGTCTATAAATTGGGAATAAATGAAGATACATTGCCTAATAAAAAGAAATGGAGGATTGAATGATACTGGAAAAACAACCTGAACTGTTAGCAGATGCAATACGCGCGGCTTCCGAATATTACCATATAGCACCGGTCTATATCGAAAAAGACTATTGGATAAGCAAGATATTGCAACAACTCTCCCGAAGCGTTTATATGGAGAACACGGTGTTCAAGGGCGGCACATCCTTGTCAAAAGGGTACGGATTGATTAACCGCTTCTCGGAAGATGTGGATGTGGCTGTACTCACGCAAAAGTTGAGCGGAAATCAGATAAAGACTTTGATTTCCAAGGTCTGCAAAGAAATGACCCAAGGCTTGCAGGAACAGGTTGTGCCTGAACTGACAAGTAAGGGTTCCCGTTATCGGAAAGCCTTGTACCAATATCCGGCAAGCGTCCATGACCCGTTGTTTGATTTTGTCGCCAACCGTGTAGTCGTGGAAATAAATTCGTTTGCCAATCCTTATCCATATGTCAGACGGCAAATAAAGAGCTTTATCACTTCCTACCTTGAAAATACAGGTATGGACTCTTTCATTGAAGAATATGACCTGCATCCGTTTGAACTGAACATTCTGGACAAACGGCGCACCTTGTGCGAGAAAGTCGTTTCGCTTCTCCGTTTCTCCTTTATGGATAATCCGGTGCAAGGATTAACCGGGAAAATCCGCCATTTCTATGATATCTATTTTCTGCTTGACGATAGGGAATGTATGGAATATGTGGAACAGGATTTCATTAAAGACCTGCAAGAACTGGCGGCGCATGACCGACAAATGTTTGACTCACCGGAAAAATGGAAACATACACCCATTAAAGAATCTCCCCTTCTTGGTTCATTCAATGAGCTATGGAAGCAATTGGGCGGATATTATGAACGGGAATTAAATTATCTGGCATATAGCCGGATACCTGATGCGAATCAAGTTGGAAAGAAATTGCACGATTTCATTTCGATAATTGAAAACAAGATATAATTTACAACATACAGGGATTTATGGCTCGACCGATTAAAGAAACGCCGGTAGTTACCGGTAAGGACGCTAAACGCTTTGCGGAGAAGATAGCTCACTTGAAACCTGAAAGCAAGGAAGAAAGGGAGGCGGCAAAGAAGGTTTATGCGAAGTTCAAGGCTCAATATACATTTTGGTGAAAAACATATAAAGAATGTATTGGCGAGATTTGAAATAGAAAACTTGGCAACCACCTTACTATATGTAGTTGCCAAGTTTTTCATTAAGTGTACCCCGCTCACAGCTTCATCCTCCATTTCGGTTTTTCCTGCGGCTTCTCCGTGCCGTCTTCCGGTTGGGGGATGCCGCCGATTACGACCTTTTCCTTGCCCGCGCTCATCAGCTCCTTGATGCTGATGGTCTTGGGCATGGCTGACAGCACCGGCGGTTTGCGCTCCGCCGCATGTGCCATGTAGTCGGGCATACGGTGGACGTATGGTTCGGATGCTGCCGGGACGGCAGGGTCGCCGGGCATTGAGGGGGCGGGTTGCGCCACCGATGGAGCTTGCGGCTCCGGCCGGATTTCCGTTACCCCTTCAGTGTTGGCCTCCTGCGCATCGACGGATTTCAAGGAGAGCAATATCTTGCGGTCAAGCGTGGCAAGCTCGGCCTTGAGTTGCTTCAACTCATCCTCTTTTTTCCATGTTTCATCCACGACCTGCTTCAGGACGGGAATTTCCTTTTCAATGTCAGCATTGTCCCGCGTGTATTTCTC
>NZ_JAMBLS010000059.1 GCF_023336905.1 Bacteroides sp. ET71
AAAGTTAACCATGAAAAAATTAGTTAGTTTGTTTGTTGTTGTGTCTTGTCTTTTTGTGGAAGGAATATCGCAAACGGTACGTTCTTTTCAACGAGAAGATAATCGGGTCGTATTGAAAATGACAGATGGAGAATTACAACTTTATCCGTTATCGCCCAATACATTAAGAGTGAAGTTCGTAAAGCAGTCTGTGGGAATGGAAATGCCTGAATGGATTTACGTGAATGGCGGAAAGGAGGAGACGTTTGCCATAGAGGAGGATAAAGATGCGGTTTCCGTTGTATTGCCGGGCATTGTAGCCCAAGTGGAAAAGGAAACTGGATTGATAACTTTCTTGTCTCCAGCTGGGAATGTGATTTTACAGGAAGAAGCCCGTCTGCTTACACCGTCTGCTGTTCAAGGCATAGATACGTATTGTGCCACACAAAAGTTTTATTCACCCGAAGACGAACATCTTTTCGGGTTAGGGCAATTTCAGGACGGTTGCTTGAACGTGCGCGGATTGTCGCGTCGGCTTACGCAGGTAAATACACAGATTGCTATCCCCATGTTTGTGTCTGATAGGGGATATGGAGTGTTATGGAACAATTATGGATTGACTGATTTTAACCCTGCGGATGAGATGATTGAACTGGCTCCTTTTCAGAAAGAAGGCGAAGCAAAGGAAGTGGATGTGACTTCGACCGAAGGAGGTAAAAAAGAATTGCGTGAGAATTACATTTTCGCTTCGGAACTGACCATACCTGCAAAGGGACGTTATTCGATTTTGCTGGATGTGGGGCAAACCATGGCAAGAAAATATCACTTGCGTATCGGGGATAAGACTATCTTTGACATGGAAAACACCTGGTTGCCGCCTACCACTTCTGCGATTGTGGAATTAGAGGCAGGAACTTATCACGTCGTTGCAGAATTGGAGAAGAACGATAAGCCGAAAGTCTTTTTAAAGGAAGTGGATAATGAAACCGTACTCCGTTCTCCGGTGGCGGAATGTGTAGACTATACCGTGTTTTGTGGCAAGGCTGATGAGGTAATCGCTTCTTATCGCCAATTGACAGGGCGTGTTCCTTTATTCCCGGATTGGGCTTTAGGGTATATTCATTGCCGCGAACGATTCCACAATCAGCAAGAGCTGTTGGAAACGGCTGCTCAGTTTCGTAAAGATAGTTTGCCGATGGATGTGATTGTACAAGACTGGCAATATTGGGGGCGTTACGGATGGAATGCCATGAAGTTTGATGAAAAGGATTATCCGAATCCTACGGAAATGGTGAATAAATTGCACGAGCAAGATACGAGATTGATGGTTTCGGTATGGTCGAAAGTAGACCCTTCTTCTGAAGTCGGGAAAGCAATGGAAGAGCAAGGCTACTTCATTCCCGGAACTTCATGGGTGGATTTTTTCAATCCGAAAGCTGCAGCTTTTTATTGGGAGAATTTTAGTAACAGGCTCTTGGTGCATGGAATAGACGCTTGGTGGCAGGACGCGACAGAACCGGAGAATGATGACTTGCTTGGACGAAAAGTTGCCAATGGAAAGATACCCGGAGAGGTCTTTCGAAATGCATATCCTTTATTGGTGAGCCAAACGGTTTATGAAGGTTTGCGCCGGGATACCCCGAACAAACGAGCTATGATTCTTACCCGTAGCGCTTTTCCCGGAATGCAGCGTTATGCTACTGCTACTTGGTCAGGCGATGTCGGATATGATTGGAATACATTGCGCAGGCAGATTGTTGCCGGATTGGGCATGTCAATTTCCGGGCAGCCTTGGTGGACGTATGACGCGGGTGGTTTCTTCCGTCCGGGTAATCAATACACAGATGCTGCTTATCAGGAATGCATGATGCGCTGGATACAGACAAGCGTCTTTTTGCCTTTGATGCGTGTGCATGGATATGGAACAAATACCGAATTTTGGAATTATGGTTCAGAGGTTACTGCCCTTGCTCGCCAGTCGCTTGCCGATCGTTATCAGCTGGCTCCTTATATCTATTCGGAGAATGCGAATATCAGTTTCAATAATGGTACTTTTATGCGTCCTTTGGTGATGGATTTCGCAGATGATTCTGTAGCTGTTTCGCAAAAGTATCAATATATGTTCGGTCCTTCTTTATTGGTAGCACCTATCGTAGAAGAAGGTGTGAGAAATTGGAATGTGTATTTCCCTGCCACAGAAGGCGGATGGTATGATTTTTGGAGTGATAAGTATATAGCGGATAAAGGTTGGCAAGACGTTTCTGTATCTAAGAATCATATTCCGGTGTATGTAAAAGCAGGTTCGATTTTGCCATTGGCAGAGGGCAGACCTCAAACCATGAAAGAGGCTTATGCTGCCGATTGGATTGTCAAAGTATTTGTGGGGGCGGACGACTCTTATACGTTGTACGAAGACGAAGGGACGAATTATAATTACGAGAAAGGTTTGTTTTCGAAAGTCCGTTTCAATTGGGACGACAAAAAGGGTGAACTGACTATCGGAGAGCGGGAAGGCAAGTTCCCAGGAATGATTGAGAATCGTCGCATTCGTTTAGTAAAGGTGTCTGCGGTGTTTTCGGAATCGCATGACATCAGCTATACCGGCAAGAAGATAGTAGTAAAATTGTAGTTTAACAAATAAATGATAATTGAATGATGACTACCTTATTTAATAGAATAGCACTATTCCTGACAATTGTTGCTTTGTGCGCTTGTCAGGAGGAGAAGCAAGAAGTGGTTTCTCCCAATGGAGATTTGAGAGTTACGATAGAATGCATTCCTGAAAATGCTTATGGCGAAGCTGTTTTTTCTGTAGATTATAAAGGGAAACAAGTGCTTGCACAAACTCGTTTGGGCATGGAGACGGAAGTGCAGAAGTTAGCAGGAAACTTGAAATTGAAATCGGTTTCTGAAGCCAAGCCTATCGTAGATGATTATCAAATGCTGACCGGAAAGCGGAGCCATTGTATGAACGAAGCTTCCGAACGTGTTTATACTTTCGAAAATGAATCCGGGCAGGCATTGGATGTTACGTTCCGTGCCTACAACGATGGAGTAGTCTTTAAATATGGCATCCGTACAGAATCAGGCGAGGAACGTATTATTCGTGAACATACCGCTTATGCTTTGCCTCAAGGTGCTAAGAGGTGGATGCAGAAGTATGATATAGGTTACGAAGGCTTTTTCCCTTTATCTACCGATGGAATACTTACCGGACATCCAGAAGTAGATACGTGGGGTTATCCGGCATTGGCAGAGTTGCAAGATTCCGTGTTCGTATTGCTGACCGAAGCGAATATCCGCCGGGGGCATTGCGGTTCTTTATTGTATAATGGCGAAAACCGCGATTGCTATCAAGTCCGTTTGGCTGATGATAAGATGCTGTGTGAAGGCACTTGGGAGTCTCCTTGGCGGGTGCTTATCATTGGTAGCTTAGGCGATGTCGTGGAGAGTACGTTGGTGACCGATGTGGCAGACCCATCCAAAGTAGCGGACACGGAGTGGATAAAGCCGGGCTTGGTTTCATGGATTTATTGGGCACACAACCATGGAAGCAAGGATTACCGTTTGTTGAAAGAGTACATAGACTTAGCTGTCCGCATGAAGTGGCCCTATAATCTGATAGACTGGGAGTGGGACGAAATGGGCAATGGCGGAAAGTTAGAAGATGCAGTGAAGTATGCAACAGCGTGTGGAGTCAAGTCTTTGGTGTGGTATAATTCGAGTACAGCTTGGTTAGGTCCCGGTCCGCTATACAGGTTGAACAAGAAGGAAGACCGCCGGAAAGAATATCAATGGTTGAGTGATTTAGGCGTATCGGGTATGAAGATAGACTTTTTTAACGGAGACAGCGTGTCTACCATGAATTATTTCATCGACTTATTGGAAGATGCTGCCGATTATCAATTGATGGTGAATTTTCACGGAGCTACGGTGCCTCGCGGATGGCAACGTACTTATCCGCATTTGATGTCTGTAGAAGGTGTTTACGGTGCGGAATGGTATAACAATAATGCAATACTGACCGACCGGGCTGCTGCACACAACGCTACCTTGCCTTTTACCCGCAATGTCATAGGTCCGATGGATTATACGCCGGGCACTTTCTCTGACTCGCAATATCCGCACATTACCTCATACGGTCATGAACTTGCCTTGCCTGTGCTTTTTGAGTCGGCTTTACAACACATGCCCGACCGTCCTTCTGTTTACGCTCAGTTGCCGGAGGCAGTTAAACAGCTTTTGTCTGTTCTTCCTACGGCTTGGGACGATACGAAGTTGTTGGCAGGATATCCGGGTGTAGAGGTCGTTATGGCACGCCGCAAAGGTGACGTTTGGTATATAGCAGGCATTAATGGTACGGACAAGCCGCGCACGCTTCGTGCTTCTTTGGAGAAGTTGTCGGTGGATGGTAAGTCGATGGCATTGTTCAAAGACGGTGCCGATAACCGCAGTTTCAGTATTGAAGAGAATGTGCCGGCTGGTGATTCTCTTATTGTAGATTGTTTGCCACGAGGAGGTTTTGTAGGGGTGATAAAGTAAACAAAAGAAAAAGCGAGGTACCATTTTCTTGCCAGAACGACATGTTTTGTCGTTCTGGCTCCTTATCTTTGTCCCAAACAAAAGGAGGAAAGTCTATGGGAAGCCGATGGAAGGATTACAGCGGTTGCTGGTCATTATCAACAAACTGGAAGGGAAGAAACGTTATGTTCCCCAATGATTTTGTCATGGAGCTTCTTTCCCGAAGCCGTTCGTTGGAAGTGATAAGTCCTTTGCATCTCAGGGAGCGGGTACGGAGTATTTACGAAGAAGCGTTGAAGCGGAATGAATGTTAAGCATAATGGTTCTGTTATAATGCTCCGCTATCAGATATAATTGCTATGCCGGTACGATTATTAATCGTATCGATGTAGCCTGTGTGGGATGTTTTCCGCATGATTTTTTCCCATCGGGCAATGGCAGGCAGTTGCCAAACGTCCGTTATTTGTTTGTCTTCATTGATTTGCTTCATCACTTCATAATAATAGAAAAGATATTGTGATAGGTTCCGCTAACCCAGATTGTCCCGTTATCTTTTAGAAACTGTTTTAATTTAATTCGATAGTTTGTTTATCAAGCCATGAATCAATGTTTTGTCGAAAGGTATAGAAATCTGTTTCAAGCAGTCTCCCTTTTACGTTCTCCGTCCCAAAACCGTATGTTTTTGGTTCGAAAACCGTACGGTTTTGGGACGGAGAACGTACGGTTTTGGTTCGGAAACCATAAAAGGATGCCGTCTGCATCGGCAATATAACCCAAGTGTTTCATGTTTTGAAAGCATTTGGAATATACTTATAATGTCCGTAACATTTTTCTTTGATTAATTCAAAACAGTCTCTAAGATATACTTTGCCAACACTATAATTGCATCAAGTCCATGATTTTCTATTTTACCCCATCCGGCAGTATTCCAATCTGCTTGTGTTTTTACTTTATTATAGCAGACAGAGCATACTCCGTTTGGTAGAGTTATGGGATGTTTTCTGCAAATAGGGCATATTTTATCAACATTTTCCATTATATTTAATTTT
>NZ_JAMBLS010000060.1 GCF_023336905.1 Bacteroides sp. ET71
CGAGAAGGAACAGGCTGAAGCCATGAGAAGGTATGTCCGTGATGATGTGATGCAGCACTATGCGGAAGGGTTCGGAAAAGGCCTGAACAAGGAGGATATCGAGTATTACGGAAAGATCCATTTCGAGAGGAAGGGAACCGACCGGTACGACATGCACGCACATATCATCGTAAGCCGGAAAGACAGGAGCAACACCAGGAAGTTAAGCCCGAAGACCAACCATACAGGGAAGAAGAACTGCGGCAACGTGAAGGGCGGTTTTGACAGGACGGATTTTTTCCGAAAGTGTGAAACCTCATTTGACAAGCGCACAGGGTATGACCGGGCACCGGAACAGACCTTCGACTACCTCAATACCATGAAGAACGGAACTCCGGAAGAAATCTTCCAGAAGAAGGAGTGGGCGGAACGTGTGAATCATGAGCGTCTGGAGAGGATGAAAGCCGAATGGAACCGGAGCCTTCAGGAACATGGTCGGGAAGAGAGCCAACAACAGGGAAACAGTATTTCCCAGGTTCCGGACATAGACCAGGCACCGCAGCGGAAGAAGCAGCTGGAGGAAGAACTCGACCAGCCCAGGAAAAGAAGCCGGGGTTTTGGAATGGGTATGTGATCTTATATCTGAGAGCATAGATTTTGTGTCGTTATGAGGTAACAAGTAAGGACGAACTTCTTCAGGAAATTTATCTTGAGGAAGAAAAAAGCCCACCGGAATAGTTAAATATCAGATTTTGAGGATAATGTATTATAATTCTTTGTAAATTTGTGGAATATAGAATATAATTTAAAAGGGAGGTTTTATGAAAAATTTTTGTAAATTTTTATGTGGGGCTATTTCCTTATTTGTTTTGTCCTGTTCTGAGAATATAGATACAATAGGGAATAGTAATGTAAATGGAGTTGTTCCTAAAGACGAGAAGGTGTCAATGGAAATTTATGGAAATCTTGACGATTCTTTTATTTCAGGTACTCGTACTGGTGAAGGTTTTATTTATCCTGATTATTATGGAGGTTCATATATAGATGATAATGGAGGGTTGATTATTTTAACGACTGATAGTGTAGAAAGTGTTGTTAAAGATTTAAGGTTTAGAACTAAATCTTCAAATTTTTCTATAAAAAACTGTGAGTATTCATTGAATGAGTTGCAGTCTTTAAATGAGGAATTGGGAAAAGTTTTTGAGAATCAAAATATTGCAAGTGAATTAAAGTGGGTTTCTGTTGGAATTGATATAGTTCATAATAAGGTTAGTGTTGATTTGGAAGATTGTTCCGAAAGTATTATAGTTAAATTCAAATCAATGGTTTCAAATTCTAGTATGATAAAGTTTAATGAAGTTGCTCCTATAATATTTGATTCTGGTTATGAAAAGATACAAGCAGATAGTATATCTTCAATGACTAAGAGAGCCGTAAAAACGAATGTTCATTTAGGTTCTCCTTATAGTTCTAGAGGAAAAGATCAGCAAGGGGATCCTGTTCTGAATGTCGTTCATCCAATGAAATAAGCATATACCAAACTACAGTTCTGTATTTACTTTTATTTTCCCTATCGTTTTCTGTTCGTCACGTACCCGGCAAAGTTCCCGGTGTGCCTTTTCCTTATACTCCTGAAGAACTTTGATTTCGTTACGCAATCGGTTGTTTTCTTCCTGAAGGAACTGAAGCTCTTTGGCACGTTCTGCTGCCAGGCTTTCCGCTTTGGCCTTTGCTTCTGCAGCCTGAACTATAAGTTCCGGAGCTGGAAGCTGTATATGCTTTTGTGCTGTTATAAACTCGCTCATAAGCATACACAAGGCTTCTACCTGGTTCCTTTCCTTCTCGATGTCTGGAGGAACAGGGAGAAATGGTGTTGTTTCCTTGTCATAGATATCGAAGTCGTTCTTCTCTATGAATTTCCAGACTGTTTCAACCCATTCACCGACAGGCTTTCCGGCTTTTCGGCAATATATTTTTATTTCTTCGAGTATATTTTTAGGTACTCTTATAGTTGATGTCTGTATATTTGTTTTTTCTTGCATATCAATAGTTTATGTGCAAAAATATAAAGAATATATTTAGTGATATACATATTCTACAAAAAATATATTATTGCTTTGTTATATGTGCATCAACGAAGCAACCGCCGAAGCCGGATAAAGCGTCAGGTTGCGTGTAAGTGACTGTTACAAGGGTTTGTCCCATGAATGTCTCAATCTTGTCTATAACGGCTTCCATTGGCTTGCCCAAGCCTGTAGCTTCAGCTGATACAAATATCAAATCTCCTTCTTTCATATCGTTGTTTTTTTTGATTTTGTTACAGAATCAAATTATTTTATACCGAACTCTTCTCTTAACATTTTAAGCAGTGCATTTTCAGCGTGCTTCCTTGTCATTTCTCCTGTGCATACTCTGTCATCGTAATAACAGCACCTTTCATACACATTCTTCAGCCTTCCGAGTTCTGCTATTTTATCTACAGCCTTTACAGCTTTATTGTTTGTAGGGTTATCCATTGCATTACTGATCCACCTGTAAACAAATGAATATTGTTCGTATTGTTCCCCTCCTTCCTCACGTGGATGCAGAGTGTTGATATTGAATACAACTGTATCAGCTTTGGGCTTTCTTCCTTTAATTGGATATTTGCAAATCAGTTCATAATCAAACCACACATCAGAACCGCTTTCCTTGATGCGTTCCTTTGCCGGACGTAAAATTTTCTGGTCTATCTGGGCATTAGAATAGACTTCCGGTATCTCCAGATCTTTTCTTAACTGAAGTATCGGGTAGTAATACTGTTTTCTATCCCTTTGGCTGCAAATTATCTTATACAGCCTTTTTGTGTAGTTGCCACGAAGCCCAAGAGCAAGCCCTTTGGAATATCTTGTACCTCCGACACCAACACCGTAATAGATCAAGAATGGAATAGCCCAAGGGTTTATATTAAGCATTACCTGGTTAGTCCCTTTTATGTTGTGTATTGTTGTGATGATTGCACCTGTTGTTTCTATGGTCTTGTGTATTTTGGGATGAACCCAGCGAAAGGAAAATATCTTTTTAGTCAAGTCCAGAGCTTCTTTTAATACCATTGTTTTATGGTTTTTCCCCCCGGCTTCATCGCATTTTATAGTAACATAAGGCTGGTTAAACAAATCCCGTGGCAGTTCTTCCTCTCTTGATATGTGCTTTTGTAGTTTGTCACTGATAAGAGTAAGCAAGTTTTCTTGCCATTCAGAAATATTGTACTGCCCAAAAGTTACATTATTAGGCTGAATAAGCATTATTTCCTCTTCAGTTGGAGGAATGAACGGTACCAAGTTTTTACCTTTTGCCATACGTTTTGTTTTTAGGGGTTGTTTTTACAAATATACGATATGAAAAATAATAAACCAAAAAAAAAGGTATTTTTTATGGGTATCTTTAGCAATTTGAGTATCTTTTGTGGGGGGTGTCTTTAGCAATTTGAGTATCTTTTGTAGCATATCTTTAGCAATTTGAGTATCTTTTGTGCCCTTTTATTATTTGTAAAATTTAGAAAATCAATACATTACAATGTTGAAAACACGTTCGTACAAGATATTCTGCAAAGACATTCTAACAAGAAAGCGGATTTTAGGGGAAAAATGACCTTGTTTTTGCCCCAAAATTGTGACAATAGAGAGAAAGAGAGAACCCTCCCTTTAGGGAGTGAGGAGGGTTTTGGGAACGGCTTTTTCTGGCGCGTTAAAAAATGTATATATTAGTATTTTTGTGTTTATTTTCTTTGTTTTTGATATATATTGTTATACATTTGCAATAAAAAGTATAACAATATGGAAGTAGCAATAAAGAAACTAACTGCATTCAGACTTGACAGCAACCTTTTGGACATGCTGAAGAGTGCTGCCAAACGTGAACATCGGAGCTTAAACAACTTCGTGGAATGTCTTCTTATGGATGCCATGTACACAGAACCAAACGAAGAGACCAAAGCGGCCATAGAAGAAGCTCGTGCCGGGAAAAACCTGAAGAAAGTTGATACAAGCAGCTTCGAGAACTTTATAAAATCCTGTAGTGAATGAGAGAGGTTAAGACTGGTGGCCAGTTCCGGAAAGACCTGAAACGGTACAGGAATGATAATACCAAACTGAAAAAACTTTATGAAATTGTAGGATTCCTGGAACGTTGTGAGGACGTTCCAAAAGAGTTTAAACCTCATATGCTTTCAGGTGATTATGCAGGTCACATGGAATGTCACGTAGAAAATGATTTTCTTTTGATATGGATTGATGATGAAGTCGTAAAGCTGGTTAGGCTTGGCAGTCATTCAGAATTGTTTGGAAAGAAGAAGAAATAACAAAACCATTTTAGAAAGTCAGCAGAACTTCAAAACAAAATAAGTTCTGCTGACTTTTGTTTTATGCTTTTGTTCAGAACAAGGACAGCTGCCGTTTGTCCTCTTCTTCCTGTTTGTGTACTTTCTGGCTCTGCTTCTCATACTCGAGTATCTCCTGTATTGACCGGATAGCTCTTTTTCTCTGTTCCGGAGTGGTGCGCCTTGCCATACCCTTTTCCATTTTCCCGGACTTCAGCCAGTTCGAATACATGTCGATCAGGCAGAGTACTTCTTCTTCCATTACTGTAGGCACTCTCATGGTCTTGGTGTACATGCCGGACACGGCCTTTCTTCCGGAACCTTCTCTGGCTCCACCTTTCCCGGTCTTTTTCCCTGGTTCCTTTTCCATAGGTCTGTTTTGTTTGATTTCGTTACGGAATCAAAGTTAGGTATTTTATATCGGATATCCAAGTAAAACCGCACACTGATTTGCACTGCAAACGGCTGCACTCGTCGGGAGTGTTGGTACACCCCCTTGCCGTGCGGCGCTCCCCGACCGATGAGTTTTTTGTGTGGTGTTCCGGACACAATCTGTTGTGCGTTTTTGTTGGGTAATTCTGTTGTGTACCGGGTGTGCGGTTTTCGTGGGTGTTCACGTGTGTGGGATAGGTTCTATCTCTCCCCGTCCCCTTTGCTGATTTCGCGCTGGGGAGGGTGTTCGATAGACCAGCAAGAGGAAACCGGGCAAGCCCTGTTTTTTCCTCTTGCCCTACGGGGTTTTTAGCTGTAAATCAGATATTTAGTGAATTATACTAATATAATTTGGTTATAATGAATAAATATACTATCTTGTAAACCAGTAAATTAGTATATTAATTCATTATAATAAACCTTATAATATCATGGAAAAAGACAGTAAAACAACGGTAGCGGTAGAACGTACC
>NZ_JAMBLS010000061.1 GCF_023336905.1 Bacteroides sp. ET71
GAAAACTTTCGAAAAAGGAAGAAATTTGCCAACCCCACTTTGCAAATTAGACAAAAAGGGCTATCTTTGCCCCCTGATAAAAGAAATTAATCAGCATGGAATCATTCTATCGCACACACGCCTATCTTGTAGAGCACACCAATGCCCCTGTACGCCGTGACCTCATGGATGAGATCAACTGGAACGATCGGCTTATTGGCATCAAAGGCACTCGTGGCGTAGGAAAAACGACTTTCTTGCTGCAATATGCCAAAGAGAAATTTGGCACAGACCGTTCATGTCTCTTTATCAACATGAACAATTTCTATTTTTCAGGTCATGGCATTGTAGAATTTGCTGACCAATTTCAACGCCGGGGAGGGCGTGTTTTACTTATAGACCAAGTATTTAAGCACCCTGATTGGAGCAAGGAGTTACGTCGCTGTTATGATTGTTTTCCTGACCTGAAGATTGTCTTTACCGGCTCATCTGTCATGCGGCTGAAAGAGGAAAACTCTGAATTATGTGATATCGTTAAAAGCTATAATTTACGAGGATTTTCTTTCCGCGAATATCTTAATCTTCAAACAGGACTTAAATTCCATGCTTATACGTTGGAAGAGATATTGGATAACCATGAACAGATTGCTCGAGGTATTTTATCCAAGGTACACCCTTTGGATTATTTTCAAGATTATTTGCACCATGGATTTTATCCATTCTTTCTAGAAAAACGCAATTTTTCAGAGAATCTGTTGAAAACCATGAATATGATGGTAGAAGTAGATATTTTACTTATCAAGCAGATTGAACTGAAATATCTCTCCAAAATAAAAAAGTTACTCTATCTCTTGGCCGTTGATGGACCCCAAGCTCCTAATGTTAGCCAATTAGCAGGAGATATACAGACTTCACGCGCTACAGTAATGAACTACATTAAATATCTGGCGGATGCACGTCTAATCAACATGGTTTATCCTTTAGGGGAAGAATTTCCCAAGAAACCCGCTAAAATCATGATGCACAATCCTAACCTGATGTACTCTATTTATCCTATCCGTGTAGAGGAGCAAGATATTTTGGACACGTTTTTTGTCAATACTTTATGGAAAGATCATAAAGTAAACAAAGGTGACAAGAATGTATCGTTTATGGTAGACCAAGTCATGCCTTTTAAAATATGTAGTGACGGTGGACGTTTAAAAAATAATCCCAACGTAACTTATGCTATGCACCGAATGGAAATCGGACGGGAGAATCAAATCCCGCTTTGGTTGTTCGGCTTTTTATATTAGAACGAAATAAATGACATAAATAACGAGTTGTATTACTTTTATAATCCTATTAGTTATGACTAAACAGAAAAAATTCATCACCTGTGATGGTAACGAAGCTGCAGCACATATCTCGTATATGTTCTCAGAAGTTGCAGCCATCTACCCCATCACTCCGTCATCCACGATGGCTGAGCACGTGGATGAATGGGCTGCCGCAGGTCGTAAAAACATCTTCGGCGAAACGGTCCTCGTACAGGAAATGCAATCTGAAGCCGGTGCTGCCGGCGCCGTTCATGGTTCTTTGCAAGCCGGTGCACTAACCACTACCTACACAGCCTCTCAAGGCTTGCTGCTGATGATTCCGAACATGTACAAGATTGCTGGTGAAAACCTGCCTTGCGTGTTCCATGTATCAGCCCGTACACTGGCGAGCCATGCCCTGTGTATCTTCGGTGACCACCAAGACGTGATGTCCTGCCGTCAGACGGGCTTCGCCATGCTGTGCGAAGGCTCTGTACAGGAGGTTATGGACCTGGCCGGTGTGGCACACCTCTCTACGTTGAAGGCTCGCGTGCCGTTCATAAACTTCTTCGACGGCTTCCGCACCTCTCACGAAATCCAGAAGATTGAGAAGCTGGACAATGAAGACCTGGCTCCGCTCATCGACCAAGAGGCTTTGGCCGAATTCCGCAGCCGCGCCATGAACCCCATGAACCCCGTCATGCGTGGTATGGCCGAGAACCCTGACCACTTCTTCCAGCACCGCGAGGCTTGCAATCCGTTCTATGAGGAAGTGCCCGCCATCGTAGAGGACTACATGAAGAAAATCAGCGAAATCACGGGACGCCAATACGGCCTCTTCGATTACTACGGTGCTCCCGATGCCGAGCGCGTCATCATCGCCATGGGCTCCGTAACGGAAGCCATCCGCGAGGTTATCGACTACCTGACGGCCAAAGGCGAGAAAGTGGGCCTCGTAGCTGTTCACCTCTACCGTCCGTTCTCTGCCAAGCACTTCCTGGCTGCTGTGCCCAAGACAGCCAAGCGCATCGCTGTGCTGGACCGCACGAAGGAGCCGGGTTCCAATGGCGAACCTTTGTATATGGACGTCAAGGACTGCTTCTACGGCGCAGAAGATGCTCCGTTCATCGTGGGCGGACGCTACGGTCTGGGGTCGAAAGACACCACGCCAGCACAAATCCTGGCTGTATATGACAACCTGAAGCTGAACACGCCGAAGAACCACTTCACCATCGGCATCGTAGATGATGTGACGTTCACTTCCCTGCCTCAGGAAGAGGAAATCGCCATGGGCGGCGAAGGCATGTTCGAAGCCAAGTTCTACGGTTTGGGTGCCGACGGTACGGTAGGTGCCAACAAGAACTCCGTGAAAATCATCGGCGACAACACCGACAAGCACTGCCAGGCTTACTTCTCGTATGACTCCAAGAAGTCCGGCGGCTTCACTTGCTCGCACCTGCGTTTCGGCGATACGCCCATCCGCTCCACTTACTTGGTGAACACGCCTAACTTCGTGGCTTGCCACGTTCAGGCTTACCTGCACATGTACGACGTGACCCGCGGCTTGCGCAAGAACGGTACCTTCCTGCTGAACACCATCTGGGATGGCGAGGAACTGGCCAAGAACCTGCCGAACCGCGTAAAACGCTACTTCGCACAGAACAACATCACCGTTTACTACATCAACGCCACACAGATTGCACAGGAGATTGGCTTGGGCAACCGCACCAACACCATCCTCCAGTCGGCCTTCTTCCGCATCACCGAGGTAATCCCCGTTGACCTGGCCGTCGAGCAGATGAAGAAGTTCATCGTGAAGTCCTACGGCAAGAAGGGCGAAGACGTGGTGAACAAGAACTATGCTGCCGTTGACCGCGGTGGTGAATACAAGCAACTGACCGTAGACCCCGCATGGGCCAACCTGCCCGATGATGCCAAGGCCGAGAACAACGACCCGGCTTTCATCAACGAAGTGGTTCGTCCTATCAACGCCCAGGACGGCGACCTGCTGCCCGTATCTGCCTTTAAGGGCATTGAGGACGGTACCTGGATGCCTGGCACGGCCAAGTACGAGAAGCGTGGCGTAGCCGCCTTTGTTCCCGTATGGAATCCTGAGAACTGTATCCAATGTAACAAGTGTGCCTATGTTTGTCCGCACGCCTCCATCCGTCCGTTCGTGCTCGATGCAGAGGAGCAGAAGGGTGCCAACTTCCCGATGCTGAAGGCTGTGGGCAAGGCATTCGACGGCATGACATTCCGCATGCAGGTAGACGTAATGGACTGCCTGGGTTGCGGCAACTGCGTGGACGTATGTCCGGGCAACCCGAAGAAGGGTGGCAAGGCCCTGCAAATGGTTCACTTGGAGAGCCAGATGGGCGAAGCTGCCAACTGGGAATACTGTGTGAACAACGTGAAGAGCAAACAACACCTGGTAGACATCAAGGCCAACGTGAAGAACAGCCAGTTCGCTACGCCGTTGTTCGAGTTCTCCGGCGCATGCTCCGGCTGCGGCGAAACCCCGTACGTGAAGCTCATCAGCCAACTGTTTGGTGACCGCGAGATGGTGGCCAACGCCACGGGTTGCTCCTCCATCTACTCCGGCTCCGTACCGTCCACGCCTTACACGAAGAACGAGAAAGGTCACGGTCCGGCATGGGCAAACTCCTTGTTCGAGGACTTCTGCGAATTTGGTCTGGGTATGGAACTGGCCAACGAGAAGCTGCGCGAACGCATCGCCAAGCTGATGCAGGAAGGCATTGCCAACGAAGCTACTCCCGCCGAATACAAGGCCATCTTCCAAGAATGGCTGGACAACGCACTGGATGCCGACAAGACGAAGGACATCTACGAGCGCATCGTGCCCATGCTGGAAGCTGCCAAGGACCAATGCCCCATCTGCGCCGGCCTCTACGACCTGAAGCAGTACATCGTGAAGCGCAGCCAGTGGATCATCGGTGGTGACGGTGCTTCCTACGACATCGGTTACGGCGGCCTCGACCACGTGATTGCCAGCGGCAAGGATGTCAACATCCTCGTGCTCGACACGGAGGTTTACTCCAACACGGGTGGCCAGTCTTCCAAGGCTACTCCGCTCGGTGCCATTGCCAAGTTTGCTGCCAGCGGCAAGCGCGTCCGCAAGAAAGACCTCGGCCTGATGGCTACGACCTACGGCTATGTATACGTGGCACAGATTGCCATGGGTGCCGACCAGGCCCAGACGCTGAAGGCCCTGCGCGAAGCCGAGGCTTATCCCGGCCCGTCGCTCATCATCGCCTACGCTCCGTGTATCAACCACGGCCTGAAGGCAGGCATGGGCAAGAGCCAGGCCGAGGAAGAGAAGGCAGTGAAGTGCGGCTACTGGCACCTGTGGCGTTACAACCCCGCCCTGGAAGCCGAAGGCAAGAACCCCTTCACCTTGGACAGCAAGGAGCCGGAATGGGAAGGCTTCAAGGACTTCCTGAAGGGCGAAGTGCGCTACGCATCCGTCATGAAGCAATATCCGCAGGAAGCCGAAGAACTCTTCCAGGCTGCCGAAGACAATGCCAAGTGGCGTTACGCCAGCTACAAGCGCATGGCTGCTGAAAGCTGGGGCGTATGTCCGCCTGACACCATGCTGAACAAGTAATCCTCGATTTTGATTAGCCATAGAAGGCCGCTCCTCATGGGGGCGGCCTTTTTCATGTGATTATCTACGAACGTTATAGATTACTATCTACGAACGTTTCAGATTACTATCTGAGATTGCTTCAGATTACTATCTGAGATTGTTTCAGATTACTATCTGAGATTGCTTCAGATTACTATCTGAGATTACTTCAGATTACTATCTGAGATTACTTCAGATTACTATCTGA
>NZ_JAMBLS010000062.1:0-2500 GCF_023336905.1 Bacteroides sp. ET71
AATTCGGTACGTCCTGGCAGAAGACAAACATATCATTCTTTATAGGATGATTAGGATACTATTACAGTGAAGAGTTTGATCCTGGCTCAGGATGAACGCTAGCTACAGGCTTAACACATGCAAGTCGAGGGGCATCATGAGCTTAGCTTGCTAAGTTTGATGGCGACCGGCGCACGGGTGAGTAACGCGTATCCGACCTGCCTTCCACTCGGGGATAGCCTTTCGAAAGAAAGATTAATACCCGATGGCATAAGCGAACTGCCTGGTTTGCTTATTAAAGATTCATCGGTGGAAGATGGGGATGCGTTCCATTAGCTTGTTGGTGGGGTAACGGCCCACCAAGGCTACGATGGATAGGGGTTCTGAGAGGAAGGTCCCCCACATTGGAACTGAGACACGGTCCAAACTCCTACGGGAGGCAGCAGTGAGGAATATTGGTCAATGGCCGCGAGGCTGAACCAGCCAAGTAGCGTGAAGGATGACTGCCCTATGGGTTGTAAACTTCTTTTATAAGGGAATAAAGTGTTGTACGTGTACGATATTGCATGTACCTTATGAATAAGCATCGGCTAACTCCGTGCCAGCAGCCGCGGTAATACGGAGGATGCGAGCGTTATCCGGATTTATTGGGTTTAAAGGGAGCGCAGACGGGCGATTAAGTCAGTTGTGAAAGTTCGCGGCTCAACCGTGAAATTGCAGTTGAAACTGGTTGCCTTGAGTGCGGCAGAGGCAGGCGGAATTCGTGGTGTAGCGGTGAAATGCTTAGATATCACGAAGAACTCCGATTGCGAAGGCAGCTTGCTGGACCGTAACTGACGTTGAGGCTCGAAAGTGTGGGTATCAAACAGGATTAGATACCCTGGTAGTCCACACAGTAAACGATGGACACTCGCTGTTGGCGATATACAGTCAGCGGCTTAGCGAAAGCGTTAAGTGTCCCACCTGGGGAGTACGCCGGCAACGGTGAAACTCAAAGGAATTGACGGGGGCCCGCACAAGCGGAGGAACATGTGGTTTAATTCGATGATACGCGAGGAACCTTACCCGGGCTTGAACTGTGCCTGACAGATTCGGAAACGGATATTCCCTTCGGGGCAGGCATGGAGGTGCTGCATGGTTGTCGTCAGCTCGTGCCGTGAGGTGTCGGCTTAAGTGCCATAACGAGCGCAACCCTTACTGCCAGTTGCCATCGGGTAATGCCGGGCACTCTGGTAGGACTGCCGTCGTAAGATGTGAGGAAGGTGGGGATGACGTCAAATCAGCACGGCCCTTACGTCCGGGGCTACACACGTGTTACAATGGGGGGTACAGCAGGCCGCTACCCGGCGACGGGATGCCAATCCTGAAAGCCCCTCTCAGTTCGGACTGGAGTCTGCAACCCGACTCCACGAAGCTGGATTCGCTAGTAATCGCGCATCAGCCACGGCGCGGTGAATACGTTCCCGGGCCTTGTACACACCGCCCGTCAAGCCATGAAAGCCGGGGGTACCTGAAGTGCGTAACCGCGAGGGGCGCCCTAGGGTAAAACCGGTGATTGGGGCTAAGTCGTAACAAGGTAGCCGTACCGGAAGGTGCGGCTGGAACACCTCCTTTCTGGAGTGACGTACCTTATGAGGTTTGTTATCCGTGCCGTTTGATTTCGGCATGCTTTTGTACTATGTTGTATTGTTTATACGAAAGATAGTGAGAAGAAGAGACGCCGAGCCTGTCGAGGGCGGAGGTAAGACTGACAGTCCTATAGCTCAGTTGGTTAGAGCGCTACACTGATAATGTAGAGGTCGGCAGTTCAACTCTGCCTGGGACTACTGCCAGAGGGATGTACTGGGGGATTAGCTCAGCTGGCTAGAGCACCTGCTTTGCAAGCAGGGGGTCAACGGTTCGAATCCGTTATTCTCCACATTGCGGTTTCTTCCGCATACGATCTATGACATGTTGCACAAGAAAGACAAAAGAGTTCAAGCTGAAAGTATGAACCGTCACGTAAGTGACCATGCATATAACAGATTAAAGAAGAAAGCAAGGGCAACCGGTGGATGCCTTGGCTCTCGGAGGCGATGAAGGACGTGATAAGCTGCGAAAAGCCGCGGTAAGGTGCAAATAACCTTTGACCCGCGGATCTCCGAATGGGACAACCCAATATCCTGAAGGGATATTATCCGGAAAATTCCGGAGGCTAACGCAGGGAACTGAAACATCTTAGTACCTGCAGGAAAAGAAAATAACAATGATTCCCCTAGTAGTGGCGAGCGAACGGGGATTAGCCCAAACCCATCGTGTTACGGCACGTTGGGGGTTGTAGGACCACGTGGTCGAAAGATACATCGCGAGCAGAATGTTCTGGAAAGTTCAGCCATAGGGCATGAAAGCTGCGTATGCGAAGCGATGCGAATCGTAGTGGTATCCTGAGTAGCGCGGGACACGTGAAATCCTGCGTGAATCCGCCGGGCCCATCCGGCAAGGCTAAATACTCCCGAGAGACCGATAGCGAACCAGTACCGTG
>NZ_JAMBLS010000063.1 GCF_023336905.1 Bacteroides sp. ET71
TATAAAATTAATACTTTTATCGCTATATCCCTAATTATCAAACGAATAATTTTATTTCTTATATCGAACTCACGTTAAATATATGCTGACCTTTCCAAATGCAAAGATTAATCTGGGACTAAACATCATTGAGAAAAGACCCGATGGATACCATAACTTAGAGACTGTTTTTTACCCCGTTCTCGTAGAGGATGCATTAGAAATAACTCTTCTGAGAAATCATGCAGGCAAAGGAGAATGTGTTCTCAACCTGTCTGGAAAAGAAATTGGTGGATGCACAAAAGACAACCTGGTAGTAAAAGCATATCAGATGCTAAACCAAGATTTCGGTTTACCATCTGTCGAAGTTAACCTACTAAAACATATACCTCTGGGAGCTGGTTTAGGAGGCGGTTCGTCCGATGCTGCTTTCATGCTAAAGATGTTGAACGAAGAGTTCGGATTGAACCTGTCCGAAGAAGAGCTTGAGGGCTATGCCTCACGATTAGGAGCAGATTGCGCCTTTTTCATCCGCAACCAACCCACCTACGCCGAAGGCATCGGCAATATATTTTCTCCTATCCGCCTCTCATTGAAAGGATACTGTATTTTGGTAGTAAAACCAGACATCTTCGTGTCCACTCGTGATGCCTTTGCCCATATTAATCCTCGAAGCCCGGCCTTCTCTTCCAAAGATATAGTTCTTCTTCCCGTGGAAGAATGGAAAGGGAAATTGGTCAATGATTTCGAAGAAAGCGTTTTCCCTCAGTTTCCTGAGATTGGCAAGATAAAAGAACAGCTCTATCAGTTAGGAGCGATATACGCCTCTATGAGTGGTTCTGGCTCCTCTGTTTACGGTCTGTTCCGGGATGATATAAGCGAATACGATTTCGGAGAAGGTACCTTTGTCTATCATGGCATCTTGCAATAACTCTAAACACAAATGAAGACTTCTCTTGATAATCTTTCACGTAAATCATCAAGAAAAGTCTTCATCGATACAAATATTACCCAACAATAGGTATCCTTCAATGATGCTATTCCGTCAGCATACCTCCACTTTGGCAGCCAAAGCCTTGGCCTTGTCGCGCAAAGCATCCAAATCGCTGCCGACTGGTGCATAACACAAGACAACACCCATACGACGGTTGAGGCGGGTTGTCGGCTTACCAAAGATGCGCAGGTAGGTATCTTCGGCGGCCGTCACTTCCTCCATGCCCTTGTAATCGGGTTGCGCTTGCGAGGCGATGCCAGACAAGATAACGGCGCTGGCTCCCATGCGCTCCAGCTTGACATGCGGAATAGGCAATCCCAAGACAGCCCGCAGATGAAGCTCAAACTCGTTGAGGTTCTGAGTACCGGCCAATGTCACCATGCCTGTGTCGTGCGGACGGGGCGACAGCTCCGAGAAGTAGACCCCGTTCTCATGGCTGAGGAAGAACTCCACGCCCCAAATGCCGGCACCGGTCAGAGCACGGGTTACCTTTTCGGCCATCTCCTGGGCTTCCTTCAGATGGGCCGGGTCAATATAGGCAGGCTGGAAGCTCTCGCGGTAATCCCCGTTCTTCTGCACATGGCCTATGGGCGGGCAGAACAGCGTCGGGCCATTCTTCTGCGTCACCGTAAGCAGGGTGATTTCACTGTCGAAACGGATGAACTCCTCGACAATCAATTCCTTGATGTCCCCCCGGCTGCCGCTGCATCCATACTCCCAGGCATGCTCCAGCTCTTCGGGGCCTTTCACCACCGACTGACCTTTGCCGGAAGACGACATCAGCGGTTTCACCACACAAGGGAATCCAATCTTGGCCGCAGCCTCTTTCAGTTCGTCCAACGACTTGGCGTAATAATAGCGTGCCGTCTTCAGGCCCAGCTCCTTGGCAGCCAGGTCACGGATGGCCTTACGGTTCATAGTGAAATTGACGGCACGGGCACTGGGCACTACCTGGATGCCTTCCTGTTCGAAATCATACAGCCGTTCGGTGCGGATGGCTTCAATCTCAGGAACGATGATGTCCGGCCGGTGCTTGCGCACGACACGCTCCAGGGCATCTCCGTCCAACATGCTGAACACTTCACTTTCGTCGGCCACCTGCATGGCCGGCGCGCCGGCATACGAATCGCAGGCGATGACATACTGGCCTACCCGCTGGGCGGCAATCACAAACTCCTTGCCCAGTTCGCCGGAGCCTAATAACAATATTCTCTTCATACTACATATTGGGTATTAAACAAAAGCAACCGAAAGGGGGTGCATCCCTTCCGGCCGCTCTACTATCATACATGCTTATTGATGCTGTTCACGCAACAGGTCGTTCACGGTCTTTACCGGGTTGAACGTGCTGAGGGGTACTTCCACGAAGACCGTGTTCCAGTCGCTCATCGCGCCGTTCCACAGGCCCGGCAGTTCCAGCGCCTTCAGGTCCTTGCCGTTCTTCGACTTGTGCGAGATGAAGCCCGTGGCCTTGTCCACATAGCGGGTCAGGTCGAACTTATGTCCCTTATAGTCGCGCACGGCACAAACCAGGTCTACGGGATTGAAGTGCGTGCCCTTCTCGAACATCTCCTTCTTCTCGGGGTCGTTCATGTCTATCTGCGAGCTCTCCAGGATTTGCAGGGAGATGGTGCCGTCGAGGTTATAGGCCAGGAACGGACCTCCGCCCGGTTCGCCCACGTTCTTCACCATGCCGCAGACACGCATCGGGCGGTTCAGTTTCTTCTTCAGGTAGATGACCAGTTCGGCATCCTCCAGGTTCTTCACCTCGGGGTTCTTGCAATGGAGCTTCTTCTGGAGGAACTGGAGGATTTCCAGCACCTGCTCATGGGTGTACTTGCCGCTGTCCAGCAACTGGAGGTAGGCAAAAGCCTGCTGCTGGAGACCCACCAGCACACCGGCAATGACTTTCTTGTAGAGCACCGTATCGCCTTTCAGCTTGTCGGGCACTACATTGTCTATGTTCTTGATGAAGATGACGTCGGCATCCAGGTCGTTCAGGTTCTCTATCAGCGCACCGTGCCCGCCCGGACGGAAGAGCAGCTTGCCGTTGTCGCGGAAGGGCTGGTTGTCCATGTCGGCGGCAATGGTGTCGGTGCTGGGCTTCTGCTCGGAGAAAGAGATATTATAGTCCACCCCGTAACGCTTGGCATAGATGGCGGCCTTTTCGTCCACCAGCGCCTTGAACAAGGGGCGGTGTTCGGGCGACACAGTGAAGTGCACGTTCACCTTGCCGTTCCGGTTGGCGGCATAGAGCGCGCCTTCCACCAGATGTTCCTCCACGGGGGTGCGGTTGCCGTCCTCATACTTGTGGAACTTCAGCAGGCCTTTGGGCAGGGCGCCGTAGTTCAGTCCGGCCGCCTGGAGCAAGGCTGCCACCACAGCCTTGTAGTTGCCTTCGGCCACCAGGGCGGCAATGTCCTTCCCCTCGGTCTTCTGGCATGCGGCGTTGAGGTCCTGGTAGAAAGCGAAGTCCGCGATACGGTCGAAAAACTTCTTCTCGAAGTCCGTGGTGGGGACGTCATAGTCTGCACCCAGAAACTCGAACAGGTTCTTGAACATGCGGCTGGCAGCGCCCGAGGCGGGCACGAACTTCACCACCGTCTTATCCGTCTGTGTGTAGGCCTCCCATGCATCCAGATACTTCTTCTGCTCGTCGGTGTCGGGAGCCAGGATACCGTTGCCCACCGAGGCGGCGGCATAAAGTTTCAGATAGGGGAAGCCCTTCTCGAAGCAGGCCAGTTGCTCGGCAATCTGCGCCTCGCTGATGCCTTTCCGGGTCAGCAAGTCTTTGTCTTCTTGTGTCATCATGATGTTGTACAATGTTTATAGGATGAAATTTGCCCAAAAGTACACATATTTCCTGACACCGCAAACTTTTAGGGGGGAGAAGTTGAGCACAAGGGGAAAAACCTGTATATTTGCCACTGGTTAAGCAACCACTGGTAACACAGATGATGCAGATAAGCTAATCGCCATACCTATGCGCAAAAAATGATATGCTTATGCAGATTTGATAAACAAAGAAGAATATAGGAAATCTTTACGGAACCATTCCGCAATCGCCGAAGCCGTCTTTGGGCGGATGTTGAAAGACAAGCAATTGAATGGTTTGAAATTCAGGTGGAGCAAGGCATCGGGCCCTCTATTGTAGATTTCTATTACCCGAAAATCAAATTGGCAATTGAGTTGGATGGAGAAGTTCATAATGCCAGTGCGGATTATGATGAGCGACGTACGACATTCTTGTCTGAAAAGAAAGGAATATATGCGATCAGATTTGAAAACAGAACAGTATTTGAAAATCTTTGGCGCATCTTTGAAGCCATAGAGGATACCTGAAAGACTACATACGCCGGGGATGAAAGAAGGTGTGTCAGCTCGGTTGATACCGCTACCACCCCGCCCTGAGAGCATTTACCCCTCCGACTCCCTCGTTTTCAGGTGAGGGCAACCTCCCCGAAGGAAGGGAATTGAGAACCACAGCGTTTATACTTTGCTTGAGATAAGTATGTACATTTATGTCGCACTAACTGACTCTCCTCCTCCGGAGAGGAGGAGAATCCACCAGGGGGAGGTGATAACGATACTACTATAACGTGAGTTCGATATTAGAAATAAAATTATTCGCTTGATAATTAGGGATATAGCGATAAAAGTATTAATTTTATAGTACCCAATTATAACATTTAAGCGATTATCACTATGTTTTCAGAGGCTAAAGTTATAGAAATTTAACCCGTTGGCGGAATTAAATTGATAAAAGATTTATGAATAAAAAGTTGTGCATATTGTTGATATTTAGCAAATTAAAGGTGGCCAAACTTTTAATAGACAAATATCGTATGCACAACCTATATGCAATATTCGCAAAATTTCTGC
>NZ_JAMBLS010000064.1 GCF_023336905.1 Bacteroides sp. ET71
AAGCAGGGAACGGCTTGTCCGTTATCCTGCTTCGTTAACATCATATTTAATTTCCATTCCAGTGTACCATATTAATACACCATAATCACAAGGTCCTTTTGTGCTTCAACGGCTTCATCGAAAATGAAGTTCAAATCGTCCATTTCCTGCTCATAGTCGTAATCGCCGATACCATTGCCTTCTTCCAGCGAATTGTATTCCATCCTCTTGCTCTCCAATTCAGAAACAGGTATGCTAATGATATAGGGAAAATCATCACTCAATGGAATAGGGATGAATATACTTTGGCTATCCAGTTGCCAAAGGTTTTCCGCACAATAGATTTGCGTTCCGAAATGATTGCAAATCTTTTCATATACATACCCGTACATGGAAGCGATTTCGGGATAACGGACTTCTCCGTTCACAATATCAGCCAATACAGCATAAGCATCCATATCTGCGTTCAGACTATCGCTGAAATAATCGTTCAAACTGTCAAGTCCCGGCTTCAGTGCTGCCTTTAATTGGTTAAGCAGCAGATTATCACGAGCTCCATAAACAGACTTTACCTTATCGGCTTCTGTCAAATATGCACAAACAGAGTAACTCATACTTATCTTTATTTTATGTTGTCGTTCCAATGTACCATATCGTATGGATAGTAAGGTAATCCTTTCAGGCTGCTGTCATCCAGTCCAAAGACCTTGACCAATGCACCGCTCTCAAAGCACCATTAGTTGCTTACTATATTTACTTAATGATTTCAATGTCTTGAATAGGTATATAACCTATATGGGCATTAAAAATGGAATTTATTCTACACCAGTCATTTACTAATTTACTTATAACAATAGGCATTCCAAAACTAACTGCTATGCCGTCTTCCCCTTCGGTAATTTTTTCTCCATCAGGTAAAGAATAAATGTAGGGACTGCATAGTATGGCACTATCTCCAACTTGTGGCATAAAATTCGTCCTTTTAGCATTCGGTGGACTCTGTAACTTTACATTATATTGAGCTTCTATACATTTCGTAGATAAGAATAGGTATGCTTCAAAACAGTCACTGCATTCATTCTCTTCAGGAAAATGCTCTATATGAAAACCCGGAGTGTCAGCATACAACTTTCCGTGGGTTTCATAGCCTTTACTATATACTCCATATATCAATCGCCCATTAGAATCATAATATGCGATACTGTGCAATGCACCCCCGTCAGCCCATCGCTTAAATACTTTCCTGATTTTGTTATCGCTATCGAAATACATAGTAAACAATATATTTGCATTCTTTATCCGACCATCATCTAAGATTTTGTATGAATGGATTTGATCAAATTCCATATATTCATTCTCTATTACTTTTCCTAAACTATCTAAAGGAACAAGGTATGCAATTCTCAAAGTCATTTTGTTTATTGCATCAATCTCTGTTTGAATAGTTTCCTTATAGTTTTGAGCAAAAGTATAAGGTGAAAGCAAGAATAAAATATAAAGTATAATTACTCTTTTCATATTGCAACTAATGGGATGCAGCTTGCCGCCGTTAGGCGGTATAGGTGCTTGTTAGCTACGTTCTTTATTGTTCCATTTTCCGTTTTACAATATCAACAAATTCATCTTTAGTCATGAACTTATTTAGGAAATCTTCCAATGCTCCTTCGTTAGTAACCTCTGTAAAAAACGCTTCATGGTCTGTACTCCACACTATTGGATTGTCAGGATTAAGGTCTGATAAACAGATGTAATGATAATTGGGATAACTTTCTGAACAAAGCAATCCAACAAAGTCAGGAGTAGTACAGTTTGAATGTTGAATGATTTCGTCCAAATCTGTATCATCATCTGAAAACCAATCATTCCAATCTTCAAAATCTTTCGTGCCTTTTTGAAATGGAGTAAATGGTTTTGCTACCCAAAAAAATTGTCCACGAGGTTCTTCATTTAATGTATAGTAGGTATCTACCATTTTTTTATAAAATGCCTCTTTATCAGAATTGAACAATTCCATATTTTCATCTACCCAATTACCTAAACCCATTATAGGCTCTGTATCTTCGGCAGATAGCCAAGGTGTATCTTCCGGCTTTTGATACAAAGCAGTATTAAAAGTTATGGCACACAAGTCGTCTTGTAAAGACATTCCTTTTACATTGGCGATATTACCGCCTAATTGCTTTATTCGGTTTATGATTTCCTGTTTCATGACTCTTATTCATTTGCAGCTAATGGTTTGACAAGGAGCTGCGTTTAGCAGCTAACTTGGCTTGTTATCAGTGATTTATTCAGCAATACCTGCACATGTAAACTTTAATCCTGTAATTGAATTTTGCTTCACAAAATCTATAAATTCATCTGTACAATAATAATTGCTATAAAATAGACTATCCCGAAATATGATATATGAATCTATATTTCCTTTATTGAAAATGCCATTATTATCTCTCATCATCTTCAAGATTTCTTCATTGCTTTTAGACTCTGTATTGATGGCTTTTATCGTATTCAATACATTGATGAAATAATAGTCTGAAGTGTTACCTTCTACATTGACAGGTAAGACTTCTATTTGTCCTTTCAGTTTTTCTGCGAGCAATAAAGAGGTTCTTTTATTTACTATCAGATGACCGGAAAAATAACAGGATGCATCAAAGTCTTCACTTCGCTTGTCTTTCCTTTTTCTTTTATCTCTGAACAATTCCAGACTAAGCCCTTTCCACTCCTTAACAAGTGATTGACCGTTATAAAACCAAACGCCTTTATTTAATTCATCATCTTCTCTGAATACAAAGAACTTATAATTATCAAAGTCTTGTCCAATTTTATATATATTCATAATGTCACACTATTTAATTACTGATAATGGTTCAGCAGGGAACGGCTTGTCCGTTATCCTGCGTTGTTAGCTGTATTTTAGTCAAAAGTCATGTAACACAAACAGACTTTTAACAAGATAATTTTCTACTGTCCATACGGCATAATATCCACCTGCACCGTCACTGTTCTGTGTGCTGATGAACAGAGTGTTTCCCTTACCCAATGCTACGACAACATTGTTTTGGTTCGGTTCGTATAGATGTGTTATATATGCTGTTGGAAATTCCAATATCCCGGCAGGGTACTTGATGGTGATAGATTCATATTCTTTATTTGGAATATTATTATCTATACCTATTAAATCAGAACAACCGTCAATGCTCTGAACAAAACCTGTGTCCAAATCATAAACAATGGAGTGTCGTTGGAGATTAAAATCTCGGAAACCTATTTCTACGGTTAATGTGTCGTTGGCATATACAAGATAATTATCCGTACTTTGCGGCTGTTTCTTTAACTGTGGCAAATCTTCCAAATAGTGGATGCGGCTTTTATGGATTTCTCCTATATGGGTATTTCCATTCGGGTATGTCTTGGTTATGCCCGTTTCTGTTCCATATTCTACGCTATGCCATTTTTTATGGTTCTTTTGTGCATCCCAATCGACAAACACATGATTATCCAATAATTTGTCTATTACTGTTCCATTTGTGTCACGTACATTTGTATATCCGTCCGCATCCTGAATGACACCGAAGAAACGCTGTTGTTGTGCTTGTGCAGGCAAACAAAACAGAGATGCCAATATGTAGAAAATAATCTTTTTCATGCTTCTATTACAGCTAATGGTTTGGTGAGGAACAGCGTTCAGCTGTTATCTCGACCTTGTTATGAACTTTACTTATCACACATTATTCCAGATAATAATCAATTATAGATAGCCTCTTGTTTAACTGACAGTTAATAACATAATCAGGTATAACATTTGGAGCCAAGAAAGTAATTGTAATATATCCTTTGTCAACGATGATTTTATCAATAGACATATTTCCATAAAGTAAGTTGGTTTGTTCCATCAAATCTTGTTTGGAAACATTATCTGTTTGAGAAAACACATCTTTCGTGAGTTTCTTACTTAGTCGAATTTTCATTTTATCCAATTCTTCAGATTTAAGAATAGAGAGCCATTTATCTATTTCTGTCTGTGAGTTTGGAGAGTATGCAAGTTCAACATTTACTTTTTTTCCTGACAAATCAAACTCAAAAACATTATGTTGCTGAGACTTTTGTTTTGGAGTCTCTTTTTTAATGTTTGCTGCTTGTAGAAGTATATCTAAAGTATTTGGCTCTGAAGCTACAAAGGTTAATAAGCTATCTCCTTTTCGTAATACAAATGAATTGTTTTCTAAATTGAATCTTATGGTATATAAATAATAATCTCCGTCAAACCATACAGGAAACAATTCTCTTACTTTAATATATTGGTATTGTTTGCACGAATAAGTATAAGGGGATTTTTTAGAAATCCAAATAGCAAGTTGGGTCAATAAAAATATGGAAGAATCTTTAAGGAAAAATTCCCCATCTTCATAGTATATTGAAGGTTCAAACAGAACTTTTTCATCTGATTTAATCAAATAAACATTCTTATCGTCAGCTCCAAATGAAAACATTATACCATTCTCCTGAACAGATAAATTCATAAAACCTTCAAGCTGCAAATTATGAAGTATCATAATATTTTGCTCGCATTGCAACTTGCTAATATCCATTGGTATGGAAATTATTTGTAATAATGTGTGACAATATTTGATAAAATCATTTGCTTCCATATATTGTTTTTTAATTGTTCATAATGGTTTGCAGCTAATCGCCGTTTAA
>NZ_JAMBLS010000065.1 GCF_023336905.1 Bacteroides sp. ET71
AGTACGTTCTACCGCTACCGTTGTTTTACTGTCTTTCTCCATATAATTATAAGGCTTATTATAACAAATTAAGACACTAACTAATTGGTTTACAAGATAGTATATTTATTCGTTATAACCAATATATAACGGTTAATTTTTCTAATACTTTGATTTTCAAAGCATAACCCCGTAGGGCAAGAGGAAAAAACAGGGCTTGCCCGGTTTCCTCTTGCTGTTCTATCGAACACCCTCCCCAGCGCGAAATTAGCAAAGGGGACGGGGAGAGATAGAACCTATCCCACACACGTGAACACACACGAAAACCGCACAACAGAATGTGTCCGGGACACCACAAAAAACTCATCGGTCGGGGAGCGCCGCACGGCAAGGGGCGGGACCACCCGTCCCGACGAGTGCAGCCGTTTACTTGGATATATGATATAAGTTATTTTGATTCTGTCACAAATTCAAAAGGATTGCAGTAAGTTCCAAAACGGCACATACTGCAATCCTTCATTTGTCGTCATAATGTCCCCAGGCTGAAATGATGAACACAATTACGGTAGTCTCGTTGACCATATACCTGATACGGTTCTTCTTGTCCAGCTGCCTTGACCAGACACCCTCCAGGTATCTTAACTGTTCCGGATGTCCTGTACCCGTATATGGGTGTTCTCTGAGTTCATCAAGCAGCTTCTCCAGCTTCTTGAAAAGCTGCGGAGAGGATTTCCTCATTAACAGGACATGTTTTACCGCTTCTTTGGAAAATTCTATCTCATACATTGCCTTCGCCCTCTATACGGTTAAGAAAATCGTCCAGAGACTCGTTTTTAGCCATTCTGAAGGTATTTCCGTTCCGGATATCTTCAATACCTCTCTGGATGGCCGCAAGTTCTTCCTTTGAAGGGAAATCACCTTCTCTGACTGCACACACCATAATAGGGGCTGCATTGCGTCTGGAGACCAGGATCGTTTCCGTCTCTGCCATTTCGAAGTATTTCTTCTGGTTGGCACGAAATTCGCGTGTTGTAACAATCTGCATAGTTCTAATATATTGGTTTACACCGCAAAAATAGGGATAAAAATCAATAAAACAAAAGTTTTGTGTACTTGTTTGTGTACACGCGCGGAAAATTCGTTCCTCAAAGAACGCTGCGCTGGCTTTTGCTTTGCTTTCACAAACATTCAAAAAGTCGTTTTTCGCGGATTTGAAGGTTTGGAAGCCACATTCCGGCTAAAATTTTATGACTTGTTTTTAAGCATAGCTTATTATATGCTTATCAACTTTTGAAAAAACGGTTGTAATACATTATTAAACAAGAAGTTATAAACAATAGTAACATTCTAAAAACGAGTTTTTGAATGCTAAAAACGAGTTTTTGAATGTTATTTATGGCTTTAAAAACGAGTTTTTGAATGTTTTCGTGGAGATACATTTTTGTATCTCGTTTTTAATTTTTATATTTGCGAACATTCAATCTCTCGTTTTTAAAAAGTAAAGGTGTATGGCTATAAAAATAACAAACAAAGATGTGATACAGAGCTATTTAATGACTGTATCAAAGTACAACTTCTCAGTGTACGAAAAACGCATTCTGTACAGGCTTGTGGAAGCAATGCAATGTGAGATAGAAGGTAAAAAGCTTTATCCTGGACTTCGTATAGAAAAGACGCTATACGATGATAGAGTTGTTTTAATGCCCATATCTGCGTTTTTAGCCAATGATGATGATGAAAACTACACCCGTGTCAAAAAAGCCCTGTTAGACCTTAGAAACAAATCTTTTGAGTTCGATGATGGACAAGTATGGAAGGTGATAGGCATTATCGAGAAACCACAATTCAATTACAAAAGAGGTTGGGTAAGATTTGAAATACAACCTGAAGTATATAATGCCGTACTTAATTTTTCAAAGGGCTTCAGGAAGTATGAACTTAAAACGGCCATGGAGTTCACAAGTCAGTACTCGATGCGTTTCTATGAGCTCATGAGCGGCCAAGAAAGACCTTTGATATACAGTATAGAAGACTTGAAAATCATGTTTGGTGTACAGGACAAATACAAAAGGAATCCCGATTTCATAAAATGGATTGTAAAACCAGCCAAAGAAGAATTGGATGCCAAAAGCCCTTATTCATTTGAATACAAAGTTCTGAAAGACGGTCGCTCTTTTCATTCACTGAAGCTGTATCCCAAATACCAACCGGAACACAGGGATGAAGAACTTGAAAAGCACGAACTACAAAAACAGGTCAGTCTGGGCTGGGATCTGGACAGGCTTATCAGAAACTATCTAAAGCAAGAGCTTCTTTTCACAGACCAGGAAATAAGAAACAACATAGACCTCTTCAGGGATGCACAGAAGAAACTTGATTTAATGCTGGAGCTTTCAACTCTGAAGGGAAAATCAAGGGATAAAAAGAACCCTAAAGGGTATATAATAAACGCACTGAAGGGAAAAGTAAAAGACAAGGAAGAACTTTGATTATATTACACAATCAAAAAAATAACGATATGAAAGAAGGAGATTTGATATTGGTATCTGCTGAAGCCACAGGCTTAGGAAAGCCAATGGAAGCTGTTATAGACAAGATTGAAACATTCATGGGACAAACCCTTGTAACGGTCACTTACACGCAACCAGACGCCTTATCCGGCTTCGGTGGGTGCTTTGTGGATTCTCATATCACTTTAAGCGAATAAAAGAGCAAGCAATCGCAGTATATTTCAGGAATATTCGGTATATTTACAGCATATTCAATTAAAAAGAAACATAAAATTAGAATGCTAAGCATATTATAGGCATATTTATATCAATCGGTTAAGATATGACAGATAAAGTAACCATACAACCCAAAAGCAAGCCGGAAAAGACTACAATCTCGATAAGCGGAGAAACGTCTGAACGGCTGGAGATATACTGCCGGGCAAACGGCATATTACGGAAAGAGTTCGTTTCTCTCGCCCTGGAATACTTTGAACGCACAGGATTCGACCTGAAGAGTAACGCACTTGATTACTCCCCCTTGGAAAAGATCATCGGAGAATTGAATGAAGTAAAAGCGACCATGCAGACAAGCAATGAGGGAACAGAAGCTATTCGCCAACTACTACAGGCAGTCCGGGAACAGACCGCAAAACAGCTTCCAGCTCCAGAACTTATAGCCCAGGCAACAGAAGCAAAGGCCAAAGCGGAAAGTCTGGCCGCAGAACAGGCCAAAGAACTACAGGTTCTTCAGGAAGAAAACAACCGATTGCGTAACGAAATCAAAGCTCTTCAGGAGTATAAAGAAAAAGCACACCGGGAACTTTGCCGGGTACGTGATGAACAGAAAACATTCGGGAAAATAAAAGTAAAAACAGAACTATAAATAAGGAATATTTATAAACATACAATTCAATAATAATAAGACTATGGACAAGAAAACTATTACTGCTTCTACAGAATATATTGCAGCATGTGGCCTATATTGCGGAGCATGTCGTAAATACCTCAATGGAAAATGTCCGGGATGCAAACAGAACGAAAAAGCGACATGGTGTAAGATACGTCAATGTTGCATAGAAAAAGAAATTCATAGTTGTGCTGACTGTACTATGAATGTAAAAGACTGTAAGATACACAACAACGTGATAGGGAAAGTCTTCGCATTCCTATTCAATTCTGACCGTGCAGCATGTATCAGCTACATCAAAATAAACGGATATAAAACTTTTGCAGAAGAAATGACTAAACGAAAAGCACAGACTATGAGAAAGAGATAATATGCAGACACATATAAACGATCATGCTATAACTACCAAAAGTTGATTGACTTTTCTTTGGGTAGCCTAATACCCCTGTATCAGAAATACAGGGGTAAACATCCCTCACGCAAGCATGTATATGTAAAATCACATCCCCATTCCAAAACCCCGGCTTCTTCTCCTGGGCTGGTCGAGTTCTTCCTCCTGTTGCTTCTTCCGCTGCGGTGCCTGGTTGATTTCCGGAATCTGGGAAATACTGTTTCCCTGTTGTTGGCTCTCTTCCCGGCCTTGTTCCTGGTGTGGTTCCTGAAGATCCCGGCTCCATTCGGCTTTCATCTTCTCAAGCCGTTCATGGTTCACACGTTCCGCCCACTCCTTTTTCTGGAAGATTTCTTTCGGGCTTCCGTTCTTCATGGTATTGAGATAGTCGAATGTCTGTTCCGGAGCCCGGTCATACCCTGTGCGCTTGTCAAATGAGGTTTCACACTTTCGGAAAAAATCTGTTCTGTCGAAACCGCCCTTCACGTTTCCGCAGTTCTTCTTCCCGGTGTGGTTGGTCTTTGGACTTAGCTTCCTGGTGTTGCTCCTGTCCTTCCGGCTGACGATGATATGTGCGTGCATGTCGTACCGGTCGGCTCCCTTCCTCTCGAAATGGATCTTTCCGTAATACTCGATATCCTCTTTGTTCAGACCTTTTCCGAACCCTTCCGCATAGTGCTGCATCACATCATCACGGACATACCTTCTCATGGCTTCAGCCTGTTCCTTCTCT
>NZ_JAMBLS010000066.1 GCF_023336905.1 Bacteroides sp. ET71
ATTTAGAGAAACCCAAAACAGCTTCATCAAAGTATTGCTATCCACCAAGCTGCAATAAAGTTCCTCATCTTTGATATTGGCAGCCTGTAAAGTCTCACGAATAACCTTGTAGCAATTCAGTCGCACTTCAAAGCGATATATCCTTTTATCAAAGCCAACCTTTAAGGCGATATAATCCTTAGCACTATTCTCTGTCAGTTCCAAAGCCTTATTATATGCGCTCAACACCAAACTATCATCGTTGTTTTTAACGTAGAAAGATTTGTCTTGATAACGATTCTTTCTCGTGCCAACTGAAACATGGATCAGGGAATGTATTTTCTCATCCATCGACTTTATTTTCTTATCGTTTATGACAAAATCCACATCCTCATTTTTCAGCAGCTTATAGAATCTGTTTATTATATTCACATTGCTATCAAATGCAAGATGTAGCTTTGAAATTCTGAAAAACTCCAAATGTAGGGCTTGCTCAATATACGAGATACCTCCCAGCATATAATCTTTATAGAGTATTGGATTGCGAACAGACAGATACACATAAGGACGCATAGGGTTAGGACTACCAAAGAACAAATCACCAATTACTGTATCATCCCCATCATCGCCAGGCCCAAGTACGACAAATTGGTGATGGTAGTTTCTGTTTTCGATTCTCTTTATTGAGATTTCTCCATATTCCCCACATTGCAAGTAATCAAGACTTTCAATGTAGGCACGTGTTTCTTCATTCCACGTATAAGTTATTTCTAACTTATCAATGCTGACATCAAATTTTGTTTCAAACATTTTCTTCTTTATTTTCTAAATTATTATTTTCTTCATAAGGAATTCTTTCCCAATACTTCTTCATAGCCTCGCTTATTTTAAGCCTTGTTGAGACTGTTTGCTTTCTGCCTCTCATGGCCTCGCTTATCTTTTTGCGAGTCTCCTGTTTTAATTTTCTTTCTTTTCTCATCTAAATTTATATATAGCTTATTATTACTAACTTTTCAACCCATTCTAACTATAAATATCTTTTATGTTGAAAGAGTACAACTTTTTAGCTAAAAAACAAAATCAAAATCGAAGTTTTTTAAGGAATAGGATAAATCGCCTATTGATTGAGATATAATGCAGCTTAAAGTTTGAGCGTTTAATGCGTAATTTGCGCATTGATGTGATATATTGCGTAATTTACGCATCTGTATTCTGAAGCAAACTGTATTCAAACAAATCTATTACACCATAAGAATACATTTAATTATTGTATTCTATTTTATCTTTGATTTTCTTGCATACTACAAGAGAAATGATTATCTTTGCATCAGTAAATGAAGGAATTGAGAACTAATAAACAATAGCAGTTATGAAAGCAGTTATATACGCTCGTGTAAGCAGCACCAATGACAGGCAGAACACAGAAAGACAAATTGCAGACTTGACGAAGTATGCAGAGTATAAGGAGATGGAAATTTCCAAAGTATTTGAAGAAAAGATAAGTGGAGCAAAGAAAAACGCTGAACGTCCTGTTTTTGTTGAGGCAATGAACTTCTGCAAGACAAACAAAGTAGACATATTGTTGGTGTCTGAACTTAGTCGTTTGGGAAGAAACGCCTTTGAAGTATTGGAGACTGTTAAGCAACTCGTAGATGAAGGCATTAACCTCTATATGCAGAAAGAACAGTTTACACTATTGGATGAGGAAGGAAAGCCATCCATGTTTGCGCCTATTATGATTGCTACATTATCCACTTGTGCGCAGCTTGAAAGAGAAAACATAAAGTTTCGTCTGAACAGTGGTCGCCAACTTTATATCGAAAAGGGAGGCAAACTTGGACGCAAGGAAGGCAGCAAGAAAACGACAGAGCAAAAGCAAGAGGAATACAAACAAGTATTACGAGAATTAAAAAGAGGTACTAGTATTCGTAAGGTTGCTAAATTATGTGATGTGAGCGTTTCAACAGTCCAAAGGCTTAAAGCAGAATTCCATCTGTAAAAGTGAAATATACTGCACTTTATAAGCAAATAAAAAGGTCGGCTACCAGTAAGGAAACCAACCTTTCTTTCTCTAATCAAATCAGTTATATGCTCATATATTCACAACTCATTGTACCATCCAGCGTAATAACATTAGACTCATTATCTCTCTCTGCATATTTTACGTTATCGAAGTAAAATGTTGCACGACCATTTGTGTAGCCTTGAAAGGTTATTTTTCCATCTACATATTGGTTATAATCTGTGCCTTGCATTACATCTGTCAGATATTCAATATCACTACCATTCTCAAGATTGAGCGTATAGCCATCGTTTAGGGTAGATGGGTCAATACGTTCAACGACGATATTGATGTTTATATGTGGGTACAATTCAAATTCATTCGTCCCAGCAGGATATAATTCACCTTGAATACAAGTAGGCCCATTTGTCGTGTAATTCACACATTTGCAGGAAGCCCCAGTTGTTGGATGTTCACTATATGGAAGCCCATTAACAGTAAAAGAACTGCCAGTTGCGTTATTATTAGGCTCATCGTCATCTTCACTGCACGAAGATAACGAAAAAGACGTAATAGCGAATAATGCTATAAACAAACGATAAAGATACTTTTCCATATCAATTAGAATTTATATGTTGCGCCAATACCAAAGACAGCTTGGTCAAAATCGCTAATCAGTTGATATTTGACTTCAAAATTTACGCCCCATTTGTCGTTTATGGCATATTGAACACCTGCACCCAAATTCACGCCAAATTTACTTTCGTGGGCAGACTCACTTTCCCCTGTAACCTCTGATGCATCCTCAATAAGTCCAGCATCTATCATATCTTGTATTTCTTCAGGAGAAAAAGCATCATTACTCCATCCCCCTGTAACCTTACAGTTGGCATAAGTCAGACCAACCAAAGGATAGACAGCGAACTTTTCAGCAAATGGAAACAGATAATGGGCATTGACATTTATATCCCACATTGACGCTCCATCCTTTTTAAAGAAATAATCGAATCCACCTTCAAGACGAATGGCATCAGTAATACCATATTGGTATTTTGCGCCCAAACCCACGTTTGAGATTTCAGTACCATAGTTGAGGTTTAACCCAACTCTTTGCTCGCCCTTTTGGGCAAATGCGCCAACGCTTACCAGCGCAACGCACAACATCAGAAATAATTTTTTCATTGCTCAATGATTTTATTGTTTATTACTTGTTTTGATAGTCCTTGCTTCAGCGATAGACAATAAAAAACGTGGACTATTTACTGTGTATCTATTTTCTTGGTATCGCCAAACACCATACGTTCAAATACAAGTAAAAGCCCACGCTATGAGCGCAGGCATCAACTTTGTACTTCTTGAACGTTTCTTTAATTTGGCGATTTCAGAAAATAAGAATGTACACAAGCTAACGCTTTTTATCTTATGTCTTTATTTTGATAATCTATACCATAGGCATATCCTTTTTGATTAACGCTACAAAAGTAGTTAAATTATTTTAGATTCTTGCTCATTTGGCTCAAGAATAACGTGTTAGACGAAGTATTTTATTACTTTTGCAAGAAAATAGAGGGGATAAGAAAAAGAACAAGTGCGAATAACACCTATCCTAACTCACTTATAATCAGTAGGGCTTAAGAAGTTGCGAAGTTCTTAGACCGTCAAAACCAAAGCGTCCAGTAACGCCTTTTATGTATATGTTGCCCGCCCAACCGCGCCAGCAGAGTGACATCGGCGTGGAGGACATGCCACAAAGGTACTGCTTTTCATCCTAAAAATCAAAAAGCTTTTCCTAATAAAATCAGACAAAAGAAAAGGTTTCTGCTTAGCTGCTCAGCATCATAATATTTTAGTCGATTTAGACATCCCTTTGCCGAAGCAAACATACACTTATCGTCTCGGTAAAAATCTCACAATGATTACGCTAGGAGTTTTTCCATTACAAACGCCATTCCCCTTCGAAAAGCACCTATATTTATAAACAAATATTACCTCCAGAATCACGCCCCTCCGAACTCTGACCAAAGTCCTACCAAAGTCGTACCAAATTCGTTCCAGGTTCGAGTGCTTAGAAACGAACAAAGAACGAATCTGGAACGAGTTTGAAAGCAATAATTATGCAGATATTTTACTTACAAGCACATTGTTTTTTTAATGAGCAGGCAATCTTATGCCACCTCATTTGAGATGATGGGAAGAGGTTAAAAAGAATAAAAAGAAAAACCGGATGCTGCCCGGAAAAGCTACGGCAAGCGTAAAATCAGCTAGAATGAAAAATACATTAGTGTCCCGTTAAAATGGGACGAGTTAAACAATTAATCAAATAGCTCCGGAATCAGGGGATT
>NZ_JAMBLS010000067.1 GCF_023336905.1 Bacteroides sp. ET71
ATTATTGTACTTGGCAATTAATCTATCAAACTTTCGCTTTCATCCGAATGTCTTTGGGCATTCCTCAGCACACACTCCCGGCCGGTATTAGCATAACAATACACACAGAAATGCCGGCAAGTGTCATACATACCGATATCCTTGCTCACCATGCAACCGCATACCTTGCGCTGCCCCTTATCCTTCAGGTTCTTCTTGTCCGCCGGAATATCCGAAAGCCCGCCAAACAAATCAGGCTCAGGCAACTTGCCCGTATGCAGGTAATACACCAACTCCTGGTCATCACCAAACACACGTTCCATCAACTCCCCGTCAATGCAACGGTTATGCTCAATGCCATACGCAGACAAATCCATATCTTCGGCACAAGTGGCCAGTCGCAAATCCCAACCTTCAGAAGACCAGACATCCCGAAGCTTTGCCAACCCCTCTGCAAGTTCTTGCCGCTGCCAATCCTTCGGCTCGGCTTCTTCCACGTTCTCCTTGGTGAAACGAGCTGTTTCTTTCACCAAATTGCTCAGCACCTTCCGATATGACTTCACGTCCACAAAGCTGAATACCAGCTTGTCCGTATAACCTTTCAACTGATTGCCGATTCTCCATACCCGACTAAGCAAGGCACGCGGCGTCATATCTGGAGTCAGAATCAACGGGTCGAACCGCCAAATCACCCGTTCATGCCCTATCCTCTCCGACAACTCGCGGAATGTCTTTATCCTTTCTTCCACACTCGGCACATTCGGTTCAAATCCCTCTGCCGTATAGTCATTCAGTGTCACCTGGAAATAATAATGGATGCCCCGCCTGTCCAACTCATGCAGATAAGGCAATATCGGCTTCGGATTCTTTGTCCAAAACACAATGACCTTGCAACGCGCAAACGACACATACATTTTTTGCCTGTTAAAAGGATTGTACCAAACGCAATAGCCCTTTGCCAAACGATTGAAGAACCACTTGGGATAAAAGGCCGGGATGTCCGTAGAACGGCTGGCGGAGATGATTACCGGGGCTATGGTTTCAACACGCTCGCCGGAATCAGTAATGATAGACAATTTATCAATCATGATATCTTGATAATAATAGTTCTTTTAGTTTATCCATTTTATTACTATTTTCTTTTGACCATGGTATGGCATTTTTATTCTTCGAGGATAAACACCACTTACAAAAATGATCTACCACTTCTTCATTGCTCCTTTCATATTTTTCTTGATGATTAAAATAATATCCAGATTGATAGCTCTTTTGAAATTCAACAAACATGTCTTCGATACACTTTCTATGTTCTCCCAACTCACGACATTGAGCAATCACATTTTTTGCATTATAATCATCAATAATACTTTTTCTAAATAAGTCCGTCTGTAAAGGATTAGTTTTGCTCTGTTTCTGTTTTTCTCCTTCCTTTTTTTGTAATCAGGATAGAACGCCTTTTGTAGATAGGGGAAAATACCTTTCTTTAGGTCTTTCATTTTATTAGCTAATACGCGAATAAAAGCAATTTCATCACTTGCATTCAATTTTTCCTCCTCTATCAATTGCCTATCTTCACCTGACATATTCTTAACTATGCGTGGGTGAGCCGCCATAATCGCATCAACTTTTCTCACTAAAGGATTATCATCAGGATGCCTTAGAGCTATGTTATCAGATACTGAAGACATAGGAAATGGTTTATGGGACAAATTTAATTCCAATTCCCCATTTAGTTCTTTTCTGTACATCAATTTATACACATCCTTATATAAATTTTTAAAAGTGCTTTTTCCCATTGACGAAGAAATTATTGCACGTGGAATCTGTATATATCCTGATGTTGCCCCCCATAACGACAGTGCATATTGATAATCCGATACTGAATTATTTTCAAGATAATTAATTAGAGAATCATAATCTTCTCCTTTTAAAAGAAAAGCAGCAAGGGATTGCAAAACAACATTATCTGTCTCTTGAACATTAAAAGGAGTAAATTCTTTTATATTCTGCCGTAAATGATGAAAATATAATTGTTCTGCGCTCCCTTTCCATTCGTTTCCTGTTTCTTCAATAACACGACTCACAATCTGAGTTACTTTAGTTGCAATCTCAAAACGATTTATTCTAAGGTCATCCAAACCGTCAATAACATTATTCCATACAATATTAGATAAAATCTTATTAAAAAAAGAGCTTGTAGTATCATCTAAAGACATCATAGCCAAAGAAAAATCTGGATTTATATCCAATTGCGAACATAAATCGACATTTCCTTTATTCTTTTCTCTTTCTTGAAATAGCAAAGACTTCATATATAATGATATATCCTCACCATATTTCTCTAAGCTTTCAGGACTATATTCAGACAATGTTTTCCGCAAAACAATCCCTTCTTGTTGACAAAACTTCCGCTTAAATTCAGCTTCTAAATGATAATCGCGCAAAAAACTATTCAGATTTTCAACCGATAATCCATAACTACTTACACGCTGCGTCCACAAATCCCTCGATCGAATTATATTAGAATCCAATTGCGTATATTTTCTATCTAAAGCAATCAGTTCCTCATCAAAAGTTACATTGCTTTTCCCTCCATTACTTTTTATTGCTGCAAGAATATCATAAATGCGCCTTTGAAGAGTTAACATCTTAGCTGTATTAGCAGAAAGGGATTTTGTTAATCCTATAAAATATCCATAGATAAATCCTTTAACTCTATTATATTGATTATCAGAATTTACTTTTGCAACAGGTTGATGTTGCAAAACATCTATTGATTTAACTATATTACAAAGATCATATTTTGAAGGCGAAACTATTTGCATTTGGAAATAATCTACTAACTTGCACATTTTACTATCCAAGCAATTCTGATATGCCAAAATGCAAGCTTTGTTTGTAAAGAAAAGAAATTTTGTATTTATAGGAGTTATATGTATTGTTTGAGAGGAATAATAGACTTTACATTCCAAAGATTTAGGCACGCTTTCTACCTCTACAAATTGTTGTTCTGTAGATATTTGTATAACCATAGGATAATTTTCACGCCGTTCATCCTCAATCTCAAAACAAGGTATCTCTGAAAACAACAAAATATCAGAAAAATCTTTTAATTGAGGTATTTGATAAAAATTCCGATAACCAAATGAACGTGTTTGATAAAAATCCATTGGGGATATACTTTCAGTGGAAAGTATATTTTCTACATTCAAACTTGATGTTGCTATATAATAATTCATAATCATAACATATTTAAAGTGCCAGAATCATTAAAAACTGAATCATATTTAGATGGGAAAAAAGAATTGAGACAGCCACTAAACCCTAAATATAATCGCTCACTACAGCGTGTCATTGCCACATATAATGCAGCACGTTTAGCTTCCTCCCAAGAAGTCTCACAACCCGGAATGAATACATCTTTAAACTGTAAACCTTTTGCACACCACCAGGTCATAATTTTGGGATTATTTGAATGAAAATCCAATTCCATTGCAGTCTCTTGATTATCCGAATACTTAAATTCACACGTAATTCCCTTCCGCAAAAGATAATCCTTTACATATTCAACAGACAAATTCCCCTTTTCCTTGGTATTTAGAGGCATTAGAATCCCAACACTATTCAGCGAACGATTTCTAATAGTTTCTGCTATTTTATCAAGTTGAGCATTATAATTTTCAGCTTCTATCAAATTAGGTTTTTCGCCATCACGTTTACATTTTACAATGAGATCATCTACTTCACCTACTTTCTCTGCCAATGCAGCGATAGCCTTTGTCAATCTATAGTTAAAATATAAAGAGTCAAGGGTAACCCCCATGTCAAAAGCTGTTTTTTCTACATTCTGCGTCTTTCGGTTACTAAAATTCATAATTGACTGAGCCGAATCACCAAAAAATAAACAAAATTCTCCATATTCTTTCATCTCTTCAATCTCTTCATGGGTGAAATCTTGACATTCATCAACAATCATGTATTTAACACGCCTCTTATTAAACCTCCACTGGTGATAATGATATACATTTACTAATCCTAAAGCCTTCAAACCATCGGAAAAATACTTGCGTAATGTCTTCGTATAAACTACTATTACATAACTGTCTCCTGTCGAAGCTAATTGCTTTGCTTTGTGTAGTGCTATTAAAGATTTACCACTACCCGCACTCCCTGTTACGACTAAAGACTTGCTATTTTTACGGTCTATCAACTGGCGCTGAAAGTCGTCTAAACTTGAATAGTCGATAAAAAATTCAGATTCTAATTCTGCCATACTCTTATTCCTATTTATTCTAACAGACAAATATCCTCAAAATCAGAACATTTATATTTGGA
>NZ_JAMBLS010000068.1 GCF_023336905.1 Bacteroides sp. ET71
GTATAGCTGGAGGAATCTTGTTTTCATCTTTGCCGGTAAGGCTTGTTGAATGATTTTTGCCATATTCTCAGCTTTTCTGGTTGTATTCTTATAATATGAAGTATAAGACTTAGGTATCCGTGCTTTAATGTTTTTAAAGTGATGGGTGTTGGGAAAATACTTTTATAAACCTAGTGTTTTTTTTCAATGATAAAAGTTTTATTTCCTTCATATAGAGTATTAACTGTTATGCATAAGCCTTTGTGGGTATTAAGTTGTTGCCGAATGTTATCTAATTTGAATGACACAATTCCAGTTCCACCTAGTAAAGGTGTGTCGTTATAAGCGTTGTGGCAAAATTCTAAATGTAAATATTCGTCATTGGATGTTTTAGTAGTTGCATTAAGAATTAAACTTAACATGTGCTTTTTTTCGGGATTATTACTGTGGTAGAATTTATAAACTATATTGATATGATCTTGGGATAACCACATATTATCTACGTCAATACGATCCTTGCCAATACTATCTAAATCTTCAGCTTGAGTGCAATAATAGATGTCTTTTGTTAGTATATTTTCAATATGTTCGATTTTTGCGTTATAATCATAATCAGGTAGCTTTTCATCTAATAAACTAAAATATACAAAGGCTCGTTGATCATCTTTAATGGGATAATTATGAACTGCAGTAGTATCATTAGGATATAAACGACTCCCTTCATCTAGCTCAAAATAGTAATTTTGTTTTTCTATGACTCGAATGGTGCCAATGGCAAAAAGCAAATTTTCGTCTGTATATGTTGTATCATTTAAACATGATTGTAAAGAAAATACTCCAAACAACAAATAAGCTAATATAAAGGTTCTTTTTCTCATATGTGAAGATTTATTTTTTATTTGTAATAATATAACGTGTGAATTTATTTAATACTGCGTAAGTAAATATTAAAGAATTTGAAATGAAAAAACTTTTTTATCTGATGCAGTATTTTTGTTTCAATTGAATTTAAATATTAAACTTGTGTCAAAAGTAAGAATGGAAGAGCAAGAATTGGCTGAGCGCTGTAAACGAGGAGACAGAGCTGCTTATCAAGAACTGTATGTGCAATATGCAGGGCGCTTGTTAAGCATATGTCTTCGTTATATCGGTGATAAAGATACAGCTGAAGACTTGCTGCATGATAGCTTTCTGAAATTGTTTGCATCATTTGATAAGTTTACTTGGCGCGGAACTGGTTCTTTGCGAGCGTGGATGGAAAGAGTCGTTATTAATATTGTTTTGCAATATTTGCGGCGTAACGATGTGATGAATCAGACTGCTGTTCTTGATAATACTGTAGATGTCTATGATGAACCAGATTCCTCTATTATTGATATGATACCTCAAGATGTGTTGATGCAGTTTGTGCGTGAATTACCTACAGGATATCGTACAGTGTTGAATTTGTATGTTTTTGAAGAAAAATCACATAAGGAGATTGCTTCGTTGTTAGGGATAAATGAAAAATCTTCTGCTTCGCAATTGACACGGGCTAAAGCATCATTGGCTACTAAGATTCGTAATTGGATGAAAAGACATGTATAAAGAAAAGAATATTGATATGGGTGTTAATGAATTGTGGTTAGAAAAGGTAAAGTCACGGCTGTCTGAACACTCAGAACCTTTACCTGTTTCTGGCTGGGAACGTTTGGAGCGTGAATTGCCTTCTCGCCCCAAACTTATTCCTCTTTATCAGAAGATTGCAGTTGTTGCAGCAGCTTTGATAGGGGTGTTGTCATTTGTGGGGCTGCATTTGATTAATGAAGTTCCACAAGAACTTCCTTCTAGTCACATGGCTTCATCGATCAGAAATTTTGACTTACCTTCTATGTATGTTGAGCCGGCTAAACCGATTTTAGAGCATCAATTGGAAAAATCTCGTCCTCAAAAAGTTGCTATATCCCGTTTAGCAAGCATTCCTGATTCTAAAAGCACTCTGAAAAAAAGTGAGTTACAGGATTCCATATTTATCCATGTGAAACTTAATATTGAGAGGAAAGAGAAACATGAACATAGTATTTCAAAAAAAGATAAATTACCAGAGGTAGATGCTTCTTTTTTAGCTCTTGTTGATAAGCCCCGTTCTCGTCAGAAAGGGTGGTCCATGGCACTTTCCATAGGGAATACAGGAGGCAAACTGAATAATGCTCAAGGCGCTAATGACTTTCAGAATGCATTATCTCCGGGAACAAGTTATATTGATTTAGATTTGATGGAAGCTTCTAAAGGTGTGGTCGCTATTCCTGAAGGGCAGAATTTAGTTTTTCAAAACGGTCTGCCTTATCTACAGAGAAATACGCGTCAGATAATGTCTATTGATCATAAACAGCCGATTAGTGTTGGGCTTTCTTTTCGACAGAATTTATCTAAAGGTTTTTCTATTGAAACAGGTTTAATTTATTCTTATTTGGCATCTGATATTTTGTATGAGGGAACAACAGAAATTGTTAATCAGAAATTGCATTATCTGGGCATTCCTCTTCGTGCGAACTGGAATTTTTGGGAACGGAAAAAAATAGCTTTATATATCTCAGCCGGTGGGACAGTTGAAAAATGCGTCTATGGAAAAACTGGAACTACGACTTCAACAGTAGATCCGGTTCAATTATCAGCAACTACAGCAGTGGGAGCTCAATACAATCTTAGTCGTCATGTAGGCTTTTATATAGAACCTGGCATGGCTTATTATTTCGATGATGGGTCAGATATTCAGACGATTCGTAAAGAACAACCTTGGCTTTTTACTTTACAAGCAGGATTCCGTTTAAGTTATTAATGGGTATTGGTTATTTTATCTGGATTTTTTATAACAAAATCTTTCCAGTTACGATAGCTCTTTTCTATTATAGGACGCCTTATTTGTAGAAAATGACAATAGGCAGCAGCTAAAGCATCAGTAGCATCCATAAATGTTGGGATTTCTTCTTTAAAGCGTAGTATGCGTTGTAGCATATTTGCTACCTGTTCTTTTGAAGCTTGCCCATTACCCGTAATAGCCATCTTGATCTTTAAAGGGGCATATTCGGTAATGGGGATATCTCTACTTAGTGCTGCTGCCATTGCGACGCCTTGAGCGCGTCCTAATTTTAGCATAGATTGTACATTTTTTCCATAAAAGGGTGCCTCAATAGCCATTTCATCAGGCAAATAGCTTTCAATGATGCTTAATACGCGCTCGTGTATATGTTTTAATTTGAGATAATGGTTCGTAAACAGGCGTAAATCAATGATGCCCATAGCTACCATTTCCGGTTCTTTATTTAATGTGCGAAGAATGCCATAACCCATAATAGTGGTTCCTGGGTCAATACCTAATATGATTTTTTCTTTGGCTAGTTGTTGCGTCATACTATTATTTCCATTAATGTGGAAAATCCTATCACTTTTTCCTTAAAAATCTTTTGCATTTCATCTGCTAATCTTACACCTTGTTCTTGATACCAATGGTGTAGTTGAGTTGAGTTTTCTACCTCAAATTGTACAGAAAAACAAGAGCTTCCTTCTTCATGGTGATTTAATATTTGAGTTATGCGAGGAGCATGGAGCATACCTTTTTTTTCTATTTCTGGTAAATAATATTCTTGCATCCAGATCAGAAAAACCTTTTCTTGGTCTATTTCTACGTGATAAGTTGTATTAAATATCAGCATAAACAATCTCCTATTTTTATGCAAAAATAATAAATATCTGAATACAAATCTTTTTAATTGTCTTAAATAAAAATGTCGAAGTTTTTGGCCGTTACAAAAAAAGGTTATATCTTTGCAGCGTCAAAGAAGGGGTATTAGCTCATCTGGCTAGAGCGCGACACTGGCAGTGTCGAGGTGAGCGGTTCGAGTCCGCTATGCTCCACCATTCAAAACCCTCTGTTTTAGAGGGTTTTATCGTTTTCAAACGTTCTTTAAAAGGTATCTTTGGAGTAAAAGAGAATCCTGTTGCTTGAAGTATTAGGATTTTGTAAAGCAATTCTCCAAAAACACTGCATCTTTTTAGTCTCCGAGGAACATGATTAAATCCATTATCGTTATGTTTCTATTAAATATGAAAGTAATTTAACGTGAGTTCGATATAATTCAAAACAGGATAAGTTGCCCGTCTCTGACAAAATACAGGTCAATGGCGGGCTTCTTTTCAAAGAAACAGTATGCCGCTATGGCAGAAAGCGAATTGGCAATGAAGTTATTGAAGGAGCGGTGTCTGGAGTTGTTCAATCTGTGCGATATTCTTCAACTCGTCATTGACCGTTTCTGTCAAAGCGCGTTTTCTC
>NZ_JAMBLS010000069.1 GCF_023336905.1 Bacteroides sp. ET71
TCCCCTCAATGAAGTACCCGAAGCCCAGGTTGGCAACTACTTCATCCTCTCCGAGATGCCCGGCGAGTTCCTGATAATCCAGAAGCCCGACAACACGTTTTATTTCCTGTGCAGCCGGGAGTGCGACATCGTGCGGATATGCGAGTCCTTCGACTGGTACATCGTATCGAAGGACGCTTTCAATGACCGCCTGTGCATCGGCATCGGTCTGGCCGACAAGGAGAGCATCGACGGCGAGGTCTATCGCGTGCAGGATGAGGCCACGCTCTCCCTTTGGCGCGACATCCTCCGCTTCACCTTCGACAGCGATTTCGTGCGCCGGTTCTTCCCCTACAACACCCGTTTCAAGGGCAAGATGCGCATCGACGGCGCATTGTGCTTCTACATCCATGACTATTACCCCACGCGCTGCAAGGGCATTGCCGTGGAAGACCGCAAGACCAGCAATTTGGTCTTCCGCTTCAAGGAAGGACAGCAGGCGGCTCTCGTCGCCAAAATCTTCTCCCTCTGCATCGCCCGTATGCCTTTCTACAAGGAAAAGGCGGCCAATGCCGTGCTTATCCCCATCCCGGCAGCCACCCGTGAGCGCAACGCCGCCCGTTTCGCTCGGTTTTGCAGCCTCCTTTCGCATCGCCTGAAAATCACCGATGGCTTCCGTGCCACATGGATAAGGGAAGACCGTGAGCAGATGAAAGGTACTCACGGCCTCGATAAGCTCTCCAACCTTATTTTCCATCCCGTCTATTTTCAGGGACGCGATGTCTTTCTTGTGGATGACATCGTGTCCACCGGCGAGAACTTCACGCAGATGAAACGTAGGCTGATGCAGCTTGGAGCCAACTCCGTTACCGGCCTGTTCTTGGGACGGACGGTGAAAACGGGGAAAGAATAAAAGGAACATTTCACAAAGTCGGACAACCTAAAGTTCTGAGTTGGAGAGGATGATGGCGGATTCCGCTGATGGTATGACATTATTGACAACGTAAAACAATGATAAAGATAGAATCATTCATATTGTGCCTGCTTTTCCCTATCATGGCTTATGGTAAGGGAAGCATGAGGGATACCGTAAGGATTCAGGTTCATAAACAGATGTATGAACTTACCATGTCCGTGGACTCCGCTAAGGGCGGATGTGCCCAAAGCCCGGTTATCGTGTCCGTGAAACTTGCCAAGGGAGGGAAGCCAGCGGGAGAAAGCGTCTTTCCGTTAGCAGGCGACTGTCCTGATGAAGAAGATATAAGCATTGAAGGCTCGGACAAGGGATTTACAATCAAATGTCCGTACTGCGAAGGTTTCTACCTTTATATCGGCTATGCCCGATTTGGATATTCAGAAAGGCTGGATGATTTTGTTTTGGCGGGATACAAAGAAGAAATTATAGACAGGCTGTTTCCTGAATCGGAAAGTAAAACCGTGGAATACAAGTTCCGCCCTGAAAAGCCGCTTACTTTATGCGCTTTTTCAATCCAGGCTGTCAAGAATTTGATACATCAGAACATAGCTCAGGAATACGAAATTGCTCAAACCCGTACCGGTTTGTATCCGGTGTTCGGTTACTCTTCCAAGAAAGGCAAATTGATGTGGATAGGATGTCCGGTCGAGTTTGTGATACATAACATAGGTAAAAACAGGCTGTCAGTGCTTGATCATTCTTCTTATTACGGCTATGCCCATGAAGTTATTTATAAGCTTGATAACAATCCTTCCAAGAGATGGAATAGCGAACTCATTTATAGGAGTGAAAGCGACTCTATAGGAGATTATCTGGATTCTGCGGAATCCATTTCTCCCAACGAATCCAAACGCTACATTATCATGCCACGGATTTTTGTTTATAAGAATCCGGAATTTCAGAAGCTGTTTGAGGATACGATTGCGGTCATGGCACGTTCCCATAAGGAATCCCGTTGGCCTGTTGCCCCTTCTTCGCTATCCTCTGACCAGCGGAAGTTCCTCAAGGAACTTATTTCCGGTGATTCCCTGAGAGTCCGGTTTTATTCAGATTCATTGCATCGTCATCATGCGGTAAACATTCCTCTTGATACTGACAAGAGGCTTTCCTCATTCTTCTGATAAATGAAAAAAGGGAATATTAATTCAAAGACTTTAATTGCTATATGGGAAAGAAAAATGAGAAAAGCCAATACCATAAAGTTCACGATATACTTCTTGCTTTTCGCTATTATTCTATACTTTGAATATTATGCGATAGAAATGCAAGAGGGGGAATGGATTGCCCATGACGACCGCAGACCTTTGACAAGCATGATAGCACTGATTGGCATTTGCCCTCTTTATATATTGTATGACATGGCTATACGCAATACGTTGTGTCGGTTGTCCGCTCTTCTGCTGCAAGCTGTTTTTAACCTTTGGAGCCTATTATGGTTTAGTTCATTGCCGACACTTGGCACATACGAAGCGGAATATGAACGCACAGGGGTTCTGCCGGAGAATATGATACCGTCTAATGAAAACAATTTCTACTTTTGTTGGATTGTTGGCGCAGTCATCATACTTTATCTTGTGGTGGCAATGACAATCTCGTATGTTATGAAACTATATGCCGGAAGCAAACGATTTACAGACAAATGGACTGGCAGCAGACAACCATGCAACAAACATCTATGAGAATACTTTTTTGTCTTATATTGCTATTGTTACCTTCCCTGATAATAAAGGGGCAAACAGGACAAGATTCTATCATCTTTCATGGGAATATAGTGAACGACATGGAGGAGGAAGAGGATATTGTAGCGCAGTACAGGTACAATCTATTTTGTAAAAGTAATCCACAAAACAGGATTCCATTAGATACGACTGTTTTTGCAATCAAGTGTTTGAGAGGAGATACTATTGTTTTGGAGGTGTTGGAAGCGTTTCCGTTCCTTTTTCAAGTGGAATGTATCGCAAACAGCGATGCCCAGACCGATATTCATATTTGGAATTTCCCCAAATCGTATAATGGTTGGCATCTTGGTGATAATAGGACAGAACATCTGCCCGTAAAAAAAGGGGATTACCTTTCAACATTAGTCGGAACCTATCAGCAGACATTACATATCGCAGGCGAAGAGCTTGTATGGACGATGATGAAACTTGTCGCTGATGGCACTTTTGAATATATCGGTAATATCTTTAACCTGGACAGAGAAGGTGGAAATTATCTTATTGGAAGATGGTATGTAAACAAAGATACCCTTGTGTGCAATGTAGAACCAGAATTATTCCCTCCAAGAATACAACAACGCTATGACGGACAGATTCTTTGTTTTCGTTATCCTGCATGGGAAGAAAATAGGAAAGAAGCTTTGAGCCATGGCATCGTTTACAAGTTCTTAATACGCAAGACAGGTTTGATTGAGATTGATGACAAACAAAGAGTATTCAAAAAAATAAAGCATCGGTAGCTACCGGATATGATTATACCCCAATAGGTCATTAGACTTTAGGTAGATTGCCTGCTTATGTTTTGCAGCCTCCTTTCGCATCGCCTGAAAATCACTGACGGCTTCCGTGCCACATGGATAAGGGAAGACCGTGAGCAGATGAAACGTAGGCTGATGCAGCTTGGAGCCAACTCCGTTACCGGCCTGTTCTTGGGACGGACGGTGAAAACGGGGAAAGAATAAAAGGAACATTTCACAGAGTCGAGCAACCCAAAGTGCTGAGTTGGGCAACTCAAAGTTGTGAGTTGGGCAACTCAGCTCGGTGAGTCGGGCAACTCAGCAAAACGAGTTGGGCAACTCACGGAAACGGGTTGGGCGACTTGCAGGCTTGGGATAAATGCCAAAGAATACAATATTCCAATCCCCGACCCAAGCAGCGGAATGTAAAAGCCCGTCATTTCCGTCGGCAAGCATATCCCCGTTCCCGTC
>NZ_JAMBLS010000070.1 GCF_023336905.1 Bacteroides sp. ET71
CAACAATATGCACAACTTTTTATTCATAAATCTTTTATCAATTTAATTCCGCCAACGGGTTTGGATTATTCTCCAAGCGACTTTACTTTCATCCTTTTTATGTCGAGAATGTGAAATTATAAACCTCTGATTATATCCTGCATTTTTCATTACAATATTACAACCCGTTTTACTCAACCCCTTATCCATCATTGTAGGTAACCATTCTTGGGAAACACTGTTGTAAGTGGTAACATCTGCAAGAACCATTATTCCCAGATTCTCTAATTTTGGTAGGAAGGTTTTTGCTATATGCTCATACGCATTTTGCTGTTCAAAACGCTCTTTCGTTACAAATTCACAGATAGACTTAAACGACATAATGATATCGAATTTCTGAGTAACAACGGCATCCAGAATACTCAAATCATAAAAGTCTTCAATAACTTGCGGGATAACTTTATAGGTGATGCTGATTTTCGTATGAGTTAAATACTCCTTAATCACATTTTCAAAAATACGAAGTGCGGCATGATTACCATCTAAAACTGTTATTTCAACCAACTTTAAGTTAGGCGATAATTCCCCAATGGCCATCAGCAATCCTATTATTTCTCCTCCTGTTCCACACCCGAAATCGAAAATAGAAATCTTATCCCGAAAAATCCAACTCAAAAGATCTTTAATGAAGAAGTTTCTGAAAATACAATACGACTCCGCATAACTACGCGGAAAGTATGTCCCCAGATAATTCAGCACATTACTTTTATCCCAATCGATAACTGTCATGTCTGAATTGGAAGGACAATAATTAGCCTTTAACTGATTAAAGATATAATCATCCAACCATAAAGGAAGAGATACACTGTCCACCATAAAGCGCCTAATATTACCTCTTGCCGACTCCCTGACAAACATTCACTCATTTTTCATGGTTACACATATACACAAAAAAACGTGGAGCCAGTCTGTCACTCGTTCCACGGTCTAGAGGCCTTCGCATTACCCAGTATGTCGAAACGAGCAACGCCGAAAGCCCCACGCCGATGTTTGTATATAATTCGCCTTCTTGCATCTTGCTGACAAGATACAATAATGGCTGTGCATATAAAACACCCTTGGGGCGTCCCCGTTGCTTTGTTTTTGACATACTTTTGAAGTTGCGAAGTTTCCCTTAAAAACAGAACTTTTTAATCACCATTGATATTAAGGAGGTTATATCAGATAGTTAGCGTTTCGACTGTTCAAAACTTACCCACAAAAAGAACCAAAAAGAAGAACCATTTTAAAGAACTGGGGTATGTCAGAGCAAAAACAGTTTTTTATAGACAGTATTAGCTACCATTTCAATTTGCGTAATCCAAAAGGAGAAAAGCCCACACCCATATATATGGTTATACGTTTAGAGGGTAAGCAATACAAGTACCCTTTAGGCTGTAAGATTATTCCATCTCAATGGGATAAGCGAAAAGAGCGACCTTTTATTTCACCTTATCTTTCTGAATTAGACAATCGAAATAATTTTATTATAATTAACAAAATGAGTTTGATGAAAACTTTGTTTTTTGACGTAAAATCGTATATTTGCAATAATCAGACAGACTTAACAGACATAAAGAAAATAATTGATGAAAAATTGGGAAATGGAAACAAAATGACAAGAAAAAAAGAGAATGTATTGATAGAATTAGGCAATTTGATAGAAGCCCAAAGGATGGTGAATGAGAGCAAAAAGAGCTATTTAAGTGAGCTTAGGGCTTTTAGCACTTTTGTAAAAGAGGTAAAAGGAAAGACTATTTTAGCATGGAATGAGATAAACCTATCTCTATTATGCGATTATGAAAAATGGCTTAATACTCGCACTACCAAACACAAAATTACGCATGAATTAGTTTATTTGGAAGATAATACGATTATTGGGAAAAAGCAGAAAATATATACGATTCTCACTTATGCAGACAAAGAAGGCTTGATTGATATGAACGCATTGTCTCTATACAAATTTAAAAATAGGAGCAAAAAAAATCATGTGGAAGAAAATCAGATATATTTAAGCGATGAAGAATTAAATGCTATTAGAGCACTTAATTTGCAGGATAGTAAAGAAATAAAAGCACGTGATTTATTTTGTTTTCAATGCGAAGTGGGACAACGTTTTGAGGATATCAATGGCCTTTCCAATCCTACCATAAAAGAAGATACAATAAAAATATATCAAGATAAAGGTAAGAAATTTGTTTTTGCACCATTGACTAACGCCGCAAAAGATTTGTTGGAAAAATATAATGGATGTCTGCCTAAAATTAGTATTCAGAAAATAAATAAGATACTCAAGAAAATTTTACAAGAGGCAAAGATTGATTACGATGTAGAAGCAGTTGATATAAGAGGAGGTAATCCTTATCACTATAAAGCAAAAGCATGGCAATTAGTAGGTACGCATACAGCAAGGCGTTCATATATTAGCAATAGTCTATTAAAAGGCATAGATAGCAATATTATAAGCAAAAGCACAGGACATAGTACAGACAGCGCATTTAAAAGATACAACAGAATAAGCAGCGAAGAAGCAGCTAAAAGCATTGTTAAGCAACAAAAGCAATGCCAGCAGGGAACAACCATACAAACACAGAATGCTGAATTTTCAATACCCACCCAATATATAGAAGAAAAATTGTTTGAAATAGCATCACTGAAAGGAAACAACCAAAAGCAGCAACATATAATAAACCAGTTGGAACAAGACTTGAAAAAACAAAAGAAAATAGCAGATAAGTATAAAGACTTTGCAGACATACTTACACCTGAAGAATATAGCGATAAAATAACAGAGTTGGCAATGGATGCAGAAATGGAAGAAGTATTTACAGAACATAAAAGATGGGGAGAATAATTAAGGATTGCAATTATAAAATACTACCAGTACCAAATAAAGCCTCGTCCCTTATATAAATAGTTGAGACTGATTATTGTATCCTCTTACTCAGAGTACAATTTTGACCTACTTACTCTATAGGTATAACCGTTCCTTGTGTCTGAAAATTTTCTGATCCAAATTTTTCATTTGTCCTATCTACTTAATATTTATGTTTGTGATCCGGCGAAGCCGAATCACAAACCACAAAATAAAAATCCTAATTTCAAAGCCAATGAATGATATTATCAAGAAAAAAATCTCTTATTCGTTGAAAGGTCGAAGAAAATCTGCCTCAATAAAAAAACGTATAAGTCAGGCCTTAAAAGGACGTAAGTTGTCAGAAGAACACAAGAAAAGAATCAGCCAATCTATGCGAAGAAAGTGTATTAGCGCACCTATTAACCAACAGCCCACCAATACACCTTCACATACATAAAACATAGCCTAAATAATTCTAAATAAGGGCTTCAAGCAAGTTGTAAGATTTGCGACTCTTTTGGATGCGTATCAAACGATTTAGG
>NZ_JAMBLS010000071.1 GCF_023336905.1 Bacteroides sp. ET71
ACGGATATGTGGAGGTCTTCTATCATCTTTGGGGCTTTTTCTGCCCAAAGATAAGGGTTTGGAGGATACAAAACGAGCCTTGCCCGGTTTATTTCACGGACAAGCCCCGTTTTTGTGGGATTTCAGTTTTCAGGTTTCGTTACTCTCCTTCAATCGGCAGCGTTCCTCCTTCGCCTTTTTCTTTGCTTCCTTCTTCGCCTCCAGTTCGTTCAGGATTTGCTTCAAAGGCTTCACTGCATCGGGACGTTCTTTCTTGAAGTGTTTGAAATAGATGTCCTCGATGAATTGGGGTAAAGGGGCTTTCCATGTTTCCTGCCGATGGTTGTCTATCTTGCCTAACTTATCGGGATTGAGACCGAGTTCACGCGCCATCTGTACGTGGGTGTCGGACAGCCGATGTTTTTTCTGCGCCGTTATCCACTTTTCTATCTGCGATTTGTTTGTAGCCATATTTCCTGTTACTTAATTGTATGAAATGAATGTCTGGTTGTCCGAAGCGTTGAACACGACAAGGACTTCGGGCTGCTTCTCCTTCAGCCGCTTGTACTCGCACAGGGAGTTCAGCACCCATTCGCGGAACAGCTTCGTACAATAGGTGTTGATGCGGAAGCTGAGGAAAATGACGGCCTCCAGATTATAGTAGGTAACGTATCGCTTATCCTGCTTCTCCGTGATGGTTGCCTCGCTCTCGTTCAGGATGCGCGACTTGAAGATGGAGCGCATATTGGCGTCTATCGTCTGGATGAACACTCCGAACAGGCGGGCAAGCTCGTGCTTAGTAAGCCATACGTTGCCGTTCTCCAACTTGACGCTGACTGTGGGGTGACGGTTGATGTCCTCCAGCCCGGTGATGGTGATATTTCCTCTGTGTAGCATAGGGGTATCGTTTTATTTGGTAGGACAATATACGGATTTATTGGTTGTCATGATGTATTGCGCCGCAATTTTTTCAAACGGGGTGCAGTTACGCGCCACTCTGTCCATTTCGCGCTTGATGATGCGGTCGGTAACATAAGCATGGCGGCCGCGCAGGTCGAACCGCCCTAACATGCGGCATACCGTACCGGTGGATATGCCGTTTTTTGTCGTTATCGTATCCTTGAACGTATGGTAAGCCAGATACATGGTCATGTTCTTTTCGATGCCGCAGAGTTCCGCAATCTCTTTCAGATAGACATTCAGCCGTTGGTTGCTGGGGACGGGCAACAGTTCATCCGTTCCGGCAAACCGGACTTTGTACTTCTCCAATATCATTTGTGGGACAGGCAGCAGGGGAATGTGGATGAAAGCGTCGGTCTGCTCCCTTACCATGAAAATCCACTTCTGCCCGTACTTGTTGTGGAAATTCTCTTTACGGAGGGATTTCAGGTTCTGGTAATGCAGGCCTGTAAAGCTCGAAAAGATGAAAAGGTCACGCACCTGTTCCAAACGCGGTGTGTCAAACGTGGCTTTCATCAGTCTGCTCAATTCCTTTTCGTTCAGACTCACCGCCGTTTGTCTGGCTCTAAGCTGTCTTTCTATCGTTCTCATATTTGTCCTCCTTTCTATAATGCGTTCATGGATACATGCAGCCTGTCGGAAAGGGCTTCCATCTCGCTGCCGCTTTTCTGGTTGATTACCTTCGCGTAGATTTGCGTAGTGCGAATATTAGTATGTCCCAACATTTTTGATACGGATTCTATTGATACTCCGTTAGTTAGCGTAACGGTTGTGGCGAACGTGTGTCTTGCGAGGTGATAGGTCAGGTTCTTCCTAATTCCGCAAATATCAGCGAGTTCCTTCAGATATGCGTTCATCTTCTGATTGCTCGGCATGGGCAGGGCGCGGTGGTCGGGCTGTTTACCCTTGTACTTTTGCAGGATGCGCAGGGGAATGTCCAACAGGCGCACGTTGATGGGCACACCGGTCTTATGGCGCTTGGAGATAATCCAATAGTTGCCGTCCAGATACTTCTGGATATGTTCGTCTTTGAGCAGATATACGTCTATGTACGCCAACCCCGTCCAACAGGAAAATACAAAGACGTCGCGCACCCGTTGCAGGCGTTCCACTTCAATCTCCTTGTCCATAATGCTCTGGAGTTCGTCCATTGTCAGAAAGCCTTTGTCCACCTGAACGAAGGTGATGGGCTGCGTGAATGGGTTGAACTGGATAAGACCGGCGTTCCTTGCGCGGGTAACGGCTTTCTTGAACAGTTGCATCATCTTCGAGGTGGCGTTGTGGCCGACCTTCTTGTCCACACGCAGGAAGTTGCGGAAGCCGTTGATAAATTCCTCGTTGATTTCCGTCAATGGAATGTCTTTATACTTTTCTTTCCTGAACCTGAACTGAATGTATTCTTCCATACGGCGGTATGTCAGGTCGTATTTCTTGTAGGTGTTCTGTGAGAGCGACGTGCCCACTTCCTTCCGCTTTTCCTCGTTCATCTTCTTGAACACGGTCAGCAGCGTGTTGGCTTTCGTTTCAATGCCCAGATAGATGTTCTTCAGCTTCAGCGGTGAAGGGTAGCGGTTGTTTTCGATTTCCTTTTCGTAGATGCGGGTAATGTCGGTCTTGATTTTCTCTATCTGCGTGCGCAAATACACCGCCGTCGCACTACGACCGACTACGCCACCGTCCTTCCACATCTTCTTATCCACCATTAACTGTGAGTTGAACTGTACCTGTTCGCTGTCAATGGTGATGCGAACCATGATAGGATACTGCTTGTCCTTTCCCTGTTCCCTTTTCCTTGCGTAACAAAGTACGCTGAATGTGTTCCGTTTCATGCGCTTTTAAGTTTTTTGTTGCAAAAATACTGTTTGACAATCACTTGACGCAATCCACAGGCGGACACTTGGCGGCTATGAAACAGACATTTGAGGGTCATTGTCGTGTATCCTCATGAAATGAATCGTAAACGTGCCGGTTGTTTCCTTTTTCTGCTCAGGATTTTAGGTTACGGCGTGTCGATAAAATTGAACGTAAACAACGACAAATCAACGACATATCTACGAAGTCGTAACCAAAATTCCCGTTTTTTTTCTTGGTTACGATTTGGTTACTCGATTTGTCCAATTTTCGACTTCCAACGGGGTATTCATCTGTCGTGGTATAACAAAAAAATATCCCCAAAGTTACTGACTTTGAGGATATTGTCTTCGACTTTCTTATTTCAGTCTTTTTTCGTAAGCGGTGCGGACGGGACTCGAACCCGCGACCCCATGCGTGACAGGCATGTATTCTAACCAGGCTGAACTACCGCACCAAGA
>NZ_JAMBLS010000072.1 GCF_023336905.1 Bacteroides sp. ET71
GGTGAGCAGCAGCGTCTTGATGCTCTCCCGCTTCTCGATGTCGAACACCCGGTCGTCGGTGTAGAACGGGTTGAAGGCTATCGGGTGCTCGTCCGTGTAGGTGAAGTAGATGCCGTCCTCGCCCCCGGTTTTCTGGTGTATCAGCGAGCAAAGCCCCTCATACGAGTTTCCGGTGTCCACCAATACGATGTGCGTTCCTTGTTCGTAGTATTGCCGTACCAAGTGGTTCATGAAGAATGACTTGCCGCTGCCCGAACCGCCCAGCACGAACTTGTTGCGGTTGGTGGTGATGCCACGTTTCATCGGCAGGTCGGAGATGTCCACGTGCAGCGGTTTGCCGCTGATGCGGTCTGACATCTTCAGCCCGAAAGGGGAAAGCGAGCTGCGGTAGTTCGTTTCCTCCGTCCAGAAGCAGACGGCCTGCTCGATGAAGGTATAGAACGATTCCTCCGCCGGGAAGTCGGCGGCGTTGCCCGGCATCCCCGCCCAATAGAGCGTGGCGGCATCCACCGTGTCGTGGCGCGGTTTGCACTCCATTGCGGCAATCTGGCTGCCCGTGTCGTTGCGGATGACCTTCACTTCGTCCGGGTTGTCCGTCCACGCAATGACATTGCAATGGCAGCGCACCGAGGTCAGCCCGTAGGAATGCGCGTCGTTCAGGTACAGGTCTATCCATTCCTTGTTGATTTGGTTGCTCCGCGAGTAACGGGAGAGCGACTGCATGTTGCGTGCCGTCTTCTCGAAGCGTTGCAGGTTCTCCGCGCTGTCGTCGATGAAAAGGTACTGGTTGTAGATGTGGTTGCATGGGAGCAGCAGCCCCACCGGGCTGGCGAAGGAGAGGCGGCAGTCCGACCGGTCTGTGGAGAGCCGTTCATAGCGGCTGTCCGTACCGACCCGGCCCGGCAGTGCATCCAGTTCCGAGAGCGTATAGACCGACAGCCGTTTGTCGCCGATGCGCACCCCCTCGTCGCCCAGTTCGATGTCCTCCAGCGTGCCGGTGTCCTCCAGCGACAGGCAGAGGTATTTCTCCAGCAGGCCGGACTGTTCCTCCGTGCCGGTTACCTCGTCGCCCGACAGACGGCGCAGTCTGACCAGTCCCGTGTCGTTTACAATGCGGGCGAACTGCCCGGCGGCATCTAAAAAACGTGCCGCCGTGTCCCGGTTCACTTCCTTTGGGATGATAAAGCCCCGGCACAGCGACGAGAAGCTGCTCTGCATCCGCATCCGCTCCTTGGTCGTCTTGGTCAGATACAAGTAGCAGCAGTGGTTCAGGAAAGGCCGTTCGTTGAAGTGCAGTTCATAGCTCCGCGAGAGGAAGCCGAGCTTTTCGCCCTCCGTCCGGCTGCGGTAGTGTTCCTTCACGAACCAGTCCTGCTTGTGTACCACCGTGTAGTCGGGCAGCACCTTAACCGCTTTGCACCATGCCGCATGGATGGCGGCATATTCGGCAGAGGTTACCGTGAACAGTTCGGGAAGCTCCACTTCGAAGGCCACGGTGATGTCCGCGTCTTTCGAGACGATGCAATCCGACTCGACGGCCAGCAGCGGGAACTTGCTTTCCAACGTGGCGGCTTTCAATATATTTCTCATAGGCTTCTCTTTGGGGTGAATAACTTCCGGACGCTGATCCGGTTAATCAGGTATCGCGGGTGCTGCCGTTTGGCGAGCCGTTTCATCAGCCCGTGCTCGCCGTACTTGGCGTTCAGGCGGAATGTGAGCCATACCAGTATCGATGCGGATACCGCGCCAAAGGCGATGCACACCCATTGGCCTGTTCCTGCCATGTACATCACGATGAACACCACGAACACGGCAAGCAGTCCTCCGGCGAAGATGAACAGGTATTGTGCCTTCAGCCCCTTGAACTCCGCGCTCTGCCCGATGCCCTTGTTCAGTTCATATTCCATAATCCTATTCTATATATTATTTATGTATAGGGATTAGAGGAAGAACGAGCGCAGGATGGTGGCGGCGACTATCAGGAAGATGCACGCCCCGAACCACGAGGCGGCGGTCTTGCTCGTATCCGGGTCACCCGAACTGAACTTGTTATATACCTTGATGCCTCCTATCAGGCCGACCACCGCGCCGATGGCATAGACGAGTTTCGTTCCCGGGTCGAAGTACGAGGTGACCATCTGCGTGGCTTCCGTGATGCCCGCTTGTCCGTTACCTTGCGCATAGAGCGCACCGGCTGCCATCAGGCAGGCCGCCATGAAAAAGATTCTCTTTGTTGTGTTCATAAAAAGTTGGTTTTATGCGGATAGACCGCTGTTAAACAATGTCGTCAATGGAAAAATCACCGGGTACGATACTCTCGGCGGGAGGCTCTGGTTGCCGTATCCGGCGGTAGTCCGCCAGATGCAGCTCGATGAGCGAGGCGATGCGCCGTTCCCGTTCCGCATCCCCGGCGATGAGCTGGTCGAACATCGGCGTGCCCTTGAGTTCGGCAAGTGCACGTCCGGCCTGCTGCCGTTCTGCTTCGGTGGCGGTGCTGTCATCCATCGCCATGCGCACTGCCAACCCCATGTCCTCGAAACGGAGGCCTGTAGCTTTGGGAGCATAGCCTTCCAGCATTTCATCTTCGTCTATTGGAGGCTCACCGGCATCCGTTTCCCGGTATTCCATCGGTTCGTCCTGCCCCTCCACAGGTTCCAACCCGCCTTCGGCAAAGAGCGCGTCCAGCTCGTCGGCGGACACCACCTTGGGGTATCGTTCCGATTCCGTTGCAAAAGTACCCGCTTCGCTTTCCGGTTTCACGGTTTCTGTTTTCTCGGGTACTTGTGGCGTGGAGTGGCACAGGGAAAATGTGCTTTTGCCTAAAATATCTTCCGCGTCGGCTACTTTTCGGGGCAGTGTTTCCTC
>NZ_JAMBLS010000073.1 GCF_023336905.1 Bacteroides sp. ET71
GTGTTCCTCTGCTACGTGGGCGGCTCGGCGATGGCGGGTTATGAAACGGTGAATTGGGGCGAGAGCCTGCTTTATGACGGGGCACGCATCACGGACGGCGACGCTTTCGTCTATGGCGGCGCGGTATCGCTGGAGATAGAAACCTACCTCACCAACCGGACAGTACTGCTCCTCCATGCGCGTGAACGCTGCCTGTGGGGTGGCGGTACGGGAAATTTCCACTTCCAGTTCGGGGTGGGGCTGAAATTCATATTGGACTAATAAATCATCAAGACAATGAAAAGAATGACTGAACTAATTTTTACCGCCGGTTTCGCATTGGTAGCCGCCGTGCTACTTTGCGCCTGTTCCGACAAGCTGGACATCCAGCAGGTGTATGAGTTCGATTTGGCAACCCTGCCGGTACAGAGTACCATCGTGGAAGGCGGGGAAGCCGAAATACGCTGCCAGTTGGTACGCAGCGGGCGGTACGAGGAAACGGAGTATTTCATCCGCTATTTCCAGCCTACGGGCAAGGGGGAGCTTCGTCTGGAGGACGGCACGGTATTGCTGCCCAATGACCTTTATTCGTTGCCGGGCGAGACCTTCCGGCTCTATTACAGGTCGCTCTGCACCGACCAGCAGACGATTGACATCTACATTGTGGATTCGTTTAACCAGACGGTAACCAAGAGCTTTTCGTTCAACAACGAGACGGAAGAAGGAGTAGAGAACCCGGAACAGCCTGCTCCATAATACTGACGGCTATGCTTTGTTTTGCCATTGCTTACTTGACGCTTCTTGCCGTAACCGGCTGTTGCATCTGGCGTGCCATACGCCATGCCCCGACTGATACGGAGCTTTGGGGCGAGGAAACGGACTGACATGCCTGTGGTGTGAAACGGTTGCAGCCCGTCGGATTGGTTCCGGCGGGCTGCTTCTGCAAGCGCATCATCCCTCTACAATTCCTTCATTTCCGCTATGGGCATGTAATGTTCCAACCATTCCCTTACGGGCTTCATGTTGTATTCGGATGTGATGACTGCCGTATAGCCGTTTATCGGGGTGAAGCGTGTGGTCTCGTAATCGTCCACCCACTTCTTCAGGCTGTCCACGCCCCATGTGTCGATGTCCTCAAACCTACCGTCCAAAACCTCGATGGGTTCTCTAAATGTGATTATCAGCGTTTCGTAACCGTCATTCATTGCCGGCCTCCTTTCTTTCCTTTTCCGATAACCATGCATCGCGCCTGCGGCGGCATTCCTCCAAAGTCGGAGCCACGCAGGAGAACAATTCCCCATCGGATGCCCTGTAATCGTACTGCACAAGCGTGCGTTTTCTTCTCCCAAAACCAGTCTGGAATTTCTCGAATTGTTCCGTTCCTGCTGCCCGGCAGGTCGAAACGCCGTTTTCTGTCATTCTTGTAACCATCATACAATTCCTTAAAATTCGACAATCAATAAGCGGTTCTCCATGCACTTGTCCGGGTCAGATGCCATCCTTTGTTTGAGCCAAAAGTGGCTGCTCCCGTATCCGAAAGCGAAGAAGCGGTTGAACTCCTTGCTTTGTGCAAATACTTTCACCAGTTCGCGAAGCTCCTGTTCGTCCTTTGTCAGCGTCACGGAATTGATGAACTTTACCAACACTTCGGGTATCCGCTCGTCCCACCCGAAAATCATGCTTTCAATCTTTACGTCCATACATTATATATTTATAGGTGAATAATCAAAAAAGGCTCAACTGCTGCGGGGCGGTATAGCGTAACTTCAGTTCCCGCAATCCGGCTTTCAACTTGCGGATATACTTCGGGTTGTAATTTCCCTTGTCTGTCAGGGAGTGGCGTTCCGCATAAGTGTAATGCCCTTCCAGCCGATGTATTCCCGTGCGTACCGCTTCCTTGTAGTCGGAAATGGGTTCATCCCATACCGATGGGTGGCTACCGCCTCCTGCCGTGCCGGTACACCAGCTCACCGTAACGGCATACGTGCCATTCACGGACTGGCCGATGTGTATCACGTTGGATGTGTCCAACCGTATTTCCTCCACGATGGGCAACATGCCATTTATCCATCCATATTCGTTGAACTGCTTGTCCACATAGCCGAAAACAAGCCTGCGCTCGTAGGTATTCACGTTCAGCACAATTTGATGCACGCTTTCGCCGAAGCTCTCGAAATAGGCGGTCTGTTCCGCATCTTCCCGGCGGAGTGCCTGGATATAGCGGAGAATGATGTGCCGCTCACGCTTGCAGGCATGGTAGTCCGCCAAAACCTGCAATTTTTCTTCTTTCGTCATTTGGGATATTATCTTGTCCATACCGTAATTCTTTAGATGGTTGCTTTCAGTATTTCCACGTGGTATTGGGGATTGACTTCCCACAACAGGTATTCGATGAACAGCCTGCGTGCGTCCTTCTCCAGTTCCTTGAACAGCCGGGTAAAGGTGCTGTGGTTGCCGTTGATGTAGGTTTCCACCATGTACTCGAAAATGTCCTCCACTTCATAATACTTGCACTGCTGTGCGATAGTCTTGCTGTACCGTTTCATAAGCGTTCTTATTTATAAAGGTTTATAATTATTCTGTTCAGCATCTGCGCCTTTCCTATGGTATAGTATGTGCCGCCATAGGGCAGTCCGTCCCAATAAGCGAGCATGATTGCCGCATGTTCCACCAGAAAGTCGTTGCGCCGGTGGAAACAGCCCTTGTGATAGCTTTCTGAAAGGATAACCGTCTTGTCCGCTTCTTCCAACAG
>NZ_JAMBLS010000074.1 GCF_023336905.1 Bacteroides sp. ET71
GTCACAACTTGAAATAACTTATAAATTAAAGCAATATGAATAAAGATATAATAGTAGTAGAAGATGAAAAAGAAATAGCCATCTTTCATTACAAAGCGTTTTGCGAACTTTTGGTAGAGTGCATATCTATATATGGAAATACTACCATAGAGAATGCACAGCAATTGGTTAAAAATTTTTATCCGATTCAACATCCAATAGAAAGTACTATTGCTGTTTCTATCTTTGCTCACGAACCCTTTTATTACTGGGCAATGCTTGCTCGATATGGTGAAATGTATTGGCTTGGACATCCTGAACGTGAAGAAATCCCCGACAGTTATCAGGAATGGTTAGATAATGCTTTAGCCAGATATGGTTTGGATGAGTTTTATGATTTTATAGATAAACAAGAATAATAACGTGACTAACAAAGCGTGATAACGTTTAATAACGTTCCCCGCTTAGCCATTATCAACCAACTAAAAAAACAAAATATGAAGTTTGAAGTTTATGACAAAGCCAAATGGCATTATGACTCAAAAGATATGCCTAAAGATTTACCTGCAATAGCAGGTGCAACACACATTGCTTTCTTCGTAAGGTGGTGTGTTGAAAATGATTTAATGTCACGAGAAATCGAAGAAGATTGTGCAGAAGAGCTCCAACAAATTAAAAATAAAGAGTTGGATTGTAGAGATTTTTTCTTTGATGATATGGACGGAGTTCTTACATCAAATGAACTTAATACTAAAGGTAAGCAGTTTGCAGCAGCCTATTATCATTCAGACAAAACCAAATTTGCAAAGAAGTTTGGTTACTATTTAGCTGACTATGATAATTGGGTAAAGAATAAGTTAGGCAGTCAATATAATCCCGACACTTCATATTTTTATGTGGAAAATTCAGAAGAAAACTATAATGAGATAAAAGAAATTTGTAATAAACGCTATTCTGAATTTTTGAAAGGTTGATAACAAGCACCTGTGCCGCCTAACGGCAGCAAGCTGCATCCCATTATAAACAATTAGAATTGAAATAGGATGGTAGTCATTGTATTGCTTCTTATGCTAATTATAGCCTTCTTTGGATGCATCGTTCGAAAGGATTTTAGACATTCCTTGATATTTGCATTTCCGATTATCATCATTATTGGAATGTATGTATGGCTATTTACATTATATCCAGTTCAATGGGGATTAAAAAAACTACCTTTCGTTGAACAAGCATGTATAAGAGAAATATCGGCAAGTGATTACAGTAACATAAATTACAGGCACCTCAAATACGATGGTGTGATAGAATTTATAACAGATAAAGAACTTGATGATTGTCAAATTATTTTACGAGGCAGCTATAAAAGGAATTTAAGCTACAATGATTTTATAACTAATGATAGTCTTGCCATATTAATCTCTTATGATGTGGTTTTTGTCAAAGAAATGAACGATAAGTTTTTTTATAAAGCATTGTTTATTTCGAATCAACCCAATGATAACATACTATGTGATAGTATATATTGCAAGATTTTTATGATACGAATGTTTGCTCCTATTTATGAAACGAACGAGTTTGCAATACCAACTATTTCAAATGGCAAATAGAGTTTATAACGAGGTCGAGACAACAGCTAAACGCTGTTGCTCACCAAACCATTAATGGTAATAAGATATGATAGATTATTTATATTATAGATTTTATAGATTATGGCTTCATTCTTCTGTAGCGGAAGGAGCTGTATTTTTTGCGATGCTCTTGTTTTCAGTCATGCTATATGCTAATGTATTAACCGTATGGGGCATATTAACCCAATATGGGGTTATTGAATTCCCGTCCGATACCCAACACTATATTATTCAGGGTGGTTTGATAGCATTGTTGAGTAGCAGATATTTCTTAAAGAAAAGGTATAAAAGAATTATAGCTAAGTATGAAGATGAAAATTCCGTGCAACGTAAAGCCGGAGCGTGGGTGCTTACAATATATATAGTGGCAACCTTTGCTTGCCTTCTCTTGGAGACATTTCATAGACATGGAAAAATATAAATATACCATTAACGAAGCAGGATAACGGCAAGCCGTTCCCTGCTGAACCATTACCGATAATAACAAAATAAATTAATTTCATTATGGGACTATTTTTACGAATTACGTATCAATCACAAGGAGGAAGAACACCCGAAAAAGCATTTATAAATCGTAAGGTTTTAAGCTATATTATAGACGGTTTAAACGATGAAAATTGGCAAGATTCAATTTCAATTAAACTAACGACTCTTGATCCCCAATATAGTCATATTGCAATTGACGCAATTCTTAGATTTTTCCTTTCTGAAAATATAGAAGGTGGCAACTTAAAATCATTTTACAGATACCTTAAAAAAGATGATAAACTTATAATAGACCAAATGCTCACAATTGACAAATATGATAACTTGTCCGAAATTGAAACAAGAAAGGCACTTTGTGATGATATATTCCTATATTTCAAAGATGTTATCTTGAAATATAAAGAACGCTTTCTTGATTTTGATGCTGTTGTTTTTATCCCATTGCTTGAAGAAAGGTTTGAGGAAATAAAAAACGGTAAAATAGTAAGTAGAAGAAAATATGAACAATGGTAATTATAGTTTATCAGAGAAGGCGAGTAAATAGCTTTATCTCATTTCTTCATCGAAATTTTATAAATCAAAATAAGTAAAAAATATCGGTAACAAAGCGTGATAACGCTTGACAGCGTTCCCCGCT
>NZ_JAMBLS010000075.1 GCF_023336905.1 Bacteroides sp. ET71
TTCTCCACCGCATAGATGATGACATCGACCTTGTTATCGGCATAGAGCTTCGCCACCTCGTTGCCCTTGCGGATGCCGCGCCCGTCGCGCTGCTGGAGGTCGCTTGGGCGCCACGGTGCGTCCAAGTGATGGATGGCCACACACCTTTTCTGCGCATTGACACCCGTGCCCAACATTTCGGTGGAGCCGAACAGCACACGGATGCGCCCCTCGTTCATCGCCTCAATCATCGCCTTGCGCTTCTTCTCGGTCTTGGCTTCCTGAATGAAGCGTATCTCGTCTTCGGGGATGCCGTGGTCTTCGACCAGTTTGCGCTTGATTTCGCTGTACGGGTTCCACTGGTCGGGCTTGTACGTGCCCAAGTCGCTGAACACGAACTGCGTGCCCTTATGCTCGGCGTATCGGTTGTAATACTGCGCAATCATGTCGGCGCAGTGGGTCGCCTTGTTGTCGCGGTCGTCGTCATATTTCAGCGGGTCGATGAGCCGCATGTCAAGCGACATCTTGCGGGCATAGTCGGTGGCGATGAGCATCTTGGCCTTTTCTTCTTTCTCGGTCAGCGGCGGACGGCCCAATACGGTGGCATTGCCGGTCTTGGCGAACTCCATGAGCCTGGCGATGAACTCCTGCTGGTCGGGCGTGGGCGCGATGTTGTGCAGTATCTCGTTCTTCTTCGGGCGGTCGATGCCGATGTCCTCCGCCGTGCGGAAGTCGGTAATCTCGGAATAGAACGAGGCGAGTTCGGGCACCTTGATGAAATAGCGGAAGCGTTCCTTCTGCACAATCTCGTTGGTCACGGAGAACTCGTAGTCGATGGACTTGCGTGCGAACACCGCCGCCCATGCGTCGAAGGAGCGGATGCCCTGCCGCTCCAGTTCGTTGGGGCGCAGGTATTTGAACAGGAGGTACAGCTCGGTCAGTGAGTTGCTGATGGTCGTCCCCGACAGGAATGTGGCTCCCAAGTCCTTGCCGGTGCGCTGCTGGATGGTGCGGATGGCAAAGAGCATGTTGAGCGCACGCTGGCTGCCCTCCGAGTTGCCCAGCCCCGCCACACGGTCGTGGCGCGTGGTGAACATGAGGTTCTTGAAGCGGTGCGATTCATCGACAAAGATGTGGTCGATGCCCATGCGCTTGAAGTCCGCCACATCATCCTTGCGGGTTTCTATCTCGTGCGTCAGCTCCTTGAGCTTGACTTCCAAGTTCATCTTGCGCTTTTCCGCGCCCTTGAGTTGGGCATTGGTTACCTCGCTGCCTAACTGGTGCAAGACTTCCAAGTTTTCCTCCACGCTGTCCAGTTCCTGCTGCAAGATGTCGCGCTGGATTTCGGGCGACTGCGGTATCATGCCGAACTGCTCGTGCGAGAGGATGATGGCATCCCAGTCGTTGTTCTTCATCTGGTTGAAGATTTCCACGCGGCGGTCGGGCGTGAAGTCCTCCTTGCCCGGATAGAGTATCTTGGCATGGGGATAGGCGGTGCGGAAGGTCTGCGCAATCTCGTGGATGTTCGCCTTCAGGCCGGTAATGAGCGGCTTGTGCGCCAATCCGAGCCGCTTCATCTCGTAGGCGGAGACGCACATTATCAGCGTCTTGCCGCCACCCACCTCATGGTCAGCGATGCCGCCGCCGTTCATCTTCAGCATCCAGATACAGTCTTTCTGAGATGGATACAAATCCTTGATGCCCAGCCCTTTCAAGTCAAGGTCTGGAAAGGTCTGGTGGCTGCCGTCGAACTTGGGGCGCACGAAGCAGTTGAACTTGCGGTTGTACATGTCCTCCAGCTTCTTCTTGAACTCCGGCGACTGTTCCATAAGCCAGTCGGAGAAGCCTTCACGTATCTCGTCAATCTTGCTGTTGGCCAGTTGCGTGGCTTCGGGGTCGCGCACCTTGATGTCCTTGCCGTCCTTGTCCGTGACGGTCTTGGTGATGTTGGGCGTGGTGTTGTGGATGGCGTGGCGCATGAGGGCCACGCCGTTGAACAGGCGCGTTTCGGAACGGACTGCATACTGGTTATAGATACGCGGGCTGAGTTCGGAGGCACGGATATTGTACTCGTCCGCGCTGGCGTTGTAGCGGACGGACACGTCGGTGTCGAACAGCCATGAGGCATAGCGGCTGTACACGGCAGCCGGTATCCAGCGTTCGCCGAAGTTGAAGTCCAGTTCCTCAAAAGGAATGGGTACCGGTGCCGCCTTACGCAATGCTTCAAGCGAAACGCGCGATTCGGCATCGTCGGGATGTGTCTGCAAGTATTCCCCGATATACTCCGCCTTTGCCACGACATTGCCCGCGATGAAGCGGTCGGCAATCTCGAAACGCTTCGCCAGCGGGTTGTAGAACACCCTGCCGCGCAGTTCATCCAGCAATTGTGCCTGCGGCTTGTCGGTGAGCGATTCCATATATTCCATGTTCGCCTCGCCATATTTGTTGAGCGAGGCCGCCAATGCCTCGTGCACATCGTCGGTGTGGGTAATCTCGTTCACGTTGTACGACACGGGATGGTCAAAGATGTCGGCCTTGACCGCCTTGCCGTCGGTGTAACGCTCCAAGGCGAGGATTTCCCGGTTATCGGCATCCATGCGGAACAGGTCGATGTTCTTCTTGTCGTTCAGGTTGCCGAACTGACGGACAAAGCCGTCGTACAGCCCGTTCAGGCCCGCACGCAGTTCCCCGTTCTCCTGCCGGTGTTCCGCTTCGTCGTTGTACAGGCGGTGGTA
>NZ_JAMBLS010000076.1 GCF_023336905.1 Bacteroides sp. ET71
GTAAGCAGTCAAAAAATGGCTATTGATTGAAATGGGTACCTTCGCTGCCAACCAAATTTATAGAATTATGTATAGCAGTGAAGATCTTGAAAGGTTTTACTTTCAGTATCAGACGGAGGCATTGCCTCATGGAGAATCTCTCCAATCGTTTTGTTTAAAGAACAAAGTCCCTTATAACATTTTCCAGAAATGGTTTAAGGATACCCGCAAAAAAGTAGTTGAAGTCCAGGTTGATGGTGCTCCTGAGATTACCCATGAAGAAAAGACTAAGACTGGTGACCGGCCTAAACCTGTATCAAAAGGCTGCAATGCCAATCCCGTCCGCATATGGATTGACATCCGTGTCAGTAATGGATTGCACTTGTCCCAAAAGAATTTAAGCTATCAGGACTTAGTCCGTATGATAGAGAAGCTGGAGGGTTTATGCTGAGTGTTACCGGCCTGAATCATTTTTATTATGTGCGTGACTTTACCGACATGCGTTGCAAGCACAGCCGTGTGTTGTCCATCATCCGTGAACGGCTTCACCGGGAACCCTGTGACGGGGATGTCTTTATTGTCATGTCGCGAAACCGGAGGATAGTCCGTATGTTTTCATTTGACAATCATTCATACAGCCTGTTCGAAAAGAAGTTTGTCGCGGGCTACCAGTTCATGAAAGTGGAGCGGAACGGGGCGGATACCGTTTATCGGATTGACTGGAAAGATGTGGTTCTGATACTGGAAAACCCTATAGTTAAAACATTAAAAATCAGATAATTAATATGTCTATTTGCTTGCGTTTTTGCGATTATTTCAGTACCTTTATATCTGTAAATCAAAGGTTTAAGCATGATCGGACTGCAACATATAATAGACTCAAAAAGGGAATTGTTGAGTAGGGAAACCTACTCACGGAACCCTATAAATTATAGTGAAGATATGGCAGACGATCAAAAAGACCGGTACATACAATACCTTGCTGAGCAGAATCAGGACCTCAGGTTGACAAATGACGCCATGAAGCTTGTCTTGGAGGATTTCATGGTTCAGATGAAGGAACTGAAGGACCAGATGTCCTCCATGCAATCGAAACAGTCCGATTTGGAAAATCAGTTATCGGAAGAGCGCAAGCTTCGCCAATCGGCTGAATGTAAGGCAAAGTCTCTCCAGGAAAAACTTGATTTTGCCAATCAGGAACGTTTTGGTGACAGACGTCAACGGATAAACCCTAAAGCTAAACAGGACGCTTCTGACCGGCAAAAGGAAAAAGATGATTATGACGGTACGGACGATACGCTCCGTACGGATTCTGTAGACAATAACGAATCCCGGAATGAGCCGGCCCTTCCCAAAAAGGGACGTGACCTGGGCAATCGTCCCGATGGGTATAAAACGATGGGAGTGTCCGGAGAAGTGGTAGAGCATCCGTCAGATCTGACAAAGGTTCCCGGACGTATCATTGAAAGAAGGATGGTACGTGTATTCAGTTTCCGTACCTTCCTTACGGAAGAATGTTTTGAGATGGTCCATTATGCAGAGCCCGGCAAAAAGCCGAAGTGGGGTTATTTCCCCTCTGAAGGCCATCCGGAGGTAATAACCAAATTCGAGGGTACTAAAGCCACTCCTGAATTTCTGCAGGCCATCGCCTATGAGGTTTATGTAAAGAATGTGACCTTCGGCCTTCTGCACCAATGGCTGACGGATATGGGAATGACCATTTCTAAAAACACCTTACGCAACTGGCTTAAGAAAGGCAAGAAATACCTTGATGAGTTGGTTCGTGTATTGAAGTCCGTTGCCTTGGAAAAGGACTCGATTGTAAACTGCGATGAGACCTGGTGCAAGGTTCGCAAATATGACCGTTATAAGAAGTGTTATATCTGGGTATTGGTCAACAAGGCTCAGAAAACAGCCATTTTCTTCTATGAGGATGGCTCCCGCGGCCGTGAGGTGCTTACGGATTTCCTGGGTGATGCGGAATTGAAGAGTATCATGTCCGACGGATACAACGCTTATGTATTTATCGGCGATGAGTTGAAGTCCGCCCGGTTTAAAGATACCATACATCAAGTTTGCATGTCCCATGCCAAAAACAAGTTTGTCAAGGCTTCCAACCAGGGTGGTGAACCGTCAGCTGAACGCTTTTCCAATATCTTAAAGGAATTCTTTATGAGGGAGCGTAAATATGATGATGCCGGATTTACCCCGGAAGAGAGGTTACGGGAAAGGCAAAGCCTGGAAACGAAGGAACACCTGATAGCATTGCGCAGCCTGTTGGACAGTGAACTGTCAAAGGATTCAGAATTCAGAAGCCAGTATTATATGGAAGCCCTTAATTACCTGAACCGGTTCTGGAAAGAGATCTTTGCATACTTGGATGACGGTGAACTCCCGATAGACAACAATCTTGCCGAGCGGACCATCCGGAAGCTGACTACCCAGCGCAACAATTCACTTCATTACGGTAGTGATGCAGGCGCTGAGATGGCCGCCACTTATCATAGTGTAATAGGCACGGTAAAGCTTCATGGCAGTTCTGTCTGGAACTTCATCGGAACTTTTTTCAAAAATATCTTTAACGGGTGCAGGGATTATGTTAACATGGTTCCTGACAAAATCACTTTGGCTACCAGCCAATGTTAAATTCAAAGTTAATTAATTAACAAAACTCGGTTTAGGGCACTCAAAAGTGCCCTTTCAAAGGGGGATGCCCTAAATTGAGTGCTTAC
>NZ_JAMBLS010000077.1 GCF_023336905.1 Bacteroides sp. ET71
TCCATAGTGCAAAGAGTGTTATTCGCCGGAATGATGATGATGGTGATGGTGTGCAATGACTACTTTCATATTTGTGCATGTTTTACGCGACAAAAATAAAGTTTCTCTTTATAAAATCCAAGAATTTATCACAAAAAGATAGCAAATAAAGTCAATCAGCAAGTGTTATATCTGGAATACTATTTATTCCTGTAAGATACTTACGCCCCACGGCTCTAACGATAAAGAATCATTTTGACGATACTTACGCCCCGTAATCAACTCTTTCACTTTGCCGTAAGGTATATGAATGTTATTTTCCTGACTGCTATAATTAAAGACATAATGGATGTTATTCCCTTCGGCATTTACCCCCGATTTGATTATGATGGGAAAGACGAAACCGTCGGCTTTGATGATACCTGCCTTGACTGCTACCTCCCGAACAATCTTATTCAACAAATCCTGAGAAGGATATGTACCTATATAGGTCAACTGCCCCTTCCCATAATTATTTTGTGTAATAACAGGCCAACGTCCAAAGAATGGATGATCGGCATAAGCCAAAGGCGTAGCCGTTTCCGGTATGAGGAATTCATACCAGTCGCTGATTTGATGCTGGCCGTCCAACTGATAAGGATTATCCTTCAAAGACATAGCACCTATAGTAGAATATTCCTGATAGTAGAAGCCACACGCCTTGCGCAAAGGGCCCGGAGCCAATGTAGCCCGCACAGCAGAATGTTCATTACAATAACCGCTTTTATGCATCATGACAACATAACCTCCCCCTTCTACAAAGCGGTTAATAGCCTCCAGCAACTCATCGGATGCGACATATAAGGGCGGAATAACCAACATGGAATAGCGGCTGAAGTCATGAACCTTGTCACAGGGGATAATATCGGTTTCAATGTTCTGATAATACAATGCCTTATGAACCATATCAATCGGATAGTTACTCTTATCGGTATAGGGCATGAAGTTGAGCGCATGGTATGAATCATGACTATACAGGATGGCAACCTTGTTGGTTTTCTTCAGATTCACCAGCTTTTTCCCGATTCTTTTCAGCTCGGCCGCCGTGGCGCTGAATTCATTATATATCCTATTCGGCTCAAGATCATGTCCAAGCACCCCTTTCCAATAGGTTTCCTGACCATAATGCAGCGTGGACCAATGCCAATATTCCACCATGTTCGCTCCCGAGGCATAATGGCCATATACGTTCTGCCTCAGTTGGTTGTCATAAGGAGGGTATTGTGCCCGCGCATCCCATCCGGTAGCTTGCGCATTGGTTTCTGTAACCAGGTAATTGTTTCCCGCCACAGTCCGCATAAAATCTCCGGCATAGGTAAGGAATTGCCCGTCCTGACGGTCTTGCACGTCATGGTAAACGTTGATGGCCGGATACTCCATCTGGCGGAAGCTCTCCACCTGGTCGACGTTCTGGAAAGAAGGCATGAAGCAATGGGTAACGAACTGATCGTCCCGTTTATATTCATTCACGATATCGCACTGCCAGTTCAAGAAGTCGGCCACTTCCTTACGATTGTACCGTTCCCATTCATTCTTATAGGAAGGACTGGTCACACCATCGCGGGGATAGAATTCTTCCCACGTATGGATGTTCATCCCCCAATAGTTTAATCCCCATTCTTTATTCAAGGCTGCAAGGTCGTTGTTGAACTTCTGTTTCACATATTCCCGGAATCCCATGAAATAATCCCGGTTATTGACACCTCTGGCCTCTGTTTCGTTATCGACCTGATATCCTATGATAGCCGGATGATTGGCATAACGTGCCATCATCTTCCGGATGATACGTTCAGCATAATACCGATAGGTAGGATTGGTAAAGTCCATATTTTGCCTGATGCCATAATAAGCCTTATTGCCGTGGGTATATTCGGCCAATACTTCAGGATGTTTGTATGCAAGCCATGCCGGAATAGAATAAGTAGGCGTGCCTAAGATTACTTTGATGCCGGCCTCATGAAGTTTGTCCAAAATCCGGTCCATCCATTCAAAATTGAAGACCCCATCCTGAGGTTCAAAAACGCCCCAAGCAGATTCGCCGACACGTACGACAGAGAGGCCGGCTTTTTTCATCATTTCGATGTCTTTGTCCAAACGATCATAAGGCATATACTCATGATAATAAGCTGCTCCATAAAGAACATCATCAAAAGTATATTGGGCTTTCACATCCAAAAAAGACAGCCCCATGGCCAAGCAAACAATAAAACGGGCAAATTTCATAAATAGTTTCTATTTTT
>NZ_JAMBLS010000078.1 GCF_023336905.1 Bacteroides sp. ET71
ACAAATGGCGATTAGCTGCCAAACATTAGTAATCAAATAAAGGATATAATCATGGATATAGAACTAAAACAACAAATTGATAGTTGGACAGAAGCCAATAAACACCAGAATGTAATTGATTTCTTAGAAGGAATTTCTCCAGCAAACAGGAATTTTGAAGAAATCGGATTATTGGCACGAGCTTACAACTATAATGGTGAGTATGAAAAGGCATTAGTATTGCTTGAATCAATTCGAGAAGCAGGTGAGTTGGATACCAACTGGAATTATCGAATGGGTTATGCTCACTATTATCTTGGCAGGAGTAGGGAAGCATTGTCTTATTTTACAAAAGCCGATGAATTGACACCAGGAGATGAAGATACGATTGATTTTATTCGTCAATGCAATATAGAAATACCATTTAAGAGTAGAGTTGACGCTTTTTGGTCATGGTTTTTGCAGAATGAAGCAGAGCTTTCGAGAATGGTCGAAAAACGTAACGAATATGATAGTGATGTGGTTGTTGGATTTATAGAACAAGGTACTGACCTAATAGCAAAAGACGTTCATTTCAATATAGGTGGCGATTACGAATTTACTTTTTCCATAGAAGATAATGAACACCTATTTTATCTCTATCCTTATTTAATATCCCGAATGCCGGAATCGCTGGAAGGCAAATGGCATTTCTTCCCTTATAATCCAGGAATGGATGCTTCTTTCGAGTTCCGAATGCATGGGATTAAAGTGAATATGGAGGAAGTCTATGTATATGCCAATTATGATGACAAGCAAAATGATTTTGCTGTTTCGTTTTATGAAAAAGGTTTATGCTCTTTGCCTGAAGAACAAGGATATGGTACTTTTTGTATTATGATGGAAATAATGTTAGGCGAAGGTCTTGCTTTTAGATATATTTCAGATGTTGAACGTGCTGATGAATTGAGAGGCGACATGTTTCCTCTTACAACACTCCGTAAGCATATCACGCAAACATTAAAAGAGCATGGCAAGGAAGTGTTTGAAAATCCCAAGGATGTTTTTGTTACTTATCAATTGGAGCCGGAAGAAAATGAAGAGTTACGGTATGATGTGGCTATCGGCAGCACCTGTTTTTCCCATTTGATTTCCCAATATTACGAAAACGACACGACTATCTTTGATAAAATCAATCGGTTTGGAGCGCAAGCTGTATTTCTTGCATTTCCTTATGACAATATAAGTGCTGAACAAAGAAAATTAGTTTTAGACTTCCGGTATGCATTGGAGGATAGGATTACGAAAGAAATTCTGAATCCAGAAGGGCTGGGGCTTCTGCTGGGAGGCGCAATGGGAACTTGTTGTTGCTATATGGACTTTCTGTTGTATGACGTTAATGCCTTTTTAGAAAAGGTCGTGCCTGTATTACGCGAATATCCGCAATATTCGTTCTACCTTTCTGATTTCCACCAGAATTGTAGGCTAACAAGATTGTCTGATTCAGAAAGAAAAGATTGTTAACAAGTTCGAGATAACTGCTAAACGCTGTTCCTCACCAACCCATTAGATATAATAGGCATGAGAATATTTGTATTATATTGCTTGTTCTTTTTCCCACTTAGCTATGTTATAGCGAAAAACGGCTATGTGGAACAACATTCAGCAAAGTATCATTCTTTGACTGAAAAAGATACCCTTTATATAGAAACAGAAAAAACAGAATTTGAAATTCTATATAGGCTATGTTTTAATCAGCAAGGTAAAAAGAAAGTTGTTTTTGAATTGAAAGCGGTAGATGATAGTAACATTGACTTCATGCAAAGCTATGCAATCAATGGAGTAAAAAAGTTTGATTGCTTTGCTGTGTATGATAATGTGGCAGACGGAAACCGTTTCTTATTCTTTGACTATGAAAGTCAAATTGCTTACATAACGCCTACATGTTTTTCCGGTTTCTATCCGATATACAGTTCTGTGGACTTTTCAAAATTGGAAGTCTTATTACGAAATGAACCCTCCCATTTGAAACAGCTAAACGACACGTTAAGTATAGATAGTAAAGTGGCTTATGTACCATTTAACTGTAATAATCGAATTATAAAGGCGACTTTTGTTCCATGTTCCCAAACGGGAAAGGGCAATAAATATCTAATAGAGATTAGGAAACACACCTGCCAGGTGTCGGTTATCGAAATATCCTATACCTACAGGTGTATTTATAAACAA
>NZ_JAMBLS010000079.1 GCF_023336905.1 Bacteroides sp. ET71
AAGTAGATGGTCATATAAACGGTATTGACTCGGTTGATGGCGGATGCGTCAAGGGAGACCACGCTGGTCTGATTTGACAAATGGATGCATTGCATTCCTGCATCAATCAAAAGGATGGCGATTATCATCCACAAGTAGCTGTCATTTCCAAAAAATGCCAACAACCATGCAGCCAAGATAACACATCCCCCGACAATGGAGAAGAACCTTACGCCGTACTTCTGGATATAGCCGCTAATGAATACAACCGTAGACGCACCTGCCAATCCGCACAAACCGAGTGCCCCGATAATATCGTCATCCGCAAAGAATGGCTCTTGCTTCATCCGGAAAGCAAGGCAACTCCACAACGCAAAGAACGAGCCATAAGCCAATGCCGCCCTCAACGAAGCGATACGCAAGTACGGGTATTTGGCAAGCAGACGCAACAAGGATTTCATCAGACCCGCATAATTTTCACGTGAACGAGCAGGCAGAACGGGAAGCATCTTGTAAATCATAAGAAAGCATCCGAGCATAAACACACAAGCCACAAAATAGACGGAACGCCATCCCCACATATCAGCCAGGAAACCACTTAACACCCGTGAGCCAAGAATGCCTATGAGCAGACAGGACTGTATAATCCCCACGTTGCGTACCTTGTGTGCTGGTGCTGAATGGAAAGACACCAACGGGATGAAGAACTGCGGCATAACCGAAGATGCTCCGGCAAGCAAGGATGCGCCCCACACCCAATAGATGTTAGGGGCAAGTGCTATGGCAAGCAATGCGCACGATGAAATGATATAATTGGTCAATATCAGCTGCTTTCGTGAAACCAAATCGCCAAGCGGAATGACAAACACAAGTCCGACTACATAACCTATCTGGGTCAATGTCGCAACCATGCTGGCAGAAAAGTCGCTTACCCCAAAATCCTTTGCCATGCTGCCCAACAAAGGCTGGTTGTAGTAGCAGTTGGCAACGGAAAGCCCGGTAGCGACTGCCATCAGAGCCAGCAGAGGTGCCGGAATGCCGTGGTTTTCTCTCAATTCATATTTCATCATTTATTCCTCCTTTCAGTATGACACAACTTTCAATCCAATCAAGGAGGCAATGAGCGTGAACAGGAAGAAAAGCCGTATGGGAGTGGCCGGCTCTTTGAAAACGAATATCCCAATCAAGACCGTGCCGACCGCTCCGATACCCGTCCAAATGGCGTATGCCGTGCCCAAAGGCAAAGTCTGAACCGCTTTGGCAAGTAATGCCATACTCAATACCGTGGAAGCCAAGAAACCGCTTCCCCACAGATAAAAACCAATACCTGATGCCTCTCTCGTTTTTCCCAAGCAGAATGTAAGGCTTACCTCAAACAATCCTGCCAAAAATAAAATTATCCAATTCATACCTATGATTTATTAAATTCGGGTGCAAAAGTAAGCAAGTAATTTCTAACCGTTTTTTACATTTGGTAAAAACGGATTTTGCATTTGACAAAAAACAGCCGTTAGCAGCTGTTTCTGTGCGCTATTTTATAATTTTGTACCACAACAAAATGACTTATGGATATAAAGGAAATCATCAACCAGAGATATGCCATGCCGGATGCGTCTTTGGACAAGTTGCGGCAATGCCTGACGGAAGTCTCATACCCCAAAGGATTCCAAGTGATGGAATATGGCAAGATAGAAAAAGACATCTTTTTCATCAAAAAAGGCATTGTCCGCGCCTATACTTCGGTAGAGGGGAAAGAAATTACCTTTTGGGTCGGCAAGGAAGGGGCGACTATTGTTTCCATGAAAGGATATGTGAATGACGAACCGGGGTATGAAACAATGGAGCTGATGGAAAATTCTGTCTTATATGTATTGGAAAGGAAAAAACTGAAAGAGTTATTCTTGGAGGATTTGCACATAGCCAATTGGGGACGGCGTTATGCGGAAATGGAACTGCTTGCTGCCGAGGAACGGCTGATTTCCATGTTGTCAGCCGTCGCCTCGGAACGGTATCACGAGTTGTTGGAGAAAGAGCCTGATTTGTTACAGCGGTTGCCGTT
>NZ_JAMBLS010000080.1 GCF_023336905.1 Bacteroides sp. ET71
TATAGGAATACCTTGTGCGTGAACGGACAACACGCACAGCAATATACTGATTATTGTTACTATTTTCCTCATATCTTTTCTTTATTATATTGGTGATAATGGGATGCAGCTTGCCGCCGTTAGGTGGCACAGGTGCTTGTTATGTGCATTTATTTCCAAAAATTGTCCTGCAAATGCTTCTCTAAATATCGGCTTACAACTCCCCAACCTTCGTTATCTGGGCAGCCATAATACCATAGTTTTTCTGCTATTTCATCCAGCTTGTCAATAGTATCAAAGTATTGTTCACTCATTTTTTCTTGTTCCGATTCGCTATATTTTTTTAGCTTCTCTAAGTCCGTTTTATGTCCTTTCATAAAGTTTACAACCTTGCAAAACTCACCATTGCTAAGAACCGATATATCCAAAGGGAAGATATTCGCTATATTTTTGGTTGCTTCACCAACCTTGTCTAATCCAATTTCATACATCGCAGAAGATATGTAAGGTAACAAGTCTGCATGATATTCTACAATAGACATCCAACCATCGCCTTGACAATTTCCTATCACATTAGTTACAACATGAAAAGTAAAAGTAACATCGGATACTTGTTGCCTAATTTCATCAATGCTACCTATCTCCCAAATCTTGTCAGATAAGGTTACAATCGCATCTTCTGTATTGACATCCATTCCTTGCAGGACATCACTAATTTTTTCAGTTTTCATATTTATATTGTTTTTTAGTTGCACATAATGGGATAGCGGGGAACGCTGTAAGCGTTAGCCCGGTTTGTTAGAAACTTATTTTCTTTCTTTTCAGTATATCCGACAGCCAATCAGGAATGAACTCTTTTGCCCGTGGATATTTACTGAAATCCTCACTAAAGTCACTATCGCTGAATGCCTCTTTCAGTTTTTCGTCTCGTGTATCGTAACCAAATCTTATATCCATATGATTGTCTTTGTATATTGTTATTTTACATAGATAAAAAGCCCCTTCTTGCGGACATAAAGAATACATCAGGTCTTTAAGCTTTTCTACTTTTCCTGAAAGATATATTAAAATTTTAATACCATTAGGACCAAACCAGACTGGCTCGTTTCCCTTGTAATAATAAATCTCAGGTTGAGATGTACTTTCAACGGTATAACAGTAAAAATCGCATTTACTCCATTGGGCAAAAGCCACCATTTTTACTAAAACTTCCTTGATGCCATTTATACAGGCACAACATTTCGCATCTTCTTTCCAAAGACGTAATTGTGTACGATAAGGAATGTATTTTGCAGGTGATGTTGCTTTGTTTGCGGGGGCTGGATATGGCAGGCTGTCATTTGCACAGGCAGTTTTGATGCAATCGGTAAGATACCAGTTCCAGAACTCTTTATTGCGCCTGTCATCAACAGAATCCAAATTGACAATACCACCATTATATACTAAACTTGCGAGGAAAGCGGTATCCCATTCGTCAGGGTCTTCTATTTCTTCTTCAGAATCATAATCACTGACAACCCTGTCTGCACCCGCCCCGGCATCATAAGCGGCATGAACAGCTACTTTGGCTGCAAATGCAGCTGTAATATTATCTTCCATGTAATTATCGGCAAACACGTCCAAATGGTCGGCATCTTTCAATAAATCCTTTTTGCCCGTTTGCCCCAGCAGGTATTTCTCCGTTTTCTTAATCAGTCCGATAATTTCCGTATCGTTCTTGAAAAATTCATTCCATATCGGATATACTTTCAACGCACACAAAATGCTAATTCGTCCAATGACATACGGTTCATTGATGGCTTGAAGTATCGCACGTCTTGTGGGCAGGGACAAATGCCCTTTGTTTGAATGATTGATTTCATTCAAACCTTTACTTGTCAATGAGGCTATGGCTTCTGTATGTTTCATCGCAATAATTGTTTC
>NZ_JAMBLS010000081.1 GCF_023336905.1 Bacteroides sp. ET71
TTCGGGCATCTGGTCGGGCTGGCCATGCCCGAAGCCTACGGGTTTGCCGGTTTCCGGCAGGAGAACCTGCCCATACTGCCAGCCCAATTCACGCTCATCCCCCGCCAGAAGCGTGAGGGGAAGGAATACAAGGACGACCCCGGCGTAGTGCGCCAGTTGAACATCATCAAAGGACTGTTTGAGGGTGGCGACCGCATCATCGTGGCGACTGATGCCGGACGCGAAGGGGAGCTGATATTCAGATATATCTACCATTATTTAGGCTGCACCAAACCGTTTGTCCGCCTGTGGATAAGCAGCCTGACCGACAAGGCCATCCGCGAAGGGATGGAACGGTTGCTGCCGGGCAGCAATTATGATAATCTCTATCTTTCCGCCAAGGCACGCAGCGAAGCGGACTGGCTCATCGGCATCAACGGCTCGCAGGCGCTCAGCCTTGCCGCCGGGCGGGGCGTGTTCTCGCTCGGACGGGTACAGACACCCACATTGGCCATGATTTGCTCCCGTTATCTGGAGAACAAGTCGTTTGCCCCGAAGAAGTACATGCAGATACGCATCACGGTGGAGAAGGATGGCATTGCGTTCCATGCCACAGCGGAACAGCGTTACGAGGACAAGACCGCCGCAGACAGTGCGTTGGGCGAAATGAAAGCGTGCGGCACGCTCCGCATAACAGCACTTGCCCGGCGGGAGGTCAAAGAAGAACCTCCGCTGCTCTATGACCTGACCGCCCTTCAGCGGGATGCCAACACCCGGCTGGACTTCTCCGCCGACCGCACGCTCTCCCTTGCGCAAAGCCTGTACGAGAAAAAGGTGCTGAGCTATCCGCGTACCGGCAGCCGGTACATTTCCGAAGACGTGTTCGACGAAATCCCCTCGCGCATCGCCCTCTTGCGGCAACATCCGCGTTTCGGGCAGTATGCCGCGTCGCTTTCCGGAGCACCGCTCAACCGCCGCAGCGTGGACGGAGGGAAAGTGACCGACCACCATGCGCTGATTGTAACCGAAAACCTGCCCTCCGGCCTTTCCAAAGACGAACAGGCCATCTACGACATGGTCGCCGCCCGTCTGCTCGAAGCCTTTTCCGCCCCCTGCATCAAGGAGGTGACGGAAATCCATGCGGTGGTGAGCAGGAGCGAAGCGCAGGCCAAAGGCACGGTGGTCAAGTCCGCCGGATGGCGTGCCGTGCGCGGCGAAAAGGAAGAGGACGACGGCGGGGGTATGGCACTCCCAAATCTGGAACAGGACGAGACGCTCCCGGTAAAGGCACTCGAAGCGGTAGAGCGGCAGACCAAACCCAAGCCGCTGCACACCGAAAGCTCGCTGCTCTCGGCGATGGAGCATTGCGGCCGGGAGATTGACGACGAGCAGCTACGGGCGAGCATCCGCGAGACGGGCATCGGAACCCCTGCCACCCGTGCTGCCGTCATCGAAACGCTGTTCGCACGCGGTTATATCCAGAGGGAGAAGAAAAGCCTCGTGCCCACCGACAAAGGCATGGCGGTCTATGAAACGGTGAAGGACAAGAAGATTGCCAACGTGGAAATGACCGCCGCATGGGAGGACACGCTGGCACGCATCGAATCGGGCGAGGCCGATGCTGCCGCCTTCCGGCGCGACATCGAGGCATATACCGCACAGATTGTAACCGAACTGTTGGAAACCAAAGTGTCCGTAGCGCCTTCGGAAAGCGAATACCCGTGTCCCAAATGCCGGAACAGCCGGGTGCTGTTCTTCCCCAAGGTCGTCAAATGCGCCGATGTGGACTGTGGCTTTACCCTCTTCCGTAACAAGGGCGGCAAGGAACTGTCGGACAAACAGCTTGCCGAACTCCTGACCAAAGGCAGAACCGGTGTTATCAAAGGTTTCA
>NZ_JAMBLS010000082.1 GCF_023336905.1 Bacteroides sp. ET71
GTCTTGGTCAGTCCGCAGGCTCTGGCAAGCGTGATGATGCTTGCCTTCTCATAGTTCATCCTGACAAATACCCCGAATGCCCTGTCAATGATTTCTTCCCGGTTGGTTATCATGCTGATGCGTAGGTTTATGTTTTTTGGTCAGCGAAGATAAGGAAATATTGTGTTTATGGCAAGCATTTGGCGCAAAACGATTAGATGAAGTGCAGCCAATGACCTCAATTTTCTCATAGACGGGCAACTTACGATGTTCTGAATTATATCGGACTCACGTTAGTCAATTGAAAAATAGGTTATTGCTATAACTAAAAAGATGACAACAACAATACTCCCCAATGCTATAAAGAGATAGTTGGGATAATGAAACTCAAGGTCCATATAAGGTATATGTTTTCGTTTTACATATTTACTCCATAGCCAAATAATATATTTGCCTATACTTTCCAGTCCTACAATATCAATCATTATTATCGTTTTTTGAAAATTCATTCCATATACTGCTTACATAGTCCATATCGTTCCGAAATTTTTGATTTTCCTTATTACAAAGGCTTCGAGTTTCATCATCTTATCTGCCATCAATCATTCCTGTTTCAGGAAATCAAGGTCGAAAAAGTAGTCCTTTTTATTTCGGGGATTGACATAAATGATTCCGCTTTTATGCAAGGCAAGAAAAACGCCCAAACTGCACTTGTCCATCAGTATGGGTTCGCTGAAAAACTGCGTCCGTTTACCCTTGTAATCCAAGGTTGCTTTTACGATGCAATAGCAGCGTTCATAAGAAAACGGTTCATACATCCGGTCTGGATTCATAAGTGCTTCGCTGGCATTCGTACTCTGGCTGCGCCATGATTGGTAGGGCAAATCCGGTTCATCCAGTGAAGCAGGCGCATGTAAACGTGTTTTTAACGAATAAGCAGGAATGTCCATCCGGGTATAATGGACGGTTCGTTTGTTTTCGGAAATTTTGCAACTGTTCAAATCCACTTCCAACGCAACGCCTTTGGAACGGAGCCATTCCTTGTGTTTCTTTTTGTTGTCTTCTTCCCGCCTTTGGCTTCTCCGCATATTCCAGTACATAATGGCAAACGGAATCACCGCAAGGCTTCCGGTTACCAACATATAGCCGTATTTCCCCATATCCAAGAATATATAGGTTTGAATTATCAACAGAAACTCTATGGCTATTCCGATGTAGGAAAGGCATCCTAAAATATTGCTTTTAATGTTCATGGCCGTATCTTATTGCTAATGGTAAATAACCTGCCCGGTATTCAGCACACCGTCAGGCACATATCTAATCCCACTGCCCCAAAGATACGAAAAGAATCGGAAGGGCAAACCGGGTGGTCGGATGTTTTTTCAAAAGAAGCGGGCGGACACTTCACGCCACCCCATAGCCACTTGCCTCCCGTCCGCCGATTTCCCATTGCCCGGCAAGGCAGCCCGTTTACTTTCGTGCCGCAATCAATTTATTGTTTCACGATTTAATTCATTTGTATATGGACAACCTCAAGGACATGAAAGACGAAGTGCTGGTAATGACCAACGCTTCCGACGGCAACAAGCCCCATGTGGTAGAGCGCATCGAACAGGACGGCTCATTGAAGACCCAGCCGCTGGCAAAGGCCAAGCCCGACGGCGATTTCCTGAAAATCGGCCGCAGCGAATCCATCCTCGAAGCCTTCTTCTCCAATTTCAAACGGCAGTTTGACAACCCGTCCGACTTCCGTTTCTACCACATCCCGGCGGAACTGCTTGCTGCCGCCAAGGATATGGCGGACTTGTTCCGCAAGCCGGAAGAGAACGCGGCCATGATTGACGGGTACAGGTTAGACCCGGAACAGCACGT
>NZ_JAMBLS010000083.1 GCF_023336905.1 Bacteroides sp. ET71
GAAGGGTATTATCTTTTACAGAAAGGGGATTTTGCCTATAATAAAAGCTATTCGGGTGATTACACATGGGGTGCAATAAAACGATTGGAACGGTATGATAAAGGCGTATTATCCCCTTTGTATATCTGTTTTCGACCTGATTCAAGCAAGATAGATGCAGACTTTCTTGCACATTACTTTGAATCCAAGAAGTGGGATAAAGGTGTTGCTGATATAGCAGGTGAAGGTGCAAGGAATCATGGATTACTTAACATTTCTGTGATTGATTTTTTTAATACAACTCACCGCATACCTAATTTAGACGAACAAAAACGTATAGCGAAAATTCTCAACTCGTTATCCTTAAAATTGTCTTGTGAACAATGCATTATGCAAAGTCTGATGATGCAACGAAACTATTTATTATGCAATATGTTTATATAAACATCGTTTTCAGCAAGTATGTCCTTTGTCGAAACATATAATTATGTATCTGAGTTTCATTGTGCAATTTGTTATCTATTGCATTTATGATTGCAAGAATGTGTGACTGTTCACGCTTTGTTGGAAGTGTTACCGTCATATCCAACCACTCATCTACATTGATAGAACGACCATCACGAATACCGTATGTAACAAGTTTGAGTGACTTTATAAACGGCTTTGATATAAAGAAATGAGACAAATAACCATACGCAACCAAATCGTTTGGGTGCAGGATTGTATATGCTGGGCTACAAATTCCAGTTCTATCAGAGAAAGCAAAACCGCCTTGAAATGAACGAAGATGAACTACATAATCACCTTTTCGGACAATTTTATATTCACTGATACTATTTTGTTCAAATTTGATGTCTATGTTTATATCACTTCGTTCAATCATACCCAATTCCTGACTGGCCGATAAGACATTGGAATAGGTCAGTTTTTTATTCTTCTCATTGACTACTTTAAAGAGTTGCCGGAAAGAATAAGTCTCACCTTTTGCGGATGAATAGAGTTTATCTACAATGGCTGACTTTAATTTTTTCAAATCCTCAATGATTTTGTTCTGGGTAGCGATACGCTCATCTATCAATGAAATAAAACGAATCAATTTTTTCTGCTCTTCAATACATGGATATGATATATTGAATTTCTCAATAATATCATAGCTAAGATTTTGTTGCTTAGTACCTTGTGCATATCTAATACCTATGACATTGCCATGCTTTTTATACCAAGCATAAAGAAATTCATTTGCAATATCTTTCTTTGATATAAAAGCCATACATGCTTGACTGATTGTTGATTCACTTGCCGTGATAGAGCAAGTTCCTCGTACACCATCTGCTTCAAGGCCACATATTGCTATAACAAATGTACCAACTGGAAGTAGTTTGAGATTATTACTCTTAACGGCTTCATCTGAAATCTTCTCTTTCGTATCTGCAATATAGTGCTCTTTGAGTTCCCCACTTGTAATCCAGTTGACTGTACCATCAAATTGTTTTTTATCCATCCTGCTTGGTGTGTTTCCGGAATAGAGTTCAAATTGTTCTTCAATGGAAGAAGTATTCCATTCCCCACTAAACTCCGGGAATCTCAAAGCCGGAACATTAAGGACTTTCTTATCTTTATTATCTGCCATAGTCATCATTCTTTAATTTTATTGATAAGTTCGGTTGCCGTGATGTCACGCATCAAGGTGAAACCAAACCACTTTTTACCTAAAT
>NZ_JAMBLS010000084.1 GCF_023336905.1 Bacteroides sp. ET71
GATAGAACTTCCGCCGTTCCTCGCACAGCTCGTCGTACAGCTCCTTGTGCAGCTCGCTTGGGCTTTGCTTCATCTGTCCCGTGCAGAATTCCCAGAAACGGTTGGCGGACTCGAAACCGTTCTTCTCGGCTATCTCCCTGAGCGGGCGGTCGTAGTGGTATTTCAAGTCCCGGCATATCTGTCCGATGCGCTGCTCCCGCAACCATTTGTTGGCGGACTGGCGGTATATCTTGCTGAATTTCTCGCGGAAGGTCGATGCGCTCATGCAGAGCATCCCCGCCAGTTCCTCCACGCTGTTCGTGCGGTAGCTGTAGCGGTTCACCTTCAGCCGGAACACGGCGGCATACAGGGGCTTCAGCCGTTTCTCGGCATATTGCAGCTCCGCTTCGGTGAGCGGTGTGGGCTGGTGGCTCACCTGCTTGCGCCGCTCCACGAAAAAGTAGTCGCACACCTCGTTGCACATATTATGCAGGGGACGGGGGATGCGGGTCTGGTACAGCACGTCGCACAGGTAGAGCATCTCCGGCGTGCGGCAGGCTTTCCGCCAAGGCTCCACCAGTCCGTGCAGCAGCCGGTTCTGAACTTCCGTGTCTTCCGACAGGGCGAGCAGCATCAGCAGCGGGCGGCATCCGGGAGCCGACACATCCGGCAGCGCGGGCTTTCCTGTCAGCAGGTCGAGGATGTGGTGGCATAAGTTTGTGTCCCGCGCATAGGGTTCCAGCGCAAGGTAACGCTTCGGGGTACGGGCTTTCAGCAGCCCTCTCACTTCTCCGCACAGGGCGGCGGTGGCCTGTTCCAAGCCTGCCGGGGCGGTGGCGGACAACTGTTCGATGAAATTTGTTTGCATAAGAGATATGTTTTTATTGTTTGATGAATCCGTAAAGATAACCGGTTGCCCCTGTCCGGTTGTTCCGCTTTCCGCCGGAAATGCCGCACGGTAGGGAAAAATTGTGTTCACGGCAAATATTATTTCACTATTTCCATAAGCAACAGATAGAAAGTCGCCAACTGGACAACGAGGGAAACGACATAGATGCCGTAGTAGAGCAGATACCTTTTCTCTTTTTCGAACTTGGCGAAATACTTCTTGTATTTATCCTTCTTGAATACAAATAATTCATTTATATAGCATAGATAGAAAATCAAGGCTATGAGCAATAATATAAGAATAAACTTGTAGTCAAAAATGGCAATTGGAACGCCTATGCCTAACATCTTTAAGACTTTGCTGCCTACAATTAATGTTATACAGAGTAACCAAAAACTGGTGCAACTTATGGCAAATGTAGCCCATGAAGAAATGAATACATTTACTCCTCCATGAATTTCACTAACTTCTTGCTTTTCTATCTTTGATAAAATACATTTCATGTACTTGTTGTTCCATTTTGGGAGGCTTAGCCAATAGAAAGGATTCAAAATCCTTTTAAAAATAAGAAACAACAAGTTATATTCGCAATAGTATAGAATATTGTAATATTTCTCCAATAATTTCCTCATGCTTAATAAATAATGATGCATCCTTTTTCCACCTTGTTTTACGATTCCAAGCCAAATATCCAGTAACACGCCAGCAAGTACAGAATGAGAAACACGATAAATCCTACTCGAAAAAAGTGTCATTGATGACAGTTTTCCCGAGTAGGGCATTCGCCATTATCTCTATATACCA
>NZ_JAMBLS010000085.1 GCF_023336905.1 Bacteroides sp. ET71
AGGTATATAGAGATAATGGCGAATGCCCTATTCGGAAAAACTGTCATCAATGACACTTTTTTCGAGTATGATTTATCGTGTTTCTCATGCTATACCTGTTGGCATGTTACTGGATATTTGGCTTGGAATCGTAAAACAAGGTGGAAAAAGGATGCATCATTATTTATTAAGCATGATGAAATTATTGGAGAAATATTACAATATCAATTATTACTGCACTTATAAGCTGCTGTTCTTCATTTTCAACAGGATGCTAAATCCTTTCCATTGGCTAAGCCTCTCGAAATGGAACAACCGCTATATAAACCGATGCATTTCGCTTAATAAGCGACAAGAAGCAGCCGGAATGGATAAAGGTGTCGATGTCTATATCAGCAATATGGCACTTAGCACCCCAATCACCATCAGCTTTTGGATATTCAGTCTTGCCTGCCTTGTCTGCTCCAAGATACTAAGTGTACAATTAGTGCGTATTATTTTGGAAAACGACATCATTTTTTATTCATTACTCGTAGTCTTCGTGATATGCGGATATTATGTCAATGAAATATTTCTGTTCAAGAACGACAAATACAAGAAGTATTTCGCCGAGTTTGACAAAAAGAAAAAGTATCTGCTCTATTACAGCATCTATGTCGTTTCTCTGATAGTCCAGTTCGCGACTTTCTATCTGTTGCTTATAGAAATAGTGGTATAATGCTTGCCATAAACACAATATTTCCCTACCGTGCGGCATTTCCGGCGGAAAGCGGAACAACCGGACAGGGGCAACCGGTTATCTTTACGGATTCATCAAACAATAAAAATATATCTCTTATGCAAACAAATTTCATCGAACAGTTGTCCGCCACCGCCCCGGAATGCTTGGAACAGGCCACCGCCGCCCTGTGCGGAGAAGTGAAAGGGCTGCTGAAAGCCCGTACCCCAAAGCGTTACCTCACACTGGAACCCTATGCGCGGGACACAAACCTATGCCACCACCTCCTCGACCTGCTGACGGAACAGCCCGCGCTGCCGGATGTGTCGGCTCCAGGATGCCGCCCGCTGCTGATGCTGCTCGCCCTGTCGGAAGACACGGAAGTACAGAACCGGCTGCTGCACGGACTGGTGGAGCCATGGCGGAAAGCCTTCCGCACGCCGGAGATGCTCTACCTGTGCGACGTGCTGTACCAGACCCGCATCCCCCGTCCCCTGTATAATATGTGCAACGAGGTGTGCGACTACTTCTTCGTGGAGCGGCGCAAGCAAATGAGCCGCCAGCCCACACCGCTCACCGAAGCGGAGCTGCAATATGCCGAGAAACGGCTGAAGCCCCTGTATGCCGCCGTGTTCCGGCTGAAAGTGAACCGCTACAGCTACCGCACGAACAGCGTGGAGGAACTGGCGGGGATGCTCTGCATGAGCGTATCGACCTTCCGCGAGAAATTCAGCAAGATATACCGCCAGTCCGCCAACAAATGGCTGCGGGAACAGCGCATCGGGCAGATACGCCGGGACTTGAAATACCACTACGACCGCCCGCTCAGGGAGATAGCCGAGAAGAACGGTTTCGAGTCCGCCAACCGTTTCTGGGAATTCTGCACGGGACAGATGAAGCAAAGCCCCAGCGAGCTGCACAAGGAGCTGTACGACGAGCTGTGCGAGGAACGGCGGAAGTTCTATT
>NZ_JAMBLS010000086.1 GCF_023336905.1 Bacteroides sp. ET71
CCTAAATTCCGCAGCATTTTAGTTTAACTTATTTTATAAGTACCTGAGCAACAAAAAGTTGCTCAGGATTTTGCCATGTCAGATTTTTCACCTATCTTAGTGTTGCAAATCAAAATATGTATCAAACCCGACAGACATGGCAAAGGTAGCAATAAAATCTGAGAAACTCTCTCCTTTTGGAGGAATTTTTTCAATAATGGAGCAATTTGACTCCAATCTCTCATCTGTAATCGACTCAACCCTCGGTATGAGATGTAGGCTGTATGGTTATCAATACAGCGAAATCATCCGTTCGCTTATGAGCGTTTATTTCTGTGGCGGCTCATGCATAGAGGATGTCACCACTCATCTGATGTACCACCTCTCGCTTCATCCGACATTTCGCACATGCAGTGCCGACACGATTCTCAGAGCCATAAAGGAACTGACCCAGGATAACATTTCCTACACATCCGACACTGGCAAGACCTACGACTTCAACACGGCAGACATGCTGAATACACTGCTCCTCAATTGCCTATTGTCCACAGGGCAGCTGAAAGAGGGCGAGGGGTATGACGTTGACTTCGACCACCAGTTCATAGAGGCTGAGAAGTTTGATGCGAAACCCACATACAAGAAGTTTCTCGGGTACCGTCCAGGTGTGGCTGTCATTGGCGACATGATTGTCGGCATAGAGAACAGCGACGGCAACACTAACGTTCGTTTCCACCAGAAGGACACGTTGAGGAGATTCTTTGAGAGGATTGAACAGAAAGGATTGACAGTCAATCGTTTCAGGGCAGATTGCGGATCCTGCTCAGAGGAAATTGTGGAAGAGGTCGGAAAGCATTGCATGACTTTCTATATCCGCGCCAACCGCTGCGGTTCGCTCTACGATGACATCTTTGCACTCAGAGGGTGGAAGAGAGAGGAACTGGGCGGCATTGAGTTTGAACTGAACTCCATTCTTGTTGAGAAATGGAAAGGGAGGGCATACCGTCTTGTAATCCAAAGGCAGAAGCGAATTGACGGTGAGATTGACCTGTGGGAAGGCGAATACACCTACCGCTGCATCCTTACAAATGACTACGAGTCTTCCGAGAAAGAGATTGTCAAATTCTATAACCTCCGTGGAGGGAAGGAACGCATCTTCGATGAAATGAATAACGGATTCGGCTGGAACAGGCTTCCAAAATCCTTCATGGGAGAAAACACGGTGTTTCTTCTGCTTACGGCACTCATACGCAACTTCTATAAATTCATCATGGCGAGGCTTGACGTGAAGAGGTTCGGACTCAAAGCAACAAGCCGCATCAAGGCGTTTGTCTTCAAGTTCATCTCTGTGCCAGCCAAATGGGGCAGGACATCAAGGCAGTATGTGCTGAATATCTATTCATGCAACAACGCTTATGCTGATGTGTTCCAGAATGACTTTGGATAACACCGACAACTTATGGTCGTGACTTTGCGTATTGCCTCAAGTCGCATGGTGGGGTAAGGGGCGTTTATATGTCTTTATGGTGACATTCGATGCACTGTGCCCCCTTTTTACTAACGATGCAGATTATTTTCGCTTCTGTATCATATAGGCGCGTAGTTGCGGATTTGAGG
>NZ_JAMBLS010000087.1 GCF_023336905.1 Bacteroides sp. ET71
TAATGGTTCGGAAATAAGCACCGTTTAGGTGCTTCATTTCTTTGTTCAAGGCAGTTTTACCCACCATGCACTATTACATATTTATATAGAACTTCAATTTTTGACTGCTGTTTCCGGCAGAAAGGGGTGTGAAGTTCATTCCTGCACCCGGTTCGTTTTATTACAGCTCTTATCTGTATTTCATTCATTTTTTTGTTCTCCTTTCTTCTATTTTATGGAATTTTACTGTTTCTGTTCACGGCAGGGCATAGCTATCCCATATTGCTGTCATGCCGATTTTTCCCGGTGTATGTCGCAATGTTCCAATACAACCGTATATGTGATGCCGCCACTCGTTACCGTAGTGTGGCTGTAAACTCTCATCCGTCCGCAATGCTCGCAGAAATAAGGATTCTCGTATTCACTTTCTGCCTGTTGCACTCCGGCTTCCTCTATCTCGCTTTCATCCCGTCCGAAGTATTCTTCCGGCAGGTTGCCTTTGTTGGAGTAGAAGCCGTAATACCTCACGATGCGGAAATAGCGCAGGGGAACGTGTTGCAGCAGCCGGGGAAAGAACTCACGGTAATGCAGCGTCAGTTCCTTTTCTACCGGGTTTCTCCTGTCGGGTGAGTTCTTATAATCACGGTATCGGAATGAAATGTTCTCGCCGTCCATTGCCGTAATCTTGTATTCGCTCAAACATGCCCGCTTGGAATATCTGCCCACATACTGTATCACCTGCTCCGGCATCTGTATGGGCGGTTCCAGATGCACAATCCAGTCCTTTCTGTTCGCTACCTTTTTGATGAAGCCCATAAACTCCATGCGGTCGTGAAAGTCATGCTCCAGCCTGCCCGCATCGAACAGTCCTATCAGCGCATTCTCAAACTTGTAGCGGAACACCCTGCGGATAGAGGGGATATGCACGTAATCATGTTCGGGAACGGCTATTTTACCTCTGTTGTTGATGCCGCCCCACGACATAATCATGTGGGTGTGTACATGAAGCTGCTTTGTTTCCCCATAGGTGTGCAGCACGGCAATCACCCCGGTTTTCAAGCCGAACTTGTGCATCATCCAGTCTTTCAGCGTGTCTGCCGAAGTCCGCATCAGAATGTTCAGTATTTCTTTCTTGTTGCGCTTCACCAAGTCCAGCAGGATATGCGGCAAGGTCATCACAACATGGCGGTGCGGCACTCGCAGCAACTTTTCTTTCATGCGTGCCGCCCATTTCAGCGTATCACGCCAGCCGCATGACGGGCAAAAACGGTTCTTGCAGCTATGACTGATTTCCCGCACCTCCCCGCAATCGGGACAGACGTATGTGTCTATTCCCAAAGCGGCTGTACGGCACACACGGATAGCGTTCACCGCCTTGTACTGTTCGGGGGTGATGTACTCCGCAGGGTGCTGTGCGTACTCGTCCCACCAGCGGTTGAAAAAGTCCGCCAAGCGATATGTGCTTTCCCGGGAACTACACCTTCCTATGTAATCTATCAAATCAATCATTCACTACCGTTATTTTTTTACATTTGTTTATTTGTTTGTAAGTTGCTGTATATTAGTTGTTTTAATTTGCCTTGAAT
>NZ_JAMBLS010000088.1 GCF_023336905.1 Bacteroides sp. ET71
CATTTATCCACTTTTACGGGACAGTAGTGTATTTGGGTACTAAATAGCAATTAGTTAATTGAAAAAGTTATGAAACAAACACCTATTGATCGGGATTTAATTGACAACCTTACGCAAGTAATGGGAATTACAGATTTTTCATGTGCCACAATTCGTGAAATCAAGGCTGTTGCGGCAAAAGCAGAAATCGTTTCTGGAGTAGAATTTATCAAAATGGAAATGGGTGTGCCAGGTTTACCACCTTCAGTAGTGGGAGTAGAAGCCGAAATCAATGCTTTGCGCCATGGTGTGGCTAGTCTTTATCCTAATATTGATGGAGAAAGTGTGTTAAAACACGAGGCTTCACGTTTTGTACGTGCATTTGTAGGGGTAGATATTTCTCCAGAGGGTTGTATTCCTGTTACTGGTTCTATGCAGGGTACTTTTGCTGCTTTTTTGACATGCATTCAATGTCGTCCTGAAAAAGACTCTATATTGTTTATTGACCCAGGATTTCCTGTTCAAAAGCAACAGATACAGGTTATGGGAGCGAAGTGTGAAGCATTTGATGTTTACAATTTTCGTGGGGAAAAGCTTGGTCCTAAATTGGAAAGCTATTTAGAAAAGGGTAATATTGCTGCATTGATCTATTCGAATCCTAATAACCCTTCATGGATATGCTTTAAAGAAGATGAATTAAGTATCATAGGAAAATTGGCAACTCAATATGATGTAATAGTATTAGAAGATTTAGCTTATTTTGCTATGGATTTTCGTCACGATTTAGGACATCCTTTTCTTCCTCCATATCAACCTACAATAGCTCGTTATACAGACCATTATATGTTACTAATCTCCGGTTCTAAAGCTTTTAGTTATGCGGGAGAGCGTATTGGTGTGGCATGTATTTCAGATTCTCTCTATCATCGCTCATTTCCAGGATTGACGGGTCGTTATGGTGGAGGAACCTTTGGTACGACTTTCGTTCATCGTGTGTTATATGCTCTTTCCTCTGGGACGGGGCATGCTGCTCAATATGCTTTGGCTGCCATGATGCGTGCAGCCAGTGACGGTGTTTATCACTTTCTGAATGATGTTCATATTTATGGAGAACGAGCACGAGAATTGAAAAAAATATTCTTGAAACATGGTTTCTACTTGGTTTATGACAAGGATTTAGACGAACCAGTCGGTGATGGCTTTTATTTCACCATAGGATATCCTAATATGAAAGGTGGACAATTGGCTCATGAACTGATGTATTATGGGATAAGTGCTATTCCTTTATCTACTACGGGGAGTTCTCAAGAAGGGTTACGAATATGTATGTCTTTTATTCAAGAGCATCAGTATAAACTATTGGATGACCGAATGGCAATATTTGCTCAAAATCATCCTATAAGTTAGAATAAATTAGCTAAGTAACTGATCAAAATTAGGCAACATTATGTTTAAGTTTTGCGATATGGAATATTTTTGTAAATGGAAAATATGGGATTCAAGTTAGAGTCGTACATTTGTACGTTTGTTAAAAGTTTGATAATTTAGTTCTTTGAATAGGCATG
>NZ_JAMBLS010000089.1 GCF_023336905.1 Bacteroides sp. ET71
AACTTCCATAGAATGCCAATAGCTTGCAAGTCTGAAGTAGCTGATAGATTGAAGTTGGCTTAAGGCTATTTCTTCATTCTGAATTATCAGGCCTCTTTGCTCTAACAGCTTGAGCTGTTGCAATAGTGCTATTGGTTGTTTGTCATATTTCATATACACATATAAAAAACGAAGTCCCGCCGTGGTACGCATCGTTGAGAGGCGTGGCGAGAACTGTTGTTGCAAAGATACAATCGAATCGCTGAATTTCCAAATAATCATCGGAAAACTTTACGAAACTTTGCGATTAGCCATCTTCTTTGTATTTTTGCAGGTATAAATAGGTTCTTTAAAAAACTTATTTGAAAATTGTTTCATCTCCAATTCTTTCTCGATTTCCTCAATCGTAGGCAGGCTACCCCGGGAATAATCATCCTCCGACTCTTCTATGTGGTACTGCCGTCCCATAAAGGCGAACCCGGCCCCATTTCAATGAGAAACTTCTCCACATGGCTGGCCAGACCGATTTCTACAATGTCAAGTTTGATGGCCTCCTGCAAATAGCGGGTATTCCAGTGGGATATAATGAATTGTACCATATGCCAATATCGCGTCCGTATGTCTTTGACCTGCTGCAAAAGTATCACAGATTATGTGTCCAATTCAGATGCTTTACGGGAAGAGTAAAATTATGCTTGCCTAATTGTGCAGCCACTGGTTGCGTAATTGGGGGAACGGCATCTATGCTTGGGACACCGGGTTTATGTCCCGCAAAAAAGTCTTGCGGGGTTGCCCGGCAGGCCTGCTTAACCTGTCACGGGAACAGTATTATACTGTTCCCAGATCACTATTATACTGTTCCCGGATCACTATTATACTGTTCCTACAACAGTATAATACTGTTCTTCCGTGCAAATAAGGGTTTGTGGGAGTTTACGCAAACTCTAACCCGAATTCGTCTTTCAGTTCCAGCAAGGCTTTGTTTTTCTGTGACATCATCTGGAACTGTTCGTCGCGTCCATAGGCACGCACCTTTTCCGTAGGTTTGCTGACGCGCACGGTCATCGTCACTTTGCTGTTCTTCAGCCGTGTACGCAGGTATTGCTGTATGTCGGGGGTAAGCTCGGTAAATTCTTTGGCCACGATGGGATTGTCTACCACAGCTTCGAAGGTCGTGTCGTTCAGCAGGGTGAGGCGCATGTGCTGCATCCGCTTGGCTATGGCGACTTGTTCTTGGGGCATCTGGCCGGCATATTCTTGCCAATAGTAATTGATGTCCCGCTCGTTGAAAATATAGTCTTCGTCGGGGGCGGCTTCCGATACCTGTGTGGGGACGGTTGTCGTGCCAGGTGCGTACGGCTTTTCTTCTGCCTGCTTGTGGCGGATGGAGATGCCCAGTCGGCCTTTGTCTATGACGGGGATTTTCTTCTCTTCCGCTTTCTGCGTGTTCAGCACAGCTGTCACGTGTGCGGCAGTGGCTTGTGCGCCGGTTGGTGTTTTCGGCGGGCGTGCGGGCTGAGGCTTGGATGCCGCTTGCGGTGTCTCTG
>NZ_JAMBLS010000090.1 GCF_023336905.1 Bacteroides sp. ET71
TCAACTAATTCTAATTATCGGCAGATTGATTAATTTCCTAGATTATTATAACAGTACAAAAAACAACCAATATATGAATAGACGAATAAAAAAAATATTAGAAAATATAACAGATAAAGAACCTGATACATTCGTAGAAGAAAATAAACAAAAATTAGAACTTTTTGCAAAGACTCCTCATATTATTAGATTAGACTATTTATCCATGCGATTTGTTGCTAGTTTCTACTTGCGAAAATGCTGTAAATTATTTTGGTATGACCCTAATGAAAATAATTTTTGTTCACTTTTAGACTATTTATTTTACTATTATTCAAGTTATATTGTTTATTTTTCAGACTCGAATCGTAAAAATGAATTAGTGAATCAAGTCGGACTAACATCTGTCTTTTTGGGGGTTTTGACTTTTTTCCCAAAAAAAGAATCCGATATTATGCTATGTATTTTAATTGAAAGAATAGAAGATACATTAAAGAGTGATTTTCCTTATGTGTATTATCAAGATACAATTTTACCAGAATCAATTGTCATGTATGATAAATATTACAATAAAAACAACAGCCACCTGTTAAATATTTATACAGAGAAGAGGCTTAACCCCATATATGCCCAATTAATAGATAATATTTGCACAGATGACACGACTATGTTTAACCAACTAATAGATGATATTTGTATCTATCATTTACGAAAATGTAATGATGGTAACTTCTCTAAAAATGAGTTTTACTTTACAGAATGGCAATTAATTCCCACGGAAATATTGGTATTACTACGATATCGTCATATTCAAGGGAAAAATATAAAGTTTATAACAAACGAACTGATTAAGAGGTTCATTCCGTTTTTAACCTTAAAATCATTTATGCTTTCTGAAGAAACTATTCAATTTAGAGAAAAACTTTATAATACATATATGGAAAAAGTAATGGCAGAATTGGAAAATGAAAATATAACAAAAATAATAAATCTATAGTTATATTTTATTATGTACGAGAAATTCTTAGAAAAGAACATCAATAGTATAAGGCAGACAGTTGATGATGCCTTTATCGCTAAATACTCCGATTTGTCTTATCCTGAACTGACTGCTTTATGGCAAGAAGTTAGGTTGGGCAGCTATTGTGAAGGATTGCTTAAAATCATAAATCCGTCAAGATTACCAAGATGTACTAAACTCTTGTTATATTATGGACTATGACAAATCGTTTCTTCCATTCATGTGTACGACTTTCGGTGATATCTTTGACTTATATAGATATAAGTACACAAACAATCGGCATATTCAAAGATTTAGATAAATTTTGAGTTTGAAAAAAGTTGATAACAACGCAGGATAACGGCAAGCCGTTCCCTGCTG
>NZ_JAMBLS010000091.1 GCF_023336905.1 Bacteroides sp. ET71
TTATTCATATTAAAAACCATATTATTATGAAAGACGACATTAAGTATGAAGTGAGCGTCCAGGTGGCGCAGAACACGATGACGCCGGAGAACCCGAACGACCGTATCTTCCGCGTGGCCAGCCGGGGTGCGGCCGACAAGGAGCGCATCATCCAGGAGATGATGCTGGTGAACCCGGGTCTGGAGAAGGAGACGCTGTCGATGGTGCTGGACTTGAAGAACCGCGTGTGCCAGCGGCTGCTGATGCTGGGGATGCGCGTGAACGACGGCTATTGCAACGCCGCGCTGACGTGCCGGGGCGTGGTGGACGGTTCGGCCTGGGACCCGGAGGTGAACAGCCTGGCGGTGAACATGCAGCCGGCCAAGGAGCTGCGCGAGGCGGTGGCCGGGGCGACGGTGACGGTGACGGGCACGGTGTCGGAGGCGATGTACGTGTCGGCCGCGGGCGACGCCATGACGAAGGCGCCGAGCTATACGGTGGTGCCCGGCAGCATCTACCGCGTGGAGGGCAAGAACGTGAAGGTCGAGGGCGACGACCCGTCGGTAGGCATCTTCTTCGTGGACGAAGACGGGACGGAGACGCAGGTGCCCATGGGCCAGGTGGCGATGAACAATCCCTCGGAGCTGCGCTTCATCGTGCCCTCGACGCTGACGGACGGGACGTACACGCTAAGGATTGTGACGCAGTTCGCCAATTCGGGTACCCATTTGTTAAAGACGCCACGCAGTGCAGAGTGTACTGTTTACATAGGCGATGCTGCTCCCGAAGGTGGCGGTACGTCTGGCGGTGACGACGATGATAGTGGACAAGGTACGTTCGGATAATGTATCCTGGCCATAGGCAGCCAGAGTGTCTGGCTATAGGCAGCCAGAGTGTCTGGCCATAAGCAGCCAGAGTGTCTGGCTATAGGCAGCCAGAGCGTCTGGACATAGGTAGCCAGAACGTCTGGCCATAGGCAGCCAGAGCGTCTGGACATAGCCAACCGACGATAACAAGCATCATAAATGCAAGTACACAACCAAGCCATCAGAATGATTGGAACGCAGATAGTGACCCAATTCCCCTCCTCCGCCGGAGGAGGGGAATTGAGATACCATTCGCGTTCCACCTATACATAAGTAATCATTCCTTTTTAGTTTATACTATTGATGTGTCTGTCATTCTGAGCGAAGCCCGCAGGGCGTAGTCGAAGAATCTCCCTAAAGGCTCTGTCTGGCAGCGCAAGAAGGAGATGTTTCGACTTCGCTGCGCTCCGCTCAACATGACAGATACTACAACTAAAATTCAGTACTTACATATATATAACATAACACATCCCCCCTAAACAGAAACACGCATATGAAACCCCT
>NZ_JAMBLS010000092.1 GCF_023336905.1 Bacteroides sp. ET71
TGGGGGAATGACGGCATTTCCGGCGAAAAACGGAACTGCCACATCCATGTACACCGCTATTTTTGCCGTTCATAACCGATAAAATAGTTTCAAATGGATGTATTTTACCTGTGCCCCTACCTGCTTTTACTGGAACAAGGGGATTGCGATACCGAAAGGCTGAACGAGGCAAGTGACGATTTCATACGCCACCTCAGCCATCTGCATGAGGAACACGGCAACCACACCTGCGTGCTCCTCCATCTCCAATACACGAAGTTCCGGCTGACCGTCCTGCGGGAACGCTACCACAACAACGGGCAGAGCCATCTGGTGTGCTACTGCCATGTGGTGGGAGCTATCATGTATGTGGAAAACACGATGGAACGGATGGAAAAAAGACGGACGGGTCCCGGAAACGGAGAAGCTCGTCCGCCCGGCGACGGGCCTCCCGTGCTGTGGACTGACGATGCCATCCATCTTATTGAACTGCTTTATGCCTGCCATGAACTGAAGCTGTTCAATGACGGTGAAATCACGCTCAAACAAGTGGTGGAATATGTGTGCAGAGCACTGGGTGTGGATGTGAAGAACGCATCGAGCTACTATGCCCGGATGCGGCGGAGGAAAGGCGACGACCGCACCTATTTCATCGACCGGCTGCGCGAAGCCCTGCTGCGGAAAATGGATACGGACGACGAGAAGCAATACCGGCGAAACAAATAAGCCTATGCCTGTTTGTTCAACTCCAGCAGATGCTTCAGGTTCGGGTCGCTCCCGATGCGCTCCAGCTCATCGGCGACAATCTGCCGGGCTTCCTCCTTGATGCGGTTGTAGTTTTCCTGTACCATTTCCTTCATGCGGTCGATGCCGTCGGCATCCCTGAAGTCGGTGATGACCGGTATCTTCCGGTAGGTCTTTTCCTCTTCGGCGATTTTCCTGGCATCGACCACAATCTCGCAATGGAAAATCTTCTGCTCGATTTTCTCGCCGAAGTTGTCCGCCACCGAACCGACGAACATGCCCTGCGTCAGCGAGGAAATCTTGCTCGGCGGGATAAGGCTGTCCATCTGGGTGGAGATGGAGGTGGACACATCGTTGCGGTTGATGGAGATGGACTGCCGTTTCTGGAGTATCTTGCCGAAGCGTTCGGAGAGCGTCTTGGCGGTCTCGCCCACCACCTGCCCGGAGAAGATGTTGCCGACGGTGTTGATGATGACCTTCGCCTCCTTGTCGGTATAGTCGCGGATGAGCTGCGAGAAGTCCTGAAAGCCCAGCAGCACGGCCACCTTGTTGCTGCGCGCGGTGGCGATAAGGTTGTCCAGCCCCTTGATGAACACGGT
>NZ_JAMBLS010000093.1 GCF_023336905.1 Bacteroides sp. ET71
TCCAATGAATTTGCTTTTATATATGGCGTACTCTACAGTGTAAGTAGCCAGTTTCACGCCTAAGAACATGCCTACAAGCAATATATATGCTACAAAACAAAAATGATTATACATGAGGTCTGTTAAGAATACAGGTATCAATAGGGCTATGATTGTAGCGTTCTGAAACCATTTTTGTACTTTCAATAACAGGTCAATGTATAAGTGATTTTCTATGTAACTGAAACCCCATTTATAATTATGACGTTTCAGATAAGACAACGAGAACCATAGCCCTACAAGTGAAGCGATAAGGGCAACTTGCCACCATGCCCCCATGTATGGGAACATACTTTTTAAGAATGTCAGCAGGACAATGGCTATTATGCTGCATTCATATACTATTCTTACTTTTGTTGTATTATTCATATATGTACGCTATTTGTTGGTAATGGCTAAGCGATGAACGCTGTAAGCGTTATCACGCTTTATTAACAACATATTTTATTCTCATTCCAGTGTACCATATCGTATGGATAGTAAGGTAAACCTTTCAGGCTGCTATCATCCAATCCTAAAACCTTGACCAATGCACCGCTTTCAAAACTCCAATAACCGTCATGTATTATACCATATTTATGGTCGTTATACCACGGATATTCTGAATGTCCACGATACCACTCTTTTTTGAGATACTTCTCCAATCGTTTTATCGCTTGCTTCTTGTCTATCTTGGCTAATTCCGAAACTTCCAAGATTGCCTGATAAGGTATATCATCAAAAACGCAATCTGCCAATTTCTTACGTTCGGGGAAGCGGTAATTTAGCAACACATCATAAACATGGTCTTTGACTTTTTCCCGTTCTATTAAAGCAAGCATGACACAAAGAATATCATCCTCATAATCTAACATGATACCTATCGAAAGCAACCATAACATTTGTTGGTAATAACCGTATGGTGTCCAATATTCTTGCATTGCTTTGACTGCTTGTAGGTAATCGGGTTTTAAGCATTCTAAGTCTTTACCCATAGAATACATAGTAACTAAAGAACCTATTCTGTATTTAAGTAAAAACACATAAGGGCTTATACCGCCAGAATTACGTTCTTTATCATAAGAACCCATTATTTCTTCTTCCAGTTCTTTTATATCATCAACGTATTCAGCTAATTGCTTTAAATACTGTTCTTCCGTAAAAAGTTTATCTCTTAATTCCATATATGATACACTGCTTTTTGATGT
>NZ_JAMBLS010000094.1 GCF_023336905.1 Bacteroides sp. ET71
GTTGTTCGGGCGGTTCACCGCCTCCCCGTCGTGCAGGAAGTCCTTCATCTCGATGTTCAGCTTGGTCGGCTCGTCGGCATACTTCACGTTGAAGGTATAGTAGCTTCCATCCTCGGTTATCACCGCCAGATTGGTTTCGCGGGAGAAGTCGCGCAGGGCGGCCTTCACCCGGAGTACGTTCTCCGAGCCGTCCGCCTTGCCCGCGATGATGTCGGCGGAACCCAAGTCCACATATTTGATGGTGGCGGGAAAGATGATATGCACGGTCTTGTAAAACGTAACCTCCAGCGCATACGGGGGTATCATCCGGTCGAAAGTTATCGGGCGCGTCAGCCCGTCGAACAAATCACCGGTGGACGGGCTTTGTTTTACCCCATCATCGCCCGTTTCAGTTTGTCCTACTGTTTCTTCCGTTTCTTTCAAGTCGGTTTCTTCCACGACCCTTTGCGCATGGGCTTGGGTCATTGCGGCCATGAGAGCCGCCATAAGCATGATTTTCTTCATTCTTCCTTGTGAATAATAGTGATACATAAAGTTATTTCTTTGCCACGAGCAGTACCGCGTGGTTCGCCTTGAGCGTTACCTTGACGGTGCGGAACTTCGTGGCGAGGTATTGCGACAGCCCCTGTATCGCGCCGCGTCCCAAGTCCGAGGCCAGTTGCGCCCCGGCATTGGTGGAGATGTTGATGCTGCTGCCCATCGTGGAACCCATGTTGGCCGCCATCTCCTTGAGCGCGGTCAGTTCCTGCGACCCCGGCACGGAAATGCCTTTCATGCCGCTTGGGTCATACACTTCCAATTCCACCGGCACGACCGTCCCCTTATAGGCGATGGAGCTGATGGTCAGCTCCATGCGTTCCCCGTTGATGCGTGCCGTGGCGGTCAGCACGGTGTTGGCCGGGACATACATGCCCCCGACATCGACCGGCTCCAGCAGGCGGATTTCCGCCTCCTTGCCGTCGCTTACCGTGACCGTGCGCCGGATGCAGGCACGGATGCTGTTCCGGGCCGATACGCCCGCATGGTCCGACACGGTATGGAACCCCATGTTGTGCGGACGGCTGTACCGCTCCATGAACTCGGCATCGGACATCGGTTGGGCCAGCATCGACACGACCTGCTCCGCCACCTGTGTGACCGGGCTGACCGTCCTTCCCTTCGTTTCCGTTACGGGTACGGACTTCGCTCCGCCACCA
>NZ_JAMBLS010000095.1 GCF_023336905.1 Bacteroides sp. ET71
ATTGTTCGGGCGGTTCACCGCCTCCCCGTCGTGCAGGAAGTCCTTCATCTCGATGTTCAGCTTGGTCGGCTCGTCGGCATACTTCACGTTGAAGGTATAGTAGCTTCCATCCTCGGTAATCACCGCCAGATTGGTTTCGCGGGAGAAGTCGCGCAAGGCGGCCTTCACCCGGAGCACGTTTTCCGAGCCGTCCGCCTTGCCCGCGATGATATCGGCGGAACCCAAGTCCACGTATTTGATAGTGGCGGGGAAGATGATATGCACGGTCTTGTAAAACGTAACCTCCAGCGCATACGGGGGTATCATCCGGTCGAAGGTTATCGGGCGTGTCAGCCCGTCGAACAAATCACCGGTGGACGGACTTCGTTTCATCCCGCCATCATCGGCAGTTGTCGGGACAGCCGTTTTTTCCGTTTCTTTCAAATCGGTTTCTTCCACGACCCTCTGCGCTTGGGCATGGGTCATTGCGGTCATGAGAGCCGCCATAAGCATAATTTTCTTCATTTTTCCTTGTGAATAATAGTGATACATAAGATTATTTCTTGGGCACAAGCAGCACCGCGTGGTTCGCTTTGAGCGTTACCTTGACGGTGCGGAACTTCGTGGCGAGGTATTGCGACAGCCCCTGTATCGCACCGCGTCCCAAGTCCGAGGCCAGTTGCGCCCCGGCATCGGTGGAGATGTTGATGCTGCTGCCCATCGTGGAACCCATGTTGGCCGCCATCTCCTTGAGTGCGGTCAGTTCCTGCGACCCCGGCACGGAGATGCCTTTCATGCCGCCCATGTCATATACCTCCAGTTCCACCGGCACGACGCTCCCTTTATAGGCAATGGAGCTGACGGTCAGTTCCATGCGCTCCCCGTTGATGCGTGCCGTAGCGGTCAGCACGGTGTTGGCCGGTATATACATGCCCCCGACATCGACCGGTTCCAGTAGGCGGATTTCCGCCTCCTTGCCGTCGCTTACCGTGACCGTGCGCCGGATGCAGGCACGGATGCTGTTCCGGGCCGATACGCACGCATGGTCCGACACGGTATGGAATCCCAGATTGTGCGGACGGCTGTACCGTTCCATGAACTCGGCATCGGACATCGGTTGTGCCAGCATCGACACGACCTGTTCCGCCACCTGCGTGACCGGGCTGACCGTCCTTCCCTCCGTTTCCGTTACGGGTACGGACTTCGCTCCGCCACCC
>NZ_JAMBLS010000096.1 GCF_023336905.1 Bacteroides sp. ET71
AACTCTGTGTGGTGATAAATGTACTAAAATCTGTTAAGTCCGCTGGTGCAGCTTTTCTAATGGAATGAAAGCGACTAAATTTGCAAGAAAAGCCATATGCTGCTAAGTCAATTTGAAGGTCGTTTTCCGACGGAAGAATCCTGCGTGTCTTATTTTAGAGACATTCGCATCATCCAAGGCGTTTCCTGCCCTAATTGTGGCGTCAAAACTGATAAGTGGCTGCAAGGGAGAAAAGCGTTCCAGTGTACAAAGTGCGGTTGCAGCATTCCCTTGACCAAGGGGACGGTAATGGAACACAGCAAGTTGTCCCTTCGCACTTGGTTCTATGCCATGCACCTTATGACATCCATCAAGCAGGTGCTTTCCGCAAAAGAAGTCCAGCACCAGCTGCGGATAGAGCAATACCCTCCCGTATGGCTTATGATGATGAAGTTGAGGAACATCATGGGAAAGCGGGATTGCATATGCCAATTGTCGGATGAAGTGGAACTCGATGAGGCGTTCTTTCCGATACGGATTCCTGAAGAGTCGCGCGGTGAGAAAATCAAGCGCGGCGCAGGAAGCCAACAGCAAGCCAAGGTACTTGTCATCGTTGAAAGCAAGCCTGTTGACACTGTACTGCAGCAATATTTGTCCGAGGCAACAGGGCAATCCATAAGAAAAGCATCCCATTTGGCTAAAAAAGCGGAAAGGCAAAACATCGGAAAGGTTGTCCATTACATAAAGATGTTTGTGATTGACAATCTGAGTGCTGACACGTTGGACAAAATAGTACGTAAACACATTGACAAGGATACGGTCATCGTTTCAGACGGTTCCTCCTCGCACATAAACTTCGAAGGGTACTTCAAAGGGTATGAACGGCATGTTGAAAGCAATGTGGATTCTGTGGTCAAGACCCATTTGCCTTGGGTGCATGTTGTCATAGGACGCTGCCGAAGTGGCATTGCTGCCATTCATGGTGAGGTTGACAAGCAGTTCTTGCAACTTTACTTGAATGAATTCTGCTGGAAATTCAACAGAAGATTCTTCAAAGATTCATGCGACCCGAAATATGACCTGTTTGATAGGTTGGTTAAGATTGCCGCCATTTACACATCGGACATCAAATGGAGAGACTACTACTTACCGGACGATGAAATCGTTTAAGGTTTGTTAGTACATTTATCACCACACGGAG
>NZ_JAMBLS010000097.1 GCF_023336905.1 Bacteroides sp. ET71
ATTTAGATCTTTGACATCATTGAAATTAGTCTTGTCGAACAGGTCACGCAAGTGGGTTTTGTCAGTCAATGATATGCTGAGAATTAGCAAAACTTCATAGGTTGAGCGTTTCAACTTCATATCATGTTGAACAATAGCCACAAGACAGTATGTGATAATAGCCACACTGATTTGTATGCGAACAGCGTTCTTTGTTGTGTGCCCCAGAATTTCTTTATCTTCAGATGCTGCTTGATCCATTTGAAAAACAGCTCGATCAACCACCTTTTCTTATAAAGATTGGCGACATCCAGTGCAGAAAGCTGCTTCGCATTCGTCAAAAAAGTGAACTCACAGTCATCTTCTTCATCGTAATATCGGACGAGTCTGAATGACTCAGGATATTTCTTCTCGGAGAGATATCCGGTCAGTTTCACTTCCGCATCTGTCATTATATTCTTTGGATTCTTCGTTTCCATCTGACTGTCTTATACTTTAAAGTTCGTCTTGGCTCTGACAACAAAGAAAGAGTCTGTAAGATGTATCCTATAGAGTTCTTTAAAGGAGTCATAAGCCCTGTCGAATATATAGTGAGCATTTGGTTCATAATGGATTGAAGACATTGCTGTAGAATCGTGCTTTGACGCGGTGGTTATAGTATAGAAGGCAGGAGTTTGTGCTTCAATGTCATATAAGACATGAGCCTTCACTCCTCCTTTCTTGCTTCGGAACTTTGCCCATGGGAATGTTGCAAGACATAACGGAATCGTTGTTGAATCAAATGCATATTTCTTTCCGGAAATGTCAAGGATGTTGGTTATCCGCTTTTCACAGGCTTCCTTCATCATATAGAATGCAAAGTCTTCGAAGATTCTGTAATCGCGGTTCTGGTTGGCTGTGGCAAGAGTTGTCTTGGCTATCGGTTCACGACCTAACCCGAGATGATATTGCTTGGCCCTATGCGCCTCGAAAGCAACGATTAAGTCTCGCAGGCTCTCACGGTTACTCAGTTGCCCGAACATCATTGCAAGCATCTGATTCCAGCAAGTGAAATGTTTCACATATCGGTTGCCATTATACTTGCGAACATAGTTGTTGAACTGAGTCCTGTTCAGAAAAGCGGTTAATTGAGAGAATACGTATTTGTTTTGGAACATAGCAGCCATTTGTATTAGACTGCAAAGTTGCAAAATCAA
>NZ_JAMBLS010000098.1 GCF_023336905.1 Bacteroides sp. ET71
CGCCCATGTTACGGCATAGCCGTTGCCTTCCAGATACCCGTCCCTCCTTTGTCCTGCTCCCACGATTGCCGCGATGTTTTGCGCCACCGACGGCTTTTCTGCGATGATAACATTCTTCATATACACTTATATATTATAGGTAAGTAATTAGAGTGATGCACCGACTCCCTTTTTCTCCGACTTCCGGATACGGCGGTTCTGGGACGCCGTCTGCGCGGATTGTTTCGGCTGCCCGCCAGTCTGTCCCTGCGACTGCTTCTTGCTCTTGTCGGGATTCCAGCGGAAGAAGTCGAACTTCATCTTCTCGTAGTTGGGGCGTACATAGGCGTTGAACGTGCCTCCGACGCCGTCGGACATGCCCTTGACATAGGCAGCTTTGCCCGCTTTCAACGCATCTTTCTGTTCCTGGCTCAGTTCCACCCCTTTCAGCTTCTGCGGGATGATGATTTCGCGCTGTCCGCTCTGGCTCTGCCCCTGCTCCACCTTGCGGTTCAGCCCCCGGAAGTCGTAATCGAAGCCGCCCTTGCATACATTATACTGGAGGCGTGCGTCGTAATGCTTCTGCCTCCGCTCGGACCACATGCCCTCGACCAATACGGACTCGCCGTTCATCAGGCGGAGTCCTTGGTCTTCGGTCAGCGTTACGCCGTTGATTTCACGTACCTGCTTCATATCCTGCATGGGAAGGTGGTGCAGGCGGTTGGTCTTGGGGTTGAAGGAAAGAAGGCAGGTTTCTACCGTGCCATCGGGCTGGCGGATGTCGATAGGACGTCCGGCATTGTGTGTTTTGAGCAAGCTGTCCTGCACCTCCTGAGGAAGTTCAGTGCCCATGTATTCGCCCAGTTCCGGGCGTTGCCTGCAGCACTCGATATTGAGCACGGGTTTCCCGTCGGGCGATTCCACCAGCCGGATGCAGGCAGGCGTTTCGAGGCTGATGCCCTCGAAACTGGTCTTGATGTCCAGTACGGCGGATTCATGCCCGTTGAGCAACCGTGCCGTACCGATTTCGCCCAACGATTCGGGTGTGATGCCCATGCGTGCGAGCTTCTGCCAGTCCACCTGCTCCATGCTCCACTTCGTGGATTGCTGCGGGGCGGGTTCTTCGGTGGCGGGAGCCTGCCGCAAGTCCTGTTTCCGC
>NZ_JAMBLS010000099.1 GCF_023336905.1 Bacteroides sp. ET71
CCCGCAGCACAGCATCGCCGAGATGCGCAAGCGCGACTTGAAAACGGTCATGGAGGACGAACACTACAAGGCGATGGCCTACCGCCAACTGCAACGCATCGGCAAGAAAGCCTACCCGGTCGTCGAGGGCACGGCGGAGGATGCCGTGGAAAAGGCGGAAGGACTATTGGAGAGGCTGCCCGGCACGGACATCGTGTTCTTCGACCTGCCCGGCACGGTGAACAGCGGCGGCGTGCTGCGGACGCTGGCGAACATGGACTATATCTTCTCGCCCATCGCGGCAGACCGGGTGGTGATGGAAAGCACCCTGCGCTTCGCCACCAAGCTGAAGGATACGCTGATGGACACGGGCAAGACGAACATCAAGGGGCTGTACCTGCTGTGGAACATGGTGGACGGGCGCGAGAAGTCGGAACTCTACGGGGTGTATGAGGGAATCATCCGGGAGCTGGGCTTGCAGGTGCTGCAGACCTTCCTGCCCGACAGCAAGCGGTTCCGGCGCGAACTGACGGGGGAACACAAGGCGGTGTTCCGCTCGACGCTGTTCCCCGTGGACGGCACGCTCGCCAAAGGAAGCCATATCCGGGAGATAACGGAAGAGATACTCACCATTATCGGGAGGTAGGCTATGGGAGAACGGAAGAAAATCAGCCTGACGGAACTGGACGAAAGCTCCATCGTCGCCTCGTTCAAGGAAGAACGGCCCGCTCAGGGCGTCCCTCCTACGGTGGAGCCGGAAACGCCCGCACCCCGCCAAACGGAACAGCCGGACATCAAGCCAGCCCATGAGAGCGAATACCTCCGCCTGTTCATCCACGAGTCTCCCGTATGCGCCCGGTTAGGCAAGACCATCTATCTGCGCAAGGAGTTCCATGAGCGGATACAGCGCATCGTGCAGACCATCGGCGGCAACCGGGTATCGCTGTTCAGCTACGTGGACAATGTGTTAGAGAAGCATTTTGCCGACTGGCAGGGGGACATCGAGCGCGAATATGAGCAACGGAATACGGGAATCTTTTAGAAAACAATCCATCTATGACAACCTTTATCACGTTATGCGTCGTGGGCTACCTGCTCTGGACAGCCGCCTATCTCCTGTATGAGCGGCATGAACGCCGGAAAAGGCAACGCGAAAGC
>NZ_JAMBLS010000100.1 GCF_023336905.1 Bacteroides sp. ET71
CCTTTCGCGCTGCCTTTTCCGGCGTTCATGCCGCTCATACAGGAGATAGGCGGCCACCCAAAGCAGATAACCTGCAAGGAATATGATAAGGATTGTTGTCATAGGCTGTCTGTTATTTTAGAAAATTCCGGTATCCCGTTGCTTGTATTCGCGCTCGATGTCCCCCTGCCAGTCGGCAAAATGCTTCTCTAACACGTTGTCCACGTAGCTGAACAGCGATACCCGGTTGCCGCCGATGGTCTGCACGATGCGCTGTATCCGCTCGTGGAACTCCTTGCGCAGGTAGATGGTCTTGCCCAGCCGCGCGCATACGGGCGACTCGTGGATGAACAGGCGGAGGTATTCGCTCTCATGGGCTGGCTTGATATCCGGATGTTCTGTCCGGTGGGGTACGGGCGTTTCCGGCTCCACCGCCAGAGGGACGGCCTGGGCGGGCCGTTCTTCCTTGAACGAGGCGACGATGGAGCTTTCGTCCAGTTCCGTCAGACTGATTTTCTTCCGTTCCCCCATAGCTATTTCCCGATAATGGTGAGTATCTCTTCCGTTATCTCCCGGATGTGGCTTCCCTTGGCGAGCGTACCGTCCGCCGGGAACAGCGTCGAGCGGAACACCGCCTTGTGTTCCCCCGTCAGTTCGCGCCGGAACCGCTTGCTGTCGGGCAGGAAGGTCTGTAGCACCTGTAGCCCCAGCTCCCGGATGATTTCCTCATATACCCTGTAGAGTTCCGACTTCTCGCGCCCGTCCACCATGTTCCACAGCAGGTACAGCCCCTTGATGTTCGTCTTGCCCGTGTCCATTAGCGTGTCCTTCAGCTTGGTGGCGAAACGCAGTGTGCTTTCCATCACCACCCGGTCTGCCGCGATGGGCGAGAAAATGTAGTCCATGTTCGCCAGCGTCCGCAGCACGCCGCCGCTGTTTACCGTGCCGGGCAGGTCGAAGAACACGATGTCCGTGCCGGGCAGCTTCTCCAATAGTCCTTCCGCCTTTTCCACGGCATCCTCCGCCGTGCCCTCGACGACCGGGTAGGCCTTCTTGCCGATACGTTGCAGTTGGCGGTAGGCCATCGCCTTGTAGTGTTCGTCCTCCATGACGGTTTTCAAGTCGCGCTTGCGCATTTCGGCGATGCTGTGCTGCGGA
>NZ_JAMBLS010000101.1 GCF_023336905.1 Bacteroides sp. ET71
AGCCCATGTTACGGCACAGCCGTTGCCTTCCAGATAGCCGTCCTTCCGCTGTTCGGCTCCTACAATCGCCGCGATGCTTTGCGCCACCGACGGCTTTTCTGCGATAATGACATTCTTCATATACATTAGTTATTATAGGTGAATACTCAAAGCGATACGCCGGCACCTTTCTTCTCGGACTTCCGGACACGGCGGTTCTGCGTGGCGGCCTGTGCAGGCTTTTGTGCCTGTGTTTCTGCCTGACCTTGCGACTGCTTCTTGCTCTTGTCGGGATTCCAGCGGAAGAAGTCGAACTTCATCTTCTCGTAGTTGGGGCGCACGTAGGCATTGAACGTGCCCCCGCCACCGTCGGACATGCCCTTGACATACGCCGCCTTGCCTGCTTTCAACGCATCTTTCTGCTCTTGGGTCAGTTCCACCCCTTTCAGCTTCTGCGGGATGATGATTTCGCGCTGTCCGCTCTGGCTCTGCCCCTGCTCCACCTTACGGTTCAGCCCCCGGAAGTCGTAATCGAAGCCGCCCTTGCAGACGTTGTACTGGAGGCGTGCGTCGTAATGTTTCTGCCTTCGCTCAGACCACATGCCCTCGACCAATACGGACTCGCCGTTCATCAGGCGGAGTCCCTGGTCTTCGGTCAGCGTTACGCCGTTGATTTCACGTACCTGCTTCATATCCTGCATGGGAAGGTGGTGCAGGCGGTTGGTCTTGGGATTGAAGGACAGAAGACAGGACTCCACCGTACCGTCAGGTTGGCGGATGTCAATGGTTCGTCCGGCGTTGTTCGTTTTCAGCAGGTTGTCCTGCACTTCTTGGGGCAGTTCCGTTCCCATGTACTCCTTCAAATCCGGATACCGTTTGCAGCATTCGATGTTGAGTACGGGTTTTCCGTCGGGCGATTCCACCAGCCGGATGCAGGCCGGTGTTTCAAAGCTGATGCCCTCGAAGTTGGTGCGGATGTCAAGCACGGCAGATTCATGCCCGTTGAGCAGGCGTGCCGTACCGATTTCGCCCAACGATTCGGGCGTGATGCCCATGCGTGCGAGCTGCTGCCAGTCCACCTGCTCCATGCTCCACTTCGTGGATTGCTGCGGGGCGGGTTCTTCGGTGGCGGGAGCCTGCCGCAAGTCCTGTTTCTGT
>NZ_JAMBLS010000102.1 GCF_023336905.1 Bacteroides sp. ET71
TTCGTTTGACGGGTAGAAACGAAGCCATCCACATAAGGTGTATCTGACTTGATTACAGCAAATGCCTGCCTAACGAGTTTATTTGCGACAGCAATAAGAGCCACCTTAGAAGGTTTTCCGTTGGCTTTCAAACGCGTGTAGCATTCTTTACAGGTTGCATTGCCACGTAAAGCCGACCATGAGGCGACATAAAGCAGTGAGCGTAAGCTCGCATCCCCGTTACGGTTTATCCCACCTTTGATATGTACGGATGTTCCGGACTGCTGGTAGGTCGGACATATCCCGATAAAGCGGGAAACCTGCTTTGCGTTGTTGAAATAGGAGAATCCTCCGGTAGCGACGATCAAGGCTGTAGCCAAAGTAATACCAATGCCTTTAATGGATGTAAGCAGTTTAACTTGCCTGTCGAACTCCGAAGAAGCCAAATCTGCAAGTTCGGATTCCAAAGACTCAATTTGGCTTGCCAAAAAAGAAATAGTCTTATCAAGCGCTTTCATCCCGTTCTTGTCTTGGAATGGAAGCACGACAAGGGAACTTTTCAGGTTCTTGCTTGCCGTAAGCTGTTTCTTCAACTGCCTGATAATCGTTTTCTTCTGTTTCAGGAGCATAACGGTTTCAGACGGCATCTTGTAAATGGGAGGATTCATCTTCTCACCGTACATGGCAATCATACAGGCGTCTTTGGGGTCGGTCTTGGTGACGGTCATCATCATGCGTGAGAAGTGCTTGATTTGTTTGGGATTCACCATACTGGCAGCTATCCCTTGCCTGTCAAGCAGATAAAGAAGCAGAAAACCGTAATTGCCGGTGGCTTCCATCACACAATGATGTTCTGTTACGGAAAGCGAGCCGATGAACTTCCTGATACCTTTTACGGTATTAGGGTAAGTTTGGGTCTGATAACCCGATACTGTCGGAAAAGCAGCCACGAAGCTGTCCTTGCTGATGTCGATTCCAATGTAAGTCATAACGTCTTTAATTTGGTTAAATACATCCTATAACCTATCGTCGCTAACACGGGATCATAAGTCCCAACGAACTATCCAGATTTCAGATGTAAAGGCATGGGGACTGAACGTTTAAAACGGTTTCCATAACCACAAGCTCTACGGTCTTTGTC
>NZ_JAMBLS010000103.1 GCF_023336905.1 Bacteroides sp. ET71
AACAAAGGAAGATAACCCCAGAACGGGTGTTTTCCACCAAACCATTAATCAGTAAAATGAATATGAAGTATTTGAAGAAACTTAGTATATATTTTGTTATCATTCTTGCCATCGTTTTGGTATGTGGCTTCACGGTACTTGTAATTAAGGAAGTAGATAAGGGCACATTTTATGACTTAGCCACCTCGGAGGCATTGGCCTTTTGTTTGCAATTGGGGATGGCAGCATTTACTGCCCTCATTCCATACAGTTTGAGCATCGCAACTTTCTTGAGTTTTTGGGCAATGAACGATGAAAAATGGACAGGCTTTCTCCGAAATTGGGTAATCGGTCTGGTTCTTGTTTTGCCTCTATCGGCGATGACCTATTACTATGACTGGTTTATACGTCCCCAAACAATGGCTGCATCTGTTGATAAAATAATAGAAATAAAACAGACTTATCCCCAATCGTTGGCAGACAAGTTCAGCATCGACCCGGAAGAAATATTGCACAATATACCTATGGTAATGCCCAAAACGAAACTTATAGCCCAAACAGATTCTCTTGAAACATCTTTTTTAGCTGATATTGACACGTGCGGACTACTGCTTTCAATGCTACCGGACACTTTGGCATCGAAAGCCTATGACAGCTATCAGTTGGAAACAATGGGCGTTGCCTATCAATATGCCGCTCATCCCGCTGCCAGCGAAGACAGTCTGATGTTCATAGCTCATACGGAATTGTACCGACACGCCATCACCGCATGGGAAACCTCCACCGAACTGCAACGCCATCAAAAAGAATATTTCGGCAGAACTCTCAACACTATATGTATATACGTCGCGTATATCCTGTTCGCTTTCTTGGGGTATCTGCTGCGCTACAAACCGATAAAGAATATATTGATGGTATTCGCGGTACTGATTGCCGCCGCTTGGATTTGTCATGAAATAGGTTCTATTGTTCAGGAACATGCGAAGAAACTGAACGGGGTGTCCCGTCAAGTCGTGGACGATACTTATAAGGAGATAGAAGGAATAAGAGAAAAGGAAAGAAATGCTGATAACGATTCGCTGAATTGTTTTCATGACAATT
>NZ_JAMBLS010000104.1 GCF_023336905.1 Bacteroides sp. ET71
GAAACGATAGGAGTTTCTGATATGTGAAATCTTGCGAAGGGTTGCTGCAGAAATCATTCGAAAGAGGACGCTGGAATAAACCAAATCTTTAACCTTTTAATTTTTGATTTTAACATGGGAACAATTACCAAAGGTATTCTCGGGGGATTTTCCGGGAAAGTAGGGACTGTGATAGGCAGTTCGTGGAACTCTATCAGTTACATGCGTTCGTTGGCAGATGGCTATACTGACGCGAAGACGGAAAAGCAGGTGTGCCAACGGGGGCGTTTTGCGGAGGCTGTCCGCTTCTTGAAAACAATAACGCCTTATTTGCGCATCGGTTACAAGGAACATCCGGCCGGGCAATCGGCTTACAGTTCGGCAATGTCTTACGTGCTGAAAAACGCGGTGGAGGGTTGCGGCGCTGATGCGACCGTTGATTTCCAGAAAGCCATGATCAGCCGCGGCGGTCTGGTGGTGCCTGGAGATGCGGCAGTGGAAGCCGCAGCCGGGAAGTTGACGTTCACGTGGACGGACAACAGTGGCAATGGCAATGCGGCTGCCGACGATGTGGCAATGGTGCTGGCCTATAATAAGGTGAAGGCGGAAGCTGTGTATGACCTGGAGGCTGGTACAAGAGCCGATGGCACGGCAGAGTTGACGTTGCCTGGCAGTTGGGGCGATGAGGCGTTGGCCGTCTATCTGAGCTTTCGGAGTGCGCAGGGGCAGAGTGTGTCGAACAGTCTGTGCTTGCAGGATGATGAGGTTGCTTCTTCGCCCGGTGGGGAAGAGGACTCGGATGATGACAGTGGCCAAGGTACGTTTGGTTGATAAAGGCATCTGCCTTGTCTGAAGGTGTGGAGGTGTGCCCATGATGTGCAATTGCGGTTGCATATTGTCGGTGCACCTCTTGCTTATAGAGTTCAAGCCCCCTTCCTATAAGGGAGGGGCTATAAATTTTGAACGTAATGGGTTGAGGCCGAAGAATTTCAGAATTTGCGGAACGATGGGCATTATGTGCTGGAATTTTTTATACTTTAAATTTAGCATTTTATTGTTGCTTTTCATAAAAAAA
>NZ_JAMBLS010000105.1 GCF_023336905.1 Bacteroides sp. ET71
TAATGGGGTAGCAGGGAACGGCTTGTCCGTTATCCTGCTTCGTTATCGCTATTTATAAATTTGAGAAATATTTGTTCTTGCCTACAAAAGAAATCTTTATTCGCATTATATGATTTTTTTAGATATTCGGCAGCCTTAGTGTATTCCTTCAATTGGAAGTACACTTTACCTCTTAAAAAGTCCATTGCATATTGAGGTGATTTAGGGGAAATTTTATCCAATTCGCACAACCATGTTTCTATTTCTTCCGAAATGTTCAGTTGTACAAGTTCATTGATAATTCTAACTATTATGATTTTGCTGTTTCTTTCGTTGTACTTATTACTATCTGTTGCCACCCACATATCTTTTAACTGTTGTACGAATGGCAAATGGTCTATACTTTCTCTTTTATCTGACATATCTATAAAGTTCAATATATCAAATAACTGTTGTCCTATATTCTTCATATTATCCATGTTTTATATTTTGACAATTACGTTTCCAAATCCTGCGCAATTAGCAAGCCCACGAATAAAATCTTCAAAACTTACTGCAAGCATAGTAATTTTATAATTGTTTTCTTGGTCTACATGAACAACACTTGGCTCACCTGCCAAACAGCATTTACGATAATCTAAAAATATCATATCATGTCCGGCAGAAGGAGTGGTACATATTGCAATGCCAATAGTAGGATAGCCCCATTCTTCTATCCAAAAACGATTTCCCATTTCTCCACAAAGAGAATATGGTTTGTTTTTATCAACGCCCATAATTCCGCTAATAGCAATATGATTATCAGCCCAGCAAGTTGGAACTGATGTCGGGAAACAAGTGTTAATCGGCATACCCCCATTGTGTTGTTGTACCAACGCAATATATGACTGAGGTAATTTATATCCCAATTCATTTTCCACTTCTTCCAATTGCTCATTAGTAGGGGTAGTACCAACATAGTATTTCTGCGCATACTCACTATCATTCCAAAAGGACATATCGAAATCTTCAAAAAAAGTTTTGTTCATATCTGTTCATTACTTTAATTAGCGATAATGGTT
>NZ_JAMBLS010000106.1 GCF_023336905.1 Bacteroides sp. ET71
TTAAAAAGAAATGGTTTGCGAATTACACAAACGAAATTTGAGAGTTAGAAGTGACTCCAACTCTTCTTTATAGTTTCCGATATTGTCGAAGAAATCCTTGACGGCCTGTCTGAATTTCTCTTTTGTCCTGTAGAATCCGGTGTTAATGACCTTCTTCCTGAGGAACTTCCAAAGCCTTTCAATCAAATTGAGGTTCGGCGAGTAAGGCGGCAGGAATATCTGTTTGATTTTCGTCCCGTTTACCCATTCCTTGAGCTTTTTGTTGTGATAATAGCGGGCATTGTCGGAGATGATATAGATGACGGAAGCTTCGGGATGCCTTTCCAAGGCTGACTGATAAACATCCCGGGTGGATTCGGCATTGACGCTCTCACAGTCATGCGCTATCACATCTGTCACGTCATATGCATTAAGCAACCCGTTGATGTTCACCCTGTCACGACCGCTGACGGTCGGCTGTTCAAGTCTCTCGCCTTTCTCTATCCACGCATAAGTGGAACGGTTGTTGTGGGTCGGATGGACACCGTCCGCATAATAAACCACCGCATCTTCCGGCATACCGGAAAGAATTTCTGAAAGTTTCCCGGCAAAGGCCGCCTGCCTTGAGGCATCAGCCTCACAAGGGACTTCCGATGTCTTCTTATAGGTAAATCCGATGCGGTTCAGCAAGTCTGCAACCCCCTGGGGAGTGTATTCAACGCCGAATGCGGACTTTATCCAGGCCGCCACACCTTTGGCATCCGTATATATGTGCTCGCGTAGTTCCTTGCACAAGGCTGCCAGCTGACGGCTGTCAAGAAGCCCCCAATAACCCTTGTAACGGTTTTCCAGAAGTTCATCAGCACCACCATGTAAATAAGCGGAACGATAACGGTATACAGTGGAAACGTCTATTCCAAGACATGAGGACACGAAAGAGGGCGTATTACCCATGCCCAACATCAGAATGCAAGTCACACGGGCATAGTCGGAACTTCCGGCTAAATTCCGTTGAAGTTTACGCAAAACTTCCATTTCTGATGTCGACAACTGAATT
>NZ_JAMBLS010000107.1 GCF_023336905.1 Bacteroides sp. ET71
TCGTAAATCTTGACCGTTTCCTGAAAGTTCTTCACCATGTTCTCGGCGGTCGTGGTGGTCTGTATCACGTTCCGCGTGGTGTTCACGATGCTCTGCGCGAGGTTCGACGGGTCAAAGGTCACCCATTGCGCCCGGACTGTCGTGGCGGTGCAGAGCAAGGCCGTAAGGCAGATTGCCATTGGTATTCTTTTCATGTCCGTTGATGATTAAAATGTCCTTGTCAATATTCATATTCCATGCAGTCCCGTACATACACCCCTTCCGAGGCGAGCACGAGCCGCTCGTTATCTTCGTCATAGGCGACCTGCACCCTTTCGGGCAGTTCCGCCCACGTTCCCTGTCCGTTCCGGTAGAGCGTGGCGGTCAGCACGGCTCCCCAGCGGTAGGCGAGGGCGATGCGGTACGTGCGCCCTTCGCGGTACACCCTGACCGGGGGCGACTTGCCCCGGCTTTTCCACCGTCCGCAGATGCGGTCGAGCGGGAACAACGTGGCATATTCCATAGGCTCATCCCTCCCTTGCGTTCCGTTTCTCCTCTGCCAGCCGCTTGATGGCCAGCTCGATGTTGCCGCCGAGCTTCTCCGCCATGCGCTGCACCTCCACTTTCTCGCTCTCTTCGGTGGTGTAACAGAGGTATTCCTCCAATGAGGTTTCCGTCGCATACACCGCCGACTGCACGCCGCCCAGCCCGAACCACACCTCCTTATACTTTCGCGTCGGGTCGTTGGACATGTTCACCGAAAGAATCTGCCCCTTCTCCTTGTCCGTCAGCCCGAGCAGCGTCTGTATCTGGTCGAACTTGTTCAGGTATTTCCGCTGGTCAAGGAGAATCTTGCAGTCCGAGTTGTTGATGATGCTCTCCTTCACAATCGGCGAGGAGATGATGTCCTCCACTTCCTGCGTGACCACCACCGCCTCCCCGTAGAACTTGCGGACGGTCTTGTAGAGGTAGCGGATGTAGTCCGCCATGTTCGCCGAGGCGATGGCCTTCCACGCTTCCTCGATGAC
>NZ_JAMBLS010000108.1 GCF_023336905.1 Bacteroides sp. ET71
CCCTCTTAGTGAAGTACCCGAAGCCCAAGTGAGCAATTACTTCACCCTCTCCGAGATGCCCGGCGAGTTCCTGATAATCCAAAAACCCGACAACACGTTCTATTTCCTATGCAGCCGGGAGTGCGACATCGTGCGGATATGCGAGTCCTTCGACTGGTACATCGTGTCGAAGGACGCTTTCAACGACCGCCTGAGCATCGGCATCGGGCTGGCTGACAAGGAGAGCATCGACGGCGAGGTCTATCGCGTGCAGGACGAAGCCACGCTCTCCCTTTGGCGCGACATCCTCCGTTTCACCTTCGACAGCGATTTCGTGCGCCGGTTCTTCCCCTACAACACCCGTTTCAAGGGCAAGATGCGCATCGACGGCGCATTGTGCTTCTATATCCACGACTATTACCCCACGCGCTGCAAAAATATCGGCGTGGAAGACCGCAAGACCAGCAATTTGGTTTTCCGCTTCAAGGAAGGACAGCAGGCAGCCCTTGTCGCCAAAATCTTCTCCCTTTGCATCGCCCGTATGCCTTTCTACAAGGAAAAGGCGGCCAATGCCGTGCTTATCCCCATCCCGGCGGCTACCCGCGAGCGCAACGCCGCCCGGTTCGCCCGGTTTTGCAGCCTCCTTTCGCGCCGCCTGAAAATCACCGACGGCTTTCGTGCCACTTGGATAAGGGAAGACCGTGAGCAGATGAAAGGCACTCACGGCCTCGACAAACTCTCCAACCTCATATTCCATCCCATCTATTTTCAGGGACGCGATGTGTTCCTTGTGGACGATATTGTGTCCACCGGCGAGAACTTCACGCAGATGAAACGCAGGTTGATGCAGCTTGGAGCCAATTCCGTTACCGGCCTGTTTTTGGGGCGGACAGTAAAAAATGGGAAAGGATAAAAACGAGTTGCCCGGAACACACATTCCAGTTCCCGACCCAAGCAGCGGAATGTAAAAGCCCGTCATTTCCGTCGGCAAGCATATCCCCGTTCCCTTT
>NZ_JAMBLS010000109.1 GCF_023336905.1 Bacteroides sp. ET71
TCCTCCATCAAGTTCTGCCGGAGCAGTCGGGACATCCATACCCCGGCGGCCAAGAGGCAGCCGTAGCCTGCGGACAAGGTGAGCAGATAGAAACCGGTACGCGCCGAAAGGGGCAGCGGCAGGGCGAGCAGCCACCAGTTGAAGAAGAACAGCACGATACCGGCGGCAAGCGCCGCCCAGATATGCGGCCACTTAATCTTTTCCTCTTTCACGCCTTTCGTCCCCAAGCAGGAGAGCGCGAGGAACACAAGGGCGAACAGCTTTGTCCAAAGAATGGACGAGAACAGCCCGGTCGTCCGCTGGAAATTGAGCAGTATCCTGTCCACCACCCCGATGTCGATGTTCCATTCCTTCATCGAGGGGTAGCAGAACCAATATACATTGACTATGACGAACAATACGCTGAGGGCACGCATGAAGTCCATGACCTTGGCCAGCCCTCTCAAATCATCTTCCTGTGACATAAGTTATACTTGTTTTAACGGTGATTGAAATTCGGTTGAATGTTATCCGGACTGCATTCAGTCCTGCCGCCCGTACCTGCGGCGGCGTTTCTTCTTGTCAGGCTTGTGCAGGCGCGGATAGCGCGGAACGGCACCGGTTTCCGGCTCAATGACGGACAACAGCCCTCCCAGTACCTTACCGTCCGTACCGGTTTCCGGCTCAGGCGTTGCCACGTGAGGCTGTACTTTGCAGACCGGTTCGGATTGCGGGTTGAAACGCGCTTCCAGCACATTGGCGGAGAACTCCTTGCCGAGCCGGGAACCGTTGAGCACGGTACGGCTCGTATGGTCGATGAAGGTTACCCCGTAAATCCTGCCGGATTCATTGCGGCGTAGCACCAAGTCCATGTTCATGACAGCCAGACGGCGGCGGAAATCCACTTCATCCCCGGCCTTGCGCAACGCATCGGCCAACGGAGGGCGCAGCCGCTCGCGGCA
>NZ_JAMBLS010000110.1 GCF_023336905.1 Bacteroides sp. ET71
ACCGATAACCAAAGATACTGGTAGCCATGACGGGAGAAAGTACATTCGGCAACCTGCATGAAGTGCTGCGCAGCCTTTATGACGAGATGATGCCGCTCTGCTCGGACATCACGGGCGTGGCCACCGGGGTGGCGGCATTGGGCGCGTTGTTCTACGTGGCCTCACGGGTGTGGCAGGCGCTCTCACGTGCCGAGCCAATAGATGTGTATCCGCTGTTCCGTCCGTTTTGCATCGGGGCGTGCATCATGTTCTTCCCCACCTTCGTGCTGGGAACCATCAACGGCATCATGAGTCCCATCGTCACCGGTTGCCACGGCATCCTGCAAGGGCAGACGCTCGACATGGAGGAGTACGCCGAGAAGCGGGAGAAACTGGAATACGAGGCTTTGGTGCGTAACCCGGAAACGGCCTATCTGGTCAGCGACGAAGAATACGAGCGGCAGATTGAAGACTTGGGCTGGACACCGTCGGAACTGAAGACGATGGCGGGGATGGCCATCGAGCGCGGCAAGTATGAAATCAAGCAGACCATCAGCAACGCCTTCCGCAGTTTTCTGGAACTGCTCTTTCAGGCGGTGGGGCTGATACTGGACACGCTGAGGACATTCTTCCTTATCGTGCTCTCCATCTTGGGGCCGCTGGCATTCGCCATTTCGGTGTATGACGGTTTCCACAGCACGATGGTGCATTGGATATGCCAGTATATCAGCATCTACCTGTGGCTGCCCATCTCCGATTTGTTCAGTTCGGTGCTGGCACGCATCCAGACGCTGATGATTGAGAAGGACATCGCGGCATTGACCGACCCGAACTTCGTGCCGGACACGAACAACTCGGCCTACATCATCTTCATGCTCATCGCCATCGTGGGGTATTTCACCATCCCGACGGTATCGACATGGGTGATACAGGCGGCGGG
>NZ_JAMBLS010000111.1 GCF_023336905.1 Bacteroides sp. ET71
ACAATTCGTGGCCAATTCCTTATTTGCCATGACCAATCCGGGTGAGACTTGTATCCAACAAGGGAAAGACGTCCGGTTCGCGCGTGATATACAAGAACAGCGATGGCCGCCCTATCATGTTGCACAAGCCTCACCCGGGAAATATTGTCAAAGGATATGCGCTGAAGCAGGTGTTTGAAGAGTTAAAGGGCCTCGGATTATTAGGATAAGTCAAACAAGGAGGATAAGATATGAACACACTTCATTACAAAGGGTATGTCGGCTCAGTGGCTTTCAGCGAAAAGGACAATGTCTTTTTCGGGAAGGTTGAAGGCATAGACGGCCTCGTGAATTTCGAGGGAGAAAGTGTAAAGGAACTGACAGATGCTTTTCATGCGGCAGTAGATGATTACATAACTTATTGCCGGGAAGAGGGCTTGGAACCGCACAAAAGCTATTCAGGCTCTTTGAATGTGCGCCTTACGCCGGAAATGCACAGCCGTGTGGCCATGTTGGCCAAGCAGGCGGGCATTTCTATCAATGCTTTTATCAAGTCTGCCGTGGAAAAGCAAGTGGCCATGATGCTGTAACTATGCGCTGAGAAGTATTAGTGAGATCCCTCGATACCCCCTCTTGCCTCCCCCGTTTGGCGGGGGAGAACAATACTCGGGATGACAGGGAGAAAGAATTTTAAACAAACTAACAACCTGTTCGTTTAAGAATCGCTGGCTCTGTCATGCTGAGCGAAGCGAAGCGGAGTCGAAACATCTCACTAATATTTCTCAGGTGAATAGTGAGATCCCTCGGCGATGCTCGGGATGACAGGGGAAAAGAAGAAGAAAACATTCCTGTCATGTTGAGCGAAGCGAAGCGGAGTCGAAATATCTCACTAATGTC
>NZ_JAMBLS010000112.1 GCF_023336905.1 Bacteroides sp. ET71
CATCACTCATCCGGTTCGGCTTGTTCCGATGCTTCTGATTCCTGTACTTTGGCAAGGACTATCCCGAAGAACTTAGAAAACTCATCGTTAAAGTCCCTGAAGACGGTACTCGATACATCTTTCTGACGAACAATCTTGACGCATCTGCGGAGTTAATATCATCGCTTTATCGAAACAGATGGAGTATTGAACTGTTCTTCAAATGGATAAAACCACACCTCAAGATTAAGAAATTTTGGGGAACATTAGAGAATGCTGTACGCATACAAATCTATTATGCTATAATTACTTACTACTTAGTAGCGATAGTGTAACACGATATAAAATTAGGGCGAAGCTTCTATGAATTTCTTCAAATTCTTGGAATCTTACTGACAGACAAAACGCATCTTTGTGACTTGTTCGACAAATCGAATTTCAAAAATATCAAAGACCGATATGGTTTAAGTGGACCGAATTTATTTAGGGAATTATACGCATTAGTACCTAACCATGTTTTGCTAACAAAGTAGTATAAATGCGTAGTTGCATATTTACAAAGTTTAACTATTCATAGACTATAAACTTTGTAAATATGAACTCCAAATTAGCAAAACGTATTCAAGAAATGTTCCGTGTTTCAGAAATAATCACGGTCAATGAAGAAGCAATTACCTCAATATACAAGTAAGAGAAAATGCGGAGAAATTTTCAATCAAAGAAGATGAATTAAAAGAGTATCTTGAGAAATTCGCTCCTTCAGATTGTTGGAAAAGCCACGCGACTTTGACCCTTTTGGCCAAACAGGATTGCCCCCTTTGGCTACAATATGATTGACCCTTCTGGCCAAAATAGTATTGACCACTTA
>NZ_JAMBLS010000113.1 GCF_023336905.1 Bacteroides sp. ET71
GGTCTCTTATTTTTATAGTTAATATATTGCAGGATTGTAAGTGCGCTAATCTTCCCGAGAATCCGGGCAAACAATCCGTCTGTATCTTTCGCATAATTTCTTATAATCATAAACTGGTCACACAATTGCGAGAATAGAGTTTCAATTCTTTTTCTCGCTTTGGCAAAAGCTGGAAATGTCGGCTTCCATTCTTTCTGGTTAGTTCTGTATGGTACTTCCAGTCTGATATTGGCCGTTTCAAACAAATCCAGTTGTACCTGAGCACTTATATATCCTCTGTCCCCTATGACGGTACAATTACTATAGTCCACCTTCACATCCTTCAGGTAATGAATGTCATGCACACTTGCCTTGGTGAGGTCAAAGGAATGGATAACTCCACTTAATCCACAGAGCGCGTGGAGTTTATATCCGTAATAATACACTCCTTGTGACGCACAGTATCCGATTGACGGTGTTTTCTCAAAGTTCTTCTTCCCCATACCGCAACGCTTGGAACGGGAAAAACGACAGACCTCTATTGGTTTTGAGTCAATACAGAAATAGTCTTCACCTCCATCCATCTCCTTCACAATCCTCTCCCTGACCGCATTGCACAGAGATGAGGTTATCTTACGTCTGTCATTGTATTGTCTGCGTGAGATAAGATTGGGAATTTCTTTTCTATATTCCTGCAATTTAGCAAACAGCAAGGATTCACTGTCAATTCCTATTGCTTCTGAAGTCATATTCAACGCGATTACTTCAAGATCGGAAAATCGTGGAACGACACCTCTTCTGGGAATATTACCTGATTCATTTACCAAATTACCTGACACTTGCTTGCATATGT
>NZ_JAMBLS010000114.1 GCF_023336905.1 Bacteroides sp. ET71
GGCGCAACATCGACCGCCTGAAAGTGGCGGACATCAACAGGTACATTCTTTATCTTGTAAACGAAAAGAAAATTTCCGTTTCGCAACAGAACATGCGCATCAACGCCATCAAGTTCTACTACGAGCAGGTGAAAGGCGGGAAACGGCAGTATTACGGCGGCATCACACGAGCCAAAGAATACAAGACCGTCCCGGAAGTATTGAGCAAGAACGAGATAAAACGCATCCTTGACCAACTGTCTAACATCAAGCATCACTGCATGATTTCCTTGGTTTATTCAGCCGGATTGCGGCGTAGTGAACTGCTGAACCTCACACCCAAAGACATCAACAGTGAAACGATGTCTGTGCGTATCATGGGTAAAGGAAAGAAATGCCGCTATTCGCTGCTTTCGCCCAAGCTGCTGGAAGAGCTGCGGCGGTACTTCCGTGAATACCGCCCGAAGAAATGGTTGTTTGAAGGCGAAACGCCCGGAGTTCAATACTCGGCAAGCGCATTGGTGAAAGTGCTGAAAGAAGCCGCCATGCGTGCGGGCATCAAGCACCGGGTACATGTACACATGCTCCGCCACTCCTTTGCCACCCACCTTTTGGAGCAAGGAACAGACTTGCATACGATACAAGAACTGCTCGGACACAACGATATAAAGACCACTGCCATATATCTTCATGTGTCGAGTGCGCACAAAGCCAAGATACCCAATCCGCTTGACGCTCTGGATGATTCATAGGGTACAGCTATTAGAGATTAGGAAACACACCTGCCGGGTGTCGGTTATCGAAATATTCTACACCTAAGGGTACATTTATTAATAC
>NZ_JAMBLS010000115.1 GCF_023336905.1 Bacteroides sp. ET71
TATTAATAAATGCACCCTTAGGTGTAAAATATTTCGATAACCGACACCCGGCAGGTGTGTTTCCTAATCTCTAATAGCTGTACCCTACGAATCATCCAGAGTGTCAAGCGGATTGGGTATCTTGGCTTTGTGCGCACTCGATACATGAAGATATATGGCAGTGGTCTTTATATCGTTGTGCCCTAACAGTTCCTGTATCGTATGTAGGTCTGTCCCTTGTTCCAAAAGGTGGGTGGCAAACGAGTGGCGGAGCATGTGAACATGCACCCGGTGCTTGATACCTGCACGTCTGGCGGCTTCTTTCAGCACTTTCACCAATGCGCTTGCCGAGTACGGCTGTCCGGGCGTTTCGCCCTCAAACAGCCATTTCTTCGGGCGGTATTCACGGAAGTACCGCCGCAGCTCTTCCAGCAGCTTGGGCGAAAGCAGCGAATAGCGGCATTTCTTGCCCTTGCCCATGATACGCACGGACATCGTTTCGCTGTTAATGTCTTTGGGTGTGAGGTTCAGCAGTTCGCTCCGCCGCAATCCGGCAGAGTAAACCAGAGAAATCATGCAGCGGTGCTTGATGTTGGACAGTTGGTCAAGGATGCGCTTTATCTCGTTCCGGCTCAACACTTCCGGCAGTGTCTTGTACTCCTTGGCCCGTGTAATGCCGCCGTAGTATTGCCGTTTCCCGCCTTTCACCTGCTCATAGTAGAACTTGATGGCGTTGATGCGCATGTTCTGTTGCGAAACGGAAATTTTCTTTTCGTTTACAAGATAAAGAATGTACCTGTTGATGTCCGCCACTTTCAGGCGGTCGATGTTGCGCT
>NZ_JAMBLS010000116.1 GCF_023336905.1 Bacteroides sp. ET71
TCAAAACAGGGTAAGTTGCCCGTCTCTGACAAAACACAGGTCAATGGCGGGCTTCTTTTCAAAGAAACAGTATGCCGCTATGGCAGAAAGCGAATTGGCAATGAAGTTATTGAAGGAGCGGTGTCTGGAGTTGTTCAATCTGTGCGATATTCTTCAACTTGTCATTGACCGTTTCTGTCAAAGCGCGTTTTCTCAGCAGGATTTTGTCCGCTACGCTCATCAGGGAATTTTTCATGTTGTTCTTCACTTTGGTTATCAGCTGTATGCCACCCGTGAAAAGATTCTCGAATAGTGCCTGACCGATATACCCTTTGTCCGCACAGAGCTTGCCCTTTATATTTTTCAAGAACCTGGTTTGTTTCAACGGCTCACGGTCATCCACATTTCCGGGTGTAAACAAAAAGTTAAGGATTTCCCTCTTGCCATTGATAATCAAATGCAGTTTGAAGCCGAAGAACCATCTCATGGAACATTTTCCACGCTGCGCAAGTCCCTCGAAGGTTTTATGAATCAATATGCGTTGTCTCCGGCATACATGCAGCGGAGTGGAATCCACAAAGCTGATACCGGTGCAGGTGCCCAGTAAGACCTCCTTGATGAAGAAGGTCAGCTGCAACAGGACTTCTTTCTCCAGCTCCACAAAACGGTTATAGGACACACGTCTGGGGAAAAGGTGGGGCAGATACTTGCAGGCATATTCCTTGTAATAATGCTTGAAACATCGGAAACCTCCCGAATGGAACAGGATCAGGATGCCCCTGATTTCCG
>NZ_JAMBLS010000117.1 GCF_023336905.1 Bacteroides sp. ET71
CGGTCGCTTCGTGTGACGGCAGCCTTCAGATTGTCGGGGACGATAGCCGCAGGAACGCCTTCAAAATATTGCATGGCATTCTCACATGTCTTTATCAGGTCTTCCTTGCGTTGAGACCACACGGCTTCGCAGTAGGTATAATGGCTGAACGGAAGGATGGCGACAAACACCTCGGCTTTCTTCGTCTCGCCCGTCATTTCATCAACGACTTCAAGCCTGTCACCGGCAAAGTCAATATACATCTGGTCGGCGGCATAGTGCTCGACATGACCGACGACCTTGATGTGAAACTTGTACTGACGGACAGCCCGTTTGAAGGAAGACAACTGATAGCCGTCAGGATATTCGGCATGGTACTCCTTGAACAGTTTTCGGACACTCATGCCTTTGCGTGACAGGCGGGATACATAGCCGGGAAGCAGGGCCTCCAGTTCAATCCTCCTGGAAGAAGGCTCCCGATGCCGGGATGCCGTACAGCCGAACAGTTCATCCAATTGCCCGTCGGACAGGGAAAGAAGCTGTTCAATACTCTTGCCGCTTGAAAGGAACAGGCGGACATACTTGCGGACAGTATTACGGGAAGTATGAAACGTGGAAGCCGTTTCCTTGATTCCCATGCCGGCCGCATAACATCTTAAAATGTTTTTGATTCGTTTATCCATTTGTATAGATTTTATTATCACCCCCGTTACACCAGGACTCGGGCACTCAAATCTACACAAAAAAATCTATAACAATAGGTGAACTAAGTGGTCAATACTATTTTGG
>NZ_JAMBLS010000118.1 GCF_023336905.1 Bacteroides sp. ET71
GACAAGCGAAAGTCTATGAGTGACACAAAAAGACAGTTTTCAGTTACTAAATCGTTACACTTGAAAAATTGAACTGAATTAAAATGTTGATTCATAAGGATTTTGGAGAGAAAGGTTCATAATCCTGTCTCTCCGCTACTAACGCTGAATATCAGTAAGTTAAGAATTAAGTACCCGAAAAAGTACCCGAATTTGCTTTTTCGGGTACTTTTTGCTTTCTTACTTCCTATTCCTGCGCCGAATGGAGTATGTAATCCCGGCGGCGCAAGCTGCGACTATCCCGGCTAAGAAAATCCAATCCAGGAAGCGTTTAGGTGCTTTTTTTCCGATTCTAGGCTTTCCTTCCGGTTTGCTATTATGTTCGTTCCTACATTTGTGTTCGTCGTCTTTTGGCTCGCTTCGTTCCGTGTCGTCGTAGTCACTAATACTTTTCAAGGTTGGCGTGGATGCAGAAGTTTCTTCTTCGCGGTGTTACAATTCTAGATAGAAAAATCGGTAAAGCTTACAGGTTTTCTGAAACCTTTGCACGCAAAATGAACACCATCTATACAATCTGTCTAAAAAGTGTGGATGGCTGTTATTGGTTTTGCATCTTTCCCATTTTCTTTGTTTTCTCATTTTTCATTTTGTTTTTATTTCCCCTCCCGTGAGTTCCTTTTCCCTATATTCTTTCTTCCCCTTATATTTGTTTGTTAATATATATAATGTGTATATTCTCCTTCTTTTCCCTCGTCCTTTTCCTTGTC
>NZ_JAMBLS010000119.1 GCF_023336905.1 Bacteroides sp. ET71
GGTTCCCACATGGCCGCGCGTATGGACAATGGCGGCGGTACGCTCGAAGTATTCATTCTGGGTCGTGCCGTCCTCTTGCGTACTGACTTCCACGAAGGCTTTTTCAAGGCCGGTGTATTCCCTTCCGGATGCCGTGTCCTTCTGCAACACAATGAGGTCGCTGCCCACCTCCGTACCGGCATAGTCGGTAAAGAGATTGTTGGGCAGGCGGATGGCGGACAGGAGCCGCGCCCTTTCCATCAGATATTGGCGCACGGGAGTGCCCATCGCGGAGTTCATCACCCCTTGCGAGGTGATGAAAGCCACGATGCCTCCCTCGCGCACGGCATCCAGCCCCTTGACGAAGAAATAATTGTGCAGGGAGTTCATCGCGAAGCGCCGTGCCGTACCATCGTCCATCAACGGGTCAAATACGCGGATGTCGCCGAAGGGGATGTTGCTCGCCGCCACGTCGAACCGCCCGTTGTCCTGCGAGGGAAGCTCCTCGAAGCCTTGCACACGGACATCCGTACCGGGCTGAAGCTGCCGGAGGATACGCCCGGTCAGCAAATCCTTTTCGTATGCCGCCATTTCGGGCTGGGCGGTGGCCGTGAAAAGATGCGATTGGAAAGCGGTGATGAAGTTACCCGTACCCGATGACGGGTCAAGGAAGCGGTGCGGCGACACGCCATGCTCACTTAATGAGGATGCCAGTGCACCAATGATTTCCGGCGGTGTATAGAACGCGGTAAAGGTGGATGC
>NZ_JAMBLS010000120.1 GCF_023336905.1 Bacteroides sp. ET71
TCATCCACCTTCACCGCCTTCTATACACCCCCGGAAATCATTAGTGCCGTTGCTTTCTCGTTGGAGGAGCACGGTGTGTCGCCGCACCGCTTCCTCGACCCGTCATCGGGCACGGGCAATTTCCTCTCTGCTTTCCAGCCGCATTTCTACAACGCCACCGCCGTGCCCGAAGCCACCGCGTATGAAAAGGACTTGCTCACGGGGCGCATCCTCCGGCAGCTTCAGCCCGGTACGGATGTCCGCGTGCAAGGGTTCGAGGAACTTCCCCCGCAGGACAACGGACGGTTCGATGTGACGGCAAGCAACATCCCTTTCGGCGACATCCGGGTATTTGACCCGTCGATGGACGATGGTTCGGCACGGCGTTTCGCGCTCGGTTCCCTGCACAACTATTTCTTCGTCAAGGGACTGGATGCCGTGCGCGAGGGCGGCATCGTGGCTTTCATCACCTCACAAGGGGTAATGAACTCCGCGATGGGCACTCCCGTGCGCCAATATCTGATGGAAAGGGCGCGGCTCCTGTCCGCCATCCGCCTGCCCAACAACCTCTTTACCGACTATGCCGGTACGGAGGTGGGCAGCGACCTCATTGTGCTGCAAAAGGAAACGGCATCCGAAAGGGAATACACCGGCCTTGAAAAAGCCTTCGTGGAAGTCAGCACGCAGACCGACGGCACGACCCAGAACGAGTATTTCGAACGCACCGCCGCCATTGTCCATACGCGCGGCCATGTGGGGACT
>NZ_JAMBLS010000121.1 GCF_023336905.1 Bacteroides sp. ET71
ACCAATGAATTTACTTTTATATACAGTTCTTACTTTTGTTGTATTATTCATATATGTACGCTATTTAATGGTTTGGTGAGGAACAGCGTTCAGCTGTTGGCTCGACCTCGTTATAAACTCTATTTGCCATTTGAAATAGTTTGTTGTATGGTATTGTAAATTCGTTTGTTTCATAAATAGGAGCAAACATACGTATCATAAAAATCTTGCAATAGATACTATCACAAAGTATGTTTTTATTGGGTTGCTTCGTAATAAACAATGCTTTATAAGAAAACTTATCGTTCATTTCTTTGACGAAAACCACATCGTAAGAGATTAACATGGCAAGACTGTCATTAGTCATAAAATCATTGTAGCTAAAATTCCTTTTATAGCTGCCTCCTAAAATAATTTCACAGTCATCAAATTTTTTATCTGTAATAAATTCTATCACACCATCGTGTTTGAGGTGTCTGTAATTTATGTTACTGTAATCACTTGCCGATATTTCTCTTATACGTGTTTGTTCAACGAAAGGCATTCTTTTTAAACCCCATTGAACAGGCAACAATGTAAATAACCATAGATACATTCCTATTATGATGATAATCGGAAATGCAAATATCATGGAATGTCTTAAATCCTTTCGGACAAGGCATCCCAAGAATGCTATAATTAGCATAAGAAGCAATACAATGACTATCATCCTATTTCAATTCTAATTGTTTA
>NZ_JAMBLS010000122.1 GCF_023336905.1 Bacteroides sp. ET71
TCGTATGTATGATTCGGTCAAGGGTTGCATCGGCTATTGTCGGGTCACCTACCATGTCATACCAGTTGGAGGACGGGTACTGCGATGTGATGATGATGGATTTCCGTTCATGCCTGTCCTCAATGATTTCAAGCAGTATGGGACGCTCCGCTCCTTGACGTCAAACGGTACGATGAACAGGTCGTCAAGGATGAGTAACTGGCATCGCTCAATCTTCTTGAGTTCCGTTTCAAGTGTGCCTTTGACTTTGGCGACTTTCAGCGCACCGAGCAGTTTCGGGGCATTGGCATAGCAGGTTCGGAATCCCCTTTTGCATGCTTCGTGGCCGAGGGCATAGGCCAGATAGCTTTTCCCCGTTCCTGAAGAACCGGTAATGAAAAGGTTCTGTGCCTTATGCACAAAATCAAGGGTGGCGAGACGTTCCATCAGGTTGCGCTCCAGCCCCCGGTTCGTGGCGTAGTCGATCTGTTCAATATAGGCCTTGTAACGGAATGCCGCATTCTTGGTAAGCCGTGCAATGGCAGCCTGTGCACGATAGTCCCATTCGCGGGCAAGGAGCATGGAAAGGAACGTGTCCGCGGTCATGGATTGCGGAGTGATGCCGGCAAGGCTTTCCCTGAAAGCCTCTGCCATGCCATGCAATTTCATACGGTTCATTAAATTCAGTGATATGGTATTGGGGGCTTGTTGTCCCGTAACGGGACACTAAT
>NZ_JAMBLS010000123.1 GCF_023336905.1 Bacteroides sp. ET71
AGGAAAAATATATGGTTGAAGACAGGAATCATAAGCATCGTAACAAGCCTAACCGTATGAGTGATGCGGAGATTATGTTCATTCCTATTCTGTTCCACTCCGGTGGTTTCCGCTGCTTCAAGCATTATTACAAGGAGTATGTCTGCAAACATTTGAAACACCTGTTTCTGCGCCGGGTATCTTATAACCGTTTTGTGGAATTGGAGAAAGATGTGTTGCTTCCCCTGACCATTTTCATAAAGAAGGTCTTGCTGGGAACCTGTACCGGTATCAGTTTTGTGGATTCCATTCCGCTGCGTGTCTGTCGTACCCAAAGGATTCTGAGTCATAAGACATTTGAGGGGCTTGCAGAGCGGGGAAAAAGTTCTATGGGATGGTTCTTCGGATTTAAACTGCATCTGATTATCAATGACAAGGGGGAGATTCTCAATATCATGTTCGCACCCGGAAATGTGGATGCCCGGGACCCCTTGAAGCAGGATAAGTTTTTGAAGAACATTAAAGGAAAACTATGTGCAGACAAGGGATATATTGGCTGGGCTCTGTTTGAGAATCTTTTCACGGGTGGTATCCAACTTGTCACTAAAGTTAAAAACAATATGAGGAACTCCCTGATGAGCGTAGCGGACAAAATCCTGGAGAAAACGCGCTTTGATAGAAACGGTCAATGACGAGTTGAAGAATATCGCACAGATAGAACACT
>NZ_JAMBLS010000124.1 GCF_023336905.1 Bacteroides sp. ET71
GTTTGCAGCTTGCCACTGTTAAGTGGCACAGGTGCTTGTTAGCAACTACATTAATAATAAGTCTTTTCCATTTCTACAACTTCATTTGCATTTTCATCCCAAAAGAGTGTTCCACATACTTCGCACTTTTCATTTGCCATATTGCTTTCCTCTTCAATCAACATGTCATAACATGCAAAATCTTTACAATTAGGGCAGGTTATGGAAATAACCACTCGACCTTGCTTTTGCTCTAAAGTTGATAACTTCCAAAAATCAGATTTTATAGACTTTAGTTTTTTGGCATCTTTTTTATAAGCCACCAATATGTTATAAGTGTCATTTTCTAAGTCAAGCAATACAACTCTTGCCCCAAGCTTTTCCAATTGCTTATCAAAATAGGATAACGCAAAGGGAATGAAATCACCTCGTTTGGGTTCTTCTATTTCTTGATTATATTTTTGATAAACTTCATCTTCGGATACAACCAATTGTACCCCCAACATTGATTGAAGTCTGTTGTTGAAGAAGTTATACAACATTCCTTGTCTATCTTCTCCACTCCAATCCACTATTAAGAGGAAATTTTTATCCACTAATTTATAGAACAGGCTTTCATCGTCTTTAATAGTCTGTACATTCATTTCCATAAGTTCTTTTTCTCCAAGAACTTTTGCGAGCATTGTTTTATAGTTCATATTTCTTATTTTTAATTGTTGC
>NZ_JAMBLS010000125.1 GCF_023336905.1 Bacteroides sp. ET71
AATCAGGCGGGGGATGCTGTCGAAAGCGTTGATGAAGTTCCGGCAGGCGGTCTGCGGGTCGGCTGCCAAGCGTCCGTTGTTGTAATTGTACAGGAGTTTGCCCGCGCCGCGCACGAAGAAGCGGTTCTCGCAGAAGTCCAATCCCTCCTTGACGGTGGTGTCGGTCTTGACCACGATTTCGAAGCCGTAGAGGGAGCCGATGGGAACCGGCTGGCCGTGCGTGCGCTCCTTGTCCTCTATCTCGTGCAGCCGGGCGGCAATGACTTTGGGGTCGCTGCCCGTTACCCCGTCAATCTTCAGCGGGTTGAGCTTCTTGCCATCCTTGTCGTACTGCACGCGGCTCTCGAAGTCGGCCATGTCCTGCCGCGCCCTCGCGATGATGTCGCTGTTGGAGGCTTGGTTGGCCAACAGGGTCTCCAACCGGATGCGCGAATCGCCCTTGCCGCGCTGGAACGCCTTGCGCTCGCCCTCCAGTCCGGCAATCTTCTTTTCCAGACGCGCCTTGTCCAAAAGGTCGGTGTTGCCGGAGAGGATGGCCACATACTCGGAGTAGTTCATGCCCCCCTTCTCGTCCATGCTGCCCTCGTCGATGGTGCGGCTGCCCATGCGGTTCTGCTTGAGCTGGGTGATGAAAAGCTGCTTGTTGTGGAGCAGGTTGAACTTGTAGCTGTCCAATGAC
>NZ_JAMBLS010000126.1 GCF_023336905.1 Bacteroides sp. ET71
TATCAGGCGGGGGATGCTGTCAAAGGCGTTGATGAAATTCCGGCAGGCGGTCTGCGGGTCGGCTGCCAAGCGTCCGTTGTTGTAGTTGTACAGGAGCTTGCCCGTGCCGCGCACGAAGAAGCGGTTCTCGCAGAAGTCCAATCCCTCCTTGACGGTGGTGTCGGTCTTGACCACGATTTCAAAGCCGTAGAGGGAGCCGATGGGAACCGGCTGGCCGTGCGTGCGCTCCTTGTCCTCTATCTCGTGCAGTCGGGCGGCAATGACTTTGGGGTCGCTGTCCGTTACCCCGTCAATCTTCAGCGGGTTGAGCTTCTTGCCCTCCTTGTCGTACTGCACGCGACTCTCGAAGTCGGCCATGTCCTGCCGCGCCCTCGCGATGATGTCGCTGTTGGAGGCTTGGTTGGCCAACAGGGTCTCCAACCGGATGCGCGAATCGCCCTTGCCGCGTTGGAACGCCTTGCGCTCGCCCTCCAGCCCTGCAATCTTCTTCTCCAGACGCGCCTTGTCCAAGAGGTCGGTGTTGCCGGAGAGGATGGCGACATACTCGGAGTAGTTCATGCCCCCTTTCTCGTCCATGCTGCCCTCGTCGATGGTGCGGCTGCCCATGCGGTTCTGCTTGAGCTGGGTGATGAAAAGCTGCTTGTTGTGGAGCAGGTTGAACTTGTAGCTGTCCAATGAT
>NZ_JAMBLS010000127.1 GCF_023336905.1 Bacteroides sp. ET71
TGCTGGCAACTACGGCAAGCAGGTGAACAACTCCGCCGTCAAGACCGGCAAGGTGGCGGCAGCGGCTACCGGTGCCGGAGCAGGGCACATTGCGGGCAAGCTGCGGGGCAAGTAAGCTCAAACGGCGTATGAGATACCCTCAGACGGCGTGTGAGCCTGCCTCATACGCCGTCTGAACAGAAAGCATCAATAACAAGAATAAAAGAAAATGGAATTCAAATCATTAAAGAACATCGAAACGAGCTTCCGGCAGATACGCACGATGGCGATAGCCTTCGTCGTGCTGTGCGCGTTGGTCACGGGCTACGCGCTGTGGAGTTCGTACAGCTTTGCCGAGAAGCAGCGGGAGAAAATCTACGTGCTGGACAACGGCAAGTCGCTCATCCTCGCGCTCTCGCAAGACCTCTCCCAGAACCGTCCGGTCGAGGCGCGGGAACACGTAAGGCGGTTCCACGAACTGTTCTTCACGCTCTCGCCCGACAAGGCGGCCATTGAGAGTAACATCCGCCGGGCGTTGTACCTGTGCGACGAGAGTGCCTTCCGCTACTACAAGGACTGGGAGGAGAAGGGGTATTACAACCGCATCATCTCGGCGAACATCAACCAGACCGTGCGGGTGGACAGCGTGGCGTGCGACTTCGAGCGTTACCCATACATCGTGACGACCTAC
>NZ_JAMBLS010000128.1 GCF_023336905.1 Bacteroides sp. ET71
GAGCTGCCCGTCGGTCAATACATCGTCGGGATGCGGATTGAGCGAGATGTGGATGACCGGCTTCTCGGTGCGGTAGTGCGAGGGAAGCCATGCCGTGAAAGCCTCCATCGTTTCGCCCATGCGGAAATGCCCGTCTTCCGGGTACGGGAGCAGGTTGGCATCCAGCACCTTCGCATGCCCTTCCTCTACCTTCGTCTGGTTGTAGACCAACGCGCCGTACAAGTCCTTACCCGTGCTGATTTTCGCCACCATGCCTTTTGAGTTCTTCTGAAAGTCCGACAATGCGGCGGCTGAGTGCCACCAGTTCGAGGGTCAGCTTTTCCAACCTGTAGAGCAAAGCCAACGCCTTTTTCTCGGTAAAATGCACGTGCAGTTCCTTGACCGCCTGGTTGTAGTTCACCCCGACGGCGCGGTACTGCTGGTACAAGGCGGTGAGCCTGGCCACATACTCCATCGTGCCCCGGTCGGTGCGTATGACCCGGAAGCTGTCGCCGAAGATGCGCGCGGCGATGAACTTCGACTTGGACGAAAGACCGGACTGCTCGTAAAGGGTGAGGAACCGGGCGTGCTGCGCGGCGTCGAGATTGACGGTCTCGCGGTGGAAGGCGGGCGCGGACTTGGGTGTCCGTCCGCCTTTCCTTCTTTTCGGGTGCTGTTGC
>NZ_JAMBLS010000129.1 GCF_023336905.1 Bacteroides sp. ET71
ACAGCAACACCCGAAAAGAAGGAAAGGCGGACGGACACCCAAGTCCGCGCCCGCCTTCCACCGCGAGACCGTCAATCTCGACGCCGCGCAGCACGCCCGGTTCCTCACCCTTTACGAGCAGTCCGGCCTTTCGTCCAAGTCGAAGTTCATCGCCGCGCGTATCTTCGGCGACAGCTTCCGGGTCATACGCACCGACCGGGGCACGATGGAGTATGTGGCCAGGCTCACCGCCCTGTACCAGCAGTACCGCGCCGTCGGGGTGAACTACAACCAGGCGGTCAAGGAACTGCATGTGCATTTTACCGAGAAAAAGGCGTTGGCATTGCTCTATAAATTGGAGAAGCTGACCCTCGAACTGGTGGCGCTCAGCCGCCGCATTGTCGGACTTTCCGAAGAATTCAAAAGGCATGGTGGCGAAAATCAGCACAGGTAAGGACTTGTACGGCGCGTTGGCCTACAACCAGACGAAGGTGGAGAACGGGCACGCGAAGATATTGGATGCCAACCTGCTCCCGTACCCAGAGGACGGGCGTTTCCGCATGGGCGAAACGATGAAGGCTTTCACGGCATGGCTTCCCTCGCACTACCGCACCGAGAAGCCGGTCATCCACATCTCGCTTAATCCGCATCCCGATGATGAATTGACCGACGGGCAGCTT
>NZ_JAMBLS010000130.1 GCF_023336905.1 Bacteroides sp. ET71
GAAACCGTCGCTCAGGTCGTAACCGCTGAACACCCTGCCGCATTCGGGCAGGAGCTGGAGAGCTACCTCGCGGGCGCGGCCTGCGGGTACCTCATCGGCAAACTCGTTCCACAACACGGTAATGAGCGTGTCGAGCCGGGAAAAGTGCAGACCCTGGAACAGCACCTCGTCCGCCTGTTGGACGGCTTCGTCATAATTCATGCCCGACCTGACGGCATTGCTGAACGCTTCGGCGGCAAGGTCGGTACGCGCACGGATGAAAGCCTCGTCCGTCGCCAGTTCGGGATGCGATTCGCGGAGGTAGGACAGCAGGGTAAGACGGTAATAGGAAAGTTCGTCCGGCTCAACCGTCGGAGCCGGGATGTTCGGTTTGTTCGGATTCATGATTCTTCATTTTATTCGTGTTACAAAAAACATTTTATATCTATCTAAGATGAAGCCGTACCTGATGTACCATCAAGTCGGACTTCATGGTACATCAAGTACGACCTCATCCTACATCAAGTCCGGGTTGATGTCGGAAGGGTCATTTCTTCTTGGCAGATTTGCCTTTGGATGGTTTCTTGTCGGCGAACTCGTATCCCACCGAGAAGTCGGGGCGCAATACCAATGAAGCGTCGAAAGCCTTGCCCTCCCTGCTTT
>NZ_JAMBLS010000131.1 GCF_023336905.1 Bacteroides sp. ET71
GAAGCAGGGAGGGCAAGGCTTTCGACGCTTCATTGGTATTGCGCCCCGACTTCTCCGTGGGCTACGAGTTTGCCGACAAGAAACCATCCAAAGGCAAATCTTCCAAGAAATGACCCTCCCGACATCAACTCGGACTTGAAGCGGGATGAGGTCGGACTTGATGTGCCATGAAGTCCGGCTTGATGCTACATCAGGTACGGCTTCATCCTATACAGGCATAAAATGTATTTTGTAACACGAATAAAAAGAAGAATCATGAATCCGAACAAACCGAACATGCCGGCTCCGTCGGTAGAGCCGGACGAACTGTCCTATTACCGCCTTACCCTGTTGTCCTACCTCCGCGAATCGCATCCCGAACGGGCTGCCGACGATGCTTTTATCCGCGCGCGTGCCGAACTTGCCGCCGAAGCGTTCAGCAATGCCGTCAGGTCGGGCATGAATTATGACGAAGCCGTCCAACAGGCGGACGAGGTGCTGTTTCAGGGTCTGCACTTTTCCCGGCTCGACACGCTCATCACCGTGTTGTGGAACGAGTTTGCCGATGAGGTACCCGCAGGCCGCGCCCGCGAGGTAGCTCTCCAGCTCCTGCCCGAATGCGGCAGGGTGTTCAGCGGTTACGACCTGAGCGACGGTTTT
>NZ_JAMBLS010000132.1 GCF_023336905.1 Bacteroides sp. ET71
ATGAGCTTTATAATAATATTATAATTATCTTTGCATAAAACTTCAGGCATGAGTAAAATGAACCCTTTCCTCACTAACGGATATGTTTCTGCCGAATATTTCTGCGATCGCACAACAGAAACCGAAACATTGTTGCGTTATCTTACGAATGGCAACAACGCCGCTGGGATATTTAGCCTCCTTACGTGCAGGGATTTCATTCGACTTTTCCGGCAATCCCAGTTGGAACATCGAGATGGGCGACATAAAATCTCCCACTGTCACTTTGGATGAGATTTTCCATTACTTGGCACATGCAGACAAACCGTGCATTGTCGCCATCGATGAATTTCAAACCATTGCCCATTATCCGGAAGCCAACGTGGAGGCCTTGTTGAGAACCTACATGCAACATTGCACGAATGCCACTTTCGTCTATGCCGGTTCCCAGCGTCATCTGATGGGGGAAATCTTTACCAGTCCGGCACGCCCTTTCTATCAGAGCACGGCCATCATGGAGTTGAGGCCCATCCCTTTGTCCTCTTACACTTCGTTCATCCAGAGGCATTTTGTCCAAGCCGGAAAGCAAATTTCGGAAGAAACCATTGAGGAGGTTTACAACCGCTTCGACGGCATCACCTGGTACGT
>NZ_JAMBLS010000133.1 GCF_023336905.1 Bacteroides sp. ET71
GGCGATTGAGGTGCGTGTTATCAATCTTTGCCTGCGAATAAGGAATCTGGTATCCTACCCGTATATTCATTCGAGCTTGGCACTTCTTCGTCTTCATATTCAGATGTTAAACTATGTACGAACCCTTTTGATAGGGCTTTTTCTTCAATGAATTTCAGCACTTTGGGAGTTCCTTTATTTATGTCAGAATCGGGAACGTGTTCAAGGTCTGTATAACTATCATAGTAGTAATCTGGACTTAAAAGCCAATATACCATTCGTGCAGTATGTATATCACAGCATGAATGGCTTATACACTGCATAATAGTCCAATTGCCATCATCGTAGTTATAGCTCTCCAGTAAATAATGTAATTCTTCTGAATTGTGAATTGATGTTATTTGCCTTGATATTTCATTGGCAAATTCTTCCATTCCAATTTTTCGCTGACGTGAGTATGCCTTAAAAAATTCTTCATTTTCGCAACCTTTCATACTCTTTTCAAAGTCGGATTGAGCCATTGAAAAATAGTAATCATCTCCAGCGCAAACTGCCCATTCTCTCAATGTATCCAACTCTTGTTTCCGTTTCTCACTTAAATTTTCGTACATAGTATTATAATTTATTTTGATTGATAATGGTTT
>NZ_JAMBLS010000134.1 GCF_023336905.1 Bacteroides sp. ET71
CTCCTGCAGGGTGCTCATCTTCTCCCGCTGCTTGCGCTCGAAATCCTGCTGTTCGTAGGCGGCACGCTTGTCCGAAGGCAGGTTCTTTTCCTCCGGCATGGGCACTTCCACGTTGAAGCCGTCGGGCAGGCTCTCCCCCTCGTCCGACGGTGCGAATATCAGCCACATCGCCACGCCGAAGACAAGGAACAACAGCGGATAGACCAGCATCTTCCTCCGTTTCCGGATTTCTTCGGGAGTCAGCGGTTGGGACTCCTTCCGCCCGAGTTCATTCTTTTTTGCCGTTTCCGGCTGTTTTTCCGTTTTGTTCTCTTTCATGTTTCCTGTCATGATTAAAATGGATACTGTCTTTACTTATGCCCGGATGCAGTTCCAACTGCCGCATCCGTTCTATTCTCATCTGCTCTCCCCGACGTTTGCCGATGTTGTATATCGACGACACGGTGATGTAGATGGAGAGGGCGCTGAATCCCACGAGCATCGCCACCACCACGATAAGTCGTACATCGGGCGACATCCGCCCGCATACGTAACGCATCGCGTCGCTTATCCGGTCTGGGATGTAATGGAGCCATTTCCTTGTCTTTCCCATACGCCTTTACCTTTCT
>NZ_JAMBLS010000135.1 GCF_023336905.1 Bacteroides sp. ET71
GTCCTGCAGGGTGCTCATCTTCTCCCGCTGCTTGCGCTCGAAGTCCTGCTGCTCGTAGGCGGCACGCTTGTCCGAAGGCAGGTTCTTCTCCTCCGGCATGGGCACTTCCACGTTGAAGCCGTCGGGCAGGCTCTCCCCTTCGTCCGACGGTGCGAATATCAGCCACATCGCCACGCCGAAGACAAGGAACAACAGCGGATAGACCAGCATCTTCCTCCGTTTCCGGATTTCTTCGGGAGTCAGCGGTTGGGACTCCTTCCGCCCGCGTTCATTCTTCTTTGCCGTTTCCGGCTGTTTTTCCGTTTTGTTCTCTTTCATGTTTCCTGTCATGATTAAAATGGATACTGTCTTTGCTTATGCCCGGATGCAGTTCCAACTGCCGCATCCGTTCTATTCTCATCTGCTCTCCCCGGCGTTTGCCGATGTTGTATATCGACGACACGGTGATGTAGATGGAGAGGGCGCTGAATCCCACGAGCATCGCCACCACCACGATGAGCCGCACATCGGGCGACATCCGCCCGCACACGTAGCGCATCCCGTCGCTTATCCGGTCAGGGATGTAATGGAGCCACTTCCTTGTCTTTCCCATACGCTTTTACCTTTCC
>NZ_JAMBLS010000136.1 GCF_023336905.1 Bacteroides sp. ET71
CGCTGGCAACTACGGCAAGCAGGTGAACAACTCCGCCGTCAAGACCGGCAAAGTGGCGGCAGCGGCTACCGGGGCTGGTGCCGGGCATGTCGCGGGCAAGCTGCGGGGCAAATGATTCAACAATCAACAACAAGAATTAAAGAAAATGGAATTCAAGTCATTAAAGAACATCGAAACGAGCTTCCGGCAGATACGCACGATGGCAATAGCCTTCGTCGTGCTGTGCGCGTTGGTCACGGGTTACGCGCTGTGGAGTTCATACAGCTTCGCCGAGAAGCAGCGGGAGAAAATCTACGTGCTGGACAACGGCAAGTCGCTCATCCTCGCGCTCTCGCAAGACCTCTCCCAGAACCGTCCGGTCGAGGCGCGGGAACACGTGAGGCGGTTCCACGAACTGTTCTTCACGCTATCGCCCGACAAGGCGGCCATCGAGGGGAACATCCGCCGGGCGTTGTACCTGTGCGACGAGAGCGCCTTCCGCTACTACAAGGATTGGGAGGAGAAGGGATATTACAACCGCATCATCTCGGCGAACATCAACCAGACCGTGCGGGTGGACAGCGTGGCGTGCGACTTCGAGCGTTACCCCTACATCGTGACGACCTAT
>NZ_JAMBLS010000137.1 GCF_023336905.1 Bacteroides sp. ET71
CTAAGGAAATCAGTTATAAAGGGGAATTTTTAAGTTGTACGGTATGGACGGATAAGTTAGGAGAAAATTATCTAATAACCAGTCAATCTCCCGTACACCAAGAGGAATTGCCGGAAGGTACACCCATATCATCCAAAGAACTGTATGCACGGCATTACATAAAAGAAGAAAAGCACTTTTCTGTTTTGTGGCAACTTTATGATTTCCTGAAAGATGGTTATTGCGGAATGTTCACGGTTGATTATTTGTGTAAACCGTATGTTAATGATTTTGACCGTGACGGAATCTGTGAAACATGGCTTGTATATCAATTAGGGTGTCGCTCCGATTTTTCGAGGCCTCTCCTCACTATGAAAATCATTATGCACAGCGGCAATAAGAAGTATGCCATTCGTGGAGAAAGAGATATGCTGTTTCCACAATCTTATGGCATATCTTCTAAATTGGGCAAATTCCAAATGGATGATAATTACAGGACATTGCCGGAGAGCGTCCGGAATTTCGGAATAGTATTATGGCATAAGTTTCAAGTGGAAGATTTGGAATACTTAATGGAATAGAAAATGTAAAATCCAGTGATAACAAGGTCGAGCTAACAGCTAAACG
>NZ_JAMBLS010000138.1 GCF_023336905.1 Bacteroides sp. ET71
GATGGGAAACAGATAGAAAAGTTCTTCATCGGAAGAACGGACGATGCCCTTCAGGGCGGTAGCTTGTAATTCCATATCTTTCGGGTATTAACAAATGACGTAACGCTGCCGGCCACCGCACCCAAAGCATCGCCAAACGCTTAACACGAAGTGAACCGGCAGGTTACGTCAAGGTATAACCTACCCGGTTCATTTACCTTCGTGTTTTGAAATTGGCGATTTCTGGATGCCGGTAAATGAACAACATTACCACGATGCTATTTGCACCGCTGGCACAAAGGTAAGAAAATAAAGCCAATAATCCATTGCCATCCTTAAAAAACCTCCTTCGGAAAAGTCCATTGCGGAGAGAAATCAACGTTCCTACGGTATGTTTCCCTTGCCGCTTTCATTCCCCATCACTCCACCATGCGCGATTGAAAGGTTGGATGGGCTGACTTATTACGTGCGCAAAAGTAATTTCGGGTTTTGACGGACAAATCAAATTTTTTAGGCACAATCTCCACACTTCGCAGGCTCAGGTAGTATTCCACCGAAAAAATTTGCTTCTGCAAAACCCTGTCT
>NZ_JAMBLS010000139.1 GCF_023336905.1 Bacteroides sp. ET71
GGATAGGGTTTTGCAGAAGCAAATTTTTTCGGCAGAATACTACCTGAGCCTGCGAAGTGTGGAGATTGTGCCTAAAAAATTTGATTAGTCCGTCAAAACCCGAAATTACCTTTGCGCACGTAATAAGTCAGCTCATCCAACCTTTCAATAGCACATTGTGGAGTGATGGGGAATGAAAGCGGCAAGGGAAACATACCGTAGGGACATTGATTTCTTTCCGCAATGGATTTTCCGAAGGAGGTTTTTAAGGATGGCAATGGATTATTGGCGTTATTTTCTTACCTTTGTGCCAGCGGTGCAAATAGCATCGTGGTAATGTTGTTCATTTACTGACGTTCGGAAATCGCCAATTTCAAAAACACAAAGGTAAATGAACCGGGTAGGTTATACCTTGACGTAACCTGCCGGTTCACTTTGTGTTGGGTTATTTGGCGATACCTCGAACGTGGTGGCCGGCAGCGTTACGTCATTTGTTAATACCCGAAAGATATGGAATTACAAGCTACCGCCCTGAAGGGCATCGTCCGTTCTTCCGATGAAGGACTTTTCTACCTGTTTCCCATT
>NZ_JAMBLS010000140.1 GCF_023336905.1 Bacteroides sp. ET71
CATATTTTGAACAATCGTTCAAAATAATGGAAGTTAAAAAGACTAAACGGCGTCAGGCTTTAAGCAGGGAATAAACATAGCGGAAGTTTTTCTCCAGTTCGTCCACGTCCAGACCGTTCAGGAACGCCTGTTCGTAGGACAGTCCGAGAAAAATCTGCCGGAACAGGGTTGCCGCCTTCCGCACGTCCGTGTCGCTCCTGATTTCTCCGCTCTCTTTCGCCTTCTGTATGACTTTCTCCCAAAGCTCATACTCCAGCCGGAAAATCCGCTCGATTTTTTGCCTGATGCCCGGATAGTACATGCGCACTTGCGAGAGGAAATGGAAGTAATAGGAATTCGGGCAGCAATCATGCGGGCTGTGGTTGTCGCCAATCAGTTCGAGAATCCTTTTCATGGAAGCGGCTACTCCCGCCACGTATTGCCCGATGAATTCCGCCAGCGTATCGGCGGGAGCGGTAAACTTGTTCCCCGGCTTGTGCATTTGCAGCACATACTTGTCCGCCACGGCCATGAACAAGTCCAGCTTGTGCGGAAAATAATAGACGATGCCT
>NZ_JAMBLS010000141.1 GCF_023336905.1 Bacteroides sp. ET71
TATATTTTGAACAATCGTTCAAAATATGGAAGTTAAAAAGACTAAACGGCGTCAGGCTTTAAGCAGGGAATAGATATAGCGGAAGTTTTTCTCCAGTTCGTCCACGTCCAGACCGTTCAGGAACGCCTGTTCGTAGGACAGTCCGAGAAACATCTGCCGGAACAGGGCTGCCGCTTTCTTCACGTCCGTGTCGCTCCCGATTTCTCCGCTTTCCTTCGCTTTCTGTATGACTTTCTCCCAAAGTTCATAGTCCAGTTGGAAAATCCGCTCGATTTTTTGCTTGATGTCCGGATAGTACATGCGCACTTGCGAGAGAAAATGGAAGTAATAGGAATTAAGGCTGCAATCATGCGGGCTGTGGTTGTCGCCAATCAGTTCGAGAATCCTTTTCATGGAAGCGGAGACGCCCGCCACGTATTGCCCGATAAATTCCGCCAGCGTATCGGCGGGAGCGGCAAACTTGTTGTCCGGCTTGTGTATTTGCAGCACATACTTGTCCACCACAGCCATGAACAAGTCCAGCTTGTGCGGAAAATAATAGACGATGCCC
>NZ_JAMBLS010000142.1 GCF_023336905.1 Bacteroides sp. ET71
ATAAATACGCAAAAACCAGATGATGGCCGCGAACAGGATGGTGGGGGACTCGACGAAGAAGTCGCCCTGCTTGGCCGCCCAAGTCCGGTTAAGGTTGAGCATGATGTTGTAGGAACTCTCGTAGGCATCGGAGATGTCGGTCATGAACTTCGGGTTGAGCGGGTTGCAGCGGTGGCTGCGCGAGGGGTCGTCGAAGTTGATGACATAGAACTTCGGTCTGACCTTGTAGCCGTCCAGATGGCGGAGCAGGTGGTTGTAGGCGATGGTGCTCAAGTCCGGGAACTTGAAGTCGTAAATATAGGTGGCATAACCCTTTTCAATCTGCTGCTTGATGTAGGAATTGACCACCGCATAGGATTTCCCGCTGCCCGGAGTCCCTAAGACGATAGAGGCCCGGAAGGGGTTCACGACATTTATCCAGCCGTGCCACATCTTTTTCCTGTACCAGAAACGGGTGGGCAGATTGACGGAATACTCGTTCTCAATGAGCCGGGTTTCCTGCATGAAGGATTCGTTCTCGTTGTTGAACACG
>NZ_JAMBLS010000143.1 GCF_023336905.1 Bacteroides sp. ET71
GTAGATGCGGAGGAACCAGATAATGGCCGCGAACAGGATGGTGGGCGACTCGACGAAGAAGTCGCCCTGCTTGGCCGCCCAAGTACGGTTGAGGTTGAGCATGATGTTGTAGGAACTCTCGTAGGCATCGGAGATGTCGGTCATGAACTTCGGGTTGAGCGGGTTGCAGCGGTGGCTGCGCGAGGGGTCGTCGAAGTTGATGACATAGAACTTCGGCCTGACCTTGTAGCCGTCCAGATGGCGGAGCAGGTGGTTGTAGGCGATGGTGCTCAAGTCCGGAAACTTGAAGTCGTAAATATAGGTGGCATAGCCCTTCTCAATCTGCTGCTTGATATAGGAATTGACCACGGCAAAGGACTTGCCGCTGCCCGGCGTACCCAAGACAATGGAGGCGCGGAAGGGGTTCACCACGTTTATCCAGCCGTGCCACATCTTTTTCTTGTACCAGAAACGGGTGGGCAGATTGACGGAATACTCGTTCTCGATGAGCCGGGTTTCCTGCATAAACGATTCGTTCTCGTTGTTGAACACA
>NZ_JAMBLS010000144.1 GCF_023336905.1 Bacteroides sp. ET71
TGTTGGCATAATCTTCCGTTTCAAATGATGCGGCAAAGGAAAGGGGAAACGGGAGCGGTGGAAAAGGATTTCACGCTTCGGGGCGCGAGTGGCTCGGCTTTGGCGTGGAGTGGCTGGCTGGTTGGTCTTACATCTCATTGTCCGGATAGCCCGTTGGACATCCGTATGATTGCCGGGTGGAATGGCTGATGTGTCGGTGGCTTGTATGGCTGGATGGCTGTTTGTGCCATTAGCCGCTTGACGGGTTGTCCGATTCTGCAACCGTCCGGTTGTCGGTATGTTTGGTTGTCGGTCTGATTGTCCGGTTGGCTGTCCCAACGTTGCAACGGAGGTGCTGGCTACCGTCGGAATCATCCTCCGGGCAAAGTGGCTGTCCTATGGCATAATATGGCCAGTCGGGGTGTTGTGCTGCAAACGGCTCCGCTTCCTACCTTTGCAGCATGAATCCGTTGGCGTGGTCGGAGGCTTTCCGTCTGGTTATCGTCCGCTTTCCCCGAAAGCGCTTTTCT
>NZ_JAMBLS010000145.1 GCF_023336905.1 Bacteroides sp. ET71
GGAAAAGCGCTTTCGGGGAAAGCGGACGATAACCTGACGGAAAGCCTCCGGCCACGCCAACGGATTCATGCCGCAAAGGTAGGAAGCGGATCCGGTTGCCACACAACATCCCGGCCGGCCACATTATGCCATAGGACAGCCACTTTGCCCTGAGGATAATTCCGATAGGAACCCATACCCTGTTGCAACGTTGGGACAGCCGACTGACCAGCCAGCCCGACATCCAACCGTACCGACAGCCGGGCAGTTGCAGAACAAGACAACCTATCAAGCGGCTAACGGCACAAACAACCGTCCAACCATACCAGCCACCGACACATCAGCCATTCCACCCGGCAATCATACGGATGCCCAACGGACTATCCGGACAATGAGATGTATGACCAACCAGCCACTCCACGCCAAAGCCGTGCCACTCGCGCCCCGGAGCGTGAAATCCCTTTCCTCCACTCCCGTTTCTCCTTTCCTTTGCCGCATCATTTGAAACGGAACGGTTATGCCAACG
>NZ_JAMBLS010000146.1 GCF_023336905.1 Bacteroides sp. ET71
ACTGATGTAAAGCCTCTTGTTCGTGTCGGAATAGCGTGCGGACTGCTTCCGGAAAGGGATGGCAGCTACCAACCGTATATCGGTTAATTCGTTTCTTACCGTCAAGACTGCCTTTGCAAAAATCAAATCGCTGCCTTCCGCCATGCCTGAGAGAAAGTTACGGTAGCCCAAAGCATACAGTCTTTTGATTTCCGTCACCATGCCTGTAAAAAGAGTAAGCATGGGTTGGCTTATCCTGCCGGAGCGGTGTCCGGTAAACGAAACGTTCTTTGAAATGTTTGTTGTATCCATGATGATGTGAGTTTAGAGTGTTAATACCCAGACTATGAAAGCGACAACCGAAACAAACGCAAAAAGGAACACAAGGCAGACCCACAGGAAACGGACTACACCCACAAGGAAGTTCCACGCCAGCCACAGCCCGACGAACCACACCAGAAGGGAGCCACCGTACAGGGATGTGCCGAGTGCCGCAAGGGAGAACCTCACCGCCACGCCCAC
>NZ_JAMBLS010000147.1 GCF_023336905.1 Bacteroides sp. ET71
GCTGATGTAAAGCCTCTTGTTCATGTCGGAATAGCGTGCGGACTGCTCCCGGAACGGGATGGCAGCTACCAGCCGAATGTCGGTCAATTCGTTTCTTGCCGCCAAGACCGCCTTGGCGAAAACCAAATCGCCGCCTTCCGCCATGCCGGAGAAGAAATTACGGCATCCCGAAGCATACAGGCTTTTGATTTCCGTTACCATGCCTGCAAAAAGGGTGAGCATGGGTTGGCTTATCCTGCCGGAGCGGTGTCCGGTAAACGACACGTTTTTTGAGATGTCTGTTGTTTCCATGATGATGTGAGTTTAGAGTGTTAATACCCAGACCATGAAAGCGACAAGCGAAACAAATGCCAACAGGAACACAAGGCAGCCCCACAGGAAACGTACTACACCCGCAAGGAAGTTCCACACCAGCCACGACCCGATGAACCACACCCAAAGAGAGCCGCCGTACAAGGATGTGCAGAGTGCCGCAAGGATGAACCTTGCCGCCACTCCCAA
>NZ_JAMBLS010000148.1 GCF_023336905.1 Bacteroides sp. ET71
ACGACGTATTTACAGGAGTTCCTGATCTGATGAACCACACAGATTTGGGTGGATGACTGAGGGAATACGGTGCGGATGGTATCCGTAAATCCATTCAGGTTGTCTGTACAGGTAATCAGTATATCCTGTACTCCACGCGCCTTTAAATCAGTCAGGACACCCATCCAGAAAGAGGAACTTTCTGATTTGCCAACCCACATGCCAAGAACTTCCTTCAGACCGTTCTGTTTCAGCCCGACGCAAAGATATACGGTCTTGTTGATGACTTTGCCGTTATCCCGCACTTTAAAGACTATTCCGTCCATCCAGACAATGAGATAAACCGGATCTAAAGGTCGGTTCTGCCACTCCTGGGCCGCCTGGTTTACCTTGTTTGTAATGATGGAAATGGCAGATGTGGAGAGTTCTATCTCATAAATCTCACGCATCTCTTCCTCTATGTCAGAAACACTCATTCCTTTGGCGTATAGGGAGATAACAAG
>NZ_JAMBLS010000149.1 GCF_023336905.1 Bacteroides sp. ET71
TGACCTTTTCGGCTTCACACAGGAGGAACGGCAGGCGTTCAGCACCGGACGGAAGCCCAAGCGGAAGAAGAAGCAGGACACCCCGCAGCTCTCCCTGTTCGACATTGTGGAACCGCTCAGCGGCCAGTCCGTACCCGGCAAAGGGGATGCCATTGCCGCATCGCCCGCAGAAAAGCCGGCCCGGACTGCACAGCCCGAACCGGCAGCCGCACCCAAAGCCCCATCGGAAGAAGAACTTCGGGAACGGGAGCGCCGCCGGGCGGAGGAAGAGGCCGCACGGCAGGAGCGCATGAAGCCACGCCCCTTCACCGGTGAAAGGCTGGAGCACTACCGGAACGGCTCACTGGTGAATATGGACGGGCAGATTGGCTACCTCTCCGACATGGATAGAATCCCCGTGTTCCATCCGCTGGAACTGCCTGCCCGCCAGCAGCAGCGTGCCGCATCCTACATTGAACTTCGCGACACT
>NZ_JAMBLS010000150.1 GCF_023336905.1 Bacteroides sp. ET71
CGACCTTTTCGGCTTCACACAGGAGGAACGGCAGGCGTTCAGCACCGGACGGAAGCCCAAACGGAAGAAGAAGCAGGACACCCCGCAGCTCTCCCTGTTCGACATTGTGGAACCGCTCAGCGGCCAGTTTGTACCCGACAAAGGGGATGCCATTGCCGCATCGCCCGCAGAAAAGCCTGCCCGGACTGCACAGCCCGAACCGGCAGCCGCACCCCAAGCCCCGTCGGAAGAAGAACTTCGGGAACAGGAGCGCCGCCGGGCGGAGGAAGAGGCCGCACGGCAGGAGCGCATGAAGCCACGCCCCTTCACCGGTGAAAGACTGGAACACTACCGGAACGGCTCATTGGTGGATATGGACGGGCAGATTGGCTACCTCTCCGACATGGATAGAATCCCCGTGTTCCATCCGCTGGAACTGCCCGCCCGCCAGCAGCAGCGTGCCGCATCCTACATTGAACTTCGCGACACC
>NZ_JAMBLS010000151.1 GCF_023336905.1 Bacteroides sp. ET71
ACCGTGAACTGCTGATGCCGCCCGCCGTTCTGCTCGTTTATCTCCACCACCAGTTGCTTGTCGTCCGGCAGGGTGAACTTGGGCAGGGTGAACACCGTGCGCTCCCGGCTCTTGCCGCCGACCTCCGTCACGTAGTTATAGGCACGCAGCGGCACAATCACCTGCTCTTGGATGGCGGTGCGTTTCGCCACTTTCCGGTCCACCACCTTGAACGACACGAAGTCCACCGTGAACGGCACGTTGGAGGAGTTCTTCAGTTCCGTATGGAAATAAAGCAGCCCGTTGTGCGTGTAGATGCCTTTCAGGAGGTACTGGATGCCGAAGCGTTTGCAGCCGATGTGCTTCACCAGCCGCTTGTCGTCCTTGTGGATGGACTTCATGATGAGCCGCACCAATAACGGAGACTCGCTGCCCAACTCCTTCAGGTACACCTCCTGCGA
>NZ_JAMBLS010000152.1 GCF_023336905.1 Bacteroides sp. ET71
CCGTTTTTTCACTACCTTTGAAGCCATGAAGCAAAATTCGACGACATGGACAAGGCTCAGAGGCAAAGAGGGAGCATCATCCTGCACAAGGAAGAAAAGGATGGTGTGGATTATGTCCGGATAGAGTATGCAGGAAACGGGGCAATCCCCCTGCTGCTCGCTCAGGATACAGGCGTGGAAATGACCGGCAAGGATTCCGCTTGCATGGCGGCGGCTGTTTTCAAGCTGTCGGATTTTTACGACCGTTATTCTCCCCATGCCTATATTGATTACAGCCGGGTATATGTGCGGCATCCCAGACCCAAGAGGGAATACACGCTGCCGGAAGGCTATCTGGAACTGCTGGAACAGAAACGCTACAGCCCATCCACCATAAAGACCTACCGGGCTTATTTCAGCGACTTCATGGAGTACCACAAAG
>NZ_JAMBLS010000153.1 GCF_023336905.1 Bacteroides sp. ET71
AAACAATAAAACAGCTCCCGTTACGGGACAACAGGACCAGAATACCATATCGCTGGATTTAATGAACCGTATGAAATTGCATGGCATGGCAGAGGCTTTCAGGGAAAGTCTTGCCGGCACCACTCCGCAATCCATGACTGCGGACACGTTCCTTTCCATGCTCCTTGCACGCGAATGGGACTATCGTGCGCAGGCTGCCATTGCACGGCTTACCAAGAATGCGGCATTCCGTTACAAGGCCTATATTGAACAGATCGACTATGCCACGAACCGTGGGCTGGATCGCAACCAGATGGAACGTCTCGCCACCCTTGATTTTGTGCATAAGGCACAGAACCTTTTCATTACCGGTTCTTCAGGAACGGGGAAAAGCTATCTGGCCTGCGCCCTCGGCCACGAAGCATGCAAAAGGGGATTCCGT
>NZ_JAMBLS010000154.1 GCF_023336905.1 Bacteroides sp. ET71
GCAGGGAAAGAAGTACTACGACGCGCTCAAGTCGGTGCATAACTTGGTGAAGGACGCCCGCAAGGTGCAACAGACCGTGCTGCTCGTGGGGGAAATATCGGACATCTACGTGAACTCGTTCCAGAAGATGCTTGCCGACGAGAACTACACGACGGACGAACTGGCCGCCATCGCCTCGGGCTACACGAAGATGCTGGAGGAAAGCAGCGGGATGCTCGACGAGCTGAAGACGGTCGTCACGCAGACCGGCCTGTCAATGACGGACAAGGAGCGCATGGACCTGATAGACCGCATCTACCGCGATGTGAAGAACCACCGCAATCTGGTGCGCTACTACACGAACCGCAACATCGGCGTGTCGTACCTCCGGGCAAAGGAGAAGAACGACACGCGGCGCGTGCTCGACCTGTACGGA
>NZ_JAMBLS010000155.1 GCF_023336905.1 Bacteroides sp. ET71
ACAGGGAAAGAAGTATTACGACGCGCTCAAGTCGGTACACAATTTGGTGAAGGACGCACGCAAGGTGCAGCAGACCGTGCTGCTCGTGGGGGAAATATCGGACATCTACGTGAACTCGTTCCAGAAGATGCTTGCCGACGAGAACTACACGACGGACGAGCTGGCCGCCATCGCTTCGGGCTACACGAAGATGCTGGAGGAGAGCAGCGGGATGCTCGACGAGCTGAAGACGGTCGTCACGCAGACCGGCCTGTCAATGACGGACAAGGAGCGCATGGACCTGATAGACCGCATCTACCGCGATGTGAAGAACCACCGCAACTTAGTGCGCTACTACACGAACCGCAACATCGGCGTGTCGTACCTCCGGGCAAAGGAGAAGAACGACACGCGGCGCGTGCTCGACCTGTACGGG
>NZ_JAMBLS010000156.1 GCF_023336905.1 Bacteroides sp. ET71
TACCATCTTGCGGATGCCTTTCAGACGGCGCATCTTGTTGATGAACAGCTCCATGATGATGATGGTCGTAACGGGGAACAGGATGGGATGGTCCTTTATCTGGTCGATTTCGAAGACGATGAAGCGTTTCGTCAGCAGGTCAAGCTGCTTGTCCGAGTTGAGCAGGAAGTCGTACTCGCCGCCCCGGTAATAGGGTTCCAGCACGTTCAGGAAGCCCGCCAAATCAAAGTCCTTCTCCCGTACCTGCTTTTCCTCCAGTATCCGCCGGTAGTCCGACTTCACAAACTCGTAGAAGGTGTTGAACGAGGGTTCTTCCACTTCCCCCGCCTTGATGCGCTCGATGTAGAGCGACACGGCGTTGGACAGCGCCACCTCCTCTGAGCGGGTTGCCGGTTCATTGTCCTTCTTCCACAA
>NZ_JAMBLS010000157.1 GCF_023336905.1 Bacteroides sp. ET71
CACCATCTTACGGATGCCTTTCAGACGGCGCATCTTGTTGATGAACAGTTCCATGATGATGATGGTCGTGACGGGGAACAGGATGGGATGGTCCTTTATCTGGTCGATTTCGAAGACGATGAAGCGTTTCGTCAGCAGGTCAAGCTGCTTGTCCGAGTTGAGCAGGAAGTCGTACTCGCCGCCCCGATAATAGGGTTCCAGCACGTTTAGGAAGCCCGCCAAATCAAAGTCCTTCTCCCGTACCTGCTTCTCCTCCAGTATCCGCCGGTAGTCCGACTTCACGAACTCGTAGAAGGTGTTGAACGAGGGTTCTTCCACTTCCCCCGAGCGGATGCGCTCGATGTAGAGCGACACGGCGTTGGACAGCGCCACCTCCTCCGAGCGCGTGGCCGGTTCGTTGTCCTTCTTCCACAG
>NZ_JAMBLS010000158.1 GCF_023336905.1 Bacteroides sp. ET71
ATTTTTGCAAGGAATTTGCCAAAGTACAGGAAAAATACATGATTAAAGATAGGAACCATAAGTATCGGAACAAGCCGAACCGGATGAGTGATACGGAAATCATGGTCATCCTGATCCTGTTCCATTCGGGAGGTTTCCGATGTTTCAAGCATTATTACAAGGAATATGTCTGCAAGCATCTGCCCTACCTTTTCCCCAGACGTGTGTCCTATAACCGTTTTGTGGAGCTGGAGAAAGAAGTCCTGTTGCAGCTGACCGTCTTCATCAAGGAGGTCTTGCTGGGCACCTGCACCGGTATCAGCTTTGTGGATTCCACACCGCTGCGTGTATGCCGGAGACAACGCATATTGATCCATAAAACCTTTGAGGGGCTTGCGGAACGTGGA
>NZ_JAMBLS010000159.1 GCF_023336905.1 Bacteroides sp. ET71
CACCAATGCCGAACTGGTGCGTGCCCGTGTCATCAACGAACTGAAGGTGAAGTAAGATGAAACGGACGGTGTTTATTCTAATCGGCATGGCGCTGTGCCTTGTCCTTGCAGACAAGGTGCAGGCGCAACGCTGTCTGCCGGGCATGAAAGGGCTGCGGCTGACGGCTGGCATGGCGGACGGCTTCCATTCGGCAAGCCGGCGCAATGAGTTGGGCTACCACTTCGGGCTGTCGATGGACTCGTACACGAAAGGGTGCAGCAAGTGGGTGTTCGGTGCGGAGTACCTGCAAAAGTACCACCCGTACAAGGACACGCGCCTGCCGATGTCGCAGTTCACGGCGGAAGGGGGATACTACTACAACTTCCTCTCGGACGCGAACAAA
>NZ_JAMBLS010000160.1 GCF_023336905.1 Bacteroides sp. ET71
TACCAATGCCGAGCTGGTGCGTGCCCGTGTCATCAACGAACTGAAGGTGAAGTAGGATGAAACGGACGGTGTTTATTCTAATCGGCATGGCGCTGTGCCTTGTCCTTGCAGACAAGGTGCAGGCGCAACGCTGTCTGCCGGGCATGAAAGGGCTGCGGCTGACGGCGGGCATGGCGGACGGCTTCCATTCGGCAAGCCGGCGCAATGAGCTGGGCTACCACTTCGGGCTGTCAATGGACTCGTACACGAAAGGGTGCAGCAGGTGGGTGTTCGGTGCGGAGTATCTGCAAAAGTACCACCCGTACAAGGACACGCGCCTGCCGGTGTCGCAGTTCACGGCGGAAGGGGGATATTACTACAACTTCCTCTCGGATGCGAACAAG
>NZ_JAMBLS010000161.1 GCF_023336905.1 Bacteroides sp. ET71
GTCTTGCCCATTTTCTCCAGCTCCCGGCTGGAAGGGCTTACCGTGATCACATAGAACTTCGCATCGTTCCGGCTTAATTTTGCCTTGTTGTTGTCTATCTTGAAGGTTACTTCCTGTGCGCTTATGTAGTCACGTGAGTTATTGAAGAACGGCTGTACCTCCCGGCCGTTCTTCATGCGCTCCAGATCCTCATGCTGGAGATAGGTCGTAACTCCTGTGCAGCTCCCTGTATTGGCATAGGTTCCGGAACCGCCACCCTGAATCTTTATGTTCATAGTCCCCTCCTTTCCTTTTCCCTCTCATAGACCTTGTTTATGTCATCGAGCAGCCCGGTCTTTCCTTTTGCATCGAGGAAGGAAACGATATG
>NZ_JAMBLS010000162.1 GCF_023336905.1 Bacteroides sp. ET71
CTTCACACTGTCCACCAGCCGTTTGTATTCCCGTTCATCCGTCGCCCCCTCGCGGAGCACGCCATGCAGTTCCGACACAAGGGGAAAGAGTTCGCGGTCGCTCTGCGTCCAGCGGAGGATGTCGGTGAGCTTGCCGAAGGGGGACAGCACCGCCTTGATGCCCCCGAAGCCGGTGTAGGCGGCCAATACCGTCTGCTCCTCCGGTGTGGCGGCACGCCTCTCCCGTTCCAGACGGAACATCAGGCGGATGGCCTCGATGTTGTCCCTAAGATGTGCCTTCTTGTTATATGCCATTTTCTTCGAGCCAGATTGAGATTACACCGGCCAGTTCCCCGCACAGCCGGTCGAAGTCGGGGGTAAACTC
>NZ_JAMBLS010000163.1 GCF_023336905.1 Bacteroides sp. ET71
CAAGATGTGTCCACCTTGCAGCAGACGAAGGCGCATCTGACCTGCGCCATTGATGTATTGAGCCATCCGGAGGAATGCTCGCCGGAACAGCGGCTGGATGCCGTGCGCACGTTGAACAGCCTCGTGGCGGCATTGAGCGTGCATGACGACGACCATTACAATGCCTTCGACTCCGCCCTCGAAGGCGGCAACGTGCAATAACGGGCGGGTCGGACAAGCGTAAAAGCCTACCTTGGCGACAAAACCGGTCAAGGAAAGGTGGCGTATGGGATATGGTGTGATGATTGGGTTCATCACGCTTGACCATGCGGCATGTTTCTACGGTTTTGCGTAGGCGGCAAGGGTATTTCCATTCCC
>NZ_JAMBLS010000164.1 GCF_023336905.1 Bacteroides sp. ET71
CCCACGTTCCGCAAGCCCCTCAAAGGTTTTATGGATCAATATGCGTTGTCTCCGGCATACACGCAGCGGTGTGGAATCCACAAAGCTGATACCGGTACAAGTGCCCAGCAAGACCTCCTTGATGAAGACGGTAAGTTGCAACAGGACTTCTTTCTCCAGTTCCACAAAACGGTTGTAGGACACACGGCTGGGGAAGAGGTGGGGCAGATGCTTGCAGACATATTCCTTGTAATAATGCTTGAAACATCGGAAACCTCCCGAGTGGAACAGGATCAGGATGACCATGATTTCCGCATCGCTCATCCGGTTCGGCTTGTTCCGATGTTTATGATTCTTG
>NZ_JAMBLS010000165.1 GCF_023336905.1 Bacteroides sp. ET71
TTACGTAATGAAAGAGAGGAAACTGATGACTGTCGGGAAGAACTCTTACGTCTCGTTGTTCAAGCACCATTACAGCGTTCCGAAGGAGTATGTAGGCAGGCGCATGACGATTCTCTATGATGCCGGCACGGTGGAAATCTACTGTGGAATGAACCTTGTCGCCACCCATGACCGCTGTGACATTCCCTACGCTTATTCCTGGAAAAAGGAGCACAACCTGCCGGGACACTATGGCCCCTATGACAAGGACTTGGAGGAACTCTTCCGACGCGCCTCGGAAATAGACAATATCGTATTGAACTATCTACGGGAAGTGGAGCGTGCCATGCAATATCC
>NZ_JAMBLS010000166.1 GCF_023336905.1 Bacteroides sp. ET71
TATCACTCATCCGGTTCGGCTTGTTCCGATGCTTCAGATTCCTGTCTTCAACCATGTATTTTTCCTGTGCTTTGGCAAATTCCTTACAAAAATCATCCGCCATACAATAAATCTTCGTAACTTTAGCCTCTGAGAACATAGTGGTAATCGCTTAAATGTTATAATTGGATACTATAAAATTAAGGCTTTTATCGCGATGTTACTAATTCTCAAACAAATAAATTTAATCCTTATATCGAATTCACGTTAATTATCTAAACGATTTTGGGAACAGAACCATGTATATAAATATACCGAGAGAATTTGAGCTCTTCAGATTTTTTGTATTTGGG
>NZ_JAMBLS010000167.1 GCF_023336905.1 Bacteroides sp. ET71
AAGACTTATCAAGCGCATGGACCAGGTGTTCGCATTCCTGAAGAAACAGGAAACGGATCTTGTGCGTCCGGCTTGTGAAGCTCTGGCCGGAGCCAGCACACAGATAACCATAAGCCTTTCATCCTTACTTTCGGAAGAAAAGTTCAGGCGGTTCCTGAAGGATAACAAGGAACTGCTTGCCGGGATAATCAACAGCTCCGACAACAACGGCAAGGCCATAGGCAAGACAGAAAAAGCGGTGCGGGATGCAGATTCAACTATCAGGAAGAACCAGGAGATTATCTTCAAGCGGATAGAAGCCAGCGAAACGGCACAACTCAAAGCCATGCAA
>NZ_JAMBLS010000168.1 GCF_023336905.1 Bacteroides sp. ET71
CTTATAGGCTTTAATCTGTGCCGTTTCGCTGGCTTCTATCCGCTTGAAGATAATATCCTGGTTCTTCCTGATAGTTGAATCTGCATCCCGCACCGCTTTTTCTGTCCTGCCTATGGCCTTGCCGTTGTTGTCGGAACTGTTGATTATCCCGGCAAGCAGATCCTTGTTGTCCTTCAGGAACCGCCTGAACTTTTCTTCCGAAAGTAAGGATGAAAGGTTTATGGTTATCTGTGTGCTGGCTCCGGCCAGAGCTTCACAAGCCGGACGCACAAGATCCGTTTCCTGTTTCTTCAGGAATGCGAACACCTGGTCCATGCGCTTGATAAGCTTC
>NZ_JAMBLS010000169.1 GCF_023336905.1 Bacteroides sp. ET71
TACAGGGACATCAGTGGCTCCTGCGTGACGGGTTTCTCCGGTTCAGAGCGGACAATGGGCGGTTCTTCCACAACCGCCTCCGGCGTTTCCGTCGTGACACGCTGCTGTTCCGGCTTGGATAACGCCCGCACCTGTGCAATGCGTTCCTGAAGACTTTCCGCCCGTACTTCCGCCAGTTCGCGCAACTCGCGCACCGGCGAGAAGCGGAGATAAAGGTCAAGGTCGAGGTTTTCCGACAGGTTCTTGTCCAGCATCCATTTCAGGTCTGCGGCGATGGCATCCATGCCCCCGTCATGCAGGAAGACGCGTGCCGGTTTGCCGTAAGGGTC
>NZ_JAMBLS010000170.1 GCF_023336905.1 Bacteroides sp. ET71
GGAATGGAAGCTCCGCCCGGTGGATGCGGCGAAGGGCGACATACGCCGGCAGATAGCTGATACCGTCAAGCCGTTGCTCAAGCTCTACCGCTTCCAGTCGATGGGCGAGTTCCGGGCATTGCTCTCCTTATATAACATAGGCATGGAGGAAGTCAGGGGCGAAGCGGGCGGACGCGCCTATCACGGCATTGTCTATACGGCATTGGATGCAGACGGGAACAAGGTGGCGACCCCCATCAAGTCGGCAAGGCTGGGCAGGATGGCGGGTGCGGAGGGCTTGCAACGGCGCATGGAGTGGTCAGCCTCGCGCATCAGGGCGGACGGT
>NZ_JAMBLS010000171.1 GCF_023336905.1 Bacteroides sp. ET71
AGAATGGAAGCTCCGCCCGGTGGATGCGGCGAAGGGCGACATACGCCGGCAGATAGCTGATACCGTCAAGCCGTTGCTCAAGCTCTACCGCTTCCAGTCGATGGGCGAGTTCCGGGCGTTGCTCTCCTTATACAACATAGGCATGGAGGAAGTCAGGGGCGAAGCGGGCGGACGCGCCTATCACGGCATTGTCTATACGGCATTGGATGCGGACGGGAACAAGGTGGCGACCCCCATCAAGTCGGCACGGCTGGGCAGGATGGCGGGTGCGGAGGGGCTGCAACGGCGCATGGAGTGGTCGGCTTCCCGAATCAGGGCGGACGGC
>NZ_JAMBLS010000172.1 GCF_023336905.1 Bacteroides sp. ET71
TCTTGCGGCAGGTAGCGCGAGGCCATCTCGTAGGATTTCTCCATCAGGCGGAGCTGCTCGTCGGCGGTTTCCTTTGCCTTGCGTTCCTCTTCCGCCCGGCGTTCCAGTTCCTGTATGCGCCACTCCAGTTCCAGCGTTTTCTGGTCGTCCTCCGGCTCCGGCTGCTCGTAGAAGCTGCCAATCTGCCGGTTGATGTCCCGGTAGGCATCTGCCGAGGTGCGGATGGACGACCTGCCCGATGATGCAGTTTCTTCGGTCTGGAACACATCTTCCACGGCCTCCCTGTCCGTATCATCCTCCGCCACCGCCAA
>NZ_JAMBLS010000173.1 GCF_023336905.1 Bacteroides sp. ET71
TAAAGTTTAAAACAAGAGAGTGTTTCTTCTTTCTGCGAAAATGATTATTTTAAGTTATCACACTTGAAATAATTATGTATTCAACAGATATAGAAGAAACACAGTGGCAAGTATCAAGAAAATCTTGAACGCGCAAGAGAGAAAACGAAAATATGATTTACGTGAAATATGGAATGCCATATTTTACCTTGTCAAAACAGGATGCCAATGGCGTGTGCTCCTTTCGGATTTTGTTCCTTGGAAACTTGTCTACTATTATTACCGCAAATGGTCATCGTTAGGGAATTTTGATTTGTTGCTTAATAATTA
>NZ_JAMBLS010000174.1 GCF_023336905.1 Bacteroides sp. ET71
CGTTTCACGGGAAGCGGTCGAAGATAATCCTTCTCTCCCTGAAGGAACATTTCCTTGCGTGACACCTCCCGTCCGGCCATCACCTTTTCATTGAAATCAAGCAGGGAGACATGGATGGCGGTATTGAGTTCCTCCAGGCCGGAAAATGTCATTCCCTCTATGTCAAGGTAAATGGAACGGTAGAGGAGCTTTACGGCATTCTCTACCAAAGCCTTGTCTTTGGGATGACGCACACGGGCGGGATAGACCGCACAGCCGTAATATTCGGTAAAAGCGGCGAAATCATCATTGATGACAGGCTCGTTA
>NZ_JAMBLS010000175.1 GCF_023336905.1 Bacteroides sp. ET71
CAACGAGCCTGTCATCAATGATGATTTCGCCGCTTTTGCCGAATATTACGGCTGTGCGGTCTATCCCGCCCGTGTGCGTCATCCCAAAGACAAGGCTTTGGTAGAGAATGCCGTAAAGCTCCTCTACCGTTCCATTTACCTTGACATAGAGGGAATGACATTCTCCGGCCTGGAGGAACTCAATACCGCCATCCGTGTCTCCCTGCTTGATTTCAATGAAAAGGTGATGGCCGGACGGGAGGTGTCACGCAAGGAAATGTTCCTTCAGGGAGAGAAGGATTATCTTCGGCCGCTTCCCGTGAAACA
>NZ_JAMBLS010000176.1 GCF_023336905.1 Bacteroides sp. ET71
CCGCCATTGACCTGTGTTTTGTCAGAGACGGGCAACTTATGGAAAAGCCACGCGACTTTGACTCTTTTGGCCAATCAAGATTGCCCCCTTTGGCTACAATACGACTGACCCTTTTGGCCCAAATAGTATTGACCACTTAGCTCACCTATTGTTATAGATTTTTTTGTGTAGATTTGAGTACCCGAGTCCTGGTGTAACGGGGGCGATAATAAAATCTATATAACGTGAGTTCGACATAAGATCAAAAGATAGTAAGTTGCCCGTCATTGATTAAAGTTCACTTCAATGGCGA
>NZ_JAMBLS010000177.1 GCF_023336905.1 Bacteroides sp. ET71
GTATGTATGATTCGGTCAAGGATTGCATCGGCTATTGTCGGGTCACCTACCATGTCGTACCAGTTGGAGGAGGGGTACTGCGATGTGATGATGATGGATTTCCGTTCATGCCTGTCCTCGATGATGTCAAGCAGTATGGGACGCTCCTTGGCGTCGAGAGGCACGATGAACAGGTCGTCAAGGATGAGTAACTGGCATCGCTCAATCTTCTTGAGTTCCGTTTCAAGTGTACCTTTGACTTTGGCGACTTTCAGCGCTCCGAGCAGTTTCGGGGCATTGGCATATAAGGA
>NZ_JAMBLS010000178.1 GCF_023336905.1 Bacteroides sp. ET71
CTTTTCTATAGAGAGTCCACGGCTTTCATGCTTCGGGACTGCTATCGGCTCGAATTGTCCGTTACGGTCACGTGGAATGGTAATGACAGTCTCTCCGTGTTCGGTCTGGATTTTCTTCGGATAACTGCCATTACGTGAGTTACCACTGTTATTACCGGCCACGGAATTCTTTTCATAGCCCAGATGGGCATCCATTTCGCCTTCAAGCATCTTCTCTAATACTTGGGCATGCAACTGCTTCAGAAACTTGCTAACATCGGCTTCGGTCTTGAACTGGCTAAGGAA
>NZ_JAMBLS010000179.1 GCF_023336905.1 Bacteroides sp. ET71
ACTTCCATACATATGAGTTTTATTGCTTGTCCTTTCTGTAATATTCACGTCCACGTATGTTTTTGTGGGTCAATGGAGCCGGGGAAGTCATGTCGGGCTGTACTTTCCCGTCCTCATCGGGAAGTAAATCCGCGTCTTCTCCCAGTTCAAGCACCTCGCGCAAGGCCTGATACCCGTATTGCAACTTCTGGTCCGCACATGCGCAAGCCGCAACCAGACGGTCGCGACCGTATTTTTTCTCCAACGTCAAGATACCCCGGCATGACCTGAACGCTTTTGGC
>NZ_JAMBLS010000180.1 GCF_023336905.1 Bacteroides sp. ET71
AGGCAGCTCGTCGATGATGATGGAGCTTTTCAGCCTGCCCTTCTTGTTCACCAGTTTGACGATGCGCGAGTTATACAGTCCGAGTGCAGCCCCGTAGATGGCCTGCCGGTCGGGGTTGTTGCCGATGCAGAGCACCTTCGGCTCGTCGGGATTGTTGATGTCGAGGGAGAACTCGTCGGCGGACATCACCCAATAGAGTGCCGGGGAAATCATGCGCGAGAGCGGTATCTTGGCCGAAGCAATCTGCCCCATGAGCTGGTCGGCAGCC
>NZ_JAMBLS010000181.1 GCF_023336905.1 Bacteroides sp. ET71
GGGCAGCTCGTCGATGATGATGGAGCTTTTCAGCCTGCCCTTCTTGTTCACCAGCTTGACGATGCGCGAGTTGTACAGTCCGAGTGCAGCCCCGTAGATGGCCTGCCGGTCGGGGTTGTTGCCGATGCAGAGCACCTTCGGCTCGTCGGGGTTGTTGATGTCGAGGGAGAACTCGTCGGCGGACATCACCCAATAGAGTGCCGGGGAAATCATGCGCGAGAGCGGTATCTTGGCCGAAGCAATCTGCCCCATGAGCTGGTCGGCAGCT
>NZ_JAMBLS010000182.1 GCF_023336905.1 Bacteroides sp. ET71
ACCCAAAGCGTTCAGGTCCTGTCGGGGTATCTTGACGTTGGAGAAAAAATACGGCCGCGACCGTCTGGTTGCGGCTTGCGCATGTGCGGACCAGAAGTTGCAATACGGGTATCAGGCCTTGCGCGAGGTGCTTGAACTGGGAGAAGACGCGGATTTCCTTCCCGATGAGGACGGGAAAGTACAGCCCGACATGACTTCCCCGGCTCCATTGACCTACAAAAACATACGTGGACGTGAATATTACAGAAAGGAC
>NZ_JAMBLS010000183.1 GCF_023336905.1 Bacteroides sp. ET71
TTTTTTTTGTTTTCCCCGTAACTGTTTGTTTTTCATGCAGATTGTCCATAATGTTTCTGTTTTATGAAAAAAAGTTCCTTTAATATTTGGTAGTATGTTTAAAAGGTTCTACTTTTGCACCCGCTTTCGGCAAGGGAGCGGCGATATTTGAGTGGATGTAGGGCTGTAGCCTTGGTGTTTTCCTCTTTTTTTGAGGTTTGCTTTCTGGCGGTGTTATTCCAATCGGTTCTGCCGCTTTTG
>NZ_JAMBLS010000184.1 GCF_023336905.1 Bacteroides sp. ET71
GGCCTTGCAGACATATAGTGAGATCCCTCGACGGTGCTCGGGATGACAGGGGAAAAGAAGAAAAACATTTCTGTCATGTTGAGCGAGCGAAGCGAAGTCGAAACATCTCACTAATATTTCTCAGGTGAATAGTGAGATCCCTCGGCGATGCTCGGGATGACAGGGGAAAAGAAGAAGAAAACATTCCTGTCATGTTGAGCAAAGCGAAGCGAAGTCGAAACATCTCACTAATGTT
>NZ_JAMBLS010000185.1 GCF_023336905.1 Bacteroides sp. ET71
TCCGCCTTCTTCTGTCCCTCTGCCGGATGCAGCCTGTACTTCTGTTCCAACTGCTCGGTTATTTCCTTGCTCCGGCGGTGCTCGAAGCGGTCGGAAATCTTCCTGCCCCCGCTGTCCACGCGCAGGGACACGATGTGGATGTGGTGGCGGTCGATGTCTGTATGCTTAAAAATCAGGAAAGGCTGGTTGCCGTAGCCCAACTTCTCCATGTACTCCCTGCCGATGGCGGC
>NZ_JAMBLS010000186.1 GCF_023336905.1 Bacteroides sp. ET71
GGGTACTGCGATGTGATGATGATGGATTTTCGTTCATGCCTGTCCTCGATGATTTCAAGTAGTATGGGACGCTCCTTTGCGTCAAGAGGCACGATGAACAGGTCGTCAAGGATGAGTAACTGGCATCGCTCAATCTTCTTGAGTTCCGTCTCAAGTGTGCCTTTGACTTTGGCGACTTTCAGTGCTCCGAGCAGTTTCGGGGCATTGGCATATAAGGT
>NZ_JAMBLS010000187.1 GCF_023336905.1 Bacteroides sp. ET71
GAGAAAACGCGCTTTGATAGAAACGGTCAATGATGAGTTGAAGAATATCGCACAGATTGAACACTCCAGACACCGTTCCTTCAATAACTTCATTGCCAATTCTCTATCTGCCATAGCAGCATACTGTTTCTTTGAAAAGAAGCCCGCCATTGACCTGTGTTTTGTCAAAGACGGGCAACTTACTATGTTTTGAATTATATCGAACTCACGT
>NZ_JAMBLS010000188.1 GCF_023336905.1 Bacteroides sp. ET71
CCATGGGATGGTTCTTCGGCTTCAAACTGCATTTGATTATCAATGACAAAGGGGAAATCCTTAACTTTATGTTTACACCCGGAAATGTGGATGACCGTGAGCCGTTGAAACAAACCAGGTTCTTGAAAAATATAAAGGGCAAGCTCTGTGCGGACAAAGGGTACATCGGTCAGGCACTATTTGAGAATCTTTTCACGGGCGGCATACA
>NZ_JAMBLS010000189.1 GCF_023336905.1 Bacteroides sp. ET71
TGTTCATTCATGCTTGCTGTCATTAAAAGGTGAAACCTGCCCGTCCGTGGCCGTGCCGCCGTTATGCCCCATCCTTACAATTTGCGACTTCGGAGCCAAATTGCGCCCCCTGCAAGGGCAAGCGTTTTTTGCGGCAGAAGCGGATGCGTGCTGCAAAAAACACAGCTTGCTATGTTCTGGCGAACATACGTTTTCCCCACCGGTGG